>NZ_CP048649.1:0-666969 GCF_010669305.1 Aminipila butyrica | reverse complement strand
ATGCTGTCGCTGCCCGTCTGGGTAGTGGCATTGAGCACGTTTTGCTTGAGTTGCTTAAATTTAGTTAGGTAATCCCCCAATTCCGATTGTTCACAATCGCTGTCCAGCATCGCCGCCATATCACCGATGAGCACCACCATGTTGTTGGCTAAGCCATTGTCGTCTGTACCGTACCCGATGACATTGATTCCCGCCGTAGCCGTATTGTAGGCGCTGCTGCTGATTACCTCTCCGTCCTTAAACTCCAATCCAAAGCCCAAGTCCGTGTACAGCGTATCTCCAGCCAGTTGCGAAAGAAGGGCATTGCTATCTGTAGCAGTCCCATCCGGCCACACATAATCGGTGTTACCGCTGACATCTACGCCCCGATAGGTAAGTACATTTTCTTTCAGCTCGAAAGGAACATCCTCCAAGTTGCTGCCTCCGAACAAAAATTTATCCCCATACTTCGTATTCATATCTTTGACAATCGTCTCCTGAACACTGCGAAACTGCTGAGCCACGATAGCCTTATCTTCTGCTGTATTCTTCGTTCCATCCATAATGGAGAGCAAGCTGCTATACACATCTTCCAAGGCTTTGCTCACCTGAGTCATTGCACTTTCTTTGGTAGACAGTGTCGACTGAGCGTCCGTTACGTTAGTCATGTAATCATCGGCCTGGATTGCCTGGCGACGCAGCTGATAAGCCTTTGCCGCTCCGCTGGGATTCTCAGAGCCCTTAAAAAACTTTCGTCCAGAGCCCACCTGTTTATTTACATAGCTTAAGTCGCTTAACGCACCACTCACTCTTGTGGTATACTGGCGCGACATCATCGTCTGAGTTACTCTCATGGCATGTTCACCTCTCTATTCCTCTCTATAATTACAGTCCAGCTTTGCCCATCTGGTTTATAATTCGTTCCAAACACTCATCCAAAGCAGTCATCAACCGAGCCGAAGCATTGTAAGCCTTTTGATACTGCATGATGTTGACTCCTTCTTCATCTAGGGAAACACTGGAAATAGCATCTCTAGACGTCTGAATTTCTCCTAATATGGTCTCATGGTTAGCTGCCATATTGCTGATGGAACTGATGTCCAAAGATACCACATTGCTGACATTAGCCAAATATTCCTGGAAAGTACCATTGTATAGAAAACTTTCACTTCTATAATCCAGCTTGCTCTCCGCCGCGTCTAAGATTGGTTTACCTTCCTTATCCTTTGCAATAGAGCCATCTGGGTTAGTCTTATACATTACGCCATCGGCATTGGCTACAGTAACCACAGTCTTCTTCCCGTCAGCATCGGTGGTGGTCATAGTATAGTTGCCGTCATCATCCTGTCCGTTGGCTACTACAGTAGTGCCGTCTGGCCCCACGTATTCTCCAGTAGTGGTCGTAGATGGACTAAGAGTCTGGGCATCCAACTGATACTGACCAGTACTTCCATCGCCTTTGTAGATAATACCGTCACTGTTTACGGCCGTGGTATTTGTTCCGTCCGTGTAAGTAAATACATTGTCGGCTGTCTTCGTATACGTATTTGTACCATCTGTATAATTGTTATCATCAATTTTAGTCAAATTTATGGACTTATAGTTGACCATATCCTTATTCGCCACTAACGCCCCATCCAAAGTATAATTTCCGTTTCCATCCCTGCCATTGGCACCAATACTTGTAGTTCCGTCAGCAGCAGTCTTCAGGTAATTGCCATTCACGTCCTTGTTCGCCACTGGACCGGTAGAATAGGTCATTTTAGTAGAAATGGTAGAAATCATCAGCAGGATATTATCGCTCTGGCCGGAGTTGCTTCCAGATCCTACTTGTGTGGTCTTACTTGGTGTAATACCATATTTACCATTTTTCCAGCCATCAGAGATTCTCAGGTTTTCAGCAGTGAAAACACTGGCGCCATCAGAAGTCTGGAAAAGATCTTCCACCACCCCAGTGGTCTTTGGGTTATCGTTCAGTTTATTTAAAGTAGTTGCCAACTGATTAGCCAAGGAGTCCAGCATTTTCTCGTAATAACCGATTCCTCGAACTTCGTTGGCCTCATAGTCGAATACCCCTTCGCTGTTAAGCATCTCCAAAGCACCTTTCAAGGCTCCTGGTGATGCCAACTCTTCCGCATCAAAAGTGCTTTCAAAGGAAATGCCTATGGATTCTAGCTTGCTCCGATCTACAGTGGTCGAGGTAGCTCCCGCATTCCACTTGACAGCATTACCGTTTTTATCTGTCACTGGGTTGCCGTCAGCATCGGTAAAGGTATAGTAGCAGGTAGTGAAGTCCCCCGGCGTATACATCTGAGTAGCCGTGATTCCGTAAGCTGCTAATTCAGACTTAATCTTTGCATCACAGCTAACTGCTGAGGCGGCATACTTGGCAGACTTAGACTGGTATTTTTCCAGAGTTTCCTGTTCCTTGAGGGCAGCTGTTCTGGCGTTTATCAAAGTAGCCCTATTGCTGACTGCATCATTTAAAGTCTTGTACAGGGCTTTCATATCATCCTCGCTAGGCTTCGGATCAGCTTTCAATGCGTTGTTTACGGCAGTCTGAGCATCAGAAACAGCCGTTTTAGCCGTCTCAATCTGTTCATCATAGCCTCCTGAGCCAGTGATAGATTCTGCTATGGTCGTCAGCTTTTCAGCCAACCTGGTGTAATCTAAAGCAGAGCCTGCCGGGTCAGCGTCTGGATCGCTTGGATACGATTTTGCCAACTCGCTGTTGATGTTTTGCAATCCAGCGTTGGCGGTGGACATCGCCTTTAACAGGTTATTGATATCGGTCACCATTTGCTTGGCCGCAATGGCGGAATTATCAATCGTGACGGTCGCCTTATCCAAGCCGTCATCCCCCTGCGTCTTCACGGTAAAACTAGACGCACTATCATTGTGTATCAGCGGCTGCTTAGAACCGTCTTCTCCCACCATACTGATGGTTACATCATCTACGACAATCCCGCCCGCCATCTCTTTTGGTGAATACTTTACGTCAATCTTCATGTATTCTGCCAGCTGATCTAACAGCAGGTTCCGCTCGTCTTTCAACTCCAAAGCCTGTCCGCCGCCGCTCTGTACCTCTCGGATACTTTTATTCAACTCGGCAATATTGCCCATTAAATCATTCAGCGTCTTTTCAGTTACTTCCTTAAGGTTGTATTCCTTTTCCTCCCGCACAATAGAGATTTGAGATGCATACTGATTGAACTGTTTTACTAAGGTAGATGCAGCATCCCTCACAATACTGTCAAACTCGGAACTGTTAGCATTGGAAGCAAAGGCTTGTAATTGCGTAACAAATTTGCTAAAACTATCCATAAGACCACCGTTTTCAATCTCGTCAAAAACCATAGATAAGTCTTTCAGGGTGTCTAACTTAGCCTCCTGCTCTCCTAGGTTGGCTGCCTCTCTACGAAAGCGCACATCCAGAAAGGAGTCCCTAATCTGAGAAATACTGCCTACCACAGAGCCTTGTCCCACTTGGGTGGAGGTCCGGGTACTGTACTGGTCTGCCGAACCTGCGGCAGCAGCAGAGTATACATCAGCCCGCTGCCTCGTGTAGCCTGTAGTGCTGACATTGGAAATATTTTGGCCTGTTACATCTAACTGCTTTTGGGCCGTGGTCATCCCTCTAAGGGCTGTTGTAAACGAATAAAATGTAGATCGTAGCATTGGGTTTTCCTCCGTATCCTAAGCTTTAGTAGGTTTGAATCGGCCAGCCGCACTGCCGCCTTCCTGTTGCTGCGCAATCTTGTCATAAATGCCCAACTCTGCAGGTGTTGACGGTTGTCCGCCAAATTTATTCATAAACGTCTCAATGGTGTGAAGTCTTAGATCAATATGAGTCTTTAACGTCTGTATAATCTCTCGGAATTGATTTGTTTTAATAGACAGCTCCTCATAAGAGCTCTCCAATTCACTGCGAATACTGCCCTCGGACGGGTCTATGCCGTTGATAATCTGTCGGTAGGTCAATCCTTCCAAACCTACGGCTTTCATAGCGGCTTCCCGTTTGGTGTCTAGTCCTCTCAGTTGGAGCAGATAAACCTGCTCCGCTTTTAAAAAGCTGTTCAGATGTTCAATGTTTTTATTCTCTACGGCTTTCAGCTTATCCTGTTCGAAGCGAATCAGCTCATCCATCAAGGAGATGTAGTCGTCCATGATGTCTTTAATCTGCATGTACTTGTTCATATGCGTTTCCTCCTACGTCTCTTGCCATCTGGATTCCTGTCAGTCGCATCCTGCGGTAGGGTTCATCTGGCGGTGTATTGTATCTATCTGCGGCCTGTTTCGCCACATTGGTTCGTTGTCTATGGGGATATCCCTATCCATCTAAACTGGTGTTTCGTTGAAAGGCTTAAGCTCTGACCTCCGTTAGGAATCAGCCCCTGACTAGAAATCTGCTTCTGTCATTAGCAGCTTTTTAACGATGTCGTTAGCATTAATCTCGTATTCGCCTCTGGAAATCTGCTGAGCTAAGCCATCCAGCTTTTCAGCGGAGGCACTCGTTCTCACCTCAGCAGCAATCTGACTCTTCAGCGAGTTGGCAAACTGCGCTTCAGCAATCTGCTCCTTGGAAGCATTAATCGTAATAGAATCCCTATTTTGCACCGACTGTTTATACACTGGCTTCGTTGCCTCAGCAGAACCCTGAGTATTCTTTTTATTAATCTGGGTATTGAAATAATTTCCCGTAATTTTCATAACACACACCTCTTTGTTTCATCTGAATTCATAAAACCTTATAGTATATATCGGCTGCGGGCTTTAAAAGCTTTAATATTATTTTTATTTTTTTGTAGGAAATGAAAAAATGCCACCCATGTTAAACATGAATAGCACCTTAAATAATCAAATTTAGGTTATATAATCCAGCTTTCACTTTAATTTTTAGCTTAAACAAATGGATATTTATTGTTTAAAATTCAAAAAGTAAATATAGATTTCTACCACCGCCCGATATACTTCCTCTGGAATCTGGGCCCCCAGCTCCAGCTGGGATAACACGGTAGCCAGAGACGTATCCTCATATACCGGCACATCCATGTGGTTGGCTACCTCCACAATCTTCTCCGCCATGTGTCCTAAGCCGGAAGCGACGATAACTGGAGCCGCGCCTTGCTTTTCGTCGTATTTCAGGGCTACCGCCCGTTGTCTGGAACCGCTATGCTGTGACATTGACCATATTCCTCCCTTCAAAGAGCTTATGGAACACATCGGAAATCGCCTTTGGCTGGGCGCACTTATCCGCCATATACGAACGGAACTTCAATTCATTTCTCTCCATGATGGCAAAAATGCTATCTTTTATCTGGCCTTTCATGGGCTCCAGCCCCTCGGGATAGAAAAATTGCATGTCTACCTTGCTATTCTGCACCAACAGAATCATCTCGAAGAAACCTAAGTCTTTGATATCAAATTTAACCAGAAGTTTGACTGCCGTGCCGGCCTCTTTTTCATTCCTTTCATCGCTGTCCGGATCTACCCACACCTCGGAAAACATCTGCCGCCCGTTGTATTCCACTGGAAACATCATGTGAAGCAGGGGCATGTAAACACTTTCGTTCAGTAGGGCAGACTGGAGAATATTCTGGAACACCTGGGTATTCTGATATCCAGCCTGTCCATCCAGACCCTTTGTCAGAATGTTTACCAGCTGATCCTGAAGCAAATGAGCCTTGTCTCCTTTTGCTCCAGCAAAAATACTGTCAGCCAATTCTGCAATCAAGCTGTTGGAGACCTTACTGCTGATTTCTGGAATGCCTAGCAGGGAGTTTAATGCTTCCGAGAAGGCTTCTTTGCCGCCCATCTCATAACGAGCAAAATTGAGGATGAATAAGCTGATATTATCCCGAACACTGCCGTAATCTTTGGTCTGGGCTATGTAATTAGACAGCAGGGGGATAAGGTTTTCCCTCATGAAGGCTAGATTTCCAGACACATTACCTTTTCCTGCAGTGGTATCGATGTTCGCAGCCATCTCCCGCAGCTTATCACCAGAGGATTTCATCATCCGATCTGCAATATTATTCAAGTTAGATAAGATATTTTTCAAGGCGTGATCGTTGGCCGTGATGGCATCATACCGCCGAAGGAACTCCAACATCAGGGCCTTTGCATCCCCAGACACATTTTTATTGCTCATCAAATCCCTTATAATGTCGAAGAAGCTGCCAGTAAATTTTACAGAAGAGCCTTGCATCCCTTTTAGCAGGTTTAAAAGCTCGGCATCCGTGACCTTCATCATTTGCAGGTACTTTGCCATTTCCGCTGCAATACCGCCGCTCATACCAGAACTGACGATACTTCCATACCGGGTGAAGAATAGCCTAGCCGTCTCCGCAGACATACCTGGCGTACTGGCTAGCTTGTTTAGAAAGGAATCAAAATTAGATTTCAGATGAGGTGAAAATTTATTGGTATCCTGATCATTGTTCAGGTCTTTACGATCATTACCGGGCACCCGACTGGGGTTAATGGTATTGTTGATGTTGGTGGTGGGATCCTGATTGGTATTAGGACGCACCCGGCTGGCGGCATCTTGGCCGTTCAGGGGAGTGGTCACGCGAAGTATATCTGCCATAAGCTAGTTCCTCTTTATATCCTTATCATTCTTCTTTATGCTATACACCAAAGCAAAGACTTCTGCTATGGCACTGTAATACGCATAGGGAATCTCCATTTTCAACTCAGCAGTAGCGTAAATAGCCCGGGCCAAGGGCCTATCCTCCAAGATATAGACTCCATTTTGTTCCGCGATGGCCACAATTCGCAAAGCCAGCTCATCCTGGCCCTTGGCCACGACCACCGGAGCCTGGTCCGTTTCCGAATCATACTTGAGTGCCACAGCGAAGTGTGTCGGGTTTCGGATAACCACATCGGCAGTGGGAACGGCCTGCATCATTCTGGAAGTGGCCATCTCACGCTGCTTCTGCTTAATCTTACCCTTAATCTGAGGATCTCCTTCTGTCTGCTTGAATTCTTCCTTGATTTCCTGCTTGCTCATCTTAATCTTGCGCTCGTATTCCCAGCGTTGATACAGATAGTCTAAACCGGCTACAAAGACGAAAATGATGCAGACCATATAGGCCATCTTCACCACCGCCCCCAGCACATAAACAGAAGACTGCATGGGATCCAAGAAAAGCATCCTCGCCATTTCTGTAAAGCGGGCATAAATAAATTTATACAAAATCACCACAATAATAGTAATTTTAATCAGGTTTTTAATCAGTTCTACTCCGCTGCGCACGGAGAACATGCGGGAAATACCGTTGATCGGGTTAAACTTGCTCAACTTAGGCTTCATGGCTTCTGAAGAAAACAGAAACTTGGTCTGAGCTCCTGTGGAGAGGATGGCAATGCCCGCACTGATTAACAACAGAGGCAAGGTGGATATGACCATAGCCTTAACAGCTTCTACAGTAACTTCTGTTCTGGCTGCGTCGCTGAATACGTCCACGCTGACCATCTTTCCCATGATAAACGAGAAAAAGGAACCAAACGTCTCATACATGTAGGGAAAAAGTTTCTTTAGTACAGAGAAGATGACTAACAAAGAGATGACGCTGGTTACGTCTTTACTTTGAGGTACATTACCCTTTTTCCGTTCGTCTTTTCGTTTTTTCGAGGTGGCTTTTTCAGTTTTTGATTGCGACAAACCTCATCACCCCATTAACTTGGCCAACTGCACGATGGCACTGAATAATTGATCAATCAGACTCTCCACGAAACTCAAAGTAGGCGTAAAGAGAATGAGCAAAAAGACCAGTCCTGCAAAAATTTTTGCCTGTATATTTATCATAATCACATTAATCTGTGGTATATTCCTCATTAAGATGCCGAAGGCCATCTCCACGAAAAACTGGAGGGCAATCATTGGCATAGCCAGCTTAATACCCAAAATCGTACACTGGCAGAATACAGAAATCATCCCTGTGGCTAGGTCTTCCCCAAACAAGGTCTGCCCATAAGGAACAGCCTTCGACAGCTCTAAAAATAGCTTAAATAAAGTCAAATGCCCTTGCACGTGAAAGAACATAAAAATAAATAAAATATTATAAAACGTTGCATTCAAGGACAGGGATACGTTGCTGGCTGGATCGTAAACTTTAGACATCGATAGGCCCATCTGCATGTCGATGACCTCACCACCCAGTATAATTACATAAGTGAATAAACTGACCGCAAAACCTACCACGAAGCCCACCACCAACTCTTTAACCCCGATGACGATATATTCAACCGTGGAATCGATAACCTCTATGGTGGAGATATCTGTATACGAGAAAACTAGGATGGCCAGCATTAAAGAGATGCCTGCTTTCATCATCGGCGGAACATTTTTTCTTCCCAATATAGGGTTTAAGGCAATGCACCCCACCATTCTCATCAAAATCAGCCCGAAGACCGTCAAATTATTAATTGCTAAAAAGGACTGCATGTTATAACTCCAGCATGGTATCGAAAATCATCTTTGTAAAATCCACCAGAGTGGATAAAATCCAGGAACCGGTCACCACCAGGATGATACCAATGATAAACAGCTTTGGCACAAAGGTAATGGTCTGTTCCTGTATAGACGTAGCCGCCTGAAAGATGGCAATAATTAGCCCCACCGCCATACTGACCAGAAGTATGGGCGATGCCACCTCTGCTGCAACCAACACAGCTGTATGCAGTACATCAAATATAGGTGAATAGGTTTCCATTTCTCCTCACTTTCCCTTGGCCTGGCTTGCGAAAGATGTCCTTCACGGCCCGGCTTAGTTAAAGCTGCTCACCAAGGTGGTGAAGAGCAGTTCCCAGCCATTGACTACTACGAAAAGCAACAACTTAAACGGCATAGATATCATAGATGGCGGCAGCATGACCATACCCATGGACATAAGCACGCTGGCGACGATGATATCAATGACTAAAAAAGGGATATATAACAAAAATCCCATGAGAAACGCCCGGCTCAACTCACTGGTCATGAAGGCCGGAATCACTACGTGCATGGGAACGTCCGTTAAATTCTCCGGCCGATCTAGGCCTGCAAAGTTTAAAAATACGTTCAAGGATTCTACCTTCGTTTGTTTCAGCATGAATTCCTTGAGGGGAACAGAGGCCGTATCGATGGCCTGCTCCTGGGTGATTTGATCTGCCTTATAGGGCTGATACGCTTGTTCATTAATGTCTGTGATGACTGGCTGCATGATAAACAGCGATAAAAACAGGGCGATGCCTATAATAACTGTATTAGGCGGGGTCTGTTGTAACCCCATAGCATTTCGCAAAAGCGATAAGACGATGACGATTCTGGTAAAAGACGTCATCATAATTAAAATGGAAGGCAGCAGGGCAATCAAGGTCAGAAGGACCAGAATCTCCAATGTCTGCATGCCGGTCCCATTTATTGAAAGAATTGAATCAGTCATGTGCCTATTACCTTATTCCTTATTTTTATTCAAATGCTTCTGCAGAGCACTTTTAAAAGTCATCATCTGCTGAAGACCCATCGGTGAAGCGGAACCTTCCATCTCCACCAATTCGTCTTCTGACAACTCCTTGATAATCTGGACATTCTGAGAGGTCACACCGGTTAGATAATAGCTTTCGCCAATCTGGACGATCATCATCATCTTATCCTGCCCTAAGAGCATCCGATCCACCACCCGCATATACTTGGTACCACTCATCTTGCTGGCACCTAGAGCTACATATTTGCTGAATACATAGCTTAAATAGATGACACCGACCACTGCCATCAGAGCCAGCATCAAAGGTATAATCGAACTTAAAATCTTCATCACCTCTTACTGTGGCAGGACTGCAGATACCGTCTTCAATATCCGGTCCGGCTTGAACGGCTTTACAATGAAATCTTTGGCACCCAGCTTGATAGCTTCAATAACCATAGCTTCCTGACCCATGGCAGAGCACATAACAACTTTGGCATCAGGGTACTTGCCTGTAATAGCCTTTAAAGCCTCTAGGCCATCCATATTTGGCATGGTGATATCCATGATTACTAAGTCTGGTTTAATCTCGTCGTACTTCTCCACAGCCTGCGCACCATCCCCAGCTTCATATAAATCCGTGTATCCATTCTTGGACAAAGTATCCTTGATCATCATACGCATAAATGCTGCATCATCAACTAATAAAATTTTTGCCATCTTTTTACCTCTTTCTTTAATAGCTCCTGAAAAACCGATTATTCTCTCTTCACGCTTATTTTTACATCTATAGACTGTTAATGATATCAGTCTTTTTGATTACTTCTGTGATTCTGACACCGAAGTTATCATCAACAACTACCACATCGCCCTTTGCGATGCATTGACCGTTTACATATACGTCCACCTGATCTCCTGCCAGCTTATCCAGCACCACCAAAGATCCTTGTCCCAGTTCCAGAATATCCTTCACCAGCTTCTTTGTGCGGCCAATTTCTACGGATACCTGCAGTGGTACCTTCATAATCAAGTCCAGATTCGTCCCTGCCTCAGCGGGGGAGACCTCATAATTGTGGTAAATCGGCTGCACGTTAATCAGCCTTGGGTCTGCCGGGTATGGCTGTCCATACATCTGCGGCGGATAGCCTTGCGGCATCATCTGCGCTGGCTGAGCCATCTGACTCTGCATTTGCGGCATCGGTGCTGGTGCGGCCGGAGCAGCTGCCGCTGATGCCATGTCCGGAATCGGTGCTGGTGCAGCTTCTCCCTCAGACTTTTCATTTCCATCCATAAATCCAAAAGAAGCAATCAGTTTCTTGCAGAGATCCATCGACAGCATAGTGATAAACTTACTGGAAAAAGTATCTTCAATCTCAATATTAAAGTACACTTCCACCATAGGCTCATCTGACTTAAAATATTTCTGTTTAAAGGTTTCCGCATTCTCCACTTCGAAAGCTACCGGCGTGGAGATATTGACCACCGTGCCAATGACATCGGCCATCGCGGTAGCGGATGCCCCCATCATCTGATTCATCAGCTCACAGACGGCGCTCAAAGAAAGTTCATCCAATTCGAAGGTATCCGGGTCAATCTCCGTATACATAAGGATTTCTAGAATTTTACGGACATCATCTCGTTTGAGCAGCATCAAATTGTTGCCATCTAAACCAGTCACGTAGGTAATCTCTACACCTACAGCAGGCTCAACCTCGCTGATTTCAAATTCATCATAACCCCGAATCTGCACGTTAGGCGTGGTGATGGTCACCTTTCTCCCCAACATATCAGACATGGCCGTGGCCGATGATCCTAAGCTGATGTTTAGGATTTCACCGATACCATCGATCTCCATGGGGGTAAAATAAGTATTGTTATCGTTCATATATCACCTCTGCTATTATCGGGTTATGGTCGTACCCGTTATCTTAACTGCAACACTGCCTTTTTTCTCACCCAGACGTCCCTTATACCATGGTTTATCCTCCACGTATATAGCCACATCTGAGTCTTTAGGCTTTCTTAAGTTAATTACATCACCTGGCTTCAACGAATACACGTCTTCCAGAAGCATATTCGCTTCTCCCAGGAAGGCCCGTACCTCCAGCTGAGAATCCCGCAAGCTCTCCAGAATCTCCTCTCTGGCAATCTCCGTGGTATGCTCCCTTCTCTTGCCAGCCAGGTTAGTCTGATCTACCAGCTTAAATACGTCTTCCATGAGGCTGCCCGGTATGCAAATATTAAAGGTACCGGTGGTATCCTTAATTTCCACATTTAACACCACGATGACCACCACTTCATCCGCCTGAATGCTCTGAATCAGCCGGGGATTGGTCTCAATCTTATCAAAGCGAAACCCCACATCAAAATAGCTTTGCCAGGACTCCTCCATGATAGGCAGCAGCCGAACCATGACGTTTTCAAAGAGAGAAATTTCCACATCTGTAAAACTCCCGTCAGAGTCCACTCCTTCTACGTCTCCGCCTCCTCCCAGCATTCGATCAATCAAGGCATAAATCACCTCATTGCTCATCTGGGCCATTAAGGTCTCCGTATCACCTTTCCCGTTGTTGACAGAACCGTCTACCATGGCTACGATGTCGTTTTCCGACAACGCATTGTTAAACTCAAAATATTTCTGTTCTTCAATGTCCACCATTTCCACTTGGCAGGAAAGGCGCATCATGCTGGTCAGGTAGGACGACATAACTCGTGCAAAATTTTCATATACACTGAAAATTAGCTTTAACCGGTCTCTGGTGAATTTTTTAGGAGTCTTAAAGTCATACTTCTTTACTTTTTTATTTTCCTCCTCATCAATCAATTTCTCTTCTTCATCAGAAGAGGTGTTGAGGGAATTGAGCAGGGCGTCTATTTGACTTTGTGATAATACATCAGCCATCTAAGTCTCCTATTGTTTCCTTCTTTTTAATTTCTCAGTTCTAAAACAACCTATAATCCTCCCCTTGGGGGATTTGTTATGCAATAGTAATGGGATGCCTGTCGAAAGTCAACTGGCCTATCTATATAAATTTTAGGCAATCAGGCCTTTCCTCCAAGAGAGCCAGCCTAAAAGCCCAAAATGAATATCCAACGTTATGGATGCTGTCTAAATGTTTCCTTTAAATCTTCCAGTCGATTTGCCACTTTGGCATCGAATTGGATAATCCTTTCGAGGATTTCCTCAAGGGATTCCTGAACGAGATAATATTCTTTGTTGTTCAAGACAATCTTAGATTCCGGTATCTTTTCAATAATCTGTATCAGTTGATGATTCAGAAGAAATGTTGTACCGTTTAATTTTGTAAGCTTAATCATATGTTCACTCACTTTATCATACGGTATGGAGGGCCTCGCCAGCTCCTCCATACCTCATATTATATTACCTTATACGCTTTTGTGTGTTCTTTATCTCTTTAAGTTTACCAACTCTTCCAGCATGGAGTCTGTCACAGTGATAATTCTTGTGTTGGCTTGAAAGCCTCTCTCTGTGGTAATCATATCTGTGAATTCTCTGGACAAGTCCACGTTGGACATTTCCAGACAACCTGACTGAATCTCACCAGTAGAGTTCTGTCCTGACGGGTTAACCGTAATCGTGCCCGTGTTGGCTTTAGCGGTGTAGTAAGAGTTTTCTCCTCTTTCCAGCGCATTTGGGTTCGGTACATTGGCGATGGCAATCTTGGCAATCAAGATGGATTCCCCTTTATCGTTGGTACCAGTTATGCCGCCGTCTTGGCCAACCGTAATTTTCTTCAAGGTCATAGGCTCGTATGTCCCTGCCTCTGTGCTGGCATTCGGCAGCCGAATAGCTGTAATCTCATTCATATTTAATTCGTAGCCCGCTGTTTTACCGTCTGTGCCGCCATCGGTCTTATATTCGCTGGCAAATCCATATACCAGACGGCCGTTGGAATCTACTAAGTTGCCGTCACCGTCAAAGTTGAAAATGCCCACGCGGGTAAGGCTTAAAGCACTGACTTTTGTCTGATCTACTTCACCCAGCTTCGCATTATCTTTCTTCGAACCATCATCCTCATAACCGCTTTCCACATCGATTCCTTCTCTCACCCCAGCAGCTTCTTCCGGCATCTGTCCAACCAGAAAGAAACCGTTGCCTACAATCATGCAGTCCAGAGGGCTGTCGGTAGTAGCTGTACCACCACTGGTCATCAGGGAATCGATAGAGCCTAGCTTAGATCCGTAACCCACTTGGGAAGGGTTGGTACCGCCGTACACGGTACCAGCGTTGCCTGCACCGCTGGACGTAGCGTAGAATACATCACGGAAAGTAGCTCTGGCTGCTTTGTAACCGTACGTGTTTACGTTGGCAATATTGTTGCCGATAACGTCCATTTTAGCCTGATGAGCCCGCAGACCTGCTACCGCAGCGAACATTGATTTAACCATTTATTTTCTCCTTTCAGTGCCGTGAGGAAATCTGTCAGTCCACAGATTTCATAACCTCCATAAATGGTCCAGTTATTTTGTCACGGTTTATTTCAATAAGTTATTTCATTTTATTAAATTGTCTATTGACGATTTACAGTATTACTGCCCCGTCGATGTTCGTGAACACATTATCTCGCATCTCGTTGCCGCTCATAGTGGTCACTACTGTTTTGTTTGGTACATTGACGATAAAGGCGTTTAGTGAATCGAAAATAACCACGTCTTTAGCCCCCTTGGCATCTGCTTTTTTCACTGCTGAGTTTAAGTCGTCCATCAGCTCTGGGGTCAATTCAATGCCTCGTTGAAGCACTCGTTCCTGAGCATGCTTAGAAAATTGAATACCTTGTCGTTTATCAGCTCCGCTGTTCTTATCCAGCTGTTCCTGCAAAAGAGTACCAAAATCTGCGCCAATTTTAGTTACGCCAGTATTTTGTGTCACCTGCCCTGGGTTATTCACATTCCTGCTGCCTACTAGCTGATTAATATTCTGATAGTTCGTCCCAACTTTAATGTCTGCCATGTTGCACCTCCTTTTCTATCAGATTGATCTATGGCTTGTTAAACCTTATTCGCCCCCGTTCACAGCACCATCATCTTTATTGTCATCCGTATCGGGATCTGTGTCTGTGTCTCCACCGTTGTCGGTTTCCTTACCGGTTTCCACTTTCCCTACAATCATGATTTGGCTTAGAGAAAAAGCTTTATCTCCGATATAGACAACAGGTTCTCCTTCAAACAAGGTTACCCCGGTTACCGTCCCTACGGTGGTGACCAGCTTTTCTGTCTTTCCTGTGGAATCGGTAGTAGTCTCAATGGATGCGGCAGTCACATTTTGCCCCAAAAGGGATGTTGCATAGGATGTGGTGTTCATGGCATACAAGTCTTCCTGCATGTCTACCATGCTTTGTGTCGCTTGTATCTGGGAATACTGTGCCATTTGGTTCATCATCTCCGCATTGTCGGTCTGATTATACATATCCTGGTTTTTCAGTTGGGCCACTAAAAGGTTCAGCCAATTTACCGTCTGCAAGTCAATATTGCTCTGAAGGGATTTGCTGGCGCTCTTATCGGCAGTCAACGACTTTAAGGACTTTAGTATTTGATCATTGATAGTTGTATCTGCCAAGTTTGTTCCTCCTTTCTTAAACGGCTTCTTCCATATCCTCTACTAGACCTAGTCTCAACCGATCTACAAAGGATAAGCCTTCTGTTGCAGTCTTTTTCTGCTGTTCTTGCTGTTGCTGCTGATTTTCCTTCTGCTGCTGGAAATTATCTCGATCAAACTGACCGTCGTTGCTCTCCGCTTCTTTCAGGTTAATCGTGCTATCCAGTCCCGTATTGGCCTCTAAGATGCTTCTCAGCGTATCAGCATGGGATGCCAGCAGTTGATGAGCTTTAGCATTGGATGTAGTCATAATCAGTTCAGCTGTGCCATTTTGGAATATCATTTTGATATTGACCTTGCCTAAGTTCCTCGGATTCAGCTCCAAATCAAACTCCTGCTTACCTTGACTGAGCTTGTAAGTAATCTTGTCTGCAAGCTGCTGTGCTGCATCTGCTCTGGTGGTATCAACTGGTGCTTCTGCCACTTTGATGTTTACCTTAGCCGGGTCCAGCTGATTGTTTTTCAAAAGCAAGTTTTCTAGTACTTGCTCGCTGGCGTCGGTACCGGTTTCATCGGTAGCCGTATCCGCTGACTGGAAGGTTGGAACTTTCTGTACTTCCGTCTCTTCTTGCATGTCCTGCAATGGATTCAACTGCTCCTGGTTCAGATTTTCAGCAAATCGCTGAGCCAGTCCCTCCTGTGTTCCTTCTTTGCTGTTTTGCAGCATAGCGGATTTCACTAAATCAGCACTGTTCTGAAACGGCAGTTTAATCTCCCCTTTTTCTCCTGCATTGGACTGGGACGTGGTGCTATCGGCCTCCTTCATCAGCAAATCGCTGGAATCCGCAGTTGCCGCCACCATGCCAGCTTTGGACTGAAGTTCCTGATCCGGCTGAGCCATAGTCAAAACTGGCTGAGAAACCGGAGCAATGGTCTGTTGCATCTGAACTGCTGCCAAAACCTCCGCGGGCGGAGACACCTCCTCCTGAGGGCTTTCCTGCTTTGGCGTCACCTCTTCCACTTCAGGCTTCTGTGGTTCTTCCTTCTGCTGTACCTTGTCATTGCGTTTGTCCGCCGCATGTCCCTTCTCCAACTCTCCGGCTCTGCTCGGCTGTTTGTCAAAAGCCTTGTCCATCTCTTTTTTAAAAGATTCGCCTGAGTACTTGTTTCCAGAAGACATCTGCGCACTTCCGCTGCTCGCAATCTTTGCTGTAGGACTGCTGTTCATGGTTTGAAAATACACTCCTGCATTCATTCAAGGACCTCCTTTCTTATTTAGTTTTAAAGGTTCTATGATTTTTGTTGAGCCTTGAGAAAAAGGCTCTATATATCAAACCGCTATTTGCGGCTAGATAACTGATTTGAAATGAACTCCTCCGTGGCCAGCGCTTCCTTCTTGCCCTCTTCCTTCCTATGTTCCTCAAAGCGCTTTTCTCGGAGCTTTTCGATAGACATAACATCGGTCTTAGCTGTAATCAGCTCTCGCCTCCGCCTGTTCTCAATTTTCTTCAGGCCTTTCAACTTTTCTTCTTCATTTTTCAAGTTGTTTTCCTGAATCTTTATATAAACCTTGTATCCCTGGTACTCCAGAATCGTAATCCCTTGGCTGTTTTTTTCATTGAGTTCCCTGTTTATATTGGCAATTTCCTCGTTAATCTTTGAGATAACCTGCTCTTGGCGGCCCACATCAGCTACCGCTTTAGCATAGTGCGCCTTGGCTTCGTCCAACGTAATATTTCTATATTTTTCTACTGATTTTAAAGAAAACTTAAACTTCGCCATGATATCTTATTTTATACCTTTTTCCCTAATTTTTCAACGCTTATTCCAAAATTCTAGTCATTCCCTCCAGTTCCTCATCGTAGGTAAAAAATTCGCTGGTTTTCTGCTTTAAAAAGTTGTTAATCCCATCAATTTTGGCCACCGCTGTATCTAGTTTAGCGTTGGCCCCAGCTTTATAGGCCCCAATAGAAATCAAGTCCGCATTTTCTTCGTATACCGCCAACATATCCCGCAGCTTTGAAGCCATCGCCTTGTGGTTTTCATCTACAATAGCTGCCATCAGTCGAGAGATGCTGCCACCAATCTCAATGGCTGGGAAGTGATTCCGAGCTGCCAGCTTTCTGGAGAGAATCACATGCCCATCCAAAATACCTCGCACGGTGTCGGCAATGGGTTCGTTGGTATCATCTCCCTCTACCAGAACCGTGTATATTCCTGTAATGGATCCGTTTTCAAAG
The DNA here is from genome assembly GCF_010669305.1 of Aminipila butyrica. NCBI lineage: Bacteria > Bacillati > Bacillota > Clostridia > Peptostreptococcales > Anaerovoracaceae > Aminipila > Aminipila butyrica. The sequence goes on along the minus strand of NZ_CP048649.1, from coordinate 649,744 downwards.
TTCCCGCTCCGTTCTAGGAGCTTAGGCATCTCCGCGTAGATGGAAGGCGTATAGCCTCTAGCCACAGGAGGTTCTCCTACCGCTAGGCCGATTTCCCGCTGTGCCATAGCAAAACGGGTTAGGGAATCCATCATCAGCAGCACATCCTTTCCCTGATCCTTGAAATATTCCGCAATGGCTGTGGCCACAATCGGGCACTTGGCCCGCTGTACCGCAGGCTGATCAGAGGTTGCCACCACCAGCACAGAACGAGCCATGCCCTCCGGGCCTAAGTCTCGTTCAATAAATTCCTTTACCTCTCGGCCTCGTTCCCCTACTAAAGCGATAACATTAATATCTGCTGAGGCCTGTTTGGCAATCATCCCTAACAAAGTACTCTTGCCCACGCCACTACCAGCGAATATACCAATACGCTGACCTTTTCCTACCGTGAGAAATCCATCTAACGCTTTAATACCGAAATGAATCCGCTCCACGATAGGTGGTCTGCTCAAGGGGTTGATGTAATTATTCTCAACGCTGCACATGACCGATTGGTCGACAGGACCCAAGCCATCTATAGGCTCCCCCATAGCGTTAATGGTCCGCCCACATAAGAAATCACCCACCGGAATGCGCAGGCGCCTTTTCGTGCTCCGGACAAAATCGCCAGAGCCCATGCCTTCAATAAAATCATAGGGCATCAGGATGGTCTTCTCACCTTTAAAGCCTACTACCTCCGATTTAACCTTGCGCTTGCCATCCTTAGAGGTAATCACATTGATGTCGCCAATACTCGCTTTGATGCCTGAAGCCTCTATGCTCATACCAACGATATTTTCAATCTTGCCAATGTGCTCGGAGGTTTCCGAATTTTTTATAAGCTCCGATAATTCCTGTAAACGCAAGGTTGTTTCCTCCTAATTTCTGTTGTCACTGACCAACTGTCGAATATTATCCATCTGTGTGTTGACACTGGCATCCACAATCTGGTCTGGCGATTCGATGATGCAGGTTCCAGAAGGCTCTGCTTCCATGACCACCACTTTCACGTTAGAGGATATCTGATTCAACGCATCAATTAGTTCTTTCTCCAAGTTCATAGCAATGACTTTTTCTTCGTGAGAAATGTAAACCTTAGCCCACTGTTTATCTCGGCAGTCTTCTGCTGCAGCTACAATCATCTTCGTCACAACATCTTTACTAGACTTCAGCGTAATCTTGATGACCTTTTCTGCCACATTGACGGCTAAATCCGTCAAGTCCACCAGATTTTCCTGCAGCAGCCGATCTTTTTGAGTATTAAAATCCTCTATAGCCTCCGCCAATTCCTTGCGAAACTCGGCGGCTTCCTGTATCATCGCTTCGTTGACAGCATTTTCTGCCGCCATGAAGCCTTCGTTGTTTCCCTTTTCATAGCCTGCAGCATAGCCCTTTTCGGCAGCTTCTTCCTCGGCTTTTTGAACCGTCTCCTGAAGGATTCGATCCGCCTCTGCTTGAGCATCGATTAAAATTTTCTCTCTGTCTCTGAAAGCTTCTTCTAAAAGTTCCTCTGCTTGTTGACGGGCTTCTGCCAAAATGGCCGCCCGTTCCTCTTCCAGCTTGGCTTCATCCAGCAGGGACAATTCATTGTCTGCCTCTGCCGGTGGATTAACCTCCTCCGCTGCCGCCAGTCTAAGTTCCTGTTCCGGTAAATCAGACAGCTCTTCTTCCACATGGGGTGGCGGAATAACCTCTCCCAAAACCAAGGCTTCGTTTATGTCATAGGGCTGAATAGCCTCCGATTCTTCTTCGTCAAAAGAAGACAAATAAAAATTCGTAGGCATAATGTCATCTGCTTCGTATTGATACGTCTCATCGTCAAATACGTTTTTTTCGTTAAAGGCCTTCATTTCATATTCTTCACTCTCGCTTAGAATTTGCTCTTCTGGTGATTGTGTCCGCTTAGCATTTATCCCTTGATTCCATTTTGCTATTCGGTCCAACGCTTCATATCCATCATGAAACTCCTCGCTGAGCAAACCCTCGTAAAAGTCCTCCGCCTTAGCCCTTTCAGCTGCCAACTCTGCTTCTTCCACAGCTTGTTCACCCAAAATACTAGCCACCAGATTTTTTTGTTCCTCATCGATGTCCTTCAGGGTATTTTCAATCTTGCTGCGACCGGAAAACTCCGGTCCAAATCCATAAAGAGGTTTAATCCCCTTAACTTCTTCGGCTTCATCGTCCTGCTTATCTCGCAGAACAACCTTTTTCACCTCCGACATAGCATCTTCTACAGCTCGCTGAAGTTCTCGCTCTCTGGCATTTTGATACTTGCTTTCCTTCTTTAGCCCTTCGATAGCTTCTTCGAGCCGCTTTTCCGCCATTTCCAAGGAGCTTTGCAACTGCAAGGTCTCATAGGATTTACGCAATGATCTCATCCTTTCCGCCCTTATTAATCATCAGGCGGCCTTCCTCTTCCAGACGCCTAATGATACCAACAATTCTCTGCTGCGCTTCTTCTACGTCCTTCAGACGAACGTTATAAGTGAATTCCAACTCACTCTTAACGGTTTCCGTCATACGGTTGGACATATTAGAGAAGATCATATTGGCCACTTCCTGAGTGGCGCCCTTCAAGGCGTATACAATATCCTGTGTCTCAACTTCGCGCAAGAATTCCTGTATACTTCTGTCATCCAGTAAGGTAATATCTTCGAATACAAACATTTTGTTTCGAATGTCGTCTGCCAAGCGAATGTCCTTCTTGCTCAGCTCGTCAAAGATATACTTTTCATTGCTGCGGTCAATGCTGTTCATAACCTCAGCAATATAATCTACACCGCCCACCTGAGCAAAATCCAAGGAAAGAACGGAAGCAAATTTTTTCTCCAAGATATTTTCCACGATTTTGATGGTTTCTGGAGAAGCACTATCCATTCTAGCAATGCACTCTACTACTCGAACTTGTTTTTCTTTTGGCAGCTCCGTAATGATTTCCGAGGCCTGCTCTGGCTTCGCATAAGACAGGATTAATGCAATCGTCTGTGGCCGTTCGTGTTGAATGATGGCAAATAGATTCTTGCTGTCCGTCTTACGAATAAATTCAAATGCTCTGGTCTTCAAATTGCGGGTCACCCTCTCCAGAAGAGCGGTGGCTGTCTGCGGTCCAAAAGCCTTTTCCAGCACGGTCTTGGCGTAATCTACGCCCCCTTCTGTAATAACCTTCTGAGTTAAGCAGAGCTTATAAAAGTCGTCCATAGCAGATTCTGTCTGAGCAGGGGTCACATGGTTCAGTTTAGCAATCTCCAGGGTGAGGATTTCCAAATCTTCCTCTCCTAAAAATTTATAAATCTTGGAGGCCCTTTCAGCTCCCAAAGAAATGACGACCGCTGCCGCTCTCTGCTGGGCAGATAGTCCAGTTCCGTCTTTACTCATTATCCTCTTCTCCTCTTAACCAAGTCTTAAGCAGCTGTGCAGAGATTTCCGGATTGAGATCGGTAAAATCCTGTATCTGACTCTTGAGTTCTTCTTCTCTCGTCTTGCCCAGCTCGTCCAAACGTACCAAATCTTCGATTTCCTCGATCAACGGCACTTCCTCCTCTACCATCTCCTGTACTCGTTTTCTCGCTTTGGTCTTGCGAATGATGACCAACGCCACCACAATTAACGCAATCAGCAAAGCCAGCACCGCCGGAATGACAACTTTCAGCACTGGATTGGCGTCCAACGCTGCCGCCAGCCCAGATGCCTGTTCGGTTTCTGGTTCGTAGAAATCTGCATTGAATATGGCAATCTTCGTGTCTGCCAAAGCAGGGTCGATACCAGCCGCCATAGCGATCCCTTGCCGCAGTTCTCCCGCTTTAGCCGGAGTCAAGCTGGCACTGTCCACTGCCACAGAGACCGTCGTATCCGTCAACTCTGCGGAATCACTCTGAACCTGTTCTTTTACTTGACTTACTAAGTATTCCAGAGCTCTATCATCTTTAAAATAAATGTCGTTTCCATCTGTGGTTACTCCCGGATAGACCGGAACATCCGCATTAGTTTCCGTGCCCGGCACCCCAGCGGTTACTTCTCCTTCTCCTTGTATCTCATAAGAGGAGGTGGAGCTGGACAGTACGCCCTTGTTATCCTGAGAAGGTATGTATTGGATAATCTCCTTAATCTTCTTGTCAAGGTCCACCGAGCAGTTTACACTGACACGGATATTGTCTTCTCCAAAGACTGGCTGGAATACGTGCAATACTCTTGACTTGATATTATTTTCAATTTCTTTTTCAATACTCAATTTTAAGGCAGCAGACCCTTCCTGAGTCTGATCCTCATCAGCACTGACCTCCACGCCGTTACCGTCAATAACCGACACGTTTTCAATCTTCATGCCTGGCACACCTCGGGCCACTAACCGCTGAATGCCTTTTACCTGCTTGGCACTTGGCGACTCACCATTTTTCATGGTTACCGTTACAGAAGCAGAAGAATCTGTCTTATCTTCTTCCAAAACGTATTTCTGTTCCTCCGCCATGGCAATAGCTACTGTAGCGTCTTTTACACCGTCAAACTGCTTAATTGTTGCCGCCATGCGGTTTTCCAGTTCAAACTGTGCATATTTATACTTTTCAAAGTCCGTAGACATGAGACCGATGTTGTCTTTGAATATGTCATAGGTAAATCCACTTTTCGGATAACCTTCTGCCGCCAGGGCTACCTTCACCTTGTCCACCATGTCATCAGGTACGTAGAGCACGCTGCCTTCATGCTTGTACTGAACCTGCTGGGTATCTAATACGCTGATAATTTCAATGGCTTCTGATTCTTCCAGGCCCGTATAAAGCACCGCATACTCGGTGGTATTTAAAGCCAAAGCTACCGCAAAGGATACCGCAATAATCAACACCGCTGCCACAGCGATGATAATCTTCAGCTTTCGGCTAAGCTTACCATTGACTTCATCCAGCTTGCCCCGGATTTGTTTCAGTTGTTCTAATATACGTTCTCGCAATGTACTGCCACCCTATCCTAATCTATACGCTCATACGCATAATTTCGCTATACGAATCAAGCGCCTTGTTTCTCATTTCCACCAATAGGTCAATAGATAGCTGGGCTTTTGCAATATCAATGCTGTACTGGTGCAAGTTGTCACTCTGCCCAGTAGCCAGCATCTGCGCATCAACGTTTACCTGCTGATCCGTACTGATGACATCCTGAATGGCATCTTCAAAAAAAGATTTAAATGGTATTTTGGCACCCTGAGCCGATTCGGTACCTTCTGTACCCACTACCCCAGAAATATTCGGTTGATTACCATCAATCTTTTTAATCTTGGTAACATCTGCAAGGGTAGAAATAGCCTGCATCGGCTGAATTGGATCTATCGTCATTGTAGTTCCCTCCATATTGCTTTTTACTATGTAGAAAATATCGCCAAAAGCGATATTGACAGGATATCAAGAAAAGGTTCTCGATATCATAAAAGGCTGCAAATTAAAACAGGCACGCATGTGAGCGAAGCGCGCCTCGCAAAAACCTTTTTTATTTGCCGATCTCTAAGGCCTTCTGCGCCATGAGCTTCACCGCATTGAGTACCACCACGTTAGCTTGATAGGACCGAGAAGCTGACATGCTGTCAATGGTTTCCTCCAGCATATTTACATTTGGGCGCTGAACGTATCCATCGGCATCTGCATCTGGATGCTGTGGATTGTACTCTGTCTTCAGAGCACTCTGATCCTCCACAATAGCAGAGACCCGGACCCCTGGAGAGTAATCCTGCCGAACCAGCCTGCCATTTGCATCTTTCTCTACTACAGCTCGATTCAATGAATCCTTAAAAGACAAATCGCCGGCCTTATCCTCTAATACAACCAGCTTTCTCCGGTACGCACCCCCGGCTTCTGTTCGGGTGGTGTCAATGTTAGCCACGTTCTCCGAAATAATATCTAACCTCTGTCGCTGAGCGGTCAGAGCAGATGCGCTTATATTCAATGAATTTAAAAATGACAATGTACATACCACCTTTCTTTTTCTGCTGTAAAGAAGCTCCTCCTTCACAGATTATATAAGCAACTTTTGCTTTACTATTCTTTTACAAATTATTTACCAATTTTTTATATTCATTTCCATTTTTCTAAAAATATGGATATCTTTTTATCCACTTTTTATTCTTCTTAAATTATACATGATTCCCCATATTTTGCAATCACTTTGCCCTACAAAACACAAATTATCCGCAGAAAAAATATGCGTTTTTACGAAATTGCAAGGGGTACAAACACATTCTTCTATAAATTACCAATTATATGGAAAAGCTACGCAGTTTTAGAGAGATTCATAGAGAGGTTGTGGTGGCAGCTGCGTCTGCAACAATAAAAAACTCCCAGTGCAGAATAATAGGAGTCTCAAGGTGTGCAACTGGCTGCCATCTCTCCGAGTTCAGGCCCTATAGCTTTGCGTCACAGCTTTTCAACTGCTTTGCTCAAGATTTAGTTCTAGTCGGTTTCTGTTCTGTCTGCCAAAAGACCTTAACAAATGTATTATGGTTTTTCGGATACAAGAACAAAATTAAACTAGTTTATTATATCACAGCTTTTATCTTTATCAACCATTTTTTCACAGTTTCAACAAAATTCCCCGGTTTTCTTTGTCGATTTGGGCGAATTTCTTTGAAAAAATAGATAAAGCCACGCAAAAAAAAGAGGCTGCTTTTGATTTGCTTCCTCTTTTTTTGATTTGTATATTGCCCGTCCTAATTATTATTCGTTATTTTTTATATTTATCCGCAAGTAACCTGCCCAAGTGGATTCCGCTGGCGGAAGCCTGAGACAGAGAGTGAGTCACACCAGAGCCGTCCCCTAAAGCGTACAGGCCCTTCACCTTGGTTTCTAGATTTCCGTCTACCTCCACTCTGGAATTGTAAAACTTCACTTCAACGCCATACAACAAGGTATCCTCGTTGGCTGTACCTGGAGCAATCTTGTCCAAGGCATAAATCATCTCGATAATGTTGTCCAACTGTCTCTTTGGCAGCACCAAACTCAAATCGCCCGGCGTAGCCTTCAGCGTCGGTCTGGTAAAACATTTTTCCATACGCCGCTCACTGCTCCGCCGCCCCTTTACCAGGTCGCCAAAACGCTGCATGAGCACTCCGCCCCCCAGCATGTTGGACAGCTTGGCAATGGATTCGCCATATTCGTTACTATCCTTAAACGGCGCAGTCAGTTTATTGGATACCAACAACGCAAAGTTGGTATTTTCTGTTCGCAGGGATGGGTCCGCATAGCTGTGACCGTTTACAGTAACAATACCATTTGTATTTTCAGCTACCACCTCGCCGTATGGATTCATACAGAAGGTCCGCACCATATCATTATATTTGTCCGTTTTGTAGACAATCTTACTCTCATAGACTTCATCCGTAATGTGTTTGAAAATTTCCGCTGGCAACTCTACCCGGACTCCGATGTCCACCCGATTCTGTTCCAGTTCAATCTTCATTTGCCGACAAATCTGAGAAATCCATTTAGAGCCAGAGCGTCCAGTAGCCAGTACCAAATCTTTACATTGGTATTCCTCCCCCTTGCTGGTCTTCACAATAAAAGTTCCATCCGGTTCTTGTGCCACTTCTGTAATGGTAGCGTAAAACTCCATATCCACTCGCTCTTCTGTATGCTTACAGATTTTTGAAAGAATCTGCACATTGCGGTCAGTACCCAGGTGGCGGACTTTGGCATCCAACAAATTTAAATTGTTTCTCAGGGCCGTCGTCTTCAGGTCGGAGTTGCCAGTGGAATACAGCTTAGCTTCAGAGCCTCCAAAACTGCAAAGCACTTCATCTACGTATTCCATCAAATTCATAGCCTTATCCTGACCGATGTATCGATGCAGATCGCCGCCGAACTTCGTCGTAATATTATATTTTCCGTCGGACAAGGTTCCTGCTCCGCCGTAGCCATTCATAATGTGGCAAGGTTCACACTTGATGCAGTTGTCCGTCTTTCCCAGTTTAATCGGGCAGACTCTCTTTTCCAAAGGGGCCCCTTTATCCATCATCAAAATCGTTGCCGAGTTATCTAATTTTGTAAGCTCATATGACAGGAACACACCGCTGGCACCAGCTCCTGCAATTATAATATCATATTTTTTCATTCTATTTTCACTTCCTCCAACTGGTGATCCTTATTCAGACCACACATAGTTACTATAGCTGAAAGCACATGACAATTCAACTATTAAATATAGATATTCACGCATTGTATACATGTTTTTTGGTATTTATGTCTGCGTAATGTCAGATAATAGCAGATTTATAAGTTTTTATAGCTTCCCTCCGCAATATTATGCAACTGCCTCTTGACATTGCTTTTTAATAGGACTATACTCGAAACCATTAAGGGAATTGAATGAATTTTATCCCCATAAAATTCACTCAACCTTTCAAGTTCCCCTAAATAAATAAAAATCAGCAAAACCAAAAACAGAGAGGCCTCCTCTCTGTTTTTGGTTTTTGGCGTAAATGTTTTTCTTACGCTGAGCCAATCAAAATTGGGGGCCCCATCCGCTACGGACAGTCCCCCCAATTTATACGGTCTTTTATTCTTCTTCTGCCGTCAGCTTATCGAATTCGGCTACGACTTTTTCGAACTCTGCATCGTCATCGATGTCCACCAGCTCAAACTCTTCTTCGCCAACTTCCTTATAGCCGTAGATATACACATCATCCGTTTCATCGTCCGGAACTAATGCGATGTACTCTTTTCCTTCAAAATCGAACACGCCCATAATTTCGCATTCTACCTCTACGCCATCATCAAATTCCAGCGTTAAGAAATCTGCTTCGTCATGATCGTGGTCGTGGTCATGATCGCCGCATCCGCAGCAACCGCTAGCGCACTTTTCGTTATCTGACATATTAAAATCCTCCATGTAAAATTCGTTTTGGCATAATCTTTCGTATTATAAAGCTTTCATATACCGTCACCAATACTATACCACCATCATTTCCCTTTATCAATCAAAATATTCTCGGATATTTTTTGCCACCTGCTCGGTAATGCCCGGGGCCATAGAAAGTTCCTCCACAGTTGCCTTCTTGATTTTCTCCAAACTGCCAAAATGAGCCAGCAGGGAGTTGCGCCTTTGAGGTCCAACACCGTCAATCTCATCCAAAGCCGATCCCTGAATCCGCTTCCCCCGTAAACCGCGGTGATAATCGATGGCAAAGCGATGCACTTCTTCCTGAACTGCACCCGTATACTTGAACAACAACGGGTGCTCTTTCAGCAAAATTTCCTCGTAATCCGAAGAACCATACGGCTTATACACCAAAGCTCTCGTCCGATGTTTGTCATCTTTAGCCATGCCTGCCACCGCCACCGTCAGTCCCATGGCATCCAAAATCTGCTGAACAGCCGACACTTGCCCCTTGCCACCGTCAATAAACAGAATCTGCGGCAAGGTACTGAACGCGGAATCCCCTTCCAACGCCCGCTTAAACCGCCGATAGAGGACCTCTTGCATGCTGCCGTAATCGTTAGGCCCCTCGATGGTGCGGATGCGGAACCGCCGATATTCTTTCTTGTTGGGCTTCAATCCATCGAAGACCACCATGGCCCCCACAGAATCCACCCCATTTGTATTAGAAATATCATAGGCCTCTACTCGATAGTCCCGAATTTTCGCCTCCGATTCTGTCAGTTCAAGTTCTTCTTCTGGCAGCCTGCCCAAAATCCGCTGAATCAAATCCCCTAAGTCCTTAGACAGTGCTGCCCGGCGGGCTTTGCGGTTATTTTCCCGCTCATCGATCGTCTTCAACATCTCAATGGAATCTTTCTGAGCCAACTGCAATAAGTCCCGCTTGTCTCCTCGCTTAGGTACAGTAATTTTTACCTGTCGGCCTGCTAAATCGCCTAAAAAGCCTTCAATCAGCTCTCCTTCTTCCAAGGCCTGCTCTACCAAAATTTCATAAGGAATGTTGGGATTTTCACTGTAATACTGCTTGATGAATTCACTGACCAGCTCATCCTTCTCCCGCGTGCCTTCCATGGCAAAGCTTTCTCTTCCTGTCAGCTTACCATTGCGTACAAAAAACAGCACCACATAAGATTTCTGACTGCTGGAAATAGCTAGAGCAATGTCCAAGTCCTTAACGCCCAAGAGAACGACCCGCTGTTTCTCTGCGATAACCTGAGCGGCTTGAATATAATCCCTCAACTCCGCTGCCCGCTCAAAGTTCAGCATCTCCGATTCTTCCATCATCTGAGCGGTCAGTCGGTCCGTCAGCGGCTTAATCTTACCGTTTAAAAACTCCACCACCTGAGCCACATCCTCCATGTAGGATTCCCGGCTGACTTTTCCCGTACAAATCCCTCTGCACTGATTGATGTGATAGTTCAGACAGGGCTTAACGATTTCCGGGAACTTCCGTACGGCACACCTCTTCAAAACAAAGATGTTGTTCAGCAGGTCGATAGTCTGATTCACTGCCCCTGCATCGCTGTAAGGACCGAAATACTTTGCGTCATCCTTTTCTACCCGCCGGGTCTTCACCAATCTTGGATAAGGCTCGTTCATAGTCAGCTTGATATAGGGATACGTCTTGTCGTCCCGCAGCAGCACATTGTACTGCGGCATGTACCGTTTAATCAAGGTACATTCCAAGATTAAGGCTTCCATCTCTGTGTTGGTGGTAATGTACTCAAACTCCTCAATGTGGCTTACCATCGCCCGCACCTTAGCCGGCATGTTTTTTGGAGACTGGAAATACTGGCGCACTCGGTTTTTTAACGATACGGCTTTGCCCACGTAAATTACCTGCCCCAGCTTATCCTTATGAATATAAACTCCCGGGCTGTCCGGGAGCTTTTTTAGATTCTCTTTTATATCAAACATAATTACCTGTTCATGTATTTTCCTCTATTGTAATATAGCTGTTCCTTTTCCCGGTTCATGGCTCTCAACGCCCGTTGCTGCCTGCGAAGTTTCCGCCGTTTAATATTCACATGACGGATGTACAAAAGCCCCCCTGCTGCTGAAGTCACTGCCGCTGCTGCAATGAGCACCACTACGGCCACTTTGCCCAGACCCTTTCCAAAGTTCCCCAGTCCCGTAAAGAGACCACCCTCTTTTACAGCCTCTGCCGATACCAGGGATACTGAACCTACCAGTCCGCCATCCTGAAAAAAGTCTGCACTGCCAGCCTCCTGTCCTTTAGCCAAAGGGGCCGTCAGTTTATCAACCGTTTTAACGACCGTCTTAATCTGATCCGCAGCCTGACCGGTCGGGAGCGTTACATATCCATCTCTAGCCGTCACCAGAGATACCGTCTTTTCCGCGCCCTTGGTTACTTTGCCAGTGCTCAGCTCTTGTCCTTTATCCACGAGTTTTACTGTGTGATAATTTTCAAATCCCCAATCCAGCAACGCAATGGAATCCCCAAAGCGCCCTGAATCTGTGGACTTCATAACTACGGCAATCAGCTCCGTCCCGTCCCTGGAGGCCCCCGCCACCAGACAACCCCCGGCCTGACCCGTATAGCCGGTTTTGATACCGGTAACTCCGTCATATTTAGCCGTGCGCAATACACCATTTACGGACACCTTGGTCTTTTCGTCGTAAAGCAGCCGATTGGTGTTATACAAATACCGCGGCTCTTCCTGCTTGTTGGTCGGCTCAATGGTATGCTTATATGTGGTGACATACTTTCGGAAGGTAGGATTCTCCATGGCAGCCTTGGCAATCACAGCCAAGTCATAGGACGTGGTTAGGTGCCCATCTGCATGCAAGCCATTAGGATTTACAAAATTTGTATTCTTAGCCCCCAGTTCCTTGGCTTTTTGGTTCATCATCACGGCAAAATCTTCTACACTTCCAGCCATTTCAATGGCCAGGGCTACTGCTGCATCGTTGGCAGAGGAAAGAAAGAGTGCATACAGCAAATCTTCCACTGTAATCTGTTCTCCCTCTATCAGATAAATTCGGCTGCCATCGGTAAAAGGCGTCTCCCCATCGATGGTGACCACCTTGTCTAACGGCAGGTTTTCAATGGCCAGCAGACCCGTAATAATTTTCGTGGTACTAGCGGGTTCCCGCTGGAGGTCCATGCCCTTATTGTACAATACGGTGCCAGTCTTGGCATCGATGAGAGCCCCTGTCTCTCCCACGATGGATGGCGCTTCTGTAATAACTGACGTCTTCGTTGTTTCCTTCCCACTGGTTTCAGCAAATACAAGTCCGCTGAGTGCCCAATTTCCGGTCAGGGCTGCCAGCAAAATCATGACGGTAATTAATTTCTTCATCTTTTCCCAAATCCCATTTCTATTTCTCAAAAAAATAATCTGCTAATTCATATCCACTGGCAAACTGACTGCCTGTCATGCCGGAGGTCTCGTTGAAGGCCCTGCTTTGATCCACTGCCTGTTCCTTCCTGCTATCGTACAGGATGAACGGCACCGGGGTAGAGGAATGAGTTCGAATGCACAAAGGCGTTCGATGATCCGGCACCACCAGCACTCGGAAGTCCTCGCCTGTACCCTTCAAGTAATCGATAATCGGCTTGGCAATCCGGCTGTCGATGTCTTCCAAAGACTGAATTTTTCCCGGCTGGTCTCCCTGGTGGGAACATTCATCTGGTCCCTCTAAGTGCATATAGATGAAATCCTTGCCTTTCTTAAATTCATCGATAGCTGCCTGAGCCTTTCCTTCATAATTGGTATGAAGCGTGCCGGTAGCACCCTCTACATCTACAGAATCCAATCCTGCACAGAGAGCGATTCCTTTAATCAAGTCTACGGCAGAAATAGCCGTGCCGGTAATCTGATACTTATCATAGAAGGAAGATAAGCTAGGCTTCTTTCCTTGTCCCCAAATCCAGGCTGTATTAGCTGGATTCAAGCCTCTGGCTAGCCTTTCCCGATTTACAGGATGATCCCGAAGAATGTCGTAACTCTTTTTCATCAGCTCGGTAATAAAACTGGCTGGCTGAGCGGCTCCACCCTCTATGCTGCCTGCTCCCGCTGGCAGGTTGGCTCCCACTGCTTTGCCCAACACATCGTGGGGCGGTGTCAGCTGGTAGTCCGTGGAGCCTTCCTTGACAATCATGCAATGGCGGTAACTGACCCCGGTGTAGAACTGAATTTCCTGATTTCCAAGTTCAGCATGAAGGGTCTGAATCAGCCGGTCTGCTTCTTCAGTGGTGATATCTCCAGAGCTGTGGTCCGTGATAATTAGGTCTTCATAAGCAGTCTTGGTGCTGGCATCCGCCGGTTTACCTGTGGCCGGGTCTACCAAAGTGATGATATTAGTTCGAAAGGCTACATCCGTATCAGCCATGTCGATGCCGATGCTGGCCGCCTCCAAAGGGGACCGACCTGTCAGGTAGACCGATGGGTCATATCCCATAACAGACAGGTTGGCCGCATCACTTCCCGGCGCCACCCCTTCAGGTATGGTCTGCACCATGCCTACTTCTCCCTTGGCCGTCAATCCGTCGATTATTGGCATGTTTGCTGCCTCTAACGGGGTCTTGCCCCCTAAGGCTTCAATGGCTTCATCTCCTGCTCCATCTGGAACGATGATTAAATACTTCATAGGACACTCCCTCATTTTTCCTTATTTTCTAAAATATTAAAATTTTCACCAAACGTAAAAGTGATAAGAACCTACCGTCCTTACCACTTTACATTTTAACATATTTTTTCTTTATTCGGTGATGAAATTTTTTTCCGTTTTTTTCTATTTTACATTTTCTGCTTCAAAAGCCTTCATGAAAGCAATTAATGTTTCTACGCCTTCCATCGGCATCGCATTGTAGATGCTGGCTCTCATACCACCAATAGACCGATGTCCGCCTAGATTCACCAGACCCTTCGCCTTCGCTTCCGCCACGAACTTTTTATCTAGGTCAGCATCTCCCGTCACAAAGACCACATTCATCAGAGAACGGCTGTCTTCCTGTACTGGGCAGCTGTATAGCTTGCTTTCGTCAATATATTTGTACAGCTTATCCGCTTTCTCCACATCCAGCTGATGAAGGGGTGGAATACCGCCATTTTTTAGAATATGGCTGAACACTTCCCCTGCCACGTAGATGGTAAAGCATGGCGGAGTATTGTACATGGAACCATTTTCTGCATGAACCTTATAATCCAAATAAGTAGGAATCTCTTTAGCCGCAAAACCAATCAGGTCTTCACGGATGATGACAATGGTCACACCAGCTGGAGCAATGTTCTTCTGGGCTCCTGCATAAATCAACCCAAACTTAGATACGTCGATTTCCTCGGAAAGAATGCAGGAAGACATATCTGCTACCAGCGGAATATCTCCCGTGTCTGGAATATATCCAAAGTGGGTTCCGTAAATCGTGTTATTAAAGGTAATATGAACATAGTCTGCGTCTTCTCGGAAGTCTTCTCTCTTTACTTGCGGAATATAAGAGAATATGGCCTCCTCAGAGGAAGCTACAATCTTAATATCGCCAAACTTTTTGGCTTCTGCCGCAGCCTTTTTGGCCCAAGCTCCCGTCACTAGGTAATCCGCTTTGCCGGATTTTCTCAGCAGATTCATCGGAACCATAGAGAACTGTAAGGTACCGCCTCCCTGAAGAAAAAGCACCTTGTAATTTTCTGGAATATTCATCAAAGTCCGCAGATTTTTATCTGCTTCGTCGATGATTGCCTGAAACTCTTTAGAACGGTGGCTCATTTCCATAACGGACTGTCCGCAGCCTTTATAATTCGTCAGCTCTTTCGCTACATTTTCCATAACTTCTAAAGGCAGCATGGATGGTCCTGCTGAAAAGTTGTATACCCTGCCATTGTTTTGATTCATCAAAAAATCACCTCTTTCATTTAATTTCTTGTTATTGCAAACAAAATATAAGCTTTGCCTAAATGTTAATTAAATGTCATTATACCACTTTACTCCCAGCTAGTAAAGTGATATAATGTGCTCCAAGATAATTTTTCATGTGTTTATCACAAATTTTCTAATATAATTTGTTATGAGGTGACAAAAATGTACAATATTGCAACGCTAAATAAAATATCTCCCGTGGGTCTGGATCGCCTGACTGATCAGTATGCTCTTACAGAAGACATGGCTGGCTCTCATGGCGTGTTGGTACGAAGCCAAGACATGCTTTCCATGGAATTCGCTAAAGATCTGATCGCCATCGCTCGAGCTGGCGCTGGTGTCAATAATATTCCAGTGGACCGATGCGCAGAAGAAGGCATCGTGGTATTTAACACTCCTGGTGCCAACGCCAACGCCGTAAAGGAACTGGTTTTAGCCGGCCTCTTTCTAGGCTCCCGAAATATTCCGGATGCCATTACTTGGTCCTATGGTCTGGTAGGCAATGAGGATGCTGCCAAAGCGGTAGAAAAGGGCAAGAGCCAATTCGCCGGACGAGAAATTCAAGGGAAGACCTTGGGTGTCATCGGGCTGGGTGCCATCGGTGTCTCCGTAGCTAATGCTGCTGAAAAGCTGGGAATGAAGGTAATCGGCAACGATCCATATATGACTCTGCGAGCAGCGCACAACCTGTCCAATACGATTCCGGTGGTACGAACTCTGGAAGAGCTGCTGCCAAACTGCGATTATATATCCATCCACGTTCCGGCCATGGAAAAGACAAAAGGCATGATTAACGCGGACACCATCGCGCTGATGAAGACTGGTATCATTGTCCTGAACTTCTCCAGAGATAAGCTGGTTAACGACGAAGATATGCTGGCCGCTCTAGCTACTGGCAAAGTTCAAAAGTACATCACTGATTTCCCGAACAACAAGCTGGTGGGCAAGGAAGGGGTTATCTGCATTCCACATCTAGGTGCATCCACCGAAGAAGCAGAGGACAACTGTGCTGTCATGGCAACGAATCAGCTGATGGATTATCTGGAAAACGGTAACATCACCAATTCCGTCAACTATCCAGCATGCAGCTTGGGACCAGTAACGGGTACCAGAATCTGTGTTCTTAACAAGAATATTCCGGCGATGCTGAGTGCGATTACTAGTGCAGTGTCTGACCTGAATCTAAATATTAACAATCTGCTGAACAAAAGCCTGGGCGACTACGCCTGCACCCTGCTGGATATCGACGGCACGGTCAACGAAGCAGATGTGACGGCGAAACTGAATGTTCCGGGCATCATTAAAATCCGGATCATTGCGAAATAAGTTAGCCGCCTTGCAATAGCCAACACTCTTTAAATATAAAAACAAAGCCTGCCGTGAGTTTCATGTTAAACTCACGGCAGGCTTTGTTAATTCTGCTTATTTCACCTGCACAGGGTTTGCTTGCCGCCCCTTACGCTTCTTGCTACCTTTATCAGTCCGAGTATCTGCCCAAACCTTATTGCAGAGAATGCCCAACACTAAGGCCCATGCCAGGAAAAAGAACCACATCATCACAGCCACGATGGCGGCCATGGACCCGTATAGAATATTGTAATTAGACATATAGTCTGTATATATCTTGTAACCAAAGGTGACGACCAACATGCCCACCGAGGCAAAAATACTCCCAGGCATAATCTGCTTGAACGCCAAACGTTGAGAAGGCAAGATATAATAGCTGTAACTGACCATGAGAAAGTACAAGGCCATTGTCACCGGCCAGCGGATGAACAACCAGAACATATTGATTTCATAATGTGCACCGATGGTATTCATCAGAGCCGCTGCCACCACTTCAATAATCAGTTCCCCGTAAACCAGAATAATCAGGCCGAAGGCCAGGGTGAACATGGTGATGGCCATGGTCTTGATTGCTCGTATTCGCTCCCGCCAATAGCCGTTTCCCGTACTTCGCCCACCGGTCAAGGTATAATTGGCAATCCGCATCAGCGCAAACTCTGCCCGAGAAGCTGCCCACAGGGTAATCACGATAAAGATGGTGTTCATGCCCTTAGTGGACTGGCTGGAAATCAGCTTCAGCATAACATTCGCTGCATCCTTTGCCACGTATTTTTGAATTAAATCCCCTAGGGCGTCTAAAGACACTGAAAATAACCCCAGCAGCTGAGACAGCACGATGAGGGTAGGAACAATGGACATTAAGAAGTAAAAAGCCAGCTGGGCAGCAAACCCGTGGTAATATGGATCCCGAATTTGCTGCAGCCCCAGGGCAATCATTTCAATCA
Source organism: Aminipila butyrica (assembly GCF_010669305.1). NCBI lineage: Bacteria > Bacillati > Bacillota > Clostridia > Peptostreptococcales > Anaerovoracaceae > Aminipila > Aminipila butyrica. The sequence goes on along the minus strand of NZ_CP048649.1, from coordinate 632,639 downwards.
GGCGTTTTTTGCTCATATGCCACCTTTCACATAATGGAGCAGTTCTAATTGACGCTGCAAGTCTTCCAAGGCCTTGGCCCGATGACTAATCTTATTCTTTTCTTCTGCGGTCAGCTGTCCGAAGCTTACATCATAACCCAGTGGCCGAAAGAGGGGATCATAACCAAAACCATGCTCGCCAGAAGCCTCAAAGAGGATGTGTCCTTCACATTCTCCCCTGGCTACCACCCTGCTGCGGTTGGGATAAACCATCGTTATAACCGAAACAAACCGAGCCGTTCGCTTCTCCAGCGGTACGTCTTTCAGCATCTCCAACAGCTTCTCGTTATTCTTCTGATCGTTGCCTTCCTCCCCTGCAAATCTGGAGGAATAGACCCCCGGTGCTCCATCCAGGGCATCCACCATCAGACCAGAATCGTCAGCGACGGTGATTTGATGACAGATCAAATTAATCTCATTGGCTTTCTTCAGGGAATTGGCTTCAAAAGTATCTCCGTCTTCCTCAATTTTGGTCTTCGGCAAGCCAAATTGGTCTCTGCCGATGATACTCATACCGAACCGCCTCATGATGGCCTCCAGTTCGTCAATCTTATGTTGATTCTGCGAAGCAGCTACTACAAGCATTGTCATATTTTCTTCCTCCTATTTGTCCAGATTCTCTTTGGTCTGGACTCTATTGTCTCGTTTTCAACGTTTTTTAGTAAATGTATACTTTCATAAAATTAGATAATGGCTTTTATCCCAATCAGCATTAAAATAATTCCGCCCAACATCTCTGCTTGACAGCCCAAAATATCGCCAAATTTTCGGCCAATAAAAATGGCTGACATCGTCAGTATTGCCGTCACGACAGCAATGATGACCACGGCCTCCAAAATATTAACCCGCATGGCGCTAAAGCCTACGCCAACTGCAAAAGCGTCAATACTGGTAGCCACTGCTTGAAAAAATAGAATGCTCAGACTGAGATGATTCACCGGACAGACTCCTTTGGATATCCGCCAGTGCTCCATGCCTTCTTTCAGCATCTTCCCGCCGATGACCCCTAGGATCACAAAGATAACGATGCCTGCATATCGGGAAATAAAGTCGGAAAACAAGCTTCCTGCACCGTAGCCTAAAAGAGGCATCAATGCCTGAAACAATCCGAACAGCAGGGGCATCGCCAGACAGTGCCGTCTTCTTAAACCCTTGTATACCATACCGTTTGTCATAGCTACCGCTACGGCATCCATGGCCAGCCCTGCACCAATTAACATAATTTCTGCAACTGCCATTTATTTGTTTCCTTCTCTCGCCCTTTTTATTTTGCTTATTTTCTCTAATTCATTATCATACCATAAATTACTAGACCTTCAAAGAATAATCATGTATGATAAACCTACAAAATCCTGTAATATAAGCCTATCCAGTTTTAGCTGCCTATATTACACCTTATTATGTGCAAATTTATCAGAAGTCTGAAGATTTCTGTCAAAGGAGTGTGATTAATCATGAAAATTGTCATCTTAGACGGGGCCACCATTGATCCAGGTCTTTCCTGGGCCCCTCTCCAGGCCCTTGGCCAACTGGAGGTATACCCGAGAACCCCAGCGGATTTAGTTGTTCAGCGAATTGGTGATGCAGAAGCCGTGTTTATCAGCAAAGTTTCCATGAATCAGGAGGTTTTAGACAACTGCCCTCATTTAAAATTTATTGGCGTTATGGCTACCGGCTACAACAACATAGATTTGGAAGCCTGCCGTCGGTTGAACATTGCCCTGTGCAACATTCCAGCTTATTCTACCGACGCGGTAGCACAGCACACCTTTGCGCTGATTTTAGAAATATGCAGTCAAGTTGCGCTTCACGACCAGTCGGTCAAGGCCGGGGACTGGGCTCGTTCAGAAGATTTTGCCTATTGGAAAGCGCCAATTCGCCTACTGAAAGGCAAAAGTCTGGGTATCGTGGGTTACGGCAACATCGGCAAAAAAGTGGCGGAGATTGCTTCTGCTTTCGGCATGACGATTAACGTGTACAGCCAAAATCAGGAAGCTGCGGTAACATCCGATATCTTGTCTCTCCACTGCCCGGCTACAGACAGCAATGCCGGTTTTGTCAATAAAGAGTTCATTAGCCGGATGAAGGATGGGGCCATCCTCATCAACACCGCCCGAGGTGTTCTTCTTAATGAAGGGGATGTGGCGGAAGCTCTCCAGTCAGGTAAGCTGGCCGCTGCTGGCATGGATGTCTTGTCAAAAGAACCAGCCGACCCGGCTAATCCGCTGATTCCACTGCCCAACTGCTTCATCACTCCGCACATGTGCTGGTCTCCGGAGGAGATGCGGCAAATCATTATCGACGGCTGCGCCGCTAATCTCCAGTCGTTTTTAAAAGGAGAGACCTTAAACCGAGTCGATTGTCAGTAACATAAAAACAGGGCAAGATATGCCTATCCTGCCCTGATAAATCCTTGTGAATCATAAACCTTTAATGTGATAAGGCACCTTTCAGATAGCCTCCTCCGGCACATCACACCTTCTGCGCGCTCGCCCAGAAAGTTGTCCTGTCGGAAACAGTCACAACTGTCTCTATCAAAGAAAGGTTGTCCTTCTTCATATTATATTCTCCTCTAGTTGTCATATCAAGGATTAATACGAAAAATATTGGGTAAAAAAACTTCGAATTTCAGCGAAATTTGTTGAAACCACTTTACTTCACCAAATAGATATTATAAAATTATTGAAGATTTACAAATATGAAATATGACACATCAGCATGTCTTAGGAGAAAAAAATGGATGCCAATTTTAATATATTAGATACCGTGGAGATTTGTGTTACAGATCAAAAACAACAAAAAACCTATTACCGGACCAAAGTTCAGGATATCGGCACGGAGGGTACCTTTTCTACCATGATTCCGTCTTCCGATACAGGCCGACCGGTGATTTTTTTCAAGGATCGTAAATATGAACTCTATAGTAAAGGATCAACCGGCATCGTTCTGTGGACAGTCCATTATCTGGGCATGGGCAAGGTAGACAATTTGCCGGCCTGCAAGTTTCAGGTTGTTTCTGGTCCAGAGATCACTCAGCGCCGAGAATTCTTCCGGCAGCCGGTCAGCATCGACTTTCAATATTACCTTATGGACAATGCCGAAAATATAGACTATCAAACCGTCTACAAGGGGCGCATCCTCGATCTAAGCGGAGGAGGCTGTTCTTTTATGTGTAACGAATCCATCATGCTTCGTACCCAAATACTATCCGAATTCACCTTCCGGCATACACCGTTCACCTTCCAGAGTGAAGTCTTAGATCGAATCGATTATACAGATACCCGGGCAGACTGGGATTACAAATATCGGGTCCGCTGGACCAATGCTAACCCCAAAACCATCGAAGCCTTGATACAGTTGGTCTTTGCCCAGCAACGGGAGCTGATTGTTTTCAACAACTCCATGGGATAAGGAGATTTTCATGAAAAAAATTGCATTATCCATCCTTTTGATTACTTTACTCCTGACTATGACCGCCTGTGGAAAAAAAGAGGAGGACATCCAAGCAAGTGGGGACAGCATGAGCCAGCAAACATCCTCTGAGGCGGCAGCGGCCGATACCAGTTCCGCTGGAAGCAGCCCTGACAGCAGTACCACTGGTTTAAAGACCCGCTATGACAACAGCTTGACCAGCAATCCAACAGATATCCGCAATATCGAAGATACCATGAAGAGCGTGATTCTTTCTGTTTCCAGCAGCATACAAATTGACTCACTGACGGTAATGGATGCAGACCTCGCTGCTGAAGGCGGCTATAAGGTCTACGCTATTCTTACTTGGAAGGACACCTATAGTCCCGCAGATAGCCGTCAGTTCCTGCAAACCTATTCCAGCAGTATTGCTGGGGCTGCTGATGGTAAACTGGGCAGCCTAGAGAATCTATCTCTGGTATGGCTCGTGCCTAATCTAAATGGCTCTGCCTCCTTAGTCTACGACAAGACAGATGGCCTGCTAGACCTAAGAGAAGAAACTTTTGATCAAAGCTTCGGTACGTTGTCCGAGCCGGAAGACAGTCTAGCTAATGAATCGAATTAGCGGTGAACTTTTAATCCATTACATATGCACCCTTAAAAACTCCAGCGAACGTCTCAACTGGAGTTTTTTTCTGTCTGCAAAATCTTTATCATCGCCCAGAATAAGTCAGGTAGCTCAGCATTCCGCTGGAAAAATAGTCGCCTATAAGCGAAGTCAAATTGAGAATGGAATCAAAAATTTCTACATTTTGCCTAAATTCCTTATTATGAAAAGTGGTGGACTGGTCAATAGTCTTCTGATTGAACTGGTATAAAAGGTTTTTCCATTCCGATTCCGACCAATAAGGATTTAAGGAAGCAAACATAGCTGCCCGCTGATCCGTGTTTGCGTACAGCAGTCGGGTGTATTCTTCTATGGCTGCCTGATCTTCCTGAATTTGCGCATCTATCAACTTATCGAAAAGATCCATGTATTCTGTCAACATCAATATGTACTGCTCGGCCACATGCTCGCCGAATATCATGCTAAAAGTTCCCACATACTTGTGCGTGAGCTCTTTCAATTTATTGCGAATAGTCTCCGTGTCTCCCAGCCCGCCATGCTTGCTGGCCAAATAAGCCCGAATCCAGGTGGACATATCCCGCCAAGCCGTTCTGGACTGAAAGATGAAATTCAGCTGGCTGGTAGGAATGCAGCTTCCTTGCAGTTTCCCAATCAATCGCATACCTCGCCCTCCTCTTATTATTTCTCCTACAGTATATGAAAGCAACGCGTTGTTTGACACTGAAAAGTCCCTTTCTACCTGTTTGGCGACTTCTTTCCTCCTTGTCCCTAAGAAAAAATAATAGTCCGCCGCCCCGTTAAGGGGTGACGGACTATTTCTCTTCTACTGCGTTCTTATTCTGAACAAACCTATTGCAACTTAAACTGGCTGATTAGCTCTTTCAGCAGATTGGCCTGACTGGACAACTCTTCGCTGGCCGCGGCGGTCTCCTCTGCGGTAGCCGAATTGGTCTGAACAACGGTGGAAATCTGCTCTACGCCTTCGGTCACTTGGTGCATCGCATTAGCCTGCTGATTGTTGGCTGTAGAGATGTCTCCCACCATTTTGCCCGACTGCTTTGTGTTAGCTACAATTTTCTCCAAAGAAACCGCTGTCTCGGCTACGATTCGATTGCCGTTTTCCACGGCCCGAATGGCGGTTTCGATGAGGTCTGTCGTATCCTTGGCGGCCTCACCACTCTTTCCAGCCAGATTTCGCACTTCGTCAGCTACCACCGCAAAGCCCTTTCCTGCTTCCCCTGCTCTAGCGGCTTCTACCGCTGCATTCAGCGCCAAAATGTTAGTCTGGAAGGCGATGTCATCAATAGCCTTGATAATATTACTAATCTGCCGGGAGGCATCCTTAATTTCCTCCATGGCGCCAATCATCTCTCGCATCTGCTGATTGCCGTGCTCCACCTCTTCCTCTGAAGCCACCGTAATGTCTCGGGCCTGATCCGCATTGCGGGCGCTACCTTTAATTCCTTCTGAAACTTCTAGGATGGTTGCCGACAATTCTTCCACAGAACTGGCCTGTTCCATGGATCCTTGAGACAACAGCTGTGCTCCCTGGGCCAACTGCTCGGATCCGGAGGCAACCTGACCTGCTGCGCTGGCAATCTCAGAAAAAGTGTGGCTAAAGGTGCCCTGAATATTCTCCAAAGCTGTTTTAATCTTCGCAAATTCGCCTACATAGTTGTGCTTTAGTTCAAAGACTAAATTCCCAGAAGCAATCTCATCTAAAACTGCGGAAATTTCATCTATATACTTGATATATTCCTGTAAACGGATTACCGTATTGGCTAAGCCTTCTGCAACCTGCCCGGTTTCATCCACAGCCCGGGTATCCACCTCTACGCTCAGATTGCCCGCTGCAATCTCGTGGGCATTGACTGCCAGCTTTTTCAACGGCTTAACGATGCCCCGACTGATCATCGTGATAACTGCACCTAAAATAATCAATGCTCCTAGGAAGATACCGATGCTAACCTTCATCAAACTATTATAGCTTTCATAAAACTCAGCTTCTGGCAGGGAGGAGAGAACACTCCACCCGGTGTCACCAATCAGGCTATAATAACCATAGGCTGGCATTCCGTCCTTTTCATAAGCAAAGTAATCTTCTTTCTTGTCTTCAAAGGCCTTCAGCAGCGGAGCAGAAAGCCCGATTTCGGACACATTCTTCATGATGTTGTCCTGATTCTTGTCATAAATAACAGAACCATCTCCTGCTAGGAAGAGAAAAAATCCCGTGTCGCCGAGGGTGTAGGAAGCCATAATTTGATTCAGTTGGTCCAAGGCAATATCCAAGCCCACAGCACCGAGCAATACCCCGGTTCGGCTGTCATATACAGGGGTGGCTGCTGTCACCACTAGTTTACCGGTAACAGAATCAATATACGGGGCAGAAAGAATAGTAGCATCCTCCGCCTCCATGGTTACGTACCAAGGCCTGGTTGTAATATCCCAGTCCGGCCCAGATTCCCAGCCATCGTGCTGAAACAGCTGGCTGGCATCTACATCTGCAATCCAGACGGATAAAATGGTTTCAGGGTCCAGCTCCTGCGACTCTACCAAGTTGGTCTTTACTACTGGAAAAGTTGTCACAGCAGAAATGCTCACTTCTTTGTTGGCCTCAGAAAAAAGCGCTTGCACCTCCGGATTGGTGGCCAGGGTCTCCGTAATCATCATATACTCGGTGAAAAAGCCTTCCACCTGATACGAAGCTTGCTTCGAGTTTGCGGTAAGGGTCTCTGCCGTGGAGGATTCCACGTTATCCTTTACCAGGACAAAAATGCTCACTAGCAAAATACATAGACAAATCATAACGGGTAGAATGATTCCAAACAAAAACTTTAGCAATATACTTTTCTTCAATACGTTCATAAATTCCACTCCTCTCACCGTTTTGCAATTTTCAGAATATTTCACCTAGTTGCATGTGGTTGGTCATATTGTACATGCAAGAAATCTATTTGTCCAGTTATAATTTGTGTAAATTTATAAATATATTTTGTTTATTTTGTGTCAAATAGGGAAAGGCCTATGAATAGGAATTTCCTGATTAAAAATTTCGTTTTCTGCGCCCTTATGGCATCCTTAGTAAGCGGTATAAATGCGTTATTTTGTTATACGCAATTGTTGTTATGCCCTTCATTCTATCGTGCTCGGCAATCACACGTATTATTGATTTATACTCCTGCTGTTTTAGTTTGTATAACTAAAATACTACTAACCAATATAGATAGTTAGCAGTTCTTTGGAAAGGTTTATTTTATTTGATTACCTTCAATTCATAATGCAAAATACAAGAAAACCACGGATTGCTCCGTGGCTCTAAATTTTCGATAAACTATCCGTTTACGCGTACATAGATTTGATAGGTCTCTCCCTCTAGCTCCGCTTTAACGATAGCTAGACCTTTCTTTACACCTGTAACCTGTCCATCAGCAGATACTGTCGCAATGCTTTCGTCCAGAGAACTCCAGGTCGCTTGGCTAGGATCATCGGTCAGATATAGCTTTGCCTTCTCTCCTGCTTTTAGATGAACCGCCAATCGTAATTCATCTGCAATGCCTTCTACTACTTTCACAGGGATATACTCCTTAAAAGTGCCGTCTGAGTTTTCCGCATAAATATCCGTATCGCCAGCACTAACAGCAGTTACCTTACCATTACTGTCTACTGTAGCTACTGCTTCATTGATAGAAGTCCAGGTGAAGTTCTGGTTGTTGGCTAAATCAAAGGACGTGCTGAGTTGGACGATTTCTCCAGTATTTAACAATACCGATAATTTGCTAAATGTTTCATTTGCTGAGTTCCCTACTTGAAGAGCTTCTATTGAATTTAAGCGTCCAGAGGTTCCAGTTCCTCCTATTGCATAAATCTTCCCATTGACTATTTCTGCCGCAAAGGAATATCTCACTGTATTCATTGGTATTCCAGTGCTCCAGCTATCTTGTTCGATGTCATAAATCTCCACTACATTAGTTCCTTTTGTATTCTCCCCTCCTATGGCGTAAATTTTATTATCTACCGCTACGGCAGTCAAATTCCGCCTAGGTGTTGGCATTTTTTTTAAGGATTTCCATGTATCTGACGTCACATTATATACTTGCAAAGTATTGGTATCTTTGCTACTTGAACCATCTTTGCCATAACCACCAACTATATAAACGTTATCCCCTTGCACACACATCCCAAAAGAATAACAATGTAACGCGGCTAAGGCCTTACTACTTGTCCAAGTTTCTGATAAAGTATCATATGTCTGCATGCTCATTATACTTTTTCCGGCGTCATAGTCTGTTACATATAGTTTTTCTCCATTAGCTACGACCGTTAGCCGATCTGAAAACCCTGGTATATCTTCTTTTACTGTCCATGTGTCTGCCTGTGAATCATAAATTTGCATATACGTCTTAGAAACATCACCATTAACATCACCATTACACATGGCATATATATTATTACCTATAGCAACGGTTTCTACTTTATATGGGGTTTTAAGCATAGGTGTTCCCATTTTCCACGTATCAGTTTTCGTATTATAAATTGTAACTAAGTTACTCTTATATCCGCCCACGACAAATATACGATCTCCGATTACGCACGTTCCAAAGGATCCTGGGGACGTGGGCATCATCATCTTAGTCTGCCACCCTTCTGTTTCTGCTGCCCACGCACTCACACTCGACACGCCTAGTACCATGCACAATGTCATTAAAATTGCTATAAATCGTTTCATATTGTTTCCTTCTTTCTTTGTTGTATATTTTAACAATATTGTTTCATGTTTCCACATTTATTTCAATTCTATTTTTCCATAATTTACTATTATATAATAAAGGGTTATCTTTGAAATACAGGGGCCGGAAGGCCTACATCATTTTTACTATAGCAGCCTGTTGCCTTCGTCAATTTTTATCCAATTCCTTGTGTCTGCAATAAACGTATCCGAATTTACTGCTAGAAATCCTTCGCCTGAATTTGTTTCTATTACATGTTCACCGTTCTCCGTGAGGCAAATAAGGAATTTAAAATGTTCATCTGCGAATAATAGCATTATAGATATTCTTTGGATAATTATAGATGTTGAAAATAAGTGCTTCGAATCAGCACAGATAGAAAAGTAAAGGAGTATTTCGTCGGCAATGACGGCACGTTTAAAATTTAACGCAAAAAAACAAAGAACCGCTAAAAATAGCGGTTCTTTTTCTGTATCATTAGGTCAAAATAGATGCAAACCATTAATGCACAAAAATCACTTTCTATATATAGAAACAAATTCAGAGTTCATAGACTCCACAGGTTTGTTGTGAACCTTGGATGTTTTTTTAGGAGTCCTTTTATTCGGAATATCTCGTTCATAAACCTCCACAAGATAGAAGTTATTGTTTTCTAAGAAGCATTTTGTAATGTGGTTTAAATTTATTTTCACTCTATCAACTGTTCGATTTCCTAATGTCAGTACTATATATTTATTTGTAACTCTACAAATTTCTTCTAAAACATTAAAATAATCAGAGAAAAAACGTATTACCTTTTTATGCTTGCTTTCACATATTTTATCTAAATAAGGTTGTATCAAACTCAGGCCGTATTCACTCAAATTTTGGCTACTCTGACATCCTCCTATGCTCTTAGAATCTATGATGGAATAATTTTCAAGCTCCCATCCCTCTAATTCTAAATCTTTGTTATCTATCCATAACAAAGCTAACATTGAAAACTGTCCGTAGGGAACAGTAGTTCCATTATCACCATAAGGAGGGGATGTAATAGTAATATCAAAACAATTATCTTCAAATTGTTTCATTTGGTCCACTATATCACATTTGAACAAGGTGAAATTTTTAAATGTATTATAAAATTTGGGATATGACTTTGTTACTGCAGCTAAAAAGTCAGGTATAACACTATTTTCTATCCTGTTAATTGCATCGTCTGTTCGTATGTGCAATTTATAGGTTGAACTCCTTGTGTTGCTATATTTACGAATAATATCACAAAGAATATACCAAAAAAACAATCTACTTTTATCTTTTTGAATTTGAATAATGGCTGTTCGGAGTATTCTTAATGATTCGATAATATCCTCTTTAAACCATTTTTTTATATTCGTAAATTCGTAAGTTTCTCCTTGCTTGATTTGCGTCAGTAACTTTTTCAACTGGTCAAAATCTCTTTCAAAGTCTTTATCTATACCCTGTAATTTTACTTTTGTTATAAGATTAGCAAGTGGATTAATATCGCAACCAATGAGATGTATATTGATATCAATTTCTCCGCACTCATATAGAGCCGTGCCTGATCCATGAAAAGGATCAAATACAGTTTTAATTCCACCTTGAGATATTAAATTGCTTAGTATAGCTTTTTGTACAGGCGCCACCATAACAGCAGGATATAGTGAAGTACCATGAATATCGCTTTTTTTCTTATAATTTTTGAATGAAATATCTTCTATCATAAATGCCTCACTACTCACTAATTTATATTGGGGTTATTTATCATTTCATTAGCAACAACTACAAATACTCCTGCTAACTTACCAAGCTTTACAATTTCATCTTTAGTAACGTACTGCATTGATTTATGAGCACCTAAATGCAATTTGGGAACATAAACATCTACATCCGATGGTTCTAAAATATTTTTCAAACTATCAAAATCAACTTTTGTAGAAGTCGCAACTGCACCTATGAAACTTTTTTTGCTTTTTATATAAGAAATTACAAGCTTTATATTTTCCTTTAACTCTTTATTCCACGTTAAAGATGAATACTTAGAACATTTTTTGATTGAATCAATACTTAATTCAAAAGTTGCTCTTAAAGTACAAGATAGCACTTCAGTATATTTGTCTACGTCCAACATATTAATTTGGTTAATCAAATTGCCCAAGGAAACATTAAAAGATATATTATATCCTTGATGTGCTGGTATGTAAATTAACGGCATCTTTTGTGATGATGACCTAACAGGTGATTTAGGTTCAACAAACTCAAATTCCACTCGAACTGTAACGAGACCTGTAATCGAATCTGTATATGAATAGTATATATTTTTTTTGCAAGGAATAATGACACTCTGTAAGATTGCATTTTGCAATTCTGCATTTTCCTCTTTAACAATAATACTGTTTTTTGAAATAGAATTGCCCTTACTATCATATGCCCCTATTATTTCATCATACAAATTAATTTGTCCTGAGGGCACATCGATTTTTTTATTAAATTGTTTCAAAATTATCTTTGCCGTAGTTACGGAATTATCTTCTCCAGAATTTTCCTTACCTTCTGCACCTTTCGTGGTTGCACCAGCTTCTTGTGTTTGACCCTTGCTTGAAGCAGAAGAAGCCTCATCATTAGGATTGACTTGATATATATTTGCATAGCATTCTTTCTTAGCGAAAGAATAAACCACTTTCTTATCAATCTTATGAATTTCAACCTTATCCTTAAAGGCAAACTGGTCTTTGATAATACTTCTTAAAAAGCTATTATCATTAAGCCGATTCGAAGGAAGAGTTAGAGTTGTAAGAATGTCAAAATCTAATAAATATTTTTTATATTGTGAACCTAAAGTCTGGATTGTTTTATTAATATTATAGAGAAATTCTTTAATGCCATCTGTTAAAGGATTCTGCAAAAATTGAGATCTATCGGAATTGAAACTCAATGATGAACTACTACTAAAAATTCGAATAGATCCTATCATTTGGTTGAGAACATCACTTGTCTTAATGTTTTTCATAATATTAGGATCAAAAATGTTAAAATTATTAAATAGATTTGTGTTTATATAAATGAGTGGAGTCAAATCACCTTGGGGGTTGTAAAACAATGGGATAATGTTATTTTTCCCTCGGGACTTTAATTGATATATTACAATTTCAATATCTATTTCATATTCATTGGCATTGAATAGATAATCTTTACTTAAGATTAATACGCCATTATGATAATACTTAATTTTTTGTTCTTGTGAACTATACTTAACATAGTACAATTGACGCTCAGGGTATATTTGAATTAATGGCTGCTTATCTTTACTGGAATAAGATGTGCCATTCACATTTAAAGTGATCTCGAAACTGCTATCTTCAAAAGAATATATAACTTTTTGCAAGTTTGATAAATCTGACAAATACGAAATTAAAGAATCAGCACTATATTCTTCTAATTTAATAACTATCTTAGTTCCTTTTTGAGCTTCTGGACAAGGCTCAATAGGAATTACCAACGAAGATATATTATCGCTGTTTATTAGCGTGTCGTATTGGGCACAAAATTTTAAGCCTTTTTCCTTTTTGGTAATCCAACACACGTCTTTACCAAATTTAAAAACAGACAGAAAGCCAAGACCTTTAGAGCCTTGTGTGTATCTGCCATATTGATTTTTTACACCATATGTTTTCTCGCTTTGGCTGATATGAAAAAGAATATTGATGGAATTCTCATCCATTCCACAACCATCATCAACAATAGTAAGAGTTTTACTTTGCGAATCAAGGGTAACAGCTACCTTATTTGCTCCTGCATCATATGAATTCTTAATCAATTCATTTAACGCAATAATGTTCGAAGGGATTTTTTCTGATAATTCTCCAATTATACCACCGCTTATAGTAATCTGAGCTTCCATAATTTATACCATCCTTAAATAACAGCTTTTCCTTATTTTTTGCTTTTACATCGGCCATCTTTAGGTTTTACCGTATCTTTAGGTATTGCCCAAGTAACCCCAAATCGAACAGCACCCGGTATTTTACCCTGTGCGCAAAGCACCTGCACCCGTCGTGGAGTGATTGACCATTTTTCCGCTGCTTCTTTTGCTGTCATGTAGTCCATTAAAACTATCCTTTGCCAAATAAATATTATATATATTATATATCGCAGCGGCGAATAAAGCAATCGGATTCGTGTAAATTATGGAAATATTCACAGCATTTTGGTGAAACCCATCGGAATATAGCAAAAATCTGCCCAAAGGAGAAAAACCGCCAGCTTTGTGGCGGCTTCTCCTGCTATTTTTACTCACTTGGCAGTTCCTGCTCCATTTCCGTATTTCCCTTAAAGGTAATCCGGATGCATTCAGGGGATAAAACCACCACCTTATCAATCACTGCCCTGACCACATCCTCCCGGTATTCTTTGAGGCTGAGATCTGTATGTTCCATCGTATAAAGCAGTTCATGAATTCGGGCTTGTGTGTTTTGGGCGAGCATGGTCTGCTCTTGATGCTCCCCAAGTTGCCCCTGCAGTGCTTTTATCTCCGCAGCAATTTCTTCAAACTTGGCATCGAAGTAATCCGCACCGGCGCTGGACTTGGAGCTGAGTTCCACCAAATCCATCATTACGCTCTGCAGCTCGGCGATACGGTTTTGGACAGCCGCTTCATTGAAGCTGTCATCATCCTGTGAACCGATGGCCAGCCGTAGTCCTGCCTTGAGGGTTTCGATAACATCAGCCTTATCCTCATCCAGACGGTTCAGAGCGATGACAATGGCTTGGTGCAACCGGCTTTCCTCAATGGTGGGGGATTCCTTGCAGTATTTCGTGCCATATTCCAAGCGGTTAATACAACGCCAGACCACCTTTTTCTTGCCATTCCTTGCCCAAGTGACCCGGCGGTACTGCGTTCCGCATTCACCGCAGCAGAGAAGTTCGGTCAGGGCGTATTTGCTGCTGTATTTCCCTTTTTCGGTTTTTACAGCTTTCTTGGCCACTTTTCGCTTAACAGATCTCCGGGTAATTTCCTCCTGCACAAGGTTGAATAAATCTCTTGAAATAATCGGCTCATGGTTTCCGGTTACATAATACTGGGGGATTTCACCGTTGTTTTTTCGCGTTTCCTTGGTTAAGCAATCCACCACATAGGTTTTCTGCAGCAGTGCATCTCCGATGTATCGCTCGTTGCGGAGCATATATTGCAGTGCGCCGATTGACCATTCTGCGTTACCTGTGGGGGAGAGAATTTCGTCTGCCTCCAGCGATTCCTTTATCTTTCGAACGCTGGCACCGGAGTAATAGCTTCTGAAAATCCGCTTGACGATTTCCGCTTCCTCCGGCACAACCTTGGGCTGACCGTCCTCACCTTTTTGGTAACCCAGCAGGCGGGAGTATTGAAAAGGTACCTTTCCGCTTTTGAAGCTCTGGCGCTTGCCCCATGTTACATTTCGGCTGATGGACTCGCTCTCTGCCTGTGCAAAGCCGCTGAGGAAGCACAGTGCCATTTCGCTGGCCATCTCCATCGTGTTGATGCCCTCTTTTTCAAAGATGATAGGGATGCCCTTTGCTTTGAGCTTGCGGATATATCCGATGGCATCCAGCGTGTTTCTGGAAAACCGGGAGACCGACTTGGTCAGCACCATATCGATCTTGCCTTTTTCGCACAGTGCTATGAGCTTGAGAAACTCGGTTCGTTTCTTGACGCTGGTTCCGGTGATACCCTCATCGGCAAAAATACCGGCAAGCTCCCATTCCTTGTTTTTATTGATTTTCTCCGTGTAATAAGCAATCTGCGCAGCGTAGCTGGACTGCTGTTCTTCCTGTTCGGTGCTGACCCGGCAGTAGGCCGCCACACGGAGCTTTCTCTTTCTGGCATTGGGTTTGGTTAAAAGAACATTGGCAGGGATCACATCGACCCTTTTCTGTACCGGTGTTATAGTTTGTGTTTGCATGGCGGTTACTCCTTTCCGATCAGTTTTCCGTTAATCATCCGCAGCCACAGGCTACCGTCCACATCAATGACCACCTGCTTGACCGTATCCTCAAAGAGCCGGACTGAGAAAGCATCCAGCGGCTGTTGTTGCTCGAATATCACCAGTAACCGGCGGGTTAAGTATACCGGCTCCGTATCAGCACAAGCTCCATATTTTGCGGCGGCACAGCCGAATATGAGTAACTTGATGTAGTCGCTGTCCACCTCGCTTTTTTCAATCTCCCGATTGATTTGGTTTTCCGTCCGGGCAACATCAAGAGAATAGTTCTCCCTGTGCGGTGAAGGAAGCTCCAGCAGGCTCGGATTGCTGATAATCACATTTAGTATTTCTGTTACACTCTCCAGCAGGGCTTGGTCGGTAATGCGCTTGGGTGTGATGCGCCCCTCGGCGGAGCAGCACCATGCTTCATAATTTTTGCTTCTGCCATCCCTTTTGTATTTGGCTCCACAAGCCCCACAAATCGCCTTACTGCGGATGCTGTCCAGTTCCTCGGATAAAGGCTCCACTTGGCTTTTCTGCCCGATCAGGGCGGCTACCGCATCGAACGTGTCGGCAGGGATAATCAGTGGGAAGTCATCATCGCCGCAGTAGCGAGAATTCTCCAGCATCCGCTTGACCCTATGCTTGTTCCAGTCGGTGCGGTTCTCCATATAGGGGACGCTTTTGGCAGTAAGCCGCTCGGCAATCCGGAGATAGGACATCCCGTCTTGGTAATCCTCAAAAACTTGCCGTACCACAGCGGCTTCCACTTCATGAATGCACAGCGTACCGTTTTGAATGTGATAACCGAAAGGAAGGTATCGGTTTTTCTTCATCGTCCGAACACCTCCTTTGGCAACTGCTCCGTAAAGGCAAACCCACCGATGAGGCAGAATTTCAGCTGATCCTGCTCGGTGACAACAATCTGATTGACAATACTGTGAAACAGAGTTTCGTCAAACCCTGTCAGGTACGGCGCTCCCTGTTCTATCAGCTCAACCAGCAGCCTGCATTCTGAAATCATCTCATCGTCCGCATCGCTTTCCAGCAATCTGCGGCGGTTGCGCTTCAGAAGGTCAAGCTGCTGGTTGATTTCATTGTTTTTCTGCATAAAAATAGCAGAGTCCATGTAACCTTTCGTCCTGAGACGATTCAGTACCAGACTCTGCTTGGTGAGTTCCGCTATTTCTTTGTTGATGCTTCCGACTTTTACGTCGCTCATGGTGATTTTGGATTTGAGATCCATCAGTTCTGTTAAAGTGGTGGAGAGAATATTTCGGCTGTTCTGTTTTAGCTTGTTGTACATCCGGAGGAAGGCCTGCATGATGGCATCCTCCCGGATTTGGCGGATTTCGCACAGCTCCTTGCTGCGGAAGTGCTTATGGCAGACCCAATAGGTTTTTCCGTTGGTTAACCGGCGGGAGAAGTTTGTGCCGCATTTCCCACATTTGATTTTTTGAGAAAATACATACTGTTTACAATTCCCCTTGCTTTGGCAGAGGGAGTTACGGGCTTTCATTAATTGCTGTGCCTGCTGAAACTCCGACCGGCTGATGAGCGGCTCATGGGAACCAGTGACATAATAGCGGTCACGCTCGCCCTTGTTGCGCTTGGTTTGAAAGGGCATGGTGTCGGTGGTGTATGATTTCTGCAGCAGGGCATCACCGATGTAGCGCTCACTTTTGAGGATATAGCTGACGGCGGTATAGAGCCAGTTAACCTCGCCGTTCTTGCAGGGGATGCCATCAGCGTTCAGCTCGGCCGCAATCTGATCCATGCTCTTGCCGGAGAGATAGCTTCCGAATATCCGGTGCACCACCGGCGCTTCCTTGAGATTGGGAACCAGCGTGTTATTTACAAGGTCGTATCCATAGGGAGCACAGCAGCAAGTGAAGTTGCCGTTTTGCATCCTACGGGCGTAGCTCCAGCGCATATTGTTGGAGATGGAGGTGGATTCCTCCTGAGCGATGGAGCTGAAGGCTCCGATTATCATCTCATCATGCATATCCGCTGTCTTGAGGCCATCTTCTTCGAATTCCACCTCGATGCCAAGGGCTTTCAGCTCCCGGACGGTGGAGAGGCAGTCGTGGATGTTCCTTGCAAACCGGGAAACGGACTTTACAAGGATGCGGTCGATTTTGCCTTTCCTGCAGTCGGAAAGCATCCTCTGGAATTCCTCCCGCTTATCCGACCGGGTTCCGGTGATACCCTCATCGGCGTATATGTCCACCAGCACCCATTCATCATTTCCGGAAATCAGAGAAGTGTAATGCTCCATTTGTACGGAAAAGGAATTCAGCTGGTCTGCCGAATCGCTGCTGACTCTGGCGTAGGCGCAGACACGCAGCTTGGGCGGTGCATAGCGGTAAATGGCATTTACCGGTTCAATAACCTGTACCTGCGGCATGGCGGCACCTCCTGTTCTTTCAGAGCTTGCTGCAACCGTTTGGTCTGCTCTTTTTCTGAGCTTTCAGCTGTTAACTGTGCCTCTGTTGCTACACGGCAGTAAACAGCAACCCTGATTGTTTTTTCTTTTTGCATCGTGGATTCTCCTTTCGTGTAAGTTCAATACCCCTTGGGTATTAGCACATACACTACCACAGAGATGCAGAGAAAGCTATCACAAAATCCACTAAATAATCCGGAGCCTCGGCTTGTACTTCTCGACCGCAAACCCATCTGCAATCTGAAATTCCTTAAGGCTAATTTTGCCCTGCTCCAGAAGATAGGTGAGAAAGTTGTGTGCCATTAAATAACGGACTTCGTTTACCGGCTCTGTTTTTGTCATAGCGTTTCCTCCTATCGCAATTGAAACAGCAGCATTGCCAAATCAGACAGCTTGATTTCGCCCTCCATCGGGGAATAAATGCTGATTCCACAGTTGCTGATTGTTTGAATAAAGTTCATGGTCTTTGCCATATCCCGCCCGATCCGGCTTACCGAATCCACCAGCAGGATATGAAAGCTCCCGGCTTTTGCTGCTTCCAGAACAGTCTGCAGGCCGGGGTGGTCAAAATGCAGACCGCTGCCCAAGTCCTGTGAGGAGCCGACAACGGCAAACCCCATCTGTGCTGCATAGGTTTCCAACCTCTCGTATTGTCCTTTTAAAACTCCGTGGATATCTTCCGGCGCATCGATGCGGCAATAAATCCAAGCGGATTTCTTGTCCATATAAAGCACCTCCTTTTACAAACTCAGGCTCATTTGCGGTTCCGGCAACAGGGCATCCAGACCGAAGCTCACGGCTAAGGCTTCATTGACCTGCTGCATCTTTGGTTCGCTTAAATGGCCTATGTACTCACGCAGGCGGGAACGGTCAATGGTTCGCACCTGCTCCAAAAGCACAAGGGAATTCTGCCGTAGCCCATACTGCTGGCTGCACAACTGGATATGAGTGGGCAGCAGGTTCTTTTCGGTGCGACTGGTAATAGCGGCCACGATAACGGTGGGACTGTAGCGGTTTCCAATATCATTTTGGATAATCAGTACCGGCCTGATGCCGCCCTGCTCACAGCCAACCACAGGGGTTAAATCGGCGTAGAACATATCGCCTTTGTAGATACGCATTTTGCATTCCTCCTTTGCGTGAAATTAGTTGTTATATCACAAGGATAAGGACAGCCACCAAGTTTGATCTGATGTATTCGGCAGGGTGGCTGTCCTCATAGTTTCTAATATAACAAAACTCTTGTTCTTCGTTTTCTGCTGCTTCTATTCGACACTACTCCCCGAAGCAGAACACCACAGGCAGATTGTCTGCGGCATAAGGACTATTTCGTCCTTTGGGCAGTCAGCTTAAACCAGCCTTGGTTAGTGGCTGTCATGGGACTCTCACCCTCACCGGGTTCTCCGGTGACCGCACCCATTGCGATGTCTGTGGCTATGCGGAAGTATCATTGTAGGCTGTTCAGATCATGGCGGGGCAATCTACCACAGATTGCTTTATGGACGGACATTTTTCGCTCGACATCTTTGATGCTATCGTGTTTACGAATAGCTCTGACCTATCCGCAGATGGTCTTGGCGTGTCCTCCGAAGCCGCTTTCCCCTCATCGGAGCTGAACAGCTAACGTATTTAAGCTGCTGGATATGACCGAATAGTTTCGGTATTTTTCAAGGAACACGAGAGATAGAAAAATCCCCCTCACTTCTATAAAGGAAAAAGTGAGGGGGGTGTACGGATTAATTTTTAATTCTCAAGGAGTTTTTTCAGCTTCTTGAGTATACGATGCTTGCGGTCATGGAGTGTCATGGTGGCCATTCCAAGCTCCGTGGCCAACTTGCGCTCGCTTTTATCATTGAAAAATAGTTCATCAATGAGGAAACGTTCATCCTCCGGTAAGAATTGAAGAGCGATCCATAACGCCTCCAGCTGTTCCTGACGAATAAGCTTGTCCACGATATCTGGTTGAACACGGACAATGAGGTAATCAATGTTGACACCGTCCTCTCGGAACCGCTCTAGCGAAAGCTCATTTTGATGGATCAGCTTGTTTTGGTAGCGTTCCGCTTCCCGCTCTTTATGGTAGGCACGGTAGACGGCCTCACTGACCTCGACACGCTGCCGTTTTACTACGATGGTATATTTTTTGTTCTCTGACATATGCTTGTCCTCCTAATTTTCAAAATGTGATTGAAAACGAAGGACAAGAGGCGGTGACCGGCATCGAGGTATGATTCTGTGCAGCAAAAAAAGAGCGCACCTGTGGACATGACCGTCCATAAGTACGCTCTTATATACTATTTCACGTTCTACCTGCTCTGGTGGTTCGTGTTGGTGGGCATAGCTATCCGCTGAGGAACATAGTCTTTTTTTGACGAATCACCTATGTAATCACTGATTATGCAAATAGCCTAATATCGCTGCAGCAGATGCGCAGCGGTGTAGTCTGTAGAGACCAACACATAAGAAATCCCTCCAAACTTCACGGGTTTGGAGGGTTACTTGAGTTGCTTTAGAATATTTAGGCATGAAAAATGACCCGCCAAAGCGCCGTTTTTTTTATTTGGCGGGTATTTCTCTATCTTTGATTCTGATATAGATATAAACTTGCTAAAATAGACCTTTCAAAATCTTAAATTAACAGCCTTTCCAACCGTTCACCCAGACGGCTAAGGATTTCATTAGAGATTGTCCCATCCTGCTCCGCAAGATCACAGGCGGTTATTCTCTCATTTCCAGACTGCCCAATAATCACAGCAACATCTCCAGACTTGACGTTCGGAATGTTGGAGATATCCACCAGCATTTGATCCATACATATCCGTCCAGCAATAGGGGCTTTGATGCCCTGAATCAAAACACTTCCCACCCCACACGACAGGGAACGCGGGATGCCGTCACCATATCCCATTGCCACAACCGCTATTCTATTATCCTGCGAAGCGACAAATTGCAGTCCGTAACCGGCTGCTTCACCTGCAAATAAATCTTTGACTAAGGCGATTCGCGCCTTTATGGACAAAACCGGCTCCAGGGAAATGCCGCAGCGTTCCGTATCGGCGCGGGTGCTGAGTATTCCATAGAGTGCGATCCCAACCCTTGCATAGTTTTCAGCTAGTTCTGGATAGTACAAAAGGCCGTCACTGCTGACGATGTGCTTTTTAGGGCATGTGAATCCGTGCTGATGAAGCTCGGCAATGACGTCGTAAAAGGCTTTTGCCTGGGTATGAGTAAACTTTATACTTTCATGGGAAGTTTCATCAGCCACACAGAGATGGGTAAAAACACCTTCGATTTTCAAGTTCTTACACTGAAAAATTCTGATGATTTCTTCTATCTTTTCGCTGCGCTCTCCCAAACGGCTCATTCCCGTATCAATTTTGACATGCACCGAAATCTTTTTACCATATCGGTCGAGTACCTTCGCATAAGAAAGATCAAGCACGGTCTGCGTCAGGTTATAGCGGCGCAGAAGTGAAAAATCCCTCGGGTGGGTATAGCCCAAAACTAAAATCGTTCCGTTGACGCTATTTTTACGCAACTCGGCCCCTTCCTGAACAGTTGCGACGCAGAAGGCATTTACGCCCATACAATTCAGCTCCCGTGAAATCAAGACCGCACCATGCCCGTAGGCATTTGTCTTGATGGCGGGCATCAACTCACAGCCATTAGGAAGCAAAGCGCGAAGGGCGTCCACATTATGGTGCAGCGCAGCACGGTCAAGCTCTATCCATGCCCGCCCTTTCTGGAATACTTTTTTCTTTCTAAAAATGGGCAACTTAGCTATCAACACAGCAAACAGAACAGACAACACTGATACTGCAAGATAATGGATCAGACTATTTTGTACCAGCATATCCTCAAGGCCAGTTACTTTTGCCGCTCCCCGTACAACCACAATAAAAAGAGGATGAATGAGGTAAATCCAGGTGGAAATAGACCGTAAAAATGGTCCCGGTTTGCGATCCCACTTCATTACAAGCTGATAGAGAAAATACATGCACGGCAGCAGAGCAAGGTACATGCTATCGTGGCGTTGCCAGCCAAGATGATGAAGGGCAAATCCTTCGACGGTCATCAGCATCATGGAAAACGCAAACCCAACCGCGCTCATTTTCATGCTGCAAGTCCGTGTGGAATGACCAAGCCATGCGCCCATCGTCAAAAAGACAGGCGCGTAAAAGAGTCCGTTACGGGTATAGGAAAATACATGAAACATAGCGTCATAGGCCGTGGACAGAACCGGCACACCGGAGATCGCACCAAAATAGCTGTCTCCCATCAAGCCAATGCCATACAGAAACAGGCTGACAACCATAACCGCATGGAACGGCAGCCTGCGACTCAAAAGGAATACAATCAGAGCGCCCAGGATGACCGCTGGCAGATACCACAGATGGTAGAACGTGCCATCAAACAGGGCCATGCGAATAACGTCCGCTACGTCAAGCCCCTTGAACAGGCCTGCGTAAAGATTGACCGGCAGATAAATGATGATTGCCACAGCGTACAGAAACGCGGCTTTTTTGAAAAACTGTATGAGCGGATGGGTGTCACGGCTCCTTTCAAACAGGTAGCCGGGCAGGACGAAAAAGCCAGATACCATCAGGAAAAATGGCACGGCAATCCGGGCGACGATTCTGGTCAGGAAAAAATCTGCATTTACACTGAATGTAATCAGAGGCGAGGTATGGATGCAAATGACCAGTAAGGCAGCAATGAGCTTGAACGTATCCAATCCTCCGTATTGCTTATCCTTTGTCATTGCAATTCCTCCACTTGGTCAGAACAAACCCGTCTGCGTTATTGCCGGATACCGAGTATGGAATGTCGTCCTCAATTTCAAATTCGGCGTCCGCTCCAGCCGCGGTCTTTACATAGGCAACCTCAATATTTTGATTCCCCGTCCGATACAAAAAGCGTTTCTCTCCGTTGGGATACTGCTTTAGAAAAGCATGATATTCTTCCAGTGTCAGCCCAAGCTCTGTCATAATTGCAGCATGAGGCGCTCCAACGTAGCGGAAATGCCATGGTTCGTGCGCAATTCCTGTGATAGCCTCTTTCCCATTTGGATAGCGTTCAATGAAGCCGTAGGCCACGGCTTTTTCCCGAAACGTCTGACAGATGCCTGAATAGGGAAAATCTGGCCTGATGAAGTCAATCTCCGGTTTGCGGAGGCCCAGGTCGATGGCAAGTCCGGTCTGATGTTCGCTGTGATCCGGATTCGCCACAAACTGCTCTGTAAAAGCAGCCCCGTTGTCTCGCAGAGACTGGTTATAAATGTCCTGCTGTTCCGCTCTGGAGCGCCAGCCGCTCACCGCGCTGATCTGCTCCCAGCCCTCGATACTGCTCATGAGCTTGGAAAGCAAAACGGCGGCTCTGCGTTCCAGCAAGACACTGCTCTTTGAATGGGCTGGGACAAGAGAACTTTCCGCATTTCCCGAACAGTAGGGATACTGAGCATTGACCAAAATCAGGTTACCCGCATTGATAGACTTTTTCGGTATCACAAGCATTTTCATACGCCGACCGCCAATCCAATCACGCGAGAAATAATCTGCTCAAGAGAAATGCCGATGGCTTTCATCATGTTGGGATACCGGCTGTGAGAGGTGAAGCCGGGAATCGTATTGACTTCATTAAAAATGATCTTGCCGTCAGCGTTCAGGAACATGTCCACCCGCGCAAAGCCACGGCAGCCCAGGGCCTGATAAATCGTCTTTGCGGTCTGTTTGATTTCCTCCGCTTTTTCTTTTGAGATTCGTGCCGGGACATGAATGGCCGAGGTTTTCAGGGTGTACTTTTCCGTTAAATCAAAAAATCCGTCCGATAATTCGATTTCATCGACCTCTCCAACTGTCAGCTCATTATTGCCCATCACGGCGCAGCCAACTTCAAATCCAGTTATGCTTTCCTCTACGATGACTTCATCATCATATTCAAAAGCCAACTTGATGGCGGCAGGAAGATAGTGCCGATCAATCACTTTAGTAATGCCATAGGAGGAACCGGCCCTGATCGGCTTTACAAACAGGGGATATCCGAGACTCTCAGCCTGTGCCAGGGCGATTCCGGCATCCATATTCTTTTTCAAAACGAAGGAAGTGGGAACCTGCACACCGGCGATATGTGCCAGCTTGTGCGCACGGTCTTTATCCATACAAAGCGTCGATGCCAGTGTGCTACAGCCGACAATCGGGATTCCCGCCATTTCGAATAAGCCCTGAACTGTACCGTCCTCGCCATTTTTTCCATGGAGAACAGGAAACGCGGCGTCAATCGGGAGTTTTACAACTTTGTCAGGGTGAAATACCAACAGGGTATGCGCTTTACGATCCGGTGAAATTACCGCCGGCAAGCAGTCCGAGGGATTGCACCATGTGTCAGATGCAATTTTTTCATTATCCCCTTCAAACCGATACCAGTCTCCCTTTGATGAAATCCCAATCAGTACGGGCATAAATTTGTCAGTATCTATATGTGTAATTACAGAGTAGGCCGATTGGAGCGACACACTATACTCAGGAGAACATCCCCCGAATAAGATCGCAATATTTAATCTGTTCATTTTGCTTTTGCTCCTTTCTCAACAATATCCGTCCCTTCGGGAAGCGGATAGCCGATTTCGCATTTATTTCGATAGAGAAGTTTTTCAGAGGCATAGGCCCCGGTTGCTGTCAGAATCGTTTTTTGCTTCACATCCACTTCTTCATAAACCTTGTTGTTCTTGCAATAATACAATGTCTCACCATTTATAACCTCATAAAGTTGCCCGTTATCCTGATCGGTCAGTAGTCGTCCGATAATGTGATCTTCATCAAACGTAATGCTGATCTGAAAGGACATTTCTGTTTCGTTTTTTACCTTCAGATCGAGCCAGCCCTCTGATACGGTCGCATCAACACCCATAGGTGCATCGCTGGGCGGCTCCGGGAAATCCTTTATGCCATGTCCATGCCTCTCCACAACAGTAAGCGGTGTATGAATAAACATCCAAAAGAGCAGATTGCTCATCTGACACAACCCGCCGCCAGAGGTCGTTGTGAGCTTCCCATCAACTACGGTCAGACCATCTTTATAGGGAATATCCCTGTCCGCATATCGGACCAACTTCCAGAATGAGAAGGTTTCATTTGGCCCGATAATCACTTTATCAAGAGTGGCTGCGGCCAGTTTCAGGTTAAAAACCTTATTTCCCTGATACACCATGTCAAAGCCGGTTTCCCGGTTATATAGAGGACAGCTTGTTTCAAAAAGCTGATATGGCAGCGTGGTTTCGGACTTGCCCACAGCATATCGGTTTCCGTCCAAACGCATCCTCGTATAGAAGCAAAATCGGCGCTGCCAGATCCTCAGCGGCAGCAACCATGGGAAAATCTGTGTGATTCGTTTTCTCGGCATGTTAAAATCTCCTTCCTACATAACAAAAGCCTGTCTGCTTTGATAAGATTATGCTATCAAAAGCGGACAGGCCGTATTTTAATATTGAGTTGTTTAATTCCTAAGAAAATCCTAATGTCAGATTGATGTTTTCCTAATGAAGATGCATACAAACCAGATAACAGCCCAATATGCGCCTTCCTATCCGTCTTGGAAAATTCAAGAACATGAAGTGCTATTTTGCCAAAACAGGGATCTGACAATTCCATGAATTATCCTTATTGTTGATATATCCAGTAAATTGATAAACCGGCTGATAAAATCCTTTTGTATCGTAAACATAAGCGAGCTTGCATTCTTTTGCCCACAGGGTATCTCCCTGCTGGAAGGGGACATATTGTTCAAAGTTTCCATCTTCAACCTCTTTAAAGGCTGCTTTGGGAGAAATAATTTCTTCTGTTGCTACATATTCATTCCAGCTGATTCCGTAATGCATGGAGGTAAGTTCCAAATTGCTATCAAACTGCATGAAGATAGAGCCGGATGTGAATGCGGTTTTGGCAATTGGCAGGTCGTTCTTTTCCGGTGTGTCCCATCGAAGCGTATCGTTGTTTTGTAAGCTGAAAACAGCGGAATCGGGAAGTAGTCCATTTTCTTTCAGCCAGTTTTCATAAAAATCCGCATAGTTCTTCGCTGCTTCGTCTGTCAATGTAGCGGTATCACGCCATGTTGTGTAGCTCCATTGTCCTGTCCTAAAAAAGAAGTTGAGTTGAACGTCTTCACTATTGGGACTTTTGCCAGTGTAAACACGGTTTTCGCCTTCACGTCGCTGAATACCAGAAAAGATAACATCTTCCAATTTGGCAAGCGGGGAGATTACTTGTTCTATATAGTCTTGATCTTCTGTATATTTATTTTTGTATATGGAGGCCGTCGCCGGTTGATCTGACAGGGAAAGATCAGTGTTAATTTGAACCTTTGACATATCCTGCTTTGATGCAGGCCGAATCGGCATATTTCCGTAAGGCTGCTGCTCATAAACAAACGACACGGTCCCAATGATCATTCCAATGACACATGGAAATATAAGCACTTTGCCAATGGGAGCAAAACGAATGCGCTTTTCTCTAATAATGGAAAGCACTGCCATAATACAAAAATATCCAAATAAGCTTCCAATGCAATTGTGGAATAAATCATCAAGTTCGAATATCCCCGTCCCCGTCAATAATTGTACGATTTCAATACAGATAGTCAGCCCAATGGACACGAAAAAAGTTACCTTGAACTTTTCTGCCTTCTTCCAGAAAAGCGGTAATAAAAATCCAAACGGTGTAAACATCAGCATATTGAAGATAATAAGCTGCAATTCGCTGATTGACCACTTATTCCATGCGTTCACATAGGCACTGAAAAAGTCGATATTAAAGCTTCCGGTGAAGTTTGCACCACGGCTTAAGGTGGTCAGTGCCAGTACCAGCAACAACCAGCAGCATAAAAGAAACAGGACAATCACCTGTGTTTTCGACATACTCCTTTGGCCATGAAACGCCTTTTTATAGATCATGTAGCTGACAAAAATGGTAAGTGCCAATAAAAGGCCTCCGATGAGTGCAAACACACACCATCGGAGCAATACTTGAGAAATTGTAATAATGTCCATGCGACATCCTCCGTTTATATATTGTAGTTCAATGCAAAAGTCTTTGTAATGCATTAATTACAGTATAAAACATCTGTGCCGGATCAAATTTAATACTTTCTTGATTAATTCCTAAGAAAATACTAAGATGCGGTGTGATTTAACGGAAGTGTAATAATAAAAGAAGTTATATGTTCACGGCTTTCTACGGTAATTGAACCACCATGCAAAATAATAATTTCTTTAGCAATTGCAAGTCCCAATCCCGCACCCCCGGTATCACTTGTTCGGGCTTCGTCAAGACGATAAAATTTTTCAAAAATAGCATTGCATTTTTCAGGAGGTATGGTATCTCCTTTGTTTTGAAATGTAATTGTTACGGTATTGCTGCCACTTTTTTGGGCTGTGATTTGAATTACTGTATTAGGGTAGCTATAAGCAGCGGCATTTTTCAGAACATTGGTAAAAACCCGTCCCAACTTTTCAGCATCTCCATAAAGCTTTAGTTCTACATCCGCATGTAAAACGGCAGTATTCCCGTGGCTTGACAAAACGGGCAGCAGTTCATCGGTTAATTGTACCAGCATATAGTAGAGGTCTATATCTGCTTTTTCTATTTTAATTTGTTGTAGATTGTACCGTGTTATTTCAAAAAACTCATTAATCATTTTTTCCAGCCTGTATGCTTTATCAAGTGCGATATGCGTGTATTTTTTTTTCTGCTCCGGCGGCATATTTTCCACTTCTTCCAGCAAGTTTAAATATCCTATTACAGAAGTAAGCGGAGTGCGGATGTCGTGGGCAAGATACATCACAAGTTCGTTTTTACGCTGTTCCGCCGATTGTGCTTCTAGCTTCCGACGTTCCAAGGTTTGCTTCATGGCGTTTAGCCTTTGGGTGATGGCAGTGAGTTCTTCCGATAAGCGGATTTCCTCCGAATTATCGATGAGAATCATCCCTAGACTTTGCTCAACATCACACAGTGGCTTGGTCACATAGCGTAAGAATGCACGGATAATAAAAAATAATCCTACACAGATAAGCAGTATCAGCAAGATGAAAAATGGCTGGTATATGTTTTGTGCTACAAAAAAACCCACTTGAAGGAAATCTGCTGCTATCTGAGTAATCCATCTTCCGCCGATGCTGCTCCAATGAAAAAAATACATCAGAGCAATCGCCAAAAGAAAAGCTGCCAATACTCCAATCAGCGCAAACAAAATTTTAATTTGCAAACGGGTATAATCAAATTCATTATTATTTTTAGATTTCAATTTTATAGCCAACCCCCCATATTGTTTTAATATATTTTGGATTTTCGACAGTGTCATTCATTTTTTCCCGAAGATGACGAATGTGGACCGTGATCGTATTGTTACTTTTGCTGTAATATTCATCCCTCCAAATTTTATGGAATAAATCCTCTGCACTTACAACATTACCTTTGCTTTCTAAAAGAATACGCAAAATTGAGAATTCCGTAGGTGTCAGTGTGATCGGCTCTTCGTTTAGAAAACACTCATGTGTTTTAATATTCATTACAAGACCGGAATGAAAGATGATATCTTTTTCCACATCTTCACCATGCCTGGTATTATACTTTTTATACCGCCGTAATTGTGCTTTTACTCGTGCTACAACTTCAAGCGGGCGAAAGGGCTTTGTGATATAATCGTCGGCACCCAATGTAAGGCCGGTGATTTTATCGATTTCTTCATCTTTAGCAGTCAGCATAATGATGGGATAGGTATGCTGCCGTTCCCGTATTTTCTGGCAAAGCGTAAAACCGCTAATATCCGGCAACATAATATCTAAAATTGCAAGGTCAACTTCCGTCGTTTCAATGCAGGCAAGAGCTTCCTTTGCAGAATAAAACTTTAATACCTCGTAATTTTCATTTTGCAGATACACTTCTATCAAATCTGCTATTTCATGTTCGTCATCAACGACGAGAACTTTATCACTCATGATTTCAACTCCTTCCAGAAAAAAACTATATTTTACTATTTTACTAAATCCATCGGCCAGATTTGTGATTTCTCGCATGAGAAATTATTAAGATTTTCATAAGAATGCGGTTTGCTTGGATATCTTTAT
The DNA here is from genome assembly GCF_010669305.1 of Aminipila butyrica. Lineage (NCBI taxonomy): Bacteria > Bacillati > Bacillota > Clostridia > Peptostreptococcales > Anaerovoracaceae > Aminipila > Aminipila butyrica. The sequence continues at coordinate 604,312 of NZ_CP048649.1, read as the reverse complement.
CTTTCACCACAAGAATCGTTTCATCGTATCAATCCTTTTTCCTGTTCTCTTTCAGTCTGCCATCTGCAGGCTTTGGTGCATCCTTTGGAATCGCCCATGCATAACCGAAGCGAACCGCTCCGTCAATTCTGTTTTCTTCACAGAGCTTTTGTATTCTCCGCTTGGAGATTCCCCATTTATCAGCAGCCTGCTGCACGGATATATAATCAAGCATTTGTATTCCTCCATCATGTATGTTGATTACAGTATATACGCAAAAGCGAATGAAATCAACAATTCGTTTTATACAAATATGTTCGTGATGATAGTCATTGTTGGTTCGTTCTCAATCCTATGTCCATACTGTACAATAAGTTGGGAGGTGAACTGACAGTGGAGGAACTACTGAACTTATTTGGCCAGATCGTTAAAGATGCACGGCATAGAGCAGACATGACACAGGATGCTCTTGCTGAACAGGCTGGAGTCACGACACGATACATAATGGCCATTGAAAATGAAAACAAGCACCCAAGTATGCCGGTGCTGTTTAAGATAATCCGCATCTTAAAAATATCAACCGATACGATCTTTTATCCTGAAATTCAACATACGGACAGAGAAAAAGAACAGCTCATGCATATGATCCAGCTGTGCAGCGAAAAGGAAATCAAAATAGCCGCTGCAACCGTCAAGGCGTTATTGGATGCCAGATAAGCAAAATCCATCTTCTTTCTTCGGAGGTGGATTTCCTTATCTCTACCCCCCAATACGGTTCTTTCTCTGTGTTTAAAGAAATCCTTAGAGTGAAAGGTTCACTGCATAGGTCATGATGACACATACCATATGCCGCCAACAGGTCGCACTACTCCCTTGGCGGCAGGGTATGTGTTTTTTCATTTCACCGTAAACAGTAAACTACTCTTACCGCCGTTTTCCCGCCAGCGCTGTTCCTTTTGAAGATAGCCGGTCTTTTCAAGGTCAGCGATGGCTCTCTGCACCGTGCGGCGGGAGAGCTTCAAATCTTTGGCGATGGTACCGATTGCAGGGTAACAGGTTCCGTCCTTGTTCGCCCGATCTTTCAGATAGCGGTACACCACCACAGCACGGTGAGGGACATTTTCAGCGTAGAGAGAGGAAAGATAGCTCAATCACGAACACCCCCTAATCGGTGCGCAGAGGCATGGCAGGAGGCTCCGGCTCATGAATCTGCACTGGAGTATGCAGAGATCCACCGCTGCGGTCGCCACCGGGTGGCTCCGGGAACTCGGCAAAATCATCTTCCTCATAGGCACAGCCTCGCTGGAGGATTTCCTGCTCCAGCTCAAAGCGGTCAGCATAATGAACCTTTCGGGCGGCACGTTCATCTACCACATAGGGTTTCTCAAACTGGATGCCCCATTTCAGAAACAGTGGCAGCTTGGTGCGCATGGGACAGCAGCCGGTCTTGGCCAGAATAAAATTGCCTTTGGGCAGGGTTTTCAGCTCATCTGGTGTCATAAGCGGTCGCTGGATCATCTGCAGGCTCTGGCTTGGATCGTTTTTCCCCCTGCTGATGGAGCCGGACATGACGGTTTTGTTGCCAAGCGCTCTGGATAGAATATCGGCGCTTTCGGAGTTTGGGGCAAAGCCACCGAACAGAATGTCCTGACAATTGTCGATGATGATGGCGGAACCCTCTTTGCCGTAGTTTTTCTCAAGTTGAGCAAAGGACTGGATGATGGGTACCATACTGATACGGCGGGAGCGGCCTGCGGAGAACATCATTTCCATCGACTGGATTTTCGGGATAGTTCCAATCTCATCTGCAAATATCATTATCCGGTTAGGTAGTTTTCCACCGTATTCATCAGCCACCGTCAGCATTTCCCGGTAGAGCTGCTGCAGGAACAGCGACACCATAAAGTATTTCGTATTATCTTCCTCCGGCAGTACGATAAAGATGGCACACTTTTCTTTACAGAAGGTTTCCGTATCAAGAGAGCTGTCAAAGCACAGGAATAGCGATAGGTAATCCCTTGATGTTATCGTAGGATTTTCCCCCGCTCCACACCGTGCATGCGAGTTTCCCCGCACACGGCGTTCCATCATTTTAGAGTTGTAGATAAACAGGATATTTCTCGAAACTTTAGAAACTTTCAGATGGCAAAGTTACCAGCCATCAGCCTTAGTTTATTGATTTTCTTTAGCATGGTTTGGGTAGGATTGATTCTGCCGAGATATGCTTGAATTGTTTCGGGCTGTACCGCATGAATGAGAGTGTGTACCTCTTTGTGTAGAATAATTAGGTTGCTGTACCTGTCAGTACCATCGTTTTCCCTTGGAACTTTATGATGGCAGTGGATTTCATCTATCCACAACACTTTTCCAGTTACAGCGCATTTCCCATACTGCGCCGCCCATAAGGAGAGCCTGTTGTCCATAAATTCAATGCTCTTATTCGTGTGCCGCTCCCGCATAAGCAGGAGCAACACCGTAATGTCAAACTTTAAGTTTTCATGGATTTCGGCTCTGCCTGCTTGCGTGTATTTGCATATCTCTTTTTTCTTGTACAGAGGTGCTTTTGTCTGAATATAACCAATAGGGCATAGCGGATATTTATTAAGATACCGCATCCGTTTACTTGCTCCATAGTTTTTCAAAATGTACACATTGTTTGTTACCCCTGTTTTCCCAAGACGAGTTCCCAACCTGTTTTTCATTACTATGCTAAGACTGCGTTGAATTTTGGCACAGTCAATGCTGATGTGCGTGGCAAACTTGTAGTAATTGTGGATACCCCATACCATTGAATTGTAGAGATTGAGCATCCGTTTCTCATCAAGCAAATCTTTAGGCCGTTGCATTCCTTTGATTTTAGCTGAAAGTTTCTGTTTTTCGCTTTGCAACGCCTTGTTGCTCATATGAGATTTCACCACATATTTATCGCCTTTTTTTACCGCTTTGAGCTTAAACCCAAGGAATTCTGAATATTGCTTTTTCAGATTAACGACTTTGGACTTTTCTTCGCTGATTTCCAGCTTTAATCTATCCCTTAGCCATTGTTTGACCGCCAGAAACACCCTGTCGGCATCGCTTTTAGTACGGCAAAAAATTTTGAAATCATCCGCATATCTGACGATAAACATTTCTTTTAAGCCAGTTTTCTTGAGTACCCGATATACATTCCCACGGTTGAGTTTATCGCTACACATTGTTTCATAAGACGTATGTGTCGGCATTGTTTCCCATTGGGAGGCTACCCACCAATCCAATTCATTCAACACTATATTGGATAATAGCGGTGATAATATTCCGCCCTGCGGCGTTCCCTTTATGGGGCATTGCATTTCACCGTTTGGCATTTCTATCGGTGCTTTCAGCATTGCTTTAATCACGCATAGTAACTTCTTATCTCGTATCCCCATCGCCCATATTTGCCGTATCAGCTTTGCATGGTTCACATTGTCGAAAAAGCCTTTAATATCTATGTCCACAACAAAGTGCAGATGTTGCCGTTGTATCATGCGGTAGCATTGGGCAATCGCATCTTCCGCAGACCTTTTCGGTCTGAACCCGTTGCTCCTGTCATAAAATTTAGCTTCACAGATAGGCTCTAACACTTGTAAAATGCTCTGCTGTACCAGCCTGTCAAAAATTGTAGGGATTCCGAGTGGGCGTGTCTTACCGTTTGGTTTTGGGATTTCAACACGCCGTACAGGTTTTGGTTTGTACCATGCCAGTTTGTTTTGTACACATTTGACATACTGTTCAGCGGACAACTTTTCGATATCCGATATATTTCTGCCGTCTGCGCCTGAAGTACCACTGCCGCTGTTGCGCTTGATATTCCGATACGCAAGCATGATGTTTTCCTTTGACTGAATTAAATCCATGAGCTTGTCAAATGTCGCACCGTTTTTGCTTTTCTCATATAGATCATCAAGCGTTTCCTGCAAGCCATAATACTCAATATTTCTTAGTTTCTTTTGTTTCGTCATAGGCATCATCCTCCTCTCGGAGCATGATTTTCTCAGGCAAAATTGCCTTAGTCATACTCGAAGCTACGAAGAATATACCTGTTATCTGTTATTCTCTAAAATGACTTGTGGCTGTTGCTCCATCTTCATTACAAAGACTTCATCGCTCGTGCCACTACTCTCACTGCAATAAAGGAACCTTATTTATTCGATTCCAACGCCTCAACGGTATGCAATTACCTCTGCGTTTGCAGCTTTCCACGTTCCGATAATCCTATCTTTTCATATACCCGTAGGTGCTTGCTTTAAGCCTGTGCGCTGGGTGAAGCCTGTAACTCCACATGGTATTTCATAAACAAAATTCTTACTTTACCACACGCACCTTCAAATGAAGATATGCATTTCTGCATACTAATGGTTTAGACTCGTACCTTCGCAAGTTCGTCAGATTTCTCATTCTCACCATAGGTATTTTGTAGACCCCCGGCATATAGGCCGCACCGTCCACCTCTGGACAGCTTTCCACAGCTTGACCTGTTTGGGCTGCTCTCTGCCGACTTCTCCGAGCTTTACACACAGCCGTGATTGCGTTGACTATGCATATCGGAGTATTAGGGCGGCGCTTCAGGGCGTTACCCCATCATTCCACCTGTCGGATTATCAGTTCTACAAGTTCATGTTTGCGAAACTCCTTTCAATTTCCCTTTTATTCGACCTTGTGCCTAACCTTTTCAGTTAGGAACGTGTCGCACTTTGCTCCATCTCTGAATCCAGAAACGCATTGAGCCTTGACATAGCTGTGGACAGTACCGAAGCCATCGCTTGGTCTGCGGTATTTAGTGCTGCTCCCGCAAACCATTTTGCCTTATGGTCAGACGGCAGCTTATCCATCAGAAGCTGGAACTGGCTTTTATTCTTCACCGGCGAGGGAGCCAGCAAGTCCTGTATCATTTTAAACACCGATATGATGTGCCGCTTCTCCGGAGGACAGTATTCCGCAATCAGCAGGATGACGGATGTCAGCAAACCTTCGGCGGCATCGTAGAAAAATGCATTTTGACCGTAGCTTGCCGAGTCCTCGCCGCTGCTGGAGATAATGGTCTTGGCGGTAATCTTGGCATACTTCTCGGCCTTGGCTTTTAAAGCGAGGTTCTCCGGATTTTTCATGTAGGCATCCATATAGCGGTTGACCAGCTGCAGGATGTTATCGCCATCCGAGCGGGTGGGGTTACGCAGATCCAGCACCGATATTTTATAGCCATAGTAATCTTTTGCGATGCCAGCGTAATTTCTGAACAGGTCACCTTTGGTATCAGTACAGAGGAAACTCATGCCACAAGCACAGGCATATTCGATATTGGGATAAAGAAAATTGGCAGTTTTACCTACACCGGCAGCGCCGATCATAAGGCAGTGAATGTCGCCGTTATCAATTAGAGCGGTGGTAGAGCCTGCCTTTTGTCTGCAGCCCACCACAAGCCCCTGCAGGGCGGGCAGATTTTGCCCACGCCGCCATTTCTCCGGCTCATAGGGTACATGGGCGTATGTCCGTTTGATTTCGCTTTCTGTGGCGAAACGAGCGGTACCGTGCTGACCGTCACCTACGGTCTTGGATTTGATACCGTTTAAGGTATAGTAATGTGCCAGCAGGGAAATGAAGCCGATGACAGTAAACATCCCCAGCCCAATTACAATTAAGGTTATAATTTGTGTTGTTTGCATAGAGAACTCCTTTCCGATAGGCGGCTCATGATAAGCACAAGCCGCCCTGCTCTTGTTTCTTTTCTGCCGCCTTCTGAATGGAAAGCTCCACGAGGACAGCGCCCTTTAAGCATTCGGACGCCAGCTGTTCGAAGCTCTCCGCACAGCTTTGTTTTTCGCTTTGTGTTTCTATTTGGGAGCATAAAAAAAGCGGCATCAGAGAGTTTCCAATGTCGCTTAGTTTGTTTTCCAGCCTGCCATGGTTTTGATAGGTTTTAAAGCTGTATTTTAATCTGCTTTCCACTGTGGACAAATCCCGGCAGTGACTGATGCGCTTGTATTCCTTGGTAGCAGCCAACACAGAGAGACCAGCCAGTTTCACCAGTGCATTTTTCCTCTGCTGTGGATTGCCTCGGCAGTTTTGCAGTGTTTTCCGAAACACATCAACGGAGCAGTCGGCACTTTGATGCTCCCATGTGAATTTACTAATTTCTTCACATAGCTCATCACGAAGTAACAGTTGCGGATGTTCCTCGGCAGGAATTGGTGTGAAACCGTGCTGTGCTTTCAAATCCTCATTCCAGTCTTTATATTTGGATTGCGCCTGACCTGCTGCAAACTGCCCATGTTCCATTAAAATATCATAGATGCGCTCGGTAGCTTCAATGCCTGCCGCATCGTGATCGAGGCACAGCACCACATGATCGAGCTGCGGATACATCCCCAGCAGCTTCAGGATCGGTTGTTCAGACACACCGTTTAACGCTACATAGCTGGCGTTTTTCCAGTTCTGCGGATGTAGGCTAATGTAGGATAGCAGATCAATGGGCGCTTCAAACGCAAACAGGTTATGGGGATAGGGACTTTTAGATATATAATGAAAGCTGTAGGCTGGATTGCTGCCCTCCACATTGATACGGAACCCGCTGTCGGTCACCGTGCTTTTCTTATGGGCATGACGGGCCATGCCTTTTTCATCGAAGCCCACAAACACAGCGTTGTGGTATTCAGCATCCTCAAACAGCAGCTTTTCTCTGGCAAACTCGGACAGCACCTCACGGCTGATACAGCGCTGCTTGATCAGATAAGCAAATACCCGGCGCATATCCGTATGGGCAGGCGGTAACACAAAGGGCTTTCGCTGCTCTGGTTCGCTGCTTTTGTTGTGTTGCCGGTATTCCACCCCCTGTTCGCCGCCCAGCAGCAGGCTGACCGCCTCCGGAAAAGATAGGTTGTAGAGCCGTTTCACAAGGTCAATGGCATAGCTGCCCTCCTGAGCGGAGTGATCGTACCAGCGGTTTCCACGGACAGTAATACTGTGATCTCTGGCCAGTCGTTTATCTCTGCCGGAGGGCAGGAGTTTTTCGCCTTGCCGCTGGAGGAAGTCCACCAAATCTACCGAATTGGCTCGCTCCTTTTGTTCATCTGTAAAATAGATATAGCCTGACACAAAAAAACCTCCCATCATAAATGAATTTGTTGTGATACATGATCGTCACGCTTGTGACCCTGCGCCTGCTTTTTCTCCTGCAGCTTCCGTCTGCGCTTGCGGTCGATGTGATCAGCGGCAGCTCCGGCGGTTCTACGGTAATCCTCACGGAACAGATTTTCCAGTTGATGCATAAGCCGAGTGGCGGCCAGCAACACCGAGGGATTGCGATAGCTGTTGATGTTGTCAATCAGATACTGCGCATAGATATTGCCCTGCGCCGCAGACTGCCCCAGCCAGTAGAGACTCTTTTCCTTGTCACGGGGAACATCTTCCCCTTGGAGATAGAGCTTGCCGAGCTGATAGGCTGCATACTCATTTTTCTTCTCTGCGGATAAGGTAAGCAGCCGGATTGCCTCGCCAACATCCTTGCGAACGCCATCACCGCTAAGATACAGCTTTGCCAAGGCATATTGGGCATAGGCATTGCCGAGATTGGAGGAGAGCGTAAGCCACTTGACCGCTTCGGAAACATTTTTACTGATATCCTCACCAGAGAGGTAAAGCCTGCCGAGCTGATAGGCGGCATATTCGTTTTTCTGTTCTGCGGCAGCAGTAAACATGGCCACCGCTTTTGGAATATCTTTCTCCATATGAGTACCATCCCGATACAGCTTACCAAGCGCATATTGTGCCCCAGCGTTTCCGGCATCTGCCGCCTTGATCATCCATGCCACCGCCTGTGCCGGATTGCCAATATCGTTTTCCAGATATACCTTGCCCAGCAGATATTGAGCATTTATATTTCCAAGCTGTGCCGATTTTCCTAAGTAGGAAATCGCCGCCTGCACATCCTTATCCGTACCGATTCCGGTGTAAAGCATCTGACCGAGGCGGTATTGTAGCTTGTCATCATGGCTGTCCTTTTCCAGGCGATAAAATCCGGAAAAGGCGGCTTTGAAATACTGCTTGGATAAAGCGGCATCCACCGGCGTACCGACACCGTCACGATACATCTTGGCAAGCTCATAATCCGCATAGGGATTTCCTTGATTGGCAGAGAGAGTATAGAGGCGGAGCGCCTCCGCATAATTCTGTGAAACACCCGGACCACGATAGTACAGACTGCCGAGAGAATATTGGGCGTATTTGTGGTTCTTATCCACTGCCTCCTGAAACCATGAGGCGGCCTGCCCATAGTCCTGCTCTGTACCGAGACCGGCAGCGTACATTTTTCCAATGCGGTATTCCAGATAGGGCTTTGGCCTTTCTTCCTTTGCGGATAAAAAAGCGGTCAGGGCTTTTTCGTACCAAACATGAGCTGTCTGTAAATCAATATCACGTTCCAAGCCGTCCGCAAACATCCTGCCGAGGTCATGCATGGCCAGAGCATTTCCAAGTTCTGCTTCAAGAATGAACAGCCGATCATCCGGATAAACATCCGCAGGCTCGGACATCTCCGGTTCCGGCGCAGCTTCATCCTCAAATGAAACATGGTGACTTCTGAAGCGCAACGCTTCGGCAATCACCATGTTTTTAATGCTTTTAAATTGTTTCTGCTGAGAGAGCGGAGGGAGGGGTGGCAGCTTATTGGTATAGGTCTTTAGAATTTCATTCTGCCAGTCGTTCCATGTTCGGTACAGCTTATCGATGCGTTCCTCCTTGGCAAGCTCATCCACGATGCGGTCAATGATAGCTTTCACATCTGCCTTGAGGAACCCATATACCTTTTTGCCCCCTGTGTTTTGAAGCCGTTTCGATAATAGCAGCAGATCCACTTCGATGGCTTTGTTTTCACAAACATGATCTTGTACCTGTGAAAGCAGTTCAGCCATCACCTCAGCGGCACTTTGTTTAAGCTGATTGCGGGCTTCATTCTGATGCTCATAAATATGGGCGAAGTCCTGACGGAAAATATCGTGCGCCAGCTCTGAGCGCATAGCTTCGATAGCAGGCTCGGTGAGAAATCCATCATTGTCTTTGGCGGAGTAGACCATGAGATGCACATGGGGATGATGGCTTTCATTATGAAAAGCGGCATACCATCGCAGATTCTCACTGTCGATTTTCATATGTTTGCAGAGCATAGCTTTTTTGCTGCGGAGTAAATCCTGCCACTGCTTACCACTGTCATAACCAAGCCTTGCGGCATCTTCCCGGCGCAGACTGATGACATGAGTCCAGACAGCGCCTTTGTGTTTGCACACATCCTCCTGCACCCGAGCCAGCACCACCGGCACTCCGGCATCGGTGAATAGACCATGCTCACCGATACGCTCCACACGGGGACGGCCAGCGATGTACTCCACATAATTTTCGCGCTTACCGATGAGGTTGAGATTCTGTTCCAAGGCAAGGGAGATAAATTCGGTAGCATTGCCGATGGTGGGGTTCTCACAGTAATCAGCATACTCCAGCATTTCCTTGGTAGAGGGAATATCTCGGATGAGCTGATGGATGAGCTGCTGTTGCTTTACGGTAGCCAGAAGCAGCAGCTTGCTCTCATCAATTTTTTCTACACCCTCACGGGTACCAATGTACTTCACATAGTTTTCAAGCTGAGCGGGTGGAGCATCCCGCATATATTGCGAGGTGAATATGATTTTCGGCATGGCGGCCTCCTTTCTATGTTATTGGCAAAAGAAAAGAGCGACCATGTGGTAAATGATCGCTCGAAAAAATATACTTCTTGATTATCCTGCCGCCCATATTTCTATTTCTATTTTTATTGTTTCTAAACCTAAAGCATTTACATAAGCAATTGTCATAGAAGGAGGGATTTCTCCGAAAAAATCACCATATATCTTATCAAAATAATCCCAATCAATTTCTTCTGTTGACCATATATTTACCTTTATAACATTATCCGACTTCAAATCTACACTGTTCAGGAGATTTGCTATATTTATAAATGTATTCTTTACTTGTTGATTAAACTCTTCAGGAATATTTCCGCTCAAATCTGCTCCAATTTGACCTGAAAATGTATAAAATGTTGAATTTGGCTTAATTTTAGTTATATGAGTATAATTTCCTACTGCTTTGCTTATTTTTCCTGATGAAGATAATCTTGTAACTACATTGTTATTCATTTGGTAAAATCCTTTCTCTGTTGGATAAATAATTTCTAACACTATATACCATCAATACTACACAGTTATCCACTGTTAGAAATTTACTCTCCAAAAACAGAGATGGAATTTTCGTTAATTTTTATATTGCTATTTACTAAAACCAATCTCATTCCGGCACCTCCTTTTTAGTAATTATATTAACAGCCTAAGATTTAGTCAAGTATTCATTTGCTAAATTGGAAAGCAGGACAAAGCGGTACAAATCTTGCGATTTTATACCGCATGTGCAGAGGCCGTCCACCTATGTTCCTTACAGCACACCGAGCCTTTGCAGCAGCTCCACGCAGTCTTTTGCACCCTGCACATAGAGGTGCTGGCACTCATGGTCGGCAATCAAATTGGTTTTCTCAAAATAATCAGTAAGAATTTTTTGCTGATCCGCCGGTAGCGTTTTGACAATCTCACGAGCTTGAGAGCTGAGAGCTTTTACCTCAGCGTAAAGCTGCCGCTCTATATCATCCAGATTTTCCTTGAGCTTGCTGATTGCAGCTTCCGTCAGCTCACGGATAGCTGTTTCAAAGATTTCATTTTTCTCCATTGCACTTTTACCTCCTTTCGCAACACACCATAAACGAATGTATTTCCATAGTCCATACCCAAAAGAAACAAATAATTCCTATCATTTTAGGTTCGCCGCTTTTGGTAGTTATATGCGTCCTCAAAATCAACCGCACCGTTGATTCGTTTCACTTCCTCCACACATTTTAAGTGTAGGCTTTGCAGTGCCTGCTCGTCAATCGCATGGGTATACGCTACCACATGAGAGAGCTTGGACAGCTCGGTAGCGATTTTGAAATCCATTCTGGCCAGACGGTTTTCCGTATCTCGAATGGCACTGACGAGGACGGACGATAAGCTCTGCAGCAAATAGTTTTCAATTTTCTGCGAGGTAAGATAGCCGCAGTAAAACCTCAACGCCTCGGTGACAAATTCATTTCGGGATTTCACGTTGGCCTGCTCCAGCAGCTCATCGCACCGATCCAGCACTTCCTTTTCGATATAAAAGCCGGTGCGGATTTTTTCCGGTTCCTTTGCCATAATGCCTCCTTTTCTCTGTGAATTTTGCCCCGGTATGCAGGGTAAGCTCCGGAAACACCCGATTTTCCTTGCTCTTTTCTGAAACCAGCATAACAAATCAGGACTTCGGTCAGAAAGTTATGTCACTTCGGAATCCCCGAACGGCTTTGCCGGTCGGTGTTTTTCGGATTTAGGCTGCCAAAGCAGCATAAACCCTTTAACCTGCACCACTTTCGACCCTACCGGAACGCCCTCATTCTGAGGTTTCTTCACCGCATCCGGGGCTTTCTCACATTCTCTCCACATGGGCGCAACGTGGGCGGTACGATGCTAATGGGTATCAGGATGCCACCACGCCTGCCAAAAGGCCACACAGGGCAACACCGCCGCCCACACGCCCGGACAGCGTTCCTGCTTACACCAGCCTGTTGTCAGAGCCGCCTGCCGCAGCAGGGCGAACCGGCCTTTGGGGCTTCTGTTTGGTGGCGGCCTCACGGGAGAGCTTATCGTCAATGTATTCACGGGTGGCCTGCGGAACGTGCTTTTCATAGAGCTTTTGGACAGTATCCTCCAGCTCCGTCTGCAAATCTGCATCCTTTTTGCTCATGTGGTAGGTCAGGGCATCCAGCTTTTCGCTGTCAAAGCTGACGGTCAGTGTTGCTTTTTTCATCGTACTTTCCTCCATTTCATAGTTTCATTTCGGGTGACTGTGAGGGGGCATCATTCTCTTGCGTGATCCATTTTTCATAATTCGATACCGGGCAGTATCCGGCAAGCATGGACGAGAATTCCTCCAAACGGGAGGGCTTTACCTTGTCCAGCTCCATCTGCAAACCGTAGTAGCCGTTGTAAACCTTGACCACCTCGGCATCCAAAACATCAGCCCAAGCCCGCTTTCCCGGCATCGGTCAGGGTATGCTCATCCAGCTCCACGATGGTGGCAGGCTGTACCTCCACATCCTTGTGAAGCAGATGAATATCCTCCCAATGAAGATGGAGCAATTCTTTCAGTCTGCTGACAGGCGCAGCGGATTCCGATAGCTGTCCCGGCTCTGCTTCCTCCGGGTGACCGCCATACTGCGGACAGAAATCAAGGTAATAGCACACGTCAATGGCGGTGTCGCCCAGCTCTACATTTGCCACTTCTTCACGCTCATGGAGCATATCCAGTAGCGTATCCATGCTGTTAAAATCATGCTCAAAGCCGGTTTGCTGTGCCAGCTCATCAAAGCTAATGATCCAGTTGCCCTCAGTCGTATTCTGAGTTCCAGTGGATACGATGTAGTCAGCTGCGGCTGTCATCCGTTCGTTGAGGTGCTGCAAGGCCGGGGAGGTAAGAGCGGAAATATCGGGAACATAGGAGGCGTACCGGCAGTAGCCATAGCCCTCCGATTCCACCAGCAATCCGTCTTTTCTGTCCTCGCCGGTCAGCAGCAGGCAGTGATACACACCACTGCTGTCGCAGTGCATCTGCGCTATATTGTCCTGAATAAAGTCGTAATCCCTCATAGGTTTTTGCAGCACGGCTTCAAAAACTTCAGCGGGAAGCCGAATGGTTTTTGATACCTCAAAGCTCCACAGATCGAAATCTGAGGCCTTCCGTTCAAAAATCGCTTTCATGAAACATCATCTCCTTTTGTCTATTTGAGCCTGCCGTAAGCATAAAAGTGGCTGCGCCAATAGCGGCTGTTTAGATCCGCATAGCCGATTGGACTTCCACAGTGCAGCATCTGACCGTTCCCAACATAGATTCCGATGTGGCTTATGATTCCGGCTGAGGCATAGGTTCCTTGGAAAAACACCAAATCTCCGGGCTTTGCTTCCTCACGGGAGATCACAGCACACTGATTAAAAATACCCGATGCCGTGGTGCGGGGCAGATAATATACGCCTGATTTCGAATAGACCCAGCACACATAACCGGAGCAGTCAAAGGAAGTCTGCGGAGAAGAGCCGCCCCAAACATACGGGTAGCCGATATATTTTTGGGCTTCCTCCATCAACACCTGATAGGTACCATCGCCCATCTCTCCGGGATATTCTCCATCCTCCGCACCGGGGATAGCTCTGCCATACTTGGCATGGGAGTAAATCTGCTGTGCATTGATCCTGTTTTCCTCTGTAATGGTTCTGCCGAGGGAGCTTTCAAGATTTGCATATATTTCATTCGGATCGGTAATGGGGACAGCCACCGTGTAGGTTTCCTCCGTTTCGTTGCCATCCGCATCGGTGACGGTGCGGGTGCGCTCCTCGTAGCGGACAAAGCAATCCGCAAAGGCTCGGTAATCGGAAGCGTTTATCCGCAGGTTTTCAGCGCCGAAATACAGAGAATAAAAAATCGACTTCATGCGGGTGCTGTCGATGCTGCCGCTTTCGATCATGGGCGTAATCTCAGACACAGCTTCATCCAAATCAGAGAAGCTGCCCCGCATATCCTCGATGTACTGCCGGTACTCCGCTGGCACCTGTGAGGAGATACTGCCGCCGTGAAAGCTCAAATCCACAGCAGAATTGTTATGGTCTGCGGTACCGGACAGCAGGCTCATGATCATGACGATGATTAAAATAAACGGGGTGAGGATGGCGGCGATGACCACTCCCACCGTTTTCCATGTCCGTTTGTCGGTAGCAGCGGCGATTGCCGCTTTCACCGCAAGGGTAATGGTTGCCGGGTCTGCCATCGGGGATCACCACCATTTCTGCTGCCAAAGGTTGAACTGCGCATCCTCCGCATCCTGCTGCTCCTGCGCCAGACGGATGGATTTCTCCATCGCCTGATCCAAAAAATCCGTATCAAAGCCTGCGGTTTCATAGCCCTCGGCAATGGTGTGGAGATAAAAATCCGAGGGTGCGCCGAACTCCCTGCCGTCATTCATGATGTACACCATTGCATTCACAGGCTTACCGTTCAGCTCCACCTCCAGCATTTCCTTGCGGTAAAAATTCGGGTAGCCCTCATAACGGTCGAGGGAAAGCTCATCCTGCGGCCTGATTTTCCATAGAAGCACAGGTACGGAGCTGCCCTCCAGCGGCTCAATAGTAGCAACGGCTCCACGGCTGCCGCCACGGAACAGCAGCTCATATCCTTTGACCTCGCTGGCTCCCACCACCTTGGCGGTGGGGCAGCGGAATGCCATCTGCGGCAGATGAAGATTGCTGCCATAGGCAATGTATAAACGGGATTTAGCCATGTTTTCCTCCTATCATTCACATATAAATTTACATACGCATAGTAAAAGCCGGGGCATCTTCTGCCTCGGCTTCGGTTGGTTCGGGAGCGGTAGGCTGCACTTCTGTGGAAGTCTGCCGTGCCTGCTCCAGCTCTTTTTCTTTTTTCTGCCGCATTCGTTCCTTTTGCTTTTCTGCCTGCGCCGGATCACGCCAAGCGATGCAGCCATCCAGATTCTTCAGCAGATGCTCACGGGCGGTCTTGAATTCATCCCCGATCAGCCCCAAGCGCAGCAGCCAAGTGCGAAAGGTGTACTTTTCGTTGGTGGTCTGTGTCTTTGTACGGCTGGCACAGCGCTGATTGAGCGCCTGTGCGGAAATAGCCATGCACAGCTGAATGTAGGCCTTGATTTTTCCGGCATGAGTGGTTCCGTTGAACAAACGGAACTCCACCGTACCTTTCTGGAACACAGAATGAAGATTCAAACAGTGGTACCGGCTGTCATCATAGTGGATGTTGCTGCGGCTCTCGCCGTTGTACCAAATACGACCGACCTGATCCAGTGTGCGAGGCTTTCTACGGTTCAGTTCCTCCAGAAACCGGTTATCCACCGGCTTGCACCAGCGGTGCTGTCTGGCCACGGACACCTGAAGCGCCTTGTAAATCAAATCCTCCTTGGCGGCCATGATGTTGGTGATATTCCGCAAAGTATTCGCATCAAAGGGCGAGGCATCCACATGAACATGGATGCCGCAGGAGCTGTTGGCAATGGCACCGGCTTCCCGGAGCTTTCGTACCAGCTCCTGTACTTTTTCGATGTCCTCCCAGCGGCAGATGGGGCTGACCATCTCCGTTTTATATTCCGAAGAGGCCGATACCGTCTGTCTGCCATCCTTTCTCTGCGGCGTAATACTGGCATCACTCATAAATTTCCACTTACGGCCTTGGGAGTCAATAGCGGCATAGGTGTCGTAATAGCTACCATCATACACAGCCGTTGTGCCGAAATAGGCGGCGGCAATATCGGCGGCAGCCTTACGGGTGATGCCGGTCAGCTCTACCTCAATACCGAACCGCTGATCTTTCATGTCCATTTTTCTCACCTCCCATTAACGGCCACCCGCCTTTCCAAACAGTTTTGCCTTATGCTCCGGAGCATTCACCATCAGGTTGTACCGCTCATTGCCGCATTTGTAGAGGCACACCCCACGCTGCGGGTAGCGGATCAGGTTGTATTCGCTCTGCTCCAGCTGAAGCGTATCAATGTAGAACTTGGCATCAATATTTCCGGCGTTAAACAGAAACTGATGGGTCGGGATGCTGAACAGGGGCTTGGTGTACTCCCGGATACCCTCAATGTTGAAGTCCTCCAAATTCTGCGAGGCGATAATCACCGCCGAATCCTTTTTACGCACACGCTTGGAAAAGTTGCGGACGTACTCCACGGCGGTGAGGTTCGTGAGGAACAGGTAGAACTCATCAATGCTGGCGGCGGTGTTGCCGTTAGTCAGAAGCTCGTTGCTCATGTAGGATAGAATGTTGAACAGCAGGGCATTTTTCAGGCTCTTGCTAGCCTGCAGCAAACCTTTCACCCCAAAGGTCACAAAGCTGGAATCGGTGATATTGGTGTGTCCGTCAAAGAATTTCGACTCTGCACCCTTGCAGATGGAGTGCAGCCCCAGCAGGATGTTTTGGAGCAGATCTGCGGTATAAAGCTGGCGGCTGTTCTCATCAAAGGCTTTGTACTCTTCCTCAATCAGACCATACAAGTCTGACAAAATGGGATAGTCCTTGGCGGTCAGGCGATCAAATTTCGTGCTGTCGCTGATGCCCAACTTGGCGTACAGCTTTTGCAGCATAATTTCGATGGTGTCGATCTCCCGGTCGGAAAAGTCCTTATATGTCCTGAAAAAGTCCTTGAGAAAGGAAATGTGCTGACTGAGCTTGCTGCTGATGCGGAAGGTCTGAGGCGCATCCTTATCCTCCGGGCTGCCGTTTTCATCCCATGTTTTGGGTTCCAGCACATTGATGATGAACTCCCCGGACATAAGGTCGATGAAGCAGCCTCCGAGGTTGTTGGTCAAATCCTCGTACTCCATTTCGGGATCGAGGGCACACACATTCATACCGGATTCCCGCAGATTACACAGGATGAGCTTGAGCAGATAGGATTTGCCCTGACCGCTGTTGCCGAGAATCAGGATGTTGGCATTGGTCTTGTCATCGGCTCGCTTATTGAAATCCACCAGCACATTGCTGCCAAACTTATCCCGTCCCACATAAAAGCCATTGCCATCTGTTTTGCCCGAATAGTTAAAGGGATAGAGATTAGCCACAGAGCTTGCCGGGAGAACACGCTCGAACTGGTCACGGAACACATTAAAGCCGCTGGGCATCACGCACTGGAAGCCCTGCTGCTGGCGGAGCATCAGTCTGTCCACGTTGAGTTTAGAGCGAATCAGCTCGGTCATGACTTCAGTCTGCAATAGCTTCAGCTGATCCAGATCGTGTGCGGACAGCTCAATGTACACAGCCGAGTGAATGAAGGGTTCCCGGTTCCGGTGCGCCTGCGCCACGATGGTGGCCACATCCTGCAGATTGCTTTCGGCCATAACCGTCTGCTGCAAATCGTTGGTGTTGGACTTGCTCAAACGGTTTTTATTGGCGGCATTGCTGATGATTTTCTTTTCCTCCACCGGCGTGACATGGCGGGTATAGATTCGTAGGGTCACGCCATCCTTTTCTCCCAAGTGGCGCAGGATGGCCTGCTCCTCCGTGGCGGTGGGATACTCCCGCAGCGCCCAAACGCAGCGGTAGGTGTTCCCGCAGATAAAGTGGTCGGTGTTAAATTTGATTACTGAGGGGGCAATCATATCCAAAAATTCTTGGATTCTGGCATCCTCCTGCGGTGGAGATTGTGGGTTTCTTTTTCTTGCCATCGGTATTTTTTCCTTTCTGTTTTAGATTTGGGGCATAGCAAAAGCCGCCACATTATGTGACGGCTTGAGAAAATACACTGATATTACTTGATATTGCGGATATCTTCAATTTTACACAAAATTTCATATTGACACTTTTCGATTTGATGCATATAATAGTCATATCGAAAAATATAGATGTGAGGTGTTAATATGGAAAACTACTTAGAAAATACCAAAGTGTTTAAGGCGCTGGGTGACCCCAAAAGAGCTATGATTGTTGATATGCTCTCTTGCGGAGAGCTTTGTGCCTGCATGATTTTAGAGAAATTTGAAATGTCCCAATCTACGCTGTCCCACCACATGAAACTTCTATGTGAATGTGGGCTTGTAAAAGGCCGAAACGAGGGCAAATGGACGTATTACTCTTTGGATGAGGAAACCATCGGCAAAACAAAACAATTTTTCTGCTCCATCACCTCTGATAAGGAAAACTGCATCTGCAAAGAAGATACAGGCTGCTGCAAAGGATGTGATGATAATGAATAAGGAGAAAAACACTGGTATCGGCTTTTTTGAAAAATACCTGACCATTTGGGTGCTGATCTGTATGGCGGCGGGAATTTTAATCGGCAAGTTCCTGCCAGGTATCCCTGAATTCTTAAGCCGCTTTGAGTACGCACAAATATCCATTCCGATTGCTGTACTCATTTGGGTGATGATTTACCCCATGATGATGAAAGTGGATTTTCAGTCCATCAAAAATGTACGCAACAATCCGCAGGGGCTTCTTATATCCAGCGGAACAAGCTGGCTGATTAAACCATTTCTCATGTTTGGTCTTGCCTCCTTTTTTTTCTACGTTGTTTTTAAGACATTCATACCGACCGAGCTTGCACAAAGCTATGTCGCCGGAGCCGTCTTGCTGGGTGCAGCCCCCTGCACCGCAATGGTATTTGTTTGGAGTAATCTGACCAAAGGCGACCCTGCTCATACCTTAGTGCAGGTGGCAGTGAATGACCTGATTATCCTCGTGGCATTTGTCCCGATTGTATCCTTTCTGCTGGGTGTGACAAATATTTTCGTGCCGTGGGATACACTCATTCTTTCCATTGTTCTATTTGTTGTCGTTCCTCTTGTGGGCGGTTTTCTTACCCGATATTTCATGGTAAAAAACAAAGGCGAGGAATATTTCACGCAAAGGTTTATCCCTAAATTTGATAATGTGACAACTGTTGGACTTCTCCTGACATTGGTTATCATCTTTTCTTTTCAAGGAGATGCCATACTGGAAAACCCCTTACATGTCCTTTTGATTGCTATTCCGCTGATCCTGCAAAATGTCCTCACTGCCGCCTTTGCCTATTGGATGTGCAAGATAACAAAGCAGCCCCATAATGTTGCGGCTCCTGCCGCACTCATTGGTGCATCGGACTTTTTTGAACTGTCGGTGGCTGTCGCTATCGCACTGTTCGGGCCGACTTCCCCGGTGGTGCTGGTCTGTACCGTTGGCGTTCTGACAGAAGTGCCGGTTATGCTCTTGCTTGTAAGGTTTGTCAATAAAACGAAAGGCTGGTTTCCTCAAAATGAATTACAAAATTAGAGAAATGCAAAAAGGCGACTGGAAATCAGTCAGCGAAATCTACCAGCAAGGTATGGATACCAACCTTGCAACATTTCAAACGGAATGCCCCACTAATGAAGAATTTGACCAGTCCCATATCAAGCAATGCCGCTTTGTAATAACCGATGGTGATGTCATTGCCGGTTGGGCAGCATTAACTCCTGTGTCAAGCCGCTGTGTCTATCGTGGCGTGGCGGAAGTCAGTATTTACATCCATGATACCCATAGAGGAAAAGGTGCAGGGAACCAACTACTGAACTTTCTGTCAAAGCAATCTGAAAAAGATGGTATCTGGACACTGCAATCGGGAATTATGGCTGACAACAAAGCAAGCATTCGTTTGCATGAAAAATGCGGATTCCGTCAAGTGGGATTCCGTGAACGAATTGGGCAAGACCGTTTTGGACAGTGGCGTAATACCGTTCTTATGGAACGAAGAAGCAATTTAATATAATCATATATAAGGAGAGACTTATCATGAAAAAAATGCAAATATTTGAACCTGCCATGTGCTGTGACACCGGCCTTTGCGGTGTGAGTGTTGACCCGGAGCTGCTCCGCATTTCTACTGTTTTAAATGCATTGAAAAAGAACGGAGTGGCAGTTGACCGCTTTAATCTAAGCGGTGCGCCGATGGCTTTTGTCAATAACAAAACGATCAACGACTTTATCAACGAAAAAGGTGTTGAGGAACTGCCCGCTGTTATGATCGATGAAAAAATCGTGATGACAGGCCGCTATCCAACCAATGAGGAGCTTGTTTCTTTGCTGGAGGTTCCCACGAGCTATTTGACCGAAGCAAAATCCGCAAAGCAAGGCGGTTGCTGCTGTTCTGACGGGAACTGCTGCTAAAAGAAAGGAGGTTCCTCAATGCAAATCTTTGACCCAAACAAAATCACCTTAACGAAATACTTGTTTTACACAGGTAAAGGTGGTGTCGGGAAAACATCTGTAGCGTGTGCAACGGCGGTAAATCTTGCGGATAGTGGCAAAAAGGTTCTTCTTGTCAGTACAGACCCGGCCTCCAACTTGCAGGATGTGTTTAACACCCCGCTTACAGGGAAAGCCACGCCCATTGCAGAGGTAGCCAATCTTGATGTAGCCAACCTTGACCCTATGCAGGCAGCGGCAGAATACAGGGAAAGCGTGCTTGCGCCTTATCGTGGTAAGCTTCCGGAATCAGTCCTCGCTAATATGGAAGAACAGCTTTCTGGTTCCTGCACAGTGGAGATTGCCGCTTTCAATGAATTTTCCAACTTCATTACCAATAAAGAGATGGAGGAAAAATACGACCATATTCTTTTCGATACCGCGCCGACCGGGCATACACTTAGAATGTTGCAGCTTCCCTCTGCGTGGAGCAATTTCATCAGCGAAAGTACACATGGTGCCTCTTGTTTGGGACAGTTATCCGGGCTTGAAAGTAAAAAGGAAATGTATAAAGCTGCGGTTGAAACACTGACAGACGGCGCACAAACAACCTTAATTCTTGTAACCCGCCCCGAAACAGCCCCCCTCAAAGAAATAGAGCGGGCTTCTCACGAATTAGCGGAGCTTGGCGTACTCAATCAGGCTATGGTAATCAATGGCGTATTGGCTGATTATGATGATACCATTTCTAAAAGTCTTTTTGATAAACAGGAAAATGCCCTTGCAAATATGCCAAAACCGTTACAGGCAATCAATGCCTACATGGTTCCCTTGAGGGCATACAACATTACAGGTATGGAGAATGTCAGGTCACTGCTCACAAAGAATAGCTATGTCATCAGCGATGAGACCATCAAAGCAAAGAGCATTCCTCAGCTAAAGGATGTAATTGATGACTTATATCATAGCGGTAAAAAAGTCGTTTTCACAATGGGCAAGGGAGGTGTTGGCAAAACCACACTTGCCGCCGCTATTGCCTTAGGGCTTTCTGAAAAGGGTAAAAAGGTGCATTTAACCACTACTGACCCAGCAGCACACTTAAAATTTGTTCTCGATGAAAACAGCGGCATTACCATGAGCCATATTGACGAGCATAAGGAACTGGCACGCTATCAGGAGGAAGTTATAACAAAGGCACGGGAAACCATGTCGGAAGAAGATATTGCCTATATCGAAGAAGATCTGCGTTCTCCTTGTACACAAGAAATTGCCGTATTCAGAGCTTTTGCGGAAGTTGTAGAGCGTGCCGAAAATGAAATTGTTGTCATTGATACCGCACCTACAGGGCATACACTTCTGCTATTGGATTCTACATTGAGCTATCATAAAGAGGTTCAGAGGACACAAGGCAATATCCCCGATTCCGTAAGAAAGCTGTTGCCACGTCTGCGAAGTGCTGAAACAGCAGTCGTTATTGTAGCCTTGCCTGAAACTACCCCAGTTTACGAAGCATTACGTCTGGAAGAAGACTTGAAACGTGCCAATATTGCTACAAAGTGGTGGCTTGTGAATACTTCTCTTTATCATACAAAAACAACAAACGCCCTGTTAGCTGCAAAAGCCAGCAATGAAATTCCGTGGATAAACAAGATAGCGGAACATACAAGTGGAAATTTTGCTTTAATCGCTTGGCACGCAGATGATATAAAGGGAGATAAGCTAAGAGAGCTATAAAAAGGGAGGTCTTTCATGAATAAGGAAATAAACAAACCCAAGGTGGCATTTATTTGTGTTCACAACTCTTGCCGAAGCCAAATTGCGGAAGCACTCGGTAAACACCTTGCCACTGATGTGTTTGAAAGCTATTCGGCTGGAACAGAAACAAAGCCACAGATCAATCAGGACGCTGTTCGATTAATGAAACAGCTTTACGGCATTGATATGGAGAAAACACAGCGTTCCAAGCTGCTTTCCTCAATTCCTCCAGTAGATATTGTTATTACTATGGGCTGCAATGTTCAGTGTCCTTTTTTACCCTGCAAGCACCGAGAGGATTGGGGACTTGATGATCCGACCGGCAAATGTGATGACGAGTTTATTGCGGTCATACACGACATTGGCCAGCACATAAAAAATCTTAAAACAAGAATCGAAACAGGTTCCCTTTAAGGAATAACCGAAATACAATTACTGCGTACAGGATAGCTACATAGATAAGCTACCCTGTACGTTTATCTTTTACTCATTCAAAATAACCCATCGTTCCCCATCGAAATCCTCAAACTTTTCGGTCGTGACGTTCTGCTCGAAGTAAACCGCAAGGATGCGCTTGATGTCCTCTTTGTCCGCTCGCTTTACGGAAAATCCCTGCTCTTTCAAGGACTTCTCTATGCGTGACAGGTACGGGAGCACCTCTTTTTCTTTTTCATTCCGCAGGCGAATCAGGATTAAAAACTCCCTTGCTGTCGCCATCTGCACCTGTATCCGGTCAAGGAAGGACAGGTCTTTTTCGAGGAGCTTTCGCACCACCGGGTTCTGTTCCTGCTCTATGCGGCTGCGGAGAAAACGCTTGTTGTCCTCGAAGTTTTCCCGGCTGTTTAAGCACAAAATCTCGATTTCGGCGATTCCTTTGAGAACAGTCATCAGAGCATAGATGCGGGTGCTGATGCTGGCCTCAGACAGCACCGATATGTTGCTGGGCTTAATGATGAAATACACCAGTTCTCCGTGACCATAGGTCTGTAGGCTGTACTCGGTGATTTCCTTGGTACCGATAAGCTGCCGGGTGGAGGCTCTTTTTTTGGCTTCTGCCTTATCGTTCCTGCGCATTGGGCGTGTACCTCCATTCATAGAATTGCTGCTTGGTGATAAAAAAGGCACAGGCATACCGGAGAAAATCCAGAATGCTTGTGTCCTCAAAGCGGATGGCTAAAAAGGCATAAACGGCGGTCAGCACGATGGGTGGCACAAATCCCAGCTGGGAAATCGCAAGCACAGAGATAAGCAGCGCCACACCGATGATGCCGATATCCCGCAGCTGCCACAGCCATAGGGTTGCTTTTGCTCTTAAGTGATCGGGGTAAATATGCATGAGGCACCTCCCTTACATCCGCATGGAAAAACCGGAGCCTTGATTCAGCTCCGGTTCCATTTCTTTTGCGGCATAGCGTACATTGGGAGAATAACACGATTCATTCAGCTGATTGGCGTAGCTTTCAGCCTGTTCCATCGTGTCAAACTCCATCGGCTTGCCGCCATGCTTGCACCAGCTTTGAGCGGCTCCGCACACCGAACCGGCACTGCGCATCGCCCACACACCATATTTCTTTTCCATAGTAAAACCTCCTTGGATTTGTTCTGCGGATATCTCCCGGACAGGAATACCCAGCTTTTTGGCTTCTCTAAGCTCCATCGTCATGCCGGTGGAAATCCGGCTGCCGCAGAGCCACAACTCATCGCAGGCCTCCAGCACACGATGCCCCATGTGAAAACCGGATTCTCTCTGGACGGGGTCATTGTCATCCAAAAACTGCGGGTACAGAAGATGAACAGCTACCGGCGTACAATTCTGCTCCATTGCATACCGGCAGGCCGCCTTTGCAAATTCCACATTCTTTTGTATGTCCCCGGCATAGGGTGAGGCGATATAGACCAGCTTGTTCTCGCTCATTTCGCCACCGCCTGTACTACCGTCTTGGTCATATTCACCGCAGTCTGCGCCGCATACACCGTACTCATGAGGTTGGCTTTGGTGCTGGTATCCAGTCCGAACTGTCCGGCAATGCGGGGGATTTCTCCAGCTGCCAGCATCAGGCCAAGCCCCAGCAGGGCATGGTCTTTTACTACCATCAGTCCGGCAATCAGCACCGTTGCCTGCAAAAACGCCGTAAGGCACAGGCCGATGACCTGTTTGCACCATGACACAAAGCCGTCAATATAGCCACGGGGAACACTGAACATATATAAACTTCCTACAGCGATCTGGATGAGCAGGATGCCGCCCCTCTTGAGGTTGGCGAAGAACACTTTAATCACCGCATAGCCCATCAGTATGAGAATAAAAATCATCATGATCGGGCTTGTAATAGCAGATAAGCCTCCGAACACACTGCTGGTCATGGCCTGCTCCAGATTTCCCGCATCCTGTAGCGATGCAATGATGCCTTGGGCTACTGTGCCGAAGTCGGTTCCAAGACCGGTAATCCCGGCAGTGAAGCTGCCCTGCAAAGACACCGACAGCTTATACAGCTCCACCGGAACCGTGGTGAACAGCCCCACGGCCATAAAACCCTTGATGGCGTTGAGGGCGGTATCCTTAATGCTGCCTCTGCCGGACTGAGACTCAATCCCGCATTCAAAGGCAACTACCACAAGACCAACACCGTATAACGCCCATGCCAGATAGGAAAAGAACAGCACAATAGACTGCACCCAGTTCATTTCGAACAGGTCTGCTCCCATGTTTCCCATCTGCATAAAAAAGTCGCCGAGGAAGCCCACGATCTGACCGTAGATCCAATCTACAATCTGACCGAGGACAGTGTCGGCGACAAAATCCCATATGAACATTTGAAGTTATCACTCCTTTCCGTGTGAAAACAAACTGCTTATGGTAAAATGAATTTGGTACCAATAAAAAAGAGCATACACAGTCAAGCGGCATCCCTTTGAGCTGTGGTATTCTATGGTCAAAGGAGGTGCTTATCATGCACGCATGGGAACAAATACAGGAAACCATAGAATTTATTGAAGAACATTTAGGCGAGGAATTAAATATTGACAGCCTCGCAAAGATGGCAGCACTGTCGCCTTTTTACTATCAGCGCCTGTTCAGCCGTTTGGTTAAAAAGCCGGTTGCTGAGTACGTTAAGCTGCGCCGTATGGCAAAGGCAGCCGAAGCACTGCTGCAAAAAGAACAACGTATTTTGGATATTGCATTGGAGCTTGGTTTTTCCTCTCACGAACACTTTACCCGTACCTTTAAGGATACCTTTGGTATGACACCGGAGGAATATCGCAAAAATCCGCAAACGCTCAATCATATGACCAAGCCGGAGTTTCTGCTTCACTACACCTTAATTGATGAAGGGGTACCGCTCATCACCGATGGCATTGTTCTGGAAATAAACCGAAGAGAAATTGCGGAACCGATTTGTTTTATCGGTGCTAAACAGGATGTGCCCATTCAGCATTTGGATGGATTGGGAACAGAATCTGGCATTGATCCGCTGGATGCCCTTTGGAAAAGCTTCCATAAACAGAAGCAAACAGTACTTGGTCTTTCTGAGGATGCTGAAGAAGTCGGTGTAACTTTGCCATCTTTAGAAGAAGGGTATTTTAGCTATTTTGCAGGGGCAAAGTCAAAAGCGGGAGAGGCTCCGGACGAGTTCATGAGCTGGCAACTGCCAGTTGGAGAATATATCGTCTGCTCCTTTGAAGCTGAAAATTTTGAAGCACTTGTTATGGACGCAATTTATAAAGCACAGCAATATATTTACAACACATGGCTGCCAAATCACAAACTACAAACAGAAGCATTTTGTGCGGAGCGATATGCAAGCCATTCGCCTGAAACCACAAGCATGGAAATTTGGCTCAAGCTAAAAAAGTAGATTTGCGCACATTGCACCGGGCAGCCGTGAAAGCTGCCCGGTGCTTTTCTTTTTCTGATTTATGACTTGACAATCCGCTTGTTCAGAGCTTTAATACCACACAACGGAGGCCGCCGAAATAATTTCAAAGGAGGTATTTGTGTGGCAGATTACAAAAAGCTCTACTATAAAATGTTTAACGCAGCAACTGATGCCGAGAAGCTCATTTCTCAGGCTGCTTGTATTATGCGCACCGCCCTGCAGGAGTGCGAGGAAACATATATGGATTCAGATGAAACCCCGCTGCGCCTGACAGATAAGCCGGAGGAGTAAAACTCTGCGACTCCTATGCTACATCCCCAGCACCTGCCAGAGTATCCTTGCATAAGGGTGGTGAACGGACTTTTTTCATAGTATCTGTGTCCTTTCCATTGTTCATATTTGTTTGATTGAAAGTTCCGATTTACTATGGTAAACTCACTTTATATATCTACCGTGTAAAACTTTTGTGAAACGGTAGCATGGGAAATTAACGCTCGGTGAGCAAGTTTATATAATGTGCGAGGTGGTGCAATAAATGTTTAATGAAATTTGTATCTATGAGGCAAAGATTGAAAAGCAAGAGGAAATTGAGCAACTTATGAAAGAGGTTGCCGCCTTTTATATGGAGCAGGATGGTGTTATTGAAGTTAGATATATCAAACGCACCCACCGCCAAACAGATTTTAATGCCGTTAAAGAAGGGGCATTGCCTGTTCGCCTCACACGCAATGTAGGCAAAGTCACTTATGTTTTACATTAGACTGTTAGAGATGAAGAAACTCACGCAAGGGTGTCAAAGTTAGGGTTAGAGCATTTTTACAAGCGGTGGAACAGATGCTTAACCACTATGCCAAAAATTATTTTGGGTGAAAACATTGTGTAAGGGTATGAGCACACCCTCTGTTAGTGTTTAACTTCACCTACACAATAAAATCTGACTTATCACGAAATTGAGCCGTTGCATCTAACTTGACGCGACGGCTCTTGCTTTGTCTACATGCCAAGAATAGTCCAGTCAATCCTTGCAAAAGGATGGTGAACGGACTTTTTTGATAGTAACTGTGTCCTTTCCATTATTCATATTTGTTTGATTGAAAATCCTGCTTTACTATGGTAAAATCATTCCATACCTACCGAGTAATTTTTTTAAACGGTAGTTCAGAAATTCAATGCTTGATGAGCGAATTTATACTTGCTTGATTCGCATTAGATGGATAAGACTAATAAAAATTATAAAAGTAAGGAGGGAACGATTTGATTATCAAAAATGACAAACAATTCAATATGTTTCCCTCCCATGTGGGGCTGAGAAAATACATTCAATATTACAACATCGTATTTCCATCGAATGAGACATTTACAGCACAATATACGCTTATGCCTAACGCTTGCGGAACATTGTCGCTTGCTTTTAACGGAAACGCAGTCATTGCTGAACTGTGGGGAGCATCTTTAACTCCTGTTTTGTTAGGAATGGAACCAAATAGTTATCATGTTCTGCTACTTATCCAGCTTTCGCCCTATGGTTTGTATCAAATCACCCGTCAAAGTCAAGCGGAGTTTGCAGATAAACGACTTTCGCTTACGGATATTGATAATGAGCTGTTTCATTCGCTGCATCAGGCTTTTGTAGCATCAAAAACTGTATCCAATTTGGTAAATACTTGTGAAAAGGTTTTATACCGACGCATGGAAAAGCACGTTGTTTCGGACTCTTTGCTGTTGGCAACTAAAGTAATTTCTGATAATTATGGACAAATACAAGTGAAAGAAGTTGCCAGACAATCCCATTATAGTGAGCGACAATTAAACCGATTATTTCTTGCACAAATCGGAATGAATATTAAAAACTATGCACGCTTAACTCGCTTTAATTACGTATTAAAGCACATTCAAACATCGCCTTGCTTTTTTGCGGCATTATCGCAACAAGCCGGATATTTTGACCAAGCCCATTTTGATAAAGATTTCAAGGCTATCAGTGGTGTTACCCCTCAAAAGTATCTGAAAACAATGTCGGATTTTTACTATGACGGAACGGAGATATATAATACAATATCCTCAAAGGAGGATTGAAAAATGAAATATCAAGGTTGTCTTTTAGCGGTTAAGGATATAGCCGCCTCTAAACACTTTTATGAAAAGGTACTTCATCAAAATGCGGTAATGGATATTGGCGTACATGTGACATTTGAGGGCTTTTCACTGCAACAAGGATATGCCGAACTCGTCGGTGTGTCAGTCGATAGCGTGAAAGAGCAGTCACATAACTTTCAAGTCTATTTTGAAGTAGACGATTTGGACAAGGTGTATGCCGAAATGAAAAGCATATCCAGTTTGCAATGGATACACGAAATCAAAGAATACCCGTGGGGGCAGCGTGATGTTCGGGTATATGACCCCGACAAGCACATTGTAGAAATTGCAGAGGATATGACCACGGTTATCAAACGCTTTTTTAAGCAAGGTATGTCGGCAGAAGAAGTTGCTACACGCACAATGTTTCCTCTTGAGGTTGTAAAACAGTATGCGTTAGGCTTTGGTATGTGATACACGGCGGCTTTGGTAAATCAAAGCCGCTATTTTATTCCAAACAAGATCGGAGGAGACGGGCAATGAGTAAATATGAGCCGCTTTGGAAGGCGATAGGTCGACGCACGGAAAACAGCTTCACGCTGACCTATGCCGAGATTGAACAGATTCTGGGATTTCCTATCGACCATGCCTTTTTAACCTTTAAGAAGGAGCTGCCCGCCTACTGCTACGAGGTGGGTAAGATCTCCATGAAGGCACAGACGGTGACGTTCAAACGCTGCGTTTGACAATCGGCTGCGTATCTGCCATCATCGGCTTCACCCATCCAAGAGGAGGAACACTATGAACTGGGAACCATGGACAGGCTGTTACAAATTAAGTGATGGCTGTACAAATTGCTATTTTTATGGGCCGTATGCAAAACGCTATGGTCAAAGCACAATACAAAAAACAGATAAATTTGATTGGCCTGCAAGGAAAAGTGCAAAGGGCGAATACAATATCAAAGGAAACAAAATTCTTGCAACCTGCTTTGCGACTGACTTTTTCCTACCAGAAGCGGATGAATGGCGTAAAGAGGCTTGGGCAATCATCAAGGAAAGAACAGATATTGATTTTTTGATTTTGACAAAGCGAATTGACCGATTTCCCCAATCGCTTCCGTCTGATTGGGGTACAGGCTATGACAATGTGAATATTGGCTGTACTGTCGAAAATCAAACACTCGCCGATTACAGGCTTCCGCTCTTTTTATCCTATCCGATAAAAAGGCGTTTTATTGCCTGCGCTCCACTTTTAGAAGCGATAGATTTAACACCATATCTTGATGGCATAGACCATGTTACCGTTGGCGGCGAAACAGGACGAGAAGCCCGTTTGTGTGATTATGATTGGGTGCTTAATATCCGTGAACAATGCGCAAAAGCAGATGTAACATTTTGGTTCAAAAATACAGGCTCACTTTTCAAACGTGACGGTGTAGCGGAAAAGATAAATCCATTTAAGCAAACCAGTGTGGCAAAAGAGCTCAGTATTGATATTTCAGATGGGAATAGATTGTTTTGATAAAATGCCATAGTGTAAAGCATTATTGCCTATTTTACTTCATGAATGTTCTGAACAAACCAAATGAGCAAACCCTCTGTTGGTGACTAAGTTCACCCACACAATCAAATCTGACTTACCACAAAATTGAGCCGTTGCACCTTACTTTGATGCAACGGCCCTTGCTGTATCTACATGCCCAATATAGTCCAGATGTATAACGGGGCTGTTAATGTGAACACCAAGCAGGCAAACAGGATTGCCGGTGCCGCCCACTCGAACTGACCATGTTTGCGATAATCAAAATAAGCCGTGCCTAATTTGGCAAAGAAAAACACCGCCAGAATCAGGTCAATGGCGGGAAATACCACCTTGTTGACCACGGTTTTAATCTGTTGGGAGGCCGTTGTCCACGTTCCCTCAATGGCTCCAGCTACATCCCCGGTTCCCGCTGCATAGGCCGTTGTACTGAACATCAGGCACAGCAGTAAGCTTACGCACAGGAGCATTGCAATTCGTTTCGATTTCATTGATTTTCCACCTTTCATCATAGGGTTGAAAACAGCAAAACCGCAGCTTTCGATTGGCTGCGGTCTTGTTTTTTTCTCTGTTTTTAATGGGGTTTCTGCGGTGCAATATGCCAGTCCGTCCATAAATTATCCCGGATGGTGACGCTGTCCGTGAGATTCATAGAAAGCATTCCGGCGGGTGACCAGCTGTCTATCAGCCATGTGTACGGGGTATAGCTTCCGTCCGGGAACCAGATGGGTGAAAAATGCGTCCTGCGGCTATAAGTGCTGTAGGGATTCTTCTGAAACTCAAACCGGGTGCTGTAGCCGGAAGTCATTCGCTCCAGTAGCCTCCAGTAGGTCTGATACCCGAATTCCGGGAAGTAGGTCACCGCCGTCTGCGCCCCGGTTACCGCCGAGGACTGATTGGTGCTGACTTTGGCAGAAACCGTTTCATTGATGCCATAGCCGGACTTCATGTTTTTTCCGCTGGCGGTAGGACTTTTGTCATCGGGCTTAATTGCCATGCTTGCCGACAGGCTGGCCTGATAGCGGTCAAGGTCAAACATCCACCAGCCTTCGTCTACCCATTCACCGTCATCCTCCCAATGACCGCCTCCGTCACCATCGCTGTACCAGTTCCAGTCACTGTGCCATACCCAATGCTCCTGCCACCAAGGTCGCCATATTGTCCAGCTTGCAGAGGTTTGCTGCGGATTATTGGGAACAGCCGATCTTCTAAAGCTGTCATTGCGATCATCGGCTACGGGGTTGGGCGGTGGATTCTTGTTCAGGTCAACGATGTTGACGTTGATTGTCGCCTTGCTGGAGCTGCCGCCACCGGACACAGAAACCGTAATTGTCATATGCTGTGGAGTATTCGGCGTTGTCCAGCGTATCCATGCCAGCTGGCTGTCGCCATCGGGATAGTAGATGTTGCTGACCTTGTGGCTCCTGCCGTTCACATAAAAGGTTGCCGATACCGGATGATCCGGATCGCTCTGACCGCCGCTGACGGTAATCGCTGTGATGACCTCTGTATTTACCCGGTATTCGTAGTCATACACGAAAACCTCCGGAGGTTCGGCAGGCTTATCCTTAAACCGCACGATACCAAGACCAAGGGAGGACTTGATTTCCGCATTGGAAGCTGCCTTGCTTCGGCTTCCCGACCATGCCGGATAGCCGAGATCCGCCACCTCCAAGAACATGGCCAGTGGCAGGTTCTTATGGGATAGGGATACCATTCTCTTTCGCAAAAGACCGCCGACCTGTTCGTCATACATGGCAGCTTCTGTGGCTGTGGTGGCAATCATCACGCCCTCAAATTTGTAATAGGCGATTGGCTCCAGAAGTAACTTGTACTTGCCACCGATTAACACATCAAAGTCCATTCCAGTGAGACCGGCGATGCTTCTAATTACCTGTTCATCAGTAAAATAGCTTTTGATGGCGGCAATGTTGTTTGAACCATTAGTGCTAATGATTTTGGGCAGAGCTTGTGCAGGGTTGGTATAGGTATAATTTTTCATGCTTGGAGTTAATCCTGAACCACTATTATATTGCAGCTTAGAAACTTTATTGAAATGTCCAATTCCATTTGGTTTCTTGTTGGTCAGGTCAATAGGAGTCGTGACAACAGAACAATCTGAAGCCCGAACCACCGTCACCCGAACACCCTCGTTGCCCGGAGTCCACGAGTTGGTGCTGGTACCATCGCCCATACCGCCGCCACCTCCATCTACGTTTCCATCCCCGACTGCATAAGCTGGTACAGCACACAGGGAGGAACATAACACGGCAAGCACGAGAAAAACACTAAAAATCCGCTTCATATAGCGCCTCCTTTGCAAAAGAAAAAGCACAGCATTTCTGCTGTGCAATTCCTTAAAATCTTCTATATCTAATTCATGTCACCGATCTTGTTGCCATTTTCATACATATCATCGGCTGTTGTTCCATGCGCATCACCTGTACCATCAACCCAGCCAAATCCGGGGAAGTAAGTTTGACCTTTATCGTTAGTTTCGCCACCCTGCGGCTTGCTTTCAGCAGCCGGTTTCTTTTCCGTATCCTCCGGCTTGTATTCCGGCGGCTTGGATGGGTTCGTGGTATCCGCATCCTTTGGCAGCTCAGGCTTTGCGGGAGCTTCCGGTTTTACCGGATCGGGCTGGAGCTTCTGCTCCGGCAGATCGGTTTGGGGCGGCAGCGTTTCCGAGCTTTCCGGCTCCGATGCAGGCTGCGGAGAAACTACCACCTCTTTTTTCTCTGTCTTATCTTGTATATCAGGAGCCACATCCGAAGAGCTGACCGGTTCCTGTGAGGAAGCATCCGGCATTACGGGTTCCTTAGCAAACCGCATTCCGATAGCAGCCACCAGTGCTATTCAGATAACAGTAGCACCCGCAATGGCGAGCCTCCTTTTGGTTTTATCACTCATATAAACAACCTCCTTTGAGAAGTGTAAAATGTTACCTCTTTGTATTTCTCACCATACTACATATTTTTTCGGAAGTCCAGACAATTTCCCGAACAGTTAAAACACCTCGGTGTATCCCGCCTGAACCTTGAGTTTTATCTTCATGGGAGCCAGCTCCTTGCCACCGAAATACACCGGAACCTCCAGCCAGATTACCGCATCCGCTTCAAAGCGCTGTGCGTTTTTGGGGGAGGAAGGAGCCAGCAGCGCATTGCGGATCGTGACATCCAAGCCGGAAAGCCTGTATTCCAAAGCATCCCCGGTATACTTCACATGGCTGCTGCCCACAGCTTCCATACCGAGGACACTGTCCATGTAACCGTAAATATCGCCAGTGTTCACGCTGTAGGAAAAGGAGGAGCCGTCCGGCTGGTAGCCGCCGCTATAGCCCTCCCGGACACCGTGATACACATCGGCATAGTTGTCGTTAACTGTCACGATAATGGCATCCTCTAAGGCTTCCTTTACACCGGTGGCGATAATATTCAGCCGGAAAAACTCCATCACGCCGCACAGAATAATGACAAGTACCAGCGTAATGGCTACCACCAAGGGAAAGCCGTTCCCGGCCTTATCCTTGAATATTTGTTTTAGCTTGGTCATTTATGGTACACCTCGCTTTTCCCGGAGGCCTCCGAACGCAGGGTGATCGGGAACGAACCAAAACCGCCGAACAGCCCAATGTTTCTTTCTAAGGTCAGGGTCACGGTGATTTCCTGATTCAGCTGGATATTGCCGGTCTTTGACCATGAAATCCGGGGACTCAGCCCGGTCTGCTCGGTAAGAACTGCCGCACGGCGGCTGGTTTCACTGCCTACCCTGCCGGAGATTTCCGCTTCCCGGCACAGCTCGGTGGCATAGGTATCCATCTGGTTTTTAGCAATAAACACCGGCAGCACCTGTACCGCCAGCGCAATGACCAGCATAGCGCAAAGGACGAGGACGCACACATCAATATATCCCTCGCCACGCTTGGATTTTAAGAGCTTCAGCATAGCTTCACCCCCTGTTCAGGCGGGGCGGAGTCCTGCTCCATCTGTGGAAAATCGCTTAATATATGCCACACATTGTTGCTGTAATCAGAGCTGATGACCTCCTGATTCAAAAGCTCATCAGCGGTTACGAGCCTTGCGCACTCCGAAACACCGGGATGCCCGGTCACGCTCTTTCCCGACAGCAGCTCTTTTGCTGCTTCCGGCGTTAAAAAGACAAACCCGACCGGTGTCATCAGATCAAAGGACGCCTGCGGATATTTGATCAGCGTTTGTTGAACAATCACACTTTCACCCCCTTAAAACATCCCGCCAAGGGACTTGATGATCTCATAAGCGATGATGGCCAGATAGGTAAAGAGAAAGCACATCAGCATGAGAAAGGAAAACACACGGATTTTCGGCGGTATTTTCTGTGCCTCACCCTTGAGCCTTTGCAGCTCCAGCTGCTTGAAGTCATGCGCCAGCATCTGAAAATACACCGTGCTGTCATCTCCACGCAGCACACCGATGAGGCCTCTCACCACATCCGACAGCATGGGCGAATTGAGCCTTGCCTCGAACCGGGTAAGGGCTGCCTCATAGCTGGAGGAACGCATATCCGCTGCCAGCATGGTCAGCTCTCCGGCAAAGGCTTCCCCGGCGTTTTTCTTGTAGTTTTCTATGATGGCCAGCACATCACGGGAGGCTTTCAGCTCCTGTTCGATGTTGGCAACAAAGCGAGGCAGCTCCTTTTCCACAGAAGCACGCTTGGCGGACAGCTTTTCGTCTGTCTTTTTGGTTTCCTTAAAATACACCATAACTGCAAGGAACACCACCACCGGCACCAGCAGGGGAAATACAAAACCTGCCGGAACCGCCAGCAGCAAAATTACGCCGGACTTCACCAGCGCATAGGCCTGATAGACCTCCGGCTCCATGTTCATGCCGGTTGCTTTCAGCACATTTTTGAGCCGATGCCTGCGGTATTCATCCATGTGGATCAGCTTTGCGAGCTTTACCGCCCATGTCATGAAGTAGGCTTCCAAGGTTTTTGCCGCTTTTTTCTCTGATCTTGTGGTATTCAGCATAGCCTTGGCGGTGCTTAGGTACGGCAGACGCAGCACATCCAAAAGGATAAAGAACAGCCCCGCCGCTAAGGTGATTCCGAATAAAAACAGTAATCCCATCTCCATCACCTCCGATACTCAATTGGTTTTGTCAGTTTAAGCACGCAGGCCGTAGAGATAAAAATCAGGGCGGCGCTGATGGCCAGAATGATCTGACCCAGCGGCGTGTGCATCAGCGTGTCGTACCAGCTTTTATTGAGGAGATACATCAGCGGAATGTTGCCGATGACGAAAATGACCATGATGATAAATTCCTTGCGGGGTTCAAAGACAAAATATTCCAGCTCGCCGTTGACGATCCGCATATCACTGAGCTTGCCGACAATAGGAGTCAGGGTAACTTTCAGGCTGCGGTCGTGCTGGCAGTCGCACAGGGCATCGCACCATTCCCGAAACACCTCGTTGTCGATTTTGGTGCGTAGAACCTTGATGGCTTCCAGCACATCGGGATCGATGAACTTCACCCGCAGGACAAAATCCTTGAACACCTGATGCACCGGCGGGTTCAGATAATTCATGTTTTCCTCCACAGCCGTGAGAATATTTTCGCTTCTCAGGTAGGCTGTGGTGACAATAGATAGAGCCGTTTCCAGCTCAGCGGCAATGTCTTTTTTGAAATGGCTGGCGGTGAGCTGCACATACCAAAAGGGCAGCATCATAAAGCCTGCCGCCATAACCGGAGCCAGAAAGAAATTGCCCAGCACAATGGCGATAGCGGCACCAATGGCAAACAACAGCAGAGAGCAGGCGCAAACCAAAGAAAAGTGATTACTCCTGCCGGTCATGGCCAGCACCTCCTGTGCCATCTGGATCTGCCGTTTCAAAAACCCCGGCTTTTGGCGGCGCTGTGCCGCCTTGATTTCATCCCTGATGGATTTCTTTTCTCTGGTGAGAAAGGAAAACAGCCCATCGGTGAATTCCATTGGGTTTAGGCCAAGTAAAAGAAAAAAGCCTGTAATCATACCGATACAGGCCAAAAGTTGAATGGTTGTCATACGGCTATTTGCCCTCCTTTCTTCAGACGATTGATGCGCTCCTGCGGCATTCCGTTTTCCAGCAGCCGTTTACACAGGCTGTCGGAGATGGGATTGACAGCTACATGATGTCCGGTGATAAAAAACTGGTTGTCCTCATAACGGTTTTCAGTAATCTCATACCGGAACAGGGTACGGTAATTCCGGCTGTTGTCCGGCAGGATTTCGCACTCCATGATTTCCATGAGCCGCCTTTGTTTGTTTTCCAGCTGCTTGCAGAACACGACAATGGGATAGGCCTCGGTCACATAGCCCATCAGGGTTTCGTCCGACATATCCACCGCTCGCTTGCACAGGGAAACCATGCGGCGGTAGGTGGATTCACAGGAGTTGGAGTGGATGGTGGTGACCACCGCCACACCGGTTCGGGCTACCTCCTGTGCGGCGTTGGCCTCCTCACCACGCATCTCGCCGACCACAACAATATCCGCATTAAAGCGCAGGGAGATGTCCACAAGGTCGATCTGCTCGATGCGGTACAGCTCGTTCTCACTGTTGCGGGTGAGGGTATGAACCACGGAGTTGGTAACCCTGCCGTCCTTTTCCCGGATGAGTGAAAGCTCCCGGCTGCCGTTTTCAATGGTAAAGATGCGCTTGTTGTCAGGGATGGTGGTGAGCAGCCACCCAGCTACCGTGGTTTTACCGCTGCTGGTGGCTCCCGCAATGCACACCGAAATACCATAGCGGATGAACTCCGAGAGCATATCCAGCATTTGGGCGGTAGCCGTGCCGCCGTTTATGAAATCTTCCTTTTCCATGTGGTTGGGATTGACGATACGAATGGAGGCGGCAGCGCCGATATTGGCATCCACAATGGGGCTTTTCATGACGGCAATCCGAATATTTTCCGCAAGGGTACCTACCACCAGCGGGGACTGGTCATCCAGAATCGTGCCGGACACATGAAGCATCCGGCGCAGCACATTAATGCAGTGTTCGGGGCTGTCAAAGTGTTCTGTGAGCTTTTCGCAGCGCCCACCGGCATACTGGATTTCAATATCCCGCCAACTGTTGATGTCGATTTCTTCGATACCGTCTGCAAAGATGTATTTGGTGAGAAAGGAATACTCGGCCATTTCCGTATACAGGGCATCCACCAATTGCTGTGGTGTCATACCTTTGACCGCCACACGGCTGTCTTGTACAAACTTGGCGATATACCGCTTAATATTGGTCTTGGCTTCGGCAGCATTGCCGTCCGACAACAGCTCACTGTGCTGACCAGCGATATATTCCTGCACCTGCTGCAGCACACTGTGGAAATCCCCGGTTTCCTGCTCCGGAGTAAAAAACAGATTATGCCTGCTCATACGCCGAACACCTCCTTCGAGATTTTCTGTATCTCTTTTCGGAAGCCCCGGCTGTCTTTCAGAGACAAATCGGCAAACAGGTTTCCGGCCAGCACCTGAGCCTCCAGCTCCGGGGAATGAGGAAGAGTAAACACAGCTTTGCCCAGCACCTGCTCCATGTTCTGGCTGGCTTCGTTGGACTTCACATTGCTGACCGCCTTATACAGCTTGTCAGAGTCAAACCCTGCCATCCGCAGATATTCCTGCTGGCTGGACAGGTAGCTCACCGATTTCAGGTCACAGTTTATGAGCCGCAGCACCGCATCGGCTTCCAGAATGGCAATGGTGGACAGCTCATCAAAAAAGATGGAGCTGCCGCAGTCGATGATGATATGACTGTCCATATCATGCAGCACGCTCATCAGCTCCCGGAGCAGCTTTTCGTTCACAGGAGGATAGCAGTTTTCGTTTTCTCCCTTTTGCAGGCCGATGACCGCCAGATGGCTCATCCGCTTATGGGTGTTGCAGTTGTTTTTTATCAGCGATTCAGTGATGGAATTGGCAGCCAGAATGCTGCGGAGGGAATGATCACCCTCCAGCTCACCAGACGGACAGATGCAGGGAAGCATGGGCGTGGTACAGTCGCACAAAAGCAGCACCACGTTCTTTTTTCTGTCTGCCAGATATTTGGCTAGCTTCACCGCCACCGTGGTTTTGCCGCAGCCGGGGCTGCCCCAAACCGCCAGAACCTGTGCGCCGATTTCCTGCAGCACATCCTGTTCCGGCTCGTCTTTACGGCTGAACAGGCCGCCTTTTTTGAAGTTCAGCATTTACTCAGCCCCGCTTTCTGCCGGTGCATTCGCAGGGGATTCCAGCTGGCTTTGATCCTCGCTTTCCTGAGATTCCGTTTCCTCTGGGTACAGCTGGGAAAGCACCGAGTCCTGAGCCTCGGTAAACTTTGCCGCATTTTCCTTGCTGCCACGGTAAACGAGAGACACATGAAGGGTACCGTCCGCTTCCAGCTCGGCAAGGATTTTGCTCTGCTCTGGCGTGACCAGCAGCGTAACGGTGGCAGGCAGCTCCTTTTCATCCTCAGCTTCGGCTTCTTTCTGTTTACCTGTATTGGCATCGTAACCGCTGCCTGCAGTGACGGCGATGACCTCCACATACTGCAGCTCCGGCGGAATTACCGTCATGCCCTGTTTTTTGTAATCTGGCGCAACGATAGACACGATATCCCCGGATATCAGCTTGCCGGACAGCCCTGCGGCGAAGCTCTTAACCGATACGGAGATGGCCTGTTTTTCTCCGGTCAGATTGTAGAGATAGGTATTTTCTGCAGCAGGGGCATCGGCGATTTTGGAGGCGATGATGTAATCTCCCGGCGCTAAGTCGGCGGAGGCGAATTTACCGATGACGGTATCCGTATGCCTTACCACATCCTCTGGCAGATTATAGCCGCCCACCTCCACAGTCTGCACCATGTCCTTGGTGATGGCCTCTCCGATTTTGATGGGCTTGGTCACCCGCACGATTTCAGTTTTCCGGCTGATGCTTTGATTAAATAGCGGTGTGATCGCAAAGCAGATCAGAAGCGACAGCACGATGCAAATTACACCGATGACCGTTCTGTTCTTGAAAAAGCTCATAGCTTAAGTCCTCCTTTGATTGATTAAAGATGATTACTGCGCAGCATATTTTCTGATCTTATATCTACGGATAACGTGTGGAACGCCGACAGCAACAGCAGTAAGCGACAGTACCACACACAGCAGTTTTACAATTGTTCTTTTATTTGATTTCTTCATATCATCCATCCTTTCACGAAATGAAATAGGCGAGCAGACAGCCCGCCGATAAAAAAGGAGCAAGGGGGAAGGCTTTCTTTGCCTCCCGCCTTTGCACCCTGCAAACAATCCGGTATATAGCTACATAGATGAGCAGCAGGCTGAGTCCGGCCATCGCCGCAAGTAGTCCTTTCGGCAGCCCCAGCACCAAGCCGCAGGCTGCCACCAGTTTGATATCGCCGCCGCCCATGCCGCCAAAAAAGACAGCGGCCAACAGGAACGGCAGGGCGATCAGGATTCCCAGCAGCTTGACCGGCGTAAATCCGATTACGGAAATGCCTGCGATTCCAAGGCAGAGCCAGTTTGGAACCATGCGTTTTGTCAAGTCCGTTACCGATGCCGCACACAGCAGGGCAATAAAAAAGACCGCCTGCACAGCGGCCAGCTTATCCGGCATAGTTGAACATATCCTTAATGCGCTGTACGAGAGTTGGCAGCACGGTTTTGTCGAAGAGCATATACAATCCGGCCAGCACCAAAGCCCCGATGACCACGGCCATCAAAATCTTTATTGCGGTATCCACGAAGCCCTCAGCGTGGTTGTTAGTGAGCGCCATTTTTGCCTTAATTGCCAGCATATTGGCCTTATGAGTTACCTTGTTCATGATTCTTTTCATGGTGTTTTACCTCCAAATTTTTTATTGAATTGCTTACATACCGCCCATTTGCATGGGCGGCTGGGACTGCTCCGGTGCGGCCTCCTGCGGCTGCGCCGGGGCTTGGTTCATGGCTACAGTCTGCTGGTAGCTGTCCAGCACGGCCTTGTGCAGCTGCTCCCGGAACTCTTTAGTCACCGGGAAGCAGACCTCCTTATAGCCGTTTTCCGTCTTACGGCTGGGCATGGAGACAAACAGGCCATCACGGCCTCCCTCCACCACCTTGATGCCCTGGATACCGAGGCAGCCGTCCACTGTCACCGAAGCGTAAGCACGGATACCGCCGCTGGCTCCGGGTGGGTACATGGAATTGATTTTTACTTCTACATCAGGCATGATTTCTTTCTCCTTTCGCCTTTTGCCAATAAAAAAAACAGCCCCTTTAGAGCTGCATGGTTTGGTTCTGCGCCGGTGGTGTGAACCCGATTTCCTGAAAACCGAAGCGGTCACAATAGAAGAAGCTGCTGCCGTTTTCATCGTACAGCTCCAGCACATCCGACATGGACAGGGAATGCCCTGCATAGCCGGGAGGATGGTCTACATTGAATTTGGTGTACAGCGCCTCCAGATTGTTGGTTTCCACCTCGCCGTCATAGATCGTCTGGTAATCGGACATCTGCGGTTCTCCGAATTCCTTGCAAAAATCCGCAAGGCTGATGAAGCGCATCCGAAGATCCGATTCGGGCGTTAACTGCCACACACGGCAGCTTTTCAGCAGAGTGAGTTCTTGATTATCCCGCTGACCGTTGACAAGGCGGTCATACACACCGTCTGTCCATTTCACCTCGCCGATGTCTTTTTGGCGGCTGAGAAAGGCGTTCAGTTCCTCCGACTTAAACAGAGGATCGACCACTGCCTTGCCGCCGCTGACATAACCGGCAGGGTTGCCGTAGTACAGGATGATGTCTTTTTCCATCCGGATATTTCGCATGAGGGTACCTCCTTTATGTCATAGTCAGGCCTCCGTTCTGCGGATTCTGGAGAGCTTCCATTTCCTCACCGGAGGGATGCAGGAGTCTGCCATTTTCCATTTCCAGCACACAAAAGTCATCCCGGTCGCAGAGCATGATGCGGTGCTGGTAGGGCTTTTGCATCTCCACATAATCAAGCGCCTCCTGCTCGGTACAGAGCCATACGCCGGAGGCATAGCAGCCATCGGGCAGAAAGCTGTAGCCGCTGTATTTCGGCTCGTGATTCTTCAAATCCAGCGCCCCCACCGGCCTGATTTGGGAAAGCTGCAGCTTGGCACTGTCCAGCAAAATCTCCGGCTTGAGAATACCGATAACCTCACTGCGGGTTTTCAAGGCAAACTCCCCGGTGCGCAGGGACACCAAAAAGACAGCGGAGCCGCTTGGATTGGCACCGGCTCCGTTTCCGCAGAGGCAGAAGTACAGTTGCATATCAGGACTATCCTGACCGATTACGACAACCTTTCCCTGAATACCGCAGCCCAAGCCGGTTGTCGAACAGTCTTTTTCCGTGTAGAGAGTATTTCGTTCCATCCGTCAGCCCTCCTTTTTCTGCTGCAGCAGGGCGGTCAGGTCGGAAATGAGGGAGAGCCTTGTATCGTCCGGCATAGTCTTGAAGGCTGCACGGACATAGGCCTCCACCGCCTCTGTGGACTGATCACCGATTTCGATGATATCCACCTTTTGCACACTGACTGTGCCGTTTGACAAGCCGAGGCGCACAATATCGCCGTAATCCATACCGCTGGCAGTGCGCAGCTCCTTGGGAATCAGCACCCGACCTTTGCTGTCCATCAGCTTGTACATGGGTTTCTTATTCATCCTCCACACCTCCCTCCAGCACACAGCGGATGGTATCGTGGCTCACGCCGAGGCTGTCGAACAGCTCCATGAGCTGGGGCGGCAGCTGCTTTAAGGGATCGGCGCTGCCGATGATGATGACACCGTCCTCGCAGCGAATGTCCAAATCGTCATCCAGCGGAATGCCCGCCGCCGCCAAAAGCGCATGAGGCACCGACAGCTCTGCGGATTCCG
Source organism: Aminipila butyrica (assembly GCF_010669305.1). Classification (NCBI taxonomy): domain Bacteria; kingdom Bacillati; phylum Bacillota; class Clostridia; order Peptostreptococcales; family Anaerovoracaceae; genus Aminipila; species Aminipila butyrica. The sequence goes on along the minus strand of NZ_CP048649.1, from coordinate 563,382 downwards.
GTGCTTCCACCGGTTCACTCACGTTGTCGATACCGTCCTTTGTGAGAAAAAACTCGCCGTAGCTGTTGATCTGCTTTACCGGGTGATGGGACAAATACGCCAGATGCACGGTATCTCCGGCAGTGACGCACATGGTTTCCAAAACACCGGGCGGCAGGATGATGCTGCCGTTATCGGCAATCTGGCCTTTCGTTTCAATGATTTTCATGGCATAAGCCTCCTTTTACATCCCCATCTGAGGGGCGTTAATTTGTTGTTCTTCTGCCGATTTCAGCTCCGACACAAAGGTGCGAAGCTCATCCCCGGCCAGAGAGATGTTGGCGATCTCCATTTCTTTGAGGAAATAGGCAGCCTGCTTGTACTCGTCAGCCAGCTGCTGCATTCCCTTGGCGTTGTGGTAGCCGCTGCTGATGCGGGTATATCCCTTGAAAATGCAGTCATAGCTGCCAGTTTCCCTGTTTTGCTGCACGGTCAGATATAAACCTGCATTGGTTTGAGCGCTGCAATCCAAATATAGGTCATCGTGAACATTGCCCACCACAAACTGATATCTGCCGCCGCTTTCATCTTCAATCAGGGCTTTTGCCCAGCGGATTTTTTCAAGTCCAGTCATTCTTCGTATTCACCTCCAAAATCAAATAGATTTAATTGGAACGTATCCTTTTCCCGCTCATTGGGATCATAGTTGGTAATGATGACCTCCGGGTACTCACAGCCGCCCTCATACCGCTGCGCCAGATTGCTCAGGCGGGTGACCGGTGTGATGATGTACTCCTGATACAGCTCCCGGATAAATTCACAGTCGTTGTAGCTGACCATCCATTTGCCCTTGCTGCCTGCCAGTGCATCCCGAAGTCGCTGGTGGTCGGTTTTCAGAAACTCCACCGCATAGTGACCCTCGGTCATGTAATACGGCGGATCGCAATAAAAAAAGGCATCATCCCGGTCGTACTGCCGGATCAATGCCTCAAAGTCCTTATTTTCCACCACGGTGTCTGCAAGCCGCTTTGATGCCTCCCATATCACAGCGAACACCTTGCGGATGTCAAAGGGCTGGCAGCCGTAAGAGGTACATCCGCTGCCATAGCTATAACGGATGAGCTTGAAAAAGGCCGCCGCTCGCCACACATCGCTTGGCTCTTCCTGCTCCAACATAATTGCTCTCAGTTCCTCAAACTCAGGCGGCGGGAGGTTCTGCTGCGCCAGCTCCAATTCTTCCTGTAGATATTTATTATCAAATTCATCCTTTTCAAAGAAGCGGCGCAGGACACTGAATTCATGCCGGGAGTTGAGGGGCAGGAAGCCCAGCTCCTTGAGGAACGCCAGCGTTCTGTTTTTTACGCAGTAGAACAGGTTGGTGAGGTTTCCGTTGAAATCGTTGTAGACCTCCATACCCTTGCAGTCCGGCGGCCTGCCGAACAAAACCCAACCCCCGCCGCCAAAGACTTCGATGTATCTGCCGAAGTCCTTGGGGAAGAGCCGGTAAATGATATTGCGGAGGGCTTTCTTGCCGCCCACCCAGCTGATAAAGCTATTGATATTCCATCACCTCCCTCTGAAAAAGAAAAAAGCCGATAGTCACTACATTTTCAGTGACATCGGCTCGTCTGGACTATGATATTCATATTCGTTGGTTTCTTCATTGTACAGATATCCCTCATCGGCCAAATCCACATCGTGAACCTCAGAGGCCATTTCCAGCGCTTCCTTGGAACCGCCGGGAGGGATGTCACAGAACATTTCCTCACCATTTTCATATTCTTTTTTTCCTGTGTTATATCCGAAGTCCTCGTCAGCCCACAGATATTCAAAAGAGAGATCAGGGTACTGCTCGGCAAGTGTGCGGATCACCGGATCGGCACGGCTCCATGCAGTCTGGAACTCGATATGCTCGCCGTCAAAATCCTGCGGGGTATATGCGCCATCGTAGCCGTAGCTGTTCCACTTGGTTCCCCAATTGGAAATCGACCAGTCGTACCAGTTGTCTTTGCCGTACTTCTCACGCTCGGCCATTCCGAGATTTCCACGAAAGATATGCTCAGGCATCGGGATGACCTTGTTGAAGTCAATACTGCCGAGGCCAATCTTATCATCCTTGATGGCCTCGAACATGGCGCTGACTTGTTCCGAATCGCCGGATACTCTTAAAATATTGGTTAGATGATTTGGCATTAGCGCATTCCTCCCATCGTCATGCCGAAGCCATAGGACTGGCTACCTTTCAGCTCATCCTCCGGCCTAATAAAGAAGCGGTCGCTGCTATCCCAAAAGCTGACATACAGCTCACCGTCATCCACCTTGATTTCCCTTTGTTCCAGCCCCTCACCCCAGCCGTCACTAAATTGAGAAGAGAGCCATTCTGTCAGCTCCGCAAGCTCAGAGGCAGAAAGCGCACCTTGGGTTTGCACCTCGGTCACGCCCCACAGCTCGCCATTCCATTCCTCCACAGAGGGATTAATGCTGTGTACCTTTCGGATGAGATCGTCATCAAGGTAAACGGCGAGGCCACGCTCGCCCTCGCTGGGCAGCCTTTCTTTCTGAATGAGGGCAAGGATTTTATCCTCATATTCCAAAACCTCACCGGCAGATAAATCCTCCCGATAATCGTCAAGATCGCCCCATTCGTTTTTTCGGTAGATATGGGGGAAGAGGGGGCTGAATAACCGCAGTGTCTGCAGTTCGTTTTTCATGGTTCATCCATCCTTTAATTTTGATTTTGGGCGCAAAAAGCGGCTGTGTTTTTCAGTTACGAAGAACACAGCCGCTTCAAAATTGCCCTGTAGGGTATTGGCTTTATTTAATTGTAACCGGACTGATTCCGGCCAAAAACGAGAAACACCCTGCTTTCTTGTTAAAAAGCAGGGTGCATCTATGAAAAACGAGGGTCTTGAATTTTTCATTCAAAACCCTCGTCAGGCCGCATAAACACTGGCTTTTTCAGCCCTGTATCTATTTTGACCTAATCTTCTGGCGGAGGACATGGGACTCGAACCCCACTGTGACGACTATTTTTCAACGTTTTTAAGGTATGTGTTGCATTTTGTGTTGCACTTTATCTTATTTCAATTAAAAAGTGGGCATATGCCCACTTTTATTATGTATTGTTCAATGCGCTTCTACCCAATGCGTAAGCCTTGAGTGCTATCATCCAAAGGCTATTACTGCTGTTTATAATTTCTCGCAACTGTTCGTCGACTGTATTAGTTTTAATTTTAAATCCTGTCTCGTCTTTTTCCATATACTTTGCCTCTTTGCTTTCATTAACTTACATAACATTATCGACATTATTCAACATATATTTACATATATCGCCTCCTTTTGGTAACCATGGAAAATACTTGTATAATATATACGAATAAGCAACGACAAAAAACAAAGATTTTGAAAAATAATTTTGTCTTTTTTAAAGAACATAAAAAAATAAGGCCTCTTTTCTAGGCCTTATTATCGCATCTTTTTTAGATTTTCTTTCAAGGCCCTTAGGGCCTTTTTGTGCTTATATAGGACTGTGGTGTACTTTATCCCTGTACGCTCAGATATCTTTATCAAGGATTTGCCAAAGTAGTAGTGAAGCAAGATTATTTTTCTTTCTGTTTTATCCAGCTTCCAGATCGCTCTGCTTATCTCCTTGCTCCGTCCTCTCTTTACCAGGGTGTCCAAAACACTCTCCTTAAAGGTTTGCCCTTCCGCTTCCTTCTTCTTTACCTTTTCATAAATTTCCCGTTTTATGTCCACCCGTCTCTTCTTATCAAGCATCACGTTTTTGGCGATTTCCCTCAAAAAAGCTTCAGGGCCATCCGAGCTTTCGATTTTGTCTATGCTCTTGAGGGCTCTCTCCATAGTGTCTTGGACGATATCCCACGTATCCTGCTCATCTTTTACAAGACTGTATATGTAGGGGTACAACTTTTTATAAGAGCCTTCTGCTAGGCGTTTGAACTCGTCCTTTGTCATGCTTCAAGTTTATGGGACGGCATGCAGAAAAGTAATACTCCAAATTTTGGCATATCATCGCCTTGGGGCTGCGTTAAAATAAAAATATTTTAAAAAAGGTATTGACTATTGGTTACCAATATTGTATTATAAGTATATAAGATAACACGAACGGAAAGTGGAGGTAGAGAAAATGAAAAAAATAATATCTGTCGAGGAAGTTTGGGAAGTAGCAGAAGAGGCTATCAATGACACTTACAAGAAGGCTTATGGTAAAGGCATACAGGAAGCTTTCACCGATATCGCCGAGAGTAAAGGACGTGATTATGCAACTGGCTGTCAAGCATACAGAAGCTACATGGACCAAATCAGGGACGACAGCTCCTTGGAGGACTTCGCAGGCATGTCAAAAGAAAAGGTATACAACGAATTTAAAGACTGGTACGAATCAAGCGATATGTTTTCAGAGATGACATTCTCTGACCTGGAGGACTACAACAAATAAATTTAACGTATTAAAGAGCTTCAAGCACCGGACCCGGCGGTATATCCGGGGGGTATATGATATGAATTGTGGGGAGATTTTATGGAGCAGAGAGTACTAAAAATATCTTTTAATAAAACTGGCGGTACGGCCAGCAAGAACGGCGTGAACGCAAAATTAACCCTTCCTATAAGCTGGGTTAGAGAGATGGGCTTGACTGTAGACAGCCGGGAAGTTACGGCCACCCTAGAGGATGGAGTTATCACCATCAAGCCTGTAGGGGCTAAGTAAGTGGGAAGGCGGGCAAGAAATTTAACGGGCCAGCGTTTTGGAAGACTGGTAGCCAAGTATCCGACAGATAAAAGGTCGGGGACGGCTGTTGTGTGGCACTGTGAATGCGACTGTGGGAGAAGTTGTGAGGCTACGTCTCTCGGCCTTACCTCCGGAAGAACCAAAAACTGCGGGTGTATCAAAAAGGATATCACTGGTTTCCGGTATGGTCGGCTAACGGCTATACGGCCAACGGACCAGGTTCGTCATCACACCCGGGTCTGGGTATGTCTCTGTGACTGTGGGCAAGAGTGTCATGTGCCTCTTGGCAGCCTGACTGCCGGTATAGTAAAGTCCTGCGGGTGTCTGTCCAAAGAAAATTGGGAAAAGGGCTACGAGCGGATGAGGGAGGCGAATCTCAGGGATAGCCTTGTGGATGGTACGAATGTGTCCAAACTTACCACAACTCCCAACTCAAATTCAAAGGCAAAAGTAAAAGGGGTATGCTTCGACGCGGGGAAGTATCGCGCCTACATCACTTTTCAAGGCAAGCGCCACCACCTTGGCCGATACTCTACCATAAAAGATGCTGAAGCTGCCAGAAGACAAGCTGAGGATATTTTGTGGGGTGAGTTCTTCGACAGTCACCCCGAACTGAAAAGGGACAAAAAATAAAAAATAACCCCAGAGAGTTTTATGTTCCCTGGGGTTATTTTTATTTTTGGTGCATGAGGATTGCACGGTTTGTGATGCAATCAGAAACTATTATTCTTTTACTGTGCAATAATAACTGGATATGTATCTAAAATTTCTTTTTTCTTAGTGTTTTTCCCGTTATTTAAACACTTACAATCAAACCAATAAATTACCATAATAATAGCTCGTACTAAAATCAATGCACTTTTTACTTGAAATCTCCACCAGACTTTATTTATATAGTAATTTATTGGGTATTTAACCTGTGCAATAGAATTAACTAATTGAAGTTTTTTATCAATTAGGGATTTTACTTCCTCAGGCGCCTCACGTATTTCTTTCGTCAGTTGAATGGCAAAATCTACCTGCCCCTTTTCTTTAATTGGTTCCACATTGATATTATCTAAGTTCATATTGAAGCCCACTCGTTCAAGAATGATTGATATTTCCTTTAACGATTTATTTATCATAGGATATTCCTTGAGACTGCCCGCGGCGGATAAACGTTTATAGTCTACCTCTGCCTCAAGCAGTTCTACATAAATCCTTGATTTTTCAGCCTTATTTGTAAACTTATTCATTATTTTTTTATAATGTCTTCTACTCATTAAGCTAAATAACGTGAACCAGAATAGAACAAAAATAAATGATATTATATTCGACATTCTTATCACCCCTTTATTTTTCCTTTATTTTTCTTACTATTGATGTATTATTAACCTCTTTTAATAAATCTAAACTTCTGCCATAATTGTTTTCAATCACCTCTAGAGATTTGTCGTGAGATTTGCCAAGTCTGTCTAGAGCCTTTGAATTGGTATGGGATTGTATCCAAAATGCTATTATACAGAATAGTATAATGGGGGATTGTTTAGCTAGTAAAGAAAAGGCTGTGTCCAGATATTGCATGCCACTCATTTATTTCTCCTAATGCTTCCTTTTTATAGTTTAAACCCTAACATTAAATTTTAGTTTAACGCTGGGGTTTAAACTAAACATATTAAACAATATGTTTTAAGCCCGTCCAAGATGAGCTATTATTGCTCTTTGCATAATTTTACCATGTATTCCCTCTTTGGTAAAGTACTACATATTGTTTTTCTATTTGTCAAGTACTATATCTTGTGTTTTTGCAAAAAAACTAAAAATGGCCCAGGGGTTTCTCCCTGGGCCATCATACTGTACAATGCTTAATTCGGTTCCCGATACCCCAGCGCCCTGCTGCTATCCCCTGCTCCGGAGGTAGTCGGGTCTACCAGGATGCCGATAGCCCCCAGCAGGTTTACGATCAGGCCGAACACCTGAGTTATCTGCTCTTCTGAAATGGGTGCCGTGATACCCAGGACGCCTAGCACCTGGTAGACAAAAGCTGCCAGGCAGGCCAGCAGAGACAACAGTGTGGTTTTGTTCTTTAACCTAAGTTTCCAGTTAATTTTCATTTGTTTTCCTCCATTCCGTCAAGTCTATGATGAGCCGACTTGGCGGATTCCTCTACTTTAGCAATGGCTTTGCCATGCTCTTTAACTTCACCCTCCAGGGCTACAACTCTTTTATCAATTCCAAGAATAGCATCGAGCTTGCCGTCGATAGTTCCGCGCCAGTGTGCATCGCCGGCCATCTTTTTTTCTCTGCCACTTAGCCAGCCCGCAAGACCTACAAAACAACCAATAAGGGCGATAAGTAGTAGTATTGTGCCTTCGTCCATAGCTCCCCCTATCTCCTGTCTAGCATGATAATAACTTGCTCCCTGGTTGCATATCCTTGTGGCTTTTTTCCGTCCGTGATGCCGTCTTTTTTCGCCTTCTCCCATGCCTCACTCGCCCAACTAGATGGGGTGTCCCCACTACCTGCTAGCATCTCTTTGATAATCTCCCTTACCCTTGTCTCTGTCACGTCTTCTTCCTCCTGTTCTTCTGGTTGAAACTTTACTCTATCGGTTTGGCCCTTGGTCTCAATCGGCTGTATGTGCCAGCCCTCGCTTGCAATGGGTTTACATAGACCATACTTATGTAGCATGGCATCAGTCCAGCCCCTTATAGGCTGCGTTGACGTATCTACCGCCAGCCTATATTCATGCCAGCTAGTGCCTGGTTTAGCTGCTGACTTTATAGACCCTTTACCGGTGCGCTTGTACTCCAGATACTGGTTATAAAGTTCCGTTTGCCGAGCCGTAGACCGGTAGCCCTCAGTTATCTTGATTTTTATGCCTGTGGTTTGGGCTACGTAAGCCAACCGTCCAGCAAGCACCGGGTCTATACCTTCGCATAGCCCCGTTAGCCAGATAGCTGGGTCTGCTGTGAGATAGCTCTCTTTTAGCTGCGATATTAAAACCATCATGCTCCTTTCCGCTTTTAGTCCAAAAAAGCATATAAAAACACGCATTTCTGCGTGTCAGTTGAGGCTGTTTATTTTTTCTGTTCTGATAAAGTGTTAATTGTATTGTTCGGATACTTCCGTAACTGTCGGCTTTGTTCCCCAAATTCCTAAAATTGAGGACAAGTAAGGTTCTCCAACTTCTGCTTGTAGTTCTTCTCTACCTCTTGTGCTATTTATATATGCTTTTCCCCAGCATATACCAACGGGATATTCTATACCGTCTACGATTACATATTGTTGTTTTCTTAGGCTCACACTATTTTGTGTAAGCATATCAAGATATGTTTTTTCATTCATTGTTTTTCCTCCTATGCTATTTCATATTGACCGCTTAATCGAATACCAAACGTGTCAGATACGTCACTTGCTTGTAAGGCAGCAAGTAATGTGGCTGTAGAGTACCGAAATTCTATTGTTGTACCGCTGTTTATGGTTGGTGTTAAAAACAGCAAGTTTGCTGGCTTAGTCCAGTTTTCAATACGTTCTATCGGCAATCCGTTTGCTAGGGTAGCTATAGATGCAATAGGCAGTCCTGCTAATCTTAAATTTCCAGTCATACCACCTTTATTGCTTATTTGAACTTGTGCTACAAAGTTAACCAGCTTTCCTTGTCTAACTGCCCTACCATATTGTGATGTGTATGTGGGCATTCCAGCTGTGGTTGTACCTAAAATTGTAGGAGTAAAAGATATTACTTCCTGTTTGAATCCATGTGCTCCATCTGCATCGGTTATTAAATCGGTTGTATGTGTACTTAATGCAGCGTCAATCTCATTAACTGCACCCACCAAACTTCCTTTTTCAGTAGTGGTAAGATAACTTAAGATTCCTATTTGCGCCTGAGCGGTAGCTAATATTACGCTAAAATCCGCCTCAGTACCGACATACCCGCCTTCTACCGCTGCCTGGTACGCACTTTTGACACTTTCTAACCCCTTTACCCCCTTGTAGTGCTTCACATCAAAGCTCGGAACAACTGCATCTGTACCATAGATGATAGTACGTCCATTTAGTGGCTTTGATAAGTCGTTTAGTACGGCTTGGGTGTCAGGGTGGAGGGTTTCGGTAGTTGGGGTCGCCAGTTCGTAGGTTACCTCTATCGAGCTGCTCTGAAGCCATGTTCTAAGCTGAGCCACCGTATAGCTAGATATAGGTTCATAGTATAAAGCCATATCGGGAGCAGACACTGATCCACCAGTAGATATACCATTTACTCCATTTGAGATATTAGTTCGGGACTGCCGTGGCAGCAGATTAGAGATGATGTTGGCCGAGGTATTAGGAAGAACCTCTGGCACTAATCCGTTAAAGCCGGTCAGGAGGAATCTGTTTTTTCCTGTCGATGTAGTGAGCACCGACCACGCCTCTCCAGCACTGCCGTTAAGTATCTTTTTCCCAACATATCTCCGCACCTTCCATAGCCCGTCTGTGTCCTTAAAGACTTTGTCCACTGTGCCGTCTGGCAACTTAAGCATAGGCTCTAGCAGGTTCCCTGCGGTATCTTTTAACTGTACGGTATAGTCTCGTCCTTGGTATGGCTCGTACGGGGTTGCGGTTGAGCCCAGTTCGAGTTGAGGATGTATATCGCCAGTATATACAGTTCCAGAGGTAAGACCTTCTACCACTATTGATATGCGATTGATATTTTTAACCATCTCTTCCGTCATATTGATAGTGGTGGGCAAGACATTATTCACCACCAATGTGTTAGATTTATCATACATCCAAATTTTACTATTGCCACCAAAATTCTTATCACAGATAGCAGTCATATTACCTGGCATCAAACTAAAATTAGTAACCGGAAAAGTTTGATACCCGCTTGCTCCCGCTGTAAAGCTAACATGTGTAGGCATATTTAGCAGATTCTTCCCCCTCTTGCTCACCATAAAGCTTCTATATGGTACATATGGCGTAGCTACAGAGCCTACTTGTAGCTTAGCACCCGTGCCAAAATTTGCATCTATTTTTACAAACTTAGCACCGAAGTCCATGACGAAGGTACGTGAGGCAGAACCAACAGCCAGGGTTCTGAAATCAACACGTGCTCCGCCAATCTCATTGTAGAAGTTGATATTTGCTTGCTGAGTAGCGTTTGTTCTTGAAACCGTCAAAGTCTGCCCAGCATATAGTGCAACGGGATAGTAAGTGTCAGAATCGTTTCCAATCAGATTCTCCCCGCCTACACTTGTTATGGCCTGGGGGTTATCCGGGCTGACAGGGTTTGATGAGTTCACAGGTGTTACTACGGTGTTCCCTTCGATTATGGCATCGAGATAGTCAAAGGTTTGTGTACCTGTGATATCCACGAGGCTACCAGCATAACTTATACTTTTGTTATCGTAGTAGCTAGGCAGCTCACCGCCAAGCCGTTCCGCATCATCCACGACCCCGTTGCCGTTTGTGTCATACACGGACTTCAGCATGTCTCCGTTGCCTATCCCCCCTAGGCTTACCCAGTCGTTTTCGATGCCCGACCATAGGTATACATTTCTGTCTTCTTCTACCTGATAGACATATTCATTGCCTGTCGGGTATGCCGCCCTTAGGGCCGCCAAGGTTGGATAGATATCTTTGATGGTAAAGTGCGTCATATTTTCGGCGTTTTCAAGGATGTGATCTATCCGTATCCCTGTATATTTACTTTTATATTGCCCCATAGTTCCTCCTTAGTAATAAATGATAATGCCGCCGCTGGCCCCTTTGCCTCCGGGTCCGCCTAGGCCACCAGGTGCACCAGCACCGGGCCACGTGTTTGCAGAATTTCGGTTGTAGCAGTCACCGCCCCCACCGCCACCGCCTCCACCGTGGCCAGCATCTCCGCCAGAGCCAGGTATGGTCGCCGCTGGTCTAGCGATAGCATCAGCACCATGGCCGCCATCACCCCCATCAGCCCAGCCTTCGCCAGCATTGGGTGAGACATGCCCGTCGCTACCCGGCTTACCATTGTTTCCGTAAGCAGCACCACCACCACCGCCGCCTTGGCCAGCAATAGTATTGTTGGATGAGATTTTCATAGTTACCAGCTGCCCGGGCAACCCGCCGACGTTGATGATGCTGCCAGCTTCTTGTATGTCTCCGCCCCTTACTCCGCCTGGGCCTTGACCATCGGCACCGGCAACGCCCGTGTTTCCGGTGATTGCGAATCGCTCCGCTGTCATAGCGTCTACGTACTCGCCAATAGCTCCCAAGGCTGAGCTTACACTACCGAACGTCGTTGGTGTTCCTTCTGCACCTTCTACACCGTTGGTCTGGCCTCCTAGCCCTCCGGAGCCTATCTGCGCCGCTAGGATTTGGCCTGGTGTTACTGCGATAGTGGTATCAAAGACTTTGCCACCAGTACCCACGTCACCAGCCTTGCCACCTTTTCCTGCTGAGCCTCTGGACAGACTTGAAGAGCTAGAACCGCTGCTGCCGCTTTCTCCGCTTTTTCCGGCAGCTCCGCCCTTGCCTCCTCCGATAAGGACCACGCGGATTTCTTCCACCCCTGCCGGCACTGTGAAGTCGCCGTCAGAAGAGATGAGCACTCGGTTTTTGTATCCCTCTGAGATACCCTGTGGCTCGTAGTCTAGTAGAAACTCACCTGCCGCCCGTAAGGTATTGCTGAAATTAAAGTCTAAGCTCTGCACTGCCGCGCTAAGCATATTACTCTTATATGGATGGACTACCTGGACCATTTCGCCTGTATGCTCGCTGGTGGGCAAAACATTTTGATTGATACTCCGCTTGCAACTGGCGTACTTGTATAGCCGCTGGGCCACCGAAGAGCTGTTGATAAGGGTTATCAAAGTTCCGTTTGATACCGATAGAATCTTATCATCAGGAGTTCCTAAAACTGTCCCCCTGGTTACAACCTTGGTTGTGTGCTGGTACTTCTTGCCTGTCAGGGTGACATTGCCAGTACCCTGTATAATCGCATAGTTGGCGCCGCTCTCCAGAATGGTCCCATTGGTACATACCAAGTCATGCGCGGGCTCGGGGAAGATACTTGTTTTTACGTCCGTGAAAGCTTCAGTAAAAAGCGTAATTTCATCATTGATGGCAACATAGGCATGTTCAGTTACCTGCACAGCCGTCACTTCCGTGTCTTCTTTTAGGGAACCATCTATAAAGACTTGACCATCGTTGAAAGTTCCTGTGACAGTACTGGTCAGCACGGTGAAAGCAGCAGTCCCGTCAGGGTTCTTTTTTAGTGCTGCACCCGTAGCCAAAAGGACTTGCTGCAGGTTCTCACGCTTGGAAGTGTATGGTAGATATCCGAAGAGCCTTAGCGCTGCCACATCAGGGTGGATAGTGTACGCCACGCCCCCCATGATACTTGCTATCACATCGCCTGCCGTTTCCCCTCGATATATCCCCCCAGGGTGATTGTCGTAGTCCAAGAGCGATAGATAGGATTCTCCTTGTATGGAGTATAGATTCGAGCCTATTTCTTCGATTTTCCCATTAAAAAACACCCCTTTGATATCTCCGTCCCTATAGACGGTTATCGGGGTGTAGCGGCTCAGTTCTGGCCTTGTATGGCTTTCTATTTCAGCAGACATGGTATCCAGTGCCAGCTTGTCGGTAAGCAGCCCGGATTCAAAGTGGACCTTTAGTTTTTTTATTCGGTTTCCTCCGAAAGAGTAACCGCTAAAGGCTATCACGTTGAGGTCTAGTTGTGGGTTGCTCGTGTCTTGGAAGTAGTCATCTTCGCCGTACTCGCTCGCGCGGACATGGAAGTCCTCGCTATCCTTTGTTATAAAATCCAGCCCGTCCGATGTGACGAACTGGACGGTTGTGTTAAATGCGGTCACCCGCTCACCTCCTTGCTGGGGACATTGCCATAAAGTCTATAGACAGCCCTTCCCATCGGCGATATTTGCCAAGGTAAGGGAGTTTGTCATGGGCCTTTGTGATATATGCCTGGAAGGTCAAAGTACCTTGACCATACGGCACAGATATCTCGTGGCTGTTTACCGGGCTTGTGAGGGCATAGTACAGTCGGTCATACTCTTCTATATTCTCCATCTTCTGCTCAATCTCCATAGAGTAGCTGTAGATAGTTCCGATTATTTCCCTACTTGCCCTGCCTGACTTTAGCCTCCCGGTTTGGCCTGTCTCCAAGACCTCACCGCTACGCTGTAGTTTTGTCACAGAGGCGTTAAAGCTTGTGCCGTCTATGGTGAAGACCCCGTTATCTGTTCCCTGTCCTATGGTCCAGTTTTCGCCGTAGTACCGCTGAGGTTCTATGGCTGTTGCTGTAAAGCTCAGCTCAGTCCAGAGCTTTTTTATGCCATTTATAAGTTGCAGCCCATCTGATGCACTAGAGACATATGCATCAAAATCAAGATAGCCTTGTCCGAAAGGTACGCTGACAGGGTAACTGTCCACCGGGGCGGTGATAAGCTCGTACAGCTCATCATAGGCGGTCAGATTCTCTATCTTAGGTATTACCTCGAAGTTATAGTTATACACCGTGCCAGTTACATCCCTGACCATGTGGCCGTTTTTCAGTCTGCCGGAGTTATCTCCACTTAAGATAACAGCTTCTCTTTCTAGCCCTGTAAAGTGTACATCTGGCACGATGCTATTTATTGTCAAAACGCTGTTCATTATATTACCCCGTTGATAAGTCTTGTGCCTTGTCTCATGTTTTCTCCAGCAGTATATGGTGCCATGGCTCTCGCAAACTCCCGGCCGTCGATGTTGAAAACAGCTACAGCACTGCCGGATGTCCCACCAGCGTTGCCTCGTCTGGATAATGCATTATCAACAGCCTGCTCAATCGTAGATAGAGGGGCCTCGATGTTAGTACCGTGTTTCTGGTCGCCTAAGATAGCTAAGAACTCGCTGTTTGGCGGTATGACTGCACCGGTGGCTAGACGCGGCAATCTAACACCGCCACTTGAAACCATACCTGCTTCAGCTTGCTTTTGGGCTCTGCTGATAGCCGCACCTATTGCCAGTGTCCCTGCCGCGATTGCCAGCCCTGCAGCCCCCCAAGATGCCGCCGACTGTACCGCACCAAAAGCAATTGCCAATGTTCCCGCGGCTAAAGCCACTGTTCCCAAAACATACGCCGCTTTTTCCATGCCAGTCATGTTCCCCCACACCTCATCTGCTTTTAGGGCCAGCCCTATAAATAACGTCAATATTCCAACTACTATACCCAACCGTCCCGCCGGGGAAGCTAATGCGGCCCCGAAAAGCTTCATTGCGCTTTCCAGCTGTATAGTTATTGTTAAAAACTTTTGTAGTATGGTCCACTTGTTCGCCACGATGAAATATGCGACTAGCGCAGTAGTGAGTGCCTCGATAGAAATTTTAAAAGCATCTATGGCACCTGTATTGTTTTTCATAAAGTCGGTTAAGCCGCTAATGGCAGCTGTTATATTCTGGACGGCCGTATTAACCGCATCTAGAGTCCCAGTACCTATGTTTTCTAGGAATCTGTCCCACGTTGCCTTAAGGTTCCCCATCGAGGTAGCCCAGTTGTCTTGTTCCCTCGTAGCTTGACCTACTGCTCCATTTAACTCAAAAACCTCTTGTACCTTATCAAGCAAAAGCCATTGTTTCTCGGCTTCTGTCAACTTGTCCCAGGATTTTCCGTATACCTCGACCGCTTTAGTACTCATCTGGGATGCAGTCGTAAATACTTTTATGGCGTCCCCTGCCTCAAAATTACCTTTTAAGAAGCTAGCCAAGCTAGCCGATGTTGTCTCCAATGACATATCATAGAACGCCGCCGCATCGGCTGCAAGGCTCGTTGCCTTAGTAGTCCCTTCAAGAGTTTTTTGAGCATCAAGACCCGCGCCCTTTAGCTGAGCGCCGAATGAGCTGAATGCTTGTTTGAGCAAATCAACATGTATCCCGAGCTCTTCGGACTGCTGATTGATTGCTGCCATTGCAGCCTCGCCCTCTGCGCCCTTAAATATTTGATTGAACTGAGCATCTAATGCTTGAAGATTCGCCGTTGTTTCCACCAGTGTCTGTACAAATTCCTTGATGGCTGCGACACTAAAAGCGGCCACGACTGCCTTCCCTAAATCATTTAAAGAATCGGATATACTTTCTGTCATTTTTTTTATATTCTTCGTACCATCATTAAAACCGTCGGTATTAGTTTTTGTATCGAAGATCAACGAGCCAGCGATTGTTCCTGCCATTACAACCTCCTTTTGGCAAAGAAAAAACACGCCTTTCGACGTGCTTTATTTTTGCGTCATTTTATTAGTTAGATGAAGGCATCCAGTCTACGACTAGGCTGTTTGCCTCGCTTCTTTCCTCAACACCCCTATATTTCACATATATGTAATTCCCGGGGCTTATATCTACAGTGTATTCCAAGTCTTCCGTCCCTCCAACGATTGCGACACTTTCATCTTCTCTCAATTCGCTCCTGTTCTTGCGGGGTGTCTTTGATGCGTAGATTTCCCAAGCAGCCACCTTCCTTATATCGGACAGCCTTTCGTTGCGAAAATGATAGATGCCGGGTTCAAATACATCGCCATCAAATGGGGCGTCTACTGCAAAGCAATAATCCTCCTTTAGCGACCACATTACTATTTGATCAGACTTTTCGGAGCCAATCGCCGTATACCATACGTATGAAAACAAAATAATGCTTAAAACTGTTAAAATTATTTGAAATGCTCTTTCACTAGTTTTTATCTTACCTTTCTTATCCATTCGATTCCCTCCCTTTTGCCAAAATAATACCAAATATTTCTACGTCTTGCAAGGTCATCCTAACAAACTGTTGAATTTATCTAGTTGGGCTTGCTCTTCCGATGTGAGAACAGATTTTTTATCCAGTTCAACGATATTTTTGTTCTCGGCCCACCACTCTTTATCCCATTTTTGCTGCTTGCCCTGCTTTTTTAACTTGCGCTGGTGAATCAGCGTCGTAAAAGTGCATTCTTTACAATCCATGAGGGCCGCCATAAAGTCCCACCAGTGCAGGTATTCAGCCCCCCTGCAAGATATACCAAGTGTAAGATTCACAGCAGATAGTATAAACTGCTCGTCCTGCTCCCATGAGTACAGCTTACCGTAATCCGCACCTTTTTTTGTGTGTTTGGCATCTCCGCCATCCAGAAACCACAAGGCTTTTACGATAGCTTCCTCAATGTAGTCAAAAGGGGCCTTGTCGTACAGCACCCCAGCCATCGCAACCAACTTCTCCGGCTCTGTAAGGTCGTTTCTCTCAAATATCTGCATGATGTTAAAGCAAGGTCTGAAATCGCTATGAATCTCATACTCAACGCCCGCAACTGTCAATGTTTTGGGTAGTTTGGATATCATGGTCTATTCTCCCGCACTATCTGCGCTACCTTTTCACTTCTTACCTTTGTTTCTTTTTCAAAAAACGGCAGCAGCGCAGCAAGGAAGTTAGCAAATACGCATTGTCCGTTTTCGGTTATGGCAAAAGTGCTCAAGTTTTCAAACACAATGGAAGACGTACCTTCTCCGAAAAGACCGTCCAGTTCGCTTCTGAAAAATTTATCTATTTCCAACCCAAGACCGACCATGTTTTCTGCTCTTTCTAGGTCAGTCAAGCTGTCTTCTGCTATTTTCTTTTCTCTTTCTTCAAACCCCTTCATCCGTCCGTTTACTGTCTTGACGAGATTTAAAAACCCATCAGCAATCTTTTCGTCTGATGGGTTAAATCTCAGCACCCGGTTCTCATCCCCTTGGATAGCCAGCTCGATCATACCAGTGTTAAAACTTAAGTCTTTCATAATTCCTCCTATGCTGCCACAAAAGCTTTTGTGGCCGGGTTAAAGGCGCCCTTAGTTCTCTTGCCTGTAAAGTGGACGTTGAACGGAATCTGAAAGCCCTCGGTAGACCCGCCGTAGGAGGTTACCTCAACAAAGACTTCCTCCTTGTAGGCCGGATAGGCGCCAGAGGTTTCAGTTCCAAACACGTCCACATTCACAACATCGGTTTTAAGCTCATCCAACGTTTTTTCATCGTCGATGATACCTTTAAGGAAGGTAAAGAGTGGTGTACCACTGTCGGCCTTGTACGGCTCCACACTGGCGGTCTTTTCATATCTGTCTATGGTGATGCTGTTTTCGCCAAGGATGTTTGAAGTCCTGGACACGTTCGCACTCATTTCAATGTTCAATTCCTCCAAGTCGTCACCCAGCACTTGGTATGTTGCCGCTTCAGCATCTGGTGTGCAGTTAATGAAGGTCTTAAAAAGTTCTCGTTTAATTTTAGCCATTTGGATTCTCCTTTCTATATCTAAGTTTGATTTGTACCTGGTAAAGGCCCACACGCTCCTCTAGCTCAAAGAGGATGATGTTGGCTACCGTCAGCCCTTCCGCCGTGTAACCTGTTGGCAACTCCGGGAAATTCCCGGCCTCGTCCTGGTCTTCAAGCCATGAAAAAAGGCCCTCCATGAAGCTGTAGTTGTCCTGGCGGTCAACTTCGTCTCCGGCGGCCTCTTTGGCATAAAAAACATAGTCGTGCTCATATGTTTTATTGCCCAGGATGTCTTTTCTAGTCACGCTGTTTCCTGTGGGTTGCAAGGCGTAACTGGACGGTCCTTCATCCGTACGGTCTGTCAGTACCGCGCTAATCGCTTTGAAGATTGGACCCGCTTCGGTTTCTTCTACCTCAACCTCTTGCAGGTCCATCCCCTTGTAGGTGCAAAGAAAGTCTTGCACCGCTTTTATGATACTCATGTCTTACTCTCTTTCTTTGAGATTTTGGCAGCCCCCCGGAGGATTTGATCTTTCTTGTCAGCCTTCATCCGGTCGAACCAGAAAGCCCCACGTTGTGGAGCCCCGTGGAAGGTCAGATTGCGGTCTGTGAGCTTCTTTGGAGCACGTCCGACCATTACCTTTCCATAGTACAAGTAGCGTGCGTATGGGCCTAAATAGGTAACCTCACCGCTGCCGACCTCCGTACCTAATATACCGAGTTTTTGCAACATGCCGGATTGCATTGGTAGGTACGGCTTAGATAGTCTGAGGGATTCGCTATCGATAAACATTTGGGTCTTTGAAAAAGTACCATCCCAGCTTGAAACAAAATCTTTGTTCCACTCGAGGCGCACATTACCACCCTTGGTTTTTACAACAACACCCTTGGGGGTAGATACCCTTTGCGACCCTCTCCTTGTCTTGGATATTCCAGTATCGAACTTCATGTCATCACTTCCCTGAAACTTCAAAGTGTGCCATATCACCTCCGTAGTTCCTTGTGTCTACAGTAGTGATGGTCAGCACATCATCATAGCCTAGAAGCTCTTTAGAAGACCGCACGACCTCATAAGATATATCCCCGAGTATGGCAATATCACCGCCCTGCAAAGTCCATGCACCTGCCTTGTCTTCAAGGTCGGCCCACTCCTTGGGTTTCTTATATCCCGGTAGGCTCATAGGGACTATCATCATCAGCCCGTCAGCAGAAGACACGCCTGTTTTTCTTGTGATAGCACCCTTGGAGCTGTCCCAGAATACGCCGCGAAGGACGGTGCGCTGCCATTTCTCGGTGCTGCCATCCTTGTATTTGTTGTAGATTGTTACAGTATGCGGAAACATTACACCCACCTCACAGTCAAGTTGCAGTACTGTCCTAAGTATAGCTTTGCAGCATCCGTCAGCCTTACATCGTCAGTCTTAATCTTTTTCTGTGCATAGCTCTTGCTCCAGCTACCTACGGACTGGCTCACAACATCACCACCTTGCTCGTTTGTCTGCCATGCCTCGGCTACAGCGCACAAGGCCATCTTTGCAGATTCTGGGGGTGCACTTTGCAGATTGCAGATACCATCTAAATAAGCCGATGCCCTCGCAATTAAGCGGGGGAAATCGGCCTTTGTGATTTGGTTGCCAAAATAAACGTCTGTGTAAAATTCATAGTCAGGGGTCATAGTTATCACCCTTTCTTTGGTTTTGCTGGCCTCCTCTGTTCTTCGCCAGGCCCTTCTGTTTCTTTTACAACCTCATACCCTTTATCTAGGTACGGTTGTAAATTCTTTTCGTCAATCTCTCGGCTTATGCCGCCTTTAGTGATAAGCATTCACACCTCCTACGCCGTAGGCTTCTTGTGCAGATAGATCCCCTTAACTTTGTTGTCATAGATAAAGGCATCATGGTAAAGCCTGAACTGGAACTTCCAAGCATCCTTTTCCTGGTTCTCGTCCGGGCTAAAAATCTTAGGCAGAGCAAACTTTGTCACCTGTAAGATGGCCTGCGGATAAACAACCATGAAGTTGATATCTGCTGCGCCAGATGCTTTTGCGTATCCCCAGTTTGAGGAACCGTCGTTTAGAGTGATCGCTGTGTAGAAGCGTGTAGGCGGAACCCATGTGATAGGCATGTTGTTATATCCCGCAAGCACAGTGTTTACACTGCCGTCGCTTCCCCACTGCCGATTTAAGGCACTGTTGAGTACTGGTTGCAAGTCAGAGTTGATATAAAGCCGTCTGCCCTCCAAAGGAACCTCGTCGGCATTCATCTTTCTTACGGCTTCATCAATCGCCGCAATCACAGTCTCTTTTGTCAGAACTGCCCCTGTTGTTGTGGAGATGCCGGACTTGCTTGCATACTTTGCGAATCTGTAAGCATCCAACTCAGGAACCACATGCTCACGCATAAAGTTACCAGTAACCGTTCCGAACACCATTCCCAAGGTTTCCTCATCGTCCATTCGGTCAACAGACAATTCTTTTCCTCTTTCCTCGGTCAATGTCATGGTTTCCCATGCTGCGGTTACGTCACCCTTTGGGTACCCATTGGCGCGGCTGTAATCGCCTAGCCCTGTCGTGCTAACCTTTAGCACCTTAACCTCATTCACACCTGTGAAGTCTAATCTTGTGGCTGCATCCATCCCTTCTGTTACGGCAGCAGCCTTGTAAATCCCGTCGATAACGGGCATAAATCGTTTTGCGTACTCAATACTATTTGCCATTTAAAATTCTCCTTTTCTTATTTACTTTCTGTTGATAGACCTGCTCCCGACATGGCAGCAGAAACAAACTTGTCAATGCTTCCTGATAATGAATCCCCATGCTCTCTACCAGACGATACAGATGTTGAACTTCCGTCATTCCCATCTGAGAAGTGCGCAGCGTTGTCTTTCTTGAAAGTCTCGGCCCACTCACTAGCCCCTTGGAAATTGTCACCATCAAGTTTAAATTCCTTTTTCGCAAACTCCGCCAAGATTGCGTTTCTTGAAAGGCCGTCCTTCGGCTTTAGGCTGTCGATGAACTTCTCACTCGCAGAGGTATAGGCAATTCTATCAAGCTCAATTTTGTGATCAGCCTGAGCCTTTTCAAAATCCGTCTTGTACTTCTCCGCTGCCGCTTTGATTCCGTCAACGTCTAGCCCCTTAAACTCCTCAATCTTGCTATTAGCTTCGTCAAGCTGTGTCTTTGTCTGGCTCAACACCGTTTTCGCAGTCTCGGCCTCGGTTTTGTGCTTCTCAACATCTTTGCCATTCTCAGCCATTATCTTATCGACCTGCTCATCTGTCAGACCTATAGCTTTTAAATCTTCGCGTTTCATGTATACTTCCTTTCTCGACTACGCTTTTTACGGGGTTGCGTCCCGTGCCGTCCTGCCTTATTACGCCCGCAGGTAGGCGAATTTTGACTATAAAAAAGGAACCTTTTAACGCCGTGTTCAGGGCGAGATGGCGATCACCTCCTGAAGATACCAATTACTCCATATACCAGAATGGTTAATATGGCGGCTCCTATCAGGACAATGGAAGATATGATCTTATATGCAACATATGCCTCTACCAAACATCCACCCCACTACTTCCCGACCTGTTCGCGGTCATATTGCCGCTTTAAGCCTGTTTGATTTATAAAGTCTCTCTGCACCCCCTGCCACTGTCTAACCTTCGATGTAGCTTCATCTGTGGGCTGGTCTGCGGCTTTCATTGCTACTTCTTCCCGTTTCCACTTGCGGATTGCTCTCTCGATTGTGCGTTGCTTCTGTGTGGCTTCGTACTCGGTGAGTTCCTGGCTGTTATAAGTATACTTCTTAGCGTCCATGTCCTTAAGGCCAGCTTTACTATAAGCCGGTTTAGAAATCCCTTTAAAATACGGAAAGAAGTTGTGCCGGCAGTTCCACCCGCAAAGACCCGTGCCAGTGCCGTAACCAGTAGAGGTGACAAAGTCGGGATATTTCGAGTGTTTACCACCGCGGCTGAATATCTTTCCTTGCCAAGCGGTATGCTCTGGCCTTGCTCCAGCGTGGGCGGTTGTCTCTACTAGATCGCTGCCCATTTCATCGGCTCGTGTATCTTGCAACTTAGCGGCAGTCTGGTTAACCCCTGTGACTGTTGCTCTTCTGACTGCCACCTCCATGTAATCAACATGGCCAGACGGATATTCTATAACCGCAACGCCCTTACTGCATAGGTCTTTAATTACCATTCGAATAGCACTATTATAATCAAAGGCTCCGCTTGTTATCTGCATATAAGCCCTGTCTAAAGCCCGCTCGAACTGTTTTGTAGCCGTGTTGGCTGTCGTGTTGGTAAGGTTCTTAAAGAGCCCGCCGGTCTTTTTTATCCCGGATGCCATGACCGCTTGTAAGGCAGGGTTAGCGTCAAGAGGTGTGGGGTCAAGTCCTGCTTTTCGATAGATACTATCGTCTGTCTTTAGTGCAGTTGCCCCAGCCTCTTTCATAAGCCGTTTTATTTCCTTTTCAGCTATCCCGCTTGACTTTGAAAGCAACCGTATAATCTCGTTATGGAGTAGCCCCATGTCCTGAAGCTTCTTGAGCTGGTATTCTGCTGAGGGTATAAAAAAATCGTAGGTAGTTATCCTACGAACCATGTCAACAATGATATCTCGCTCTGCCTGAGAATAAATCTCCAGGAGATTGTCTGGTAACTGCTCTAAGTATCTCGGTTTAAGCATCTTATATCACCCCTTGCAGTATCTTTGCTGCCTCCTCCTTGCTAATCCCAATAGCTGTGCTGATTAAGTTAACCGCCTGCCCTTCGGTGATAGCCTTCGAGGAGAACTGTGCCATGATAGCAATTAAGCTCTGTGTCTGCGCTCCGTTTAATGATTTTGTTGTCTCGCTCACTTTGCCCCCCCTGTTTCGTTCGGTGAAGTGAAACCCATCAGGGCTGCATCCGACAGGTCAGCCCCTATCATCTGCTTGGCTGTTTTCTCGTCTTCTCCGTACCACTTGACACGATACTCCCACTTCTGCATGAGCCCATCTCTGATTTCCTGCAAGTCCCGTAAGCGTTCAGATTCTTTATCTATGATATAGCTATCCTCAAACTGCACGGTAACCTCTGAATCGGGGTTTACTGGCTTCCCCATTACTTCCTTGCCAACCCACAAAATGGCCCGTACAAGTGTTTTTAACGCCCTCTCTATGGCTATGTAGTGCTTAGACGCGTTTTGTACAAGTTCCTGCTTATCACCGGTGTACTGTGTGGCGGTTACGATTTGTCCCCCGTTGAACTGGTAGTGCTTTGTGCCAAACCCTACCTTGAATGATAAGTAGTCAAGTTGTGCCTGTATGCCGTCCTTATTGTCCTGTACTCTGAGGTCGGGGTTGTACTCCGTTATGAGAGTGTTCTGCCCGTTCTCCGTCATAGGTCCGTCTCCGGTGTAGGTGAATAACTGTTGCATCACATCGTCCGGGGTAATCTTCTTTCCTTCTTCGTTAGTCAGTATAAGACTTTCAGAATAAAATACCTTCTTGCCTCCGAGCTTGAAATCTCTGCATAGGTTGTTGAAAGCAAGGTCTACGCCTTGCAAGTTGTCTATGGCGTTGGCGTAAACACTTGCACCAAGCCCGTTTGATTTTGGGATGTTGTTTACTATGTTCGGACTAAAGATAGTGAAAAGTGGTATGTCTGAACCTGTTTTGACCACATTCAGCACACCATGCGGCAAGGCCGTAAGCTTAAGTTGCCCGTTT
Source organism: Aminipila butyrica (assembly GCF_010669305.1). Classification (NCBI taxonomy): domain Bacteria; kingdom Bacillati; phylum Bacillota; class Clostridia; order Peptostreptococcales; family Anaerovoracaceae; genus Aminipila; species Aminipila butyrica. The sequence continues at coordinate 540,726 of NZ_CP048649.1, read as the reverse complement.
GTGGTTTCAAAGTACTTGTTGGTTATCTCATACTTACCCAGGACTAGCTCGTGCATCTCCAAGTAGATATATGTTTGGCCCTTGTCGAACACCTCAGATGCAAAGGCCGCCTCTACGATTTGACCGTTGCGAACCGTAAGCGGTACGATGTTGCCTGCCGGGAGATAGTCGATGTGTACCTTTGCGCCAGGGCTTTTCTTAATTGCTTCGCCCGACTGCTCCATATCTTTTATCTTTACTACAAATGCCCCTGTTCCACTATAAAACGCCTTTTCTACAAGCTCATTCCCAAGCTTCCAAAAACCGTTCTCTTCGAGCACGCTGTCGATGAAATCCGCGTTTTCGGGGTCTTGTACGGCAATCTCTGTTTTTTCGTTGAGCAGGATGGAGGCCCAGTCTTCGCTCGCCTTTTTCGCCATGCCTAACGTAAAAAGCTTTCTTGCTACAACTTTATCATTCTCAATCGTCTTAAACTCGTGGAACTCTTTGCAATCTCCCATCCACCATTGTTTCCACTTGTCTATATTCTTGTAATAGTCAGCAGATATGTTGCATTGCTTTTCTTTATTTATCCACTCGATTACTTTTGTTATCTCCATTAACCCCTCCTATTTTATCTTTGAATGGCAACCATGCGTACTGTGTGGCGTTCACTGTGTGGTCGTTTCTGTCTTCCGGCTCGTCCTTGTCGTCTTTCCAGCTATATAAATTTAGCTCTCTTATGCACTCCTTGCAGTCCTCAACGATTAAGAAGTCATCGTGAGCCATCCAGCCGCCTTGCAGATTGATACGGTCTATGTTGACGGTCTTTTTCCATGCGCCTTGGAACACATAAGGGCTGCCATGCGCTCTTTTATACTTCTGGCATTCTAGTATGGTCCCTGAATCCGCGCTGTCTATAAACACGTTTTTCCCGAATCCGAAATCGGCTCTGCACTTCTCTAAGAACTTGATTAGCAGCGGTGGAATATCTGACGGTGTCAGTGGTATGGCTCTGTCCTTGTTGTTGTATACCTCTTCCGCCAGTGTCACCCACTTTTTGTCTATTGTCACGCCCCCAAAAACCAGCGAAAAAGTGTCGTCAGAGTTGCGGGAGTATGAAGTATCCACACCACACGAATAAAGCTTAAATTTAAGGTCTGAGGCTTGCTTGTGCGTGATGATATTCTCTTTGCGTAGGTTGAATATAAGTCCTGTCGCACGCCCTCTAAGCCCCTGTATCTTGTTCTTGTAAAGCTTAGTGCCTGGCGGTGCGGACTGTATCTTCTTTTTTATCGCTTCTTCCGTGAGGCTCAAATTATCCCTAAACGTAAAAAACCAATACCGCCATTTGGGTACTGGTTCCTCTATCAACTCTTGCATGATTTCGTCCGGCACATCACCCTCATACTTTTTATATGGGCGTGAGCGGTTTATAAACTCTTTATATACCGGTAAACTCGGATCGTCCGGGTTAAGCGTAGCCAGCAGGTAGTCGTTACGGGTGGACATTTCACGAACAAAGTCGATATTGGCTGTGTTGATTTCATCCATGTACACGCAACCGTACTGCGACCCCAAGACCAGCTCCCACTTGTCTTTGTTGTCGTACCCCAGGATGAATATGACTTTACCCTCAAACTTAAGGTGCGGTATCTTATAGTCTTTATCCCCGTTGCCGTAGTACTTCGCCTTGCCCCGGTGGATATCAAGTATCCCGTTATCCTGCTGCAAGATGTTTTTCTCCGCTGTACCTGTGGTCTTGGATGCTATAATGTGCAGTTTCTTCTTGCTGCGGGAAACCATACGCATGAACTTAACCCCTGCGCCAACGGTAGTCTTGCCTGATGCGGTGGTCCCTTCCAGAAAGTCAGCATCCACATTATCCACGGTGTTTATAAAGTCTATGTATTTCTGCGATAGTGGGAAACTATTCTTCAATCCCCTCACCGCCAGTCTGACTTATGATGTCGTCTAATTTCTCAGAGGTTTCGACACTAATATCAAGGTTATCTGTAAACAGCCTGTATCTTTTTCCCAGCAGTTCAGCTGCCTTGTTTGCATCTGCCAGCCTTGCCGGAATCTCTACTGTCTTCGGAACTTCCGTTTTGACCGTCTGTTTTCTCATGGTGCCGTTTTCGTCTGGCACATATTTTGATTGCTCTTCTTTTATGGTAACAACGATGTTCTCCTTATGTTCACGTCTCATTACTGATGTCAGGTATTCCATGACCTCTGTTGCATCCGCTATCTTATCACCTTGGATTTTTGCGAGCTGTTCGTCGATGTATTCCTTTACGTTAACATTGGTTAACAGCCTGCTCGCTGCTGCTTTTGCCGTTTCGTCTTTCTTTACATCCGGGTAAGCCGCTTTATACGCTCTTGTAGCATTAGGGTCTATAAGGTATTCATCTGCAAATCGTCTTTGTTTATCTGTTAAGTCTTCCTTAGCCATACGGCGTAGTTGGAAAGGGTTTGTGTCTAGTGCCTGGGCAATTTTGCGCAAAGTTTCTAATTTAGGATTACGATCCCCGTTCTCGTACTGTGCTATCATTTGCTGGCTTGTTTCAAGCAATGTACCAAGCTCCTTTTGTGTTAACCCTCGTGCTTTTCTTGCCTTTTTAATATTTTCACCTACTGACATATAATCGCCCTCTTTTATTCAATGATAGCCAACTGCTCTAATTTTTCGAGTAGTTCAACTATCTAAGTATTTCTTTATAGTTGAAATGAATAACCCGCCAGTTTCCCAGCGGGTATGATGAAAGGAGGAATGCTCTTACTTGCAATCTCTTACATATATACTATAGCACACTATCAGTATGAACTAATATGTCCACTTTACTTAATGCCTGAGCATGTAGCTTGTGCACCCACCTCCAGCTGTAATTCATGGTAACTGCCACCTGCTCAAAAGTCATCATGCTTATGTACCTGTACTTTAGCAGCAGCCTTAGATTATAGTCGTCCACCCCTTCTATGGCTTGTCTGACTTCTTCACCAAGCGCAATCCACTTTACTATCTGGTCGTCGATTTCTAAGTCTAAGTCGATAATAGCCGCGGAAATATCAGTCTTATCACTTCCCCCACCTTTTGGCATATCGGAGTATGTCGGTGTTACTTTATCCCTGATAGACTTTAAGCGCTCTTTTTCATCTTGCAGCCGCTCAACTTCTTTCAGACAAACGCCGTATCTTTTTAGGTATTCAATTTTTTCTTGATTGGTCATCATACCTCCACTCTATGCTCACTAGCATACTTCATGGCTTCCATCTGTCCGTATGTAAGGCCCTTGCTTCGGGCTTTTGCGTTCTTTGCATCAAGTTCCGATTCGCGCCTCGGCCTTTCCTCAAAGAGTATCTCTGGCTCTGGTTTGGTCCTGTTGAGCAGTTCGTCTGTGTCCTTGCAGGTCTCCGAGCAAAATTTTCTGTTCCCGTGGCCCTCAAACTCCTGGTTGCATATAGGGCATATCTTTAGCATCTAGTCACGCTCCTTGTATGGCTCAGCCAACTTTTTCCCACACATAGGGCAATAGCAAATACACCCTGTCCGTACGTTTCCCTCACAATGCTTACATCCGCCCTCTGCTGCTGCCTCCTTGACTATGGTGATTGTTTCACATATGCCGCCATTTCTTCCGTCATCGTACTCATTTTCTACTGTTAGGATGAGCTCTGCTTCCAGCCTCTCTATTATCTTATCTATCATCGGTGGCCTCCTCTCCCCATAGTAGCTTTGCAATTTCAACCTTTTTCTTTAGTTCTTTGACCTCTTTGCTTGCATAGGCCAAGGAATAAGAATGTTTCCTCTCTATCGAACCATCTTTTAATCCTTTATGATAAGTGACTGCCTTTTCGAGCTCTTCCGAGAAGCACTCGATGCTCTCTGGCATAGCAAGAGTTATTTCGCTTGCCTTGCTTTCCCAATACTCCGCTTTTGCCTCTGCTGCTTTTGCTTTTTCCTCGCACTCTACGCTTTTCCCCATGCGGGCCCAGTTCCTTTCAATTAAGGCCCTGTGTCTCTTCTCGCTGTGGTGCCCTACTTTTATAGGCTCACCTAGAGATAAAAACTCCCCACCCTCTTGTGCGGCCTCGCAATAATGTTCGCTTTTAGCTATATGATTAGCAGCAGAATTGCTGTACCGCTCTGCTTTACGCTGTGCATATGTCTGGTCTTCAAGCCTGACGATAGAGTAGTAAAACTTACCGTCTTTTTGTGCGATTAGGTTGTAAACTTCGCACTCAACCGTTTTGCCGTATTTCGTCTCAAGCTCAATGGTTTTACCTTTTTCGTATTCTTCGTCACATTCTGCCACCCACACGTTAGGGCAATATTTTTTAAATTTGTTCACTTGCGTTCCTCCTTCCCCAGTTCTCGCCCACACATCGGGCAGAACTTTACATGCTGGCTAGATACCGAAGTCTCGCCAGTCAGATTTGCGATCCTCATCACCATACTGGTTTGTCTGATGTACACTAGTATGGTGCCATTGCCATTATTCAGCAGCTCGCGTTCGTTCCCATACCCGGCTGAGCAGTACGGGCATCCACTTGTTTCAAACATTGGCAGCCTCCTTTGGTTCATGGTCGTATGCCAGCCAGTGCAAGCCATAATCGCTAAAGTACCGCACAGTGCCGTATGCGCTTTTAACAAGCTGGTGTTCCTCCTGTGACACAACGATGGCCCATATACCGCCTTTACCATGTCTATCTGTTATCCATACGGGTTTGCCTATCCGCTCTTTCAGCTGCTCCAGCGTAAGGGGCCGTGGGTTCTCCCGGGCTGCTTTCTCCTGTAGGGCTTGGATGGCTATTTCAAAGGCCTCCACTGTACGGCTAGAGTGTGGCAAGTCTTGTATTGCATGGTGTAGTCCAAACTCTTTTATCCTTTGTATCGCTTCTGTATCATTCATAGCTTACCTCCGCTATCTCCTGTATCTGCTCCAGCCTGTCCGCCCGCCGGTTTACTTCCATGCCACATGCGGCGTACCCAGCTAGGTCTATAAAGCTGTCATCTTTCCCGTGTCCAGTCTTTACCCTGGCTACCTTTAGCAGCGCCATCATCATGCACACGTCCGTTGGCGTGACCGTCTTATCCAGATATCCAGTCCAAAGGCTAGCGATCGTTTTGAAACTGTCCTCCGGGGAGCCGTGGTCACTTTCCCGGCTCTGGCATACGCACTCCTTCGCCTTGTCTAGGCACTCGGCTCTTTTGTTTGTCACTTCACGCCCTCCTTGTACATCTCTATCCAGTCCTCTAGGGGCTGTATAATCACCCATTCACAGTTGTTTTTGCGATGGGCGACTATTGGCATTTCGCCCGCCCTTTTGTCCGCCTTAGCTTGTGCCAGTGCCTCATACAGATTAAGCCTTTCCGTCCTCTTGACCTCTATATGTATGTCCGGCAGTCCTATAACATCGGCATCGCCATTGGCTCCGCAGTATTGCTGGCCCCGCTTGGCATTAAAGCCGTGTTCTTTTAGCTTATTCGCCAGCTCGCGTTCTCCCCTCTTGCCTTTATCCCTGCTCATTTTGCCCATAATTTTTCTCCTTTGGTCTATGTGGGTGCAAGCAATTTTCAGCCAGGTGTTCATCAGTCACGTACATTTTGGCTTTTCTGCACCAGTAGAATTGGTTGCCATACATATCGAAATCTCCAAAACTTTTGCACTTAGTCGGAGGTTTGCAGTCCTTGCAGTATTTCGTTGTCCTCACTCCTTTCGCATGTGTCCGTAGCACTAACCTCTCTTTGATGTTCCCAGCCGTCTACTATGCAGCGGAATTTCATGTTCGGCTTGGGTCTGCCATACTTGCACTCACAACACTCTATTTTCATACGCTCAGCTCCTTTATCTCTCCCATCACTGATAAGTCAACACCTTGCTTTAGTAGGGAATCCTTTAGGTCTTGAAAGACTATGCTTTCATCCGCCAGGTGCATGGCGTATCTGTCCATACGCTCTCTCAACCTGTCCAGCTTGTCCGTGTCAAATTTGAACTCGTCAACCAGAGAAGAGTAGGCCAGTACCAGAAAAAGCGTGATTCCGTCATCTGTGCCTTTGCTGTATCCGTCAGAGTGCCCTTTTTTATAGGCACTCCCGATCATTCTCGTTGTATCATTTTTCATAGCTCATCCCAACTCCAATTCTAATTGTCTCATAGCAGTATCCAGCGTCCGTATGATGCGGTATTTGTTTAAATAACAGTCGTATTTACTGTTATTTAAGCCTATGCTTAATTGGGTTTTTCCCTTCATAACATTTGCCGGAATCACATATACTTTTTGGACCTCCTTGCTGTTGTTAATGCATACAGCTATGTAAACATCGCAGGTCTGTTGTTTCTTTTCTAAGTTAAATGTGTAATATTCTCCAGCCTTGTTAACTATGCTCCTGCTCACTTTAACATCAATTTTTACCCTGCCATTAACAAGTAAATCGTATGGGTATCTAATTGTCGTGAGCTCAACATCATATCCGCGCCTTTGGAGCAGTTTAAGTACATAATTTTCAAAATATATTCCCAACTTGCTTTCGCTCTCTTTAATTTCTAGACCTAATTCTTTTGCATATTGAGCGAAACCTCCAGTTTTTGAAATTTTATTGGTTAGGGCTGTGTCCATGCAGAAATTTTCGATTTCCTTACGGGTTGGCATCCTATCCAGCCCGTAATACTTTTTGATTTCCATTATTCCGGATACTATTAATTCCTTATTCCACCTTTTTCCATGTGTATATCCCATAGCCTACCTCCTTTAAAAGGGAATCATATCATCGTCCACCGAACTAAACCCTTCCGGTATGCCTGTATCACCCGCAAATCCGTTGTCTGCCTCTCTTTTTTCTCCCCATTCAAGGAATTGCACGTTGTTCGCTACAACGTCCGTCGTGTACACCGTCACACCTTCTTTATTTTTGTAGCTTCCAGTTTGGATTCTTCCCTGGATGCCCACAAGCCGGCCTTTTGCTAAAAACCGCTCACAGTTTTCAGCCTGCTTACCGAATACGGTTATCCGCGGAAAGTCCGTTTGCTTCTCCTTGTCCTTCCCTGTGGGTCGGTCAATGGCTAAAGTGAAAGTAGCCACGGCCATCTGGCTGTTTGGTGTATATCTCACCTCTGGGTCTCGTGTGAGACGGCCAATAAGCACTGTTACATTCATGCTGTCTTCTCCTCTCTTTCGATTCTGGCAAGCTGCCTGTCAATCTTCTCTTGCTTTATCTCGTCAATAAAATCGCTTCCTATGCCGTACAGGTATTTGATTTGCTCCAGCATAATTTCAACATCTGCAATCTCTTCGATTACGTGGTCAAACTCTTCGCTAAACCTTCGCTTGCGATATTTGAGTATGGCAGCAGCAAGCTCGTTCAATTCTTCAACGCACTGTACCGCCTGTGCATCCTTGCCGTAGTGGTCAGCAATCTTTTCTAGTTGTTCTTTCATATTCCCTCCCCTAATCAATCGTCTCTATGTCTATCGGAATCCACATCTTCGGGTTATAGTTAAGCGTATACTTGTATTTACTTACATTATTGATTCCGGTGTCCTCAACCACATATGTAACGTTGTCACTTAACCCAATAAAATGTTTTTGATATTTGCCGTTCTCGTCCTCTACGATTACTTCAAGTTGGTTGTCTGCCGTATCTGCAGTTATGGACATCTTCCCGGTCATTTGGAATAGAACATCGCCGCCGATGCAATTAATCACAGTAAGCTGACGAACAGAATTAAAGTTATCTGCTTCTTGCGACAGGTTATAAGAAACCCTTTCCGCCTCTGTTACGCACCCTGCAAGTAACAGGACAAGCATACACGTAATAATTAAGAATACTTTTTTCATCTTTTCCCTCCGTTTAATTCACCGCCCTGCGGCCTTTGTTATAGTGGTTTCTTCTCGCCTTTTCTCTACCCTCAAGAGCAAAACTGTCCAGTTGGTTTTCAATCCGTTTCTGCTTCATAATCTGCTCTTTTCGGTGCTCCGCTTGTCGTCTGGTTATGTAGCCAGCAAAGGCTTGTTTATTGTCCATAGCTACCTCCATAGGCTTTTCAGCCTTTCCAGCTCATCAGGCGTTTTAGTCTCAACCCCTTGCCCCTGAGCCTCTTCTACTATGTGGTCTATAAGCCTTGTCATCTGTCCTGTATCATATAAGTGGCTGCCGTGATATGCTCTGACAGTAGTGCAGCCTTCCACCGCATGGCTCTGATATAACACTTCGGCATAGTTGCCAACCCCTTGACGGTTCCACATGCTCACGAAGCTTTCAACGGCTTTATCTTGGAGGAGCAGAGTGTCAAACACTCCTACTTGCTTAATAGCTTCTCTGTACACCCCTTCCTTTGTCGTCCGCAGCTTCTCGGCAATCTTATCGCACAGAACCCACATGTAAGCGTTGGCATCCAAGGAGCGCCGCCTTTTCTTTACGCCTATGACCGCCTCCCAGACCTTTTCAGCTTTAGCCTTAAACTCTTCCAGGAGGATTTTCACGTTTTCCCGTTCTCCCCGGGGGACTGTGAGTATTACCTCATAGTCCCCTCCCAGGGTGAGGCGGGCATCTATGGACTTTACTTGCATGCCAACCTCCTTTTTTACAGGTAGCTTTTTCCGAATATGCTTCTGAACTCTTCTCTGCTGCCCCATCGTTCCTCAAAGGCTTTCTGCCCTACTTCGTGCAACTGTTGCATGAAATCTTTGTTGTGATGCACTCCATAAGGAGGTTCATTATGCCAATCGTGCCTCAGCCACACTTTCAAGCCGTATTTTTCAGAGTATTTTCGGTTTGACCCTCCAAAAATATGGTGTTCTTCAAGGCCTATCGTGTTCCCTGTTATGTAGCAGCATTTTTCGGATTGCATTATGCTCTTCATTTTGCCTCCCCCTCCTCTTTATTAGCCGCCTTATCTTACTGATATCCTGTAAGATGGTGTGCTTTTCTTTGGCTGTCATTCCTAACTCGCTAAGGCTCATGCCGTTTATATGGTTTTGTGCTGTTTCCAGCAAGTCAACCGGGTTTTGTGTGCTCATCTTGGCATCTCTCCCCTTTCTAAATATCCGCACAATTCCCTCAGCTTTGGCAGATACTCGTTCAAAATAAACTCATCGTCATACTCCACTTTGTGGTACTCAATCCTGTCTGGCTCAATCGGTGTAAAGTAGTTTAAATACTCCTGCTCTGTGAGGGCATAGGACACGATATAAAGGCTTTTAGTGCCCATTGCATACATTTCCACCTGGGCCTGTCTCCAATATGCTTTCGAGACCTTAAAAGGCTTGTCCGCTTTATGCGTTTTAACCTCGTATATCGTACCGTCCTTGTCGCCGTCATAATTAACCCTTAAGTGCAGCTCTGGTACAAGAATTTGATGGTCTTTCCGGCAGCCGATACACTCCAGGATTTTATGCTCAAAGGCATTCCCGCACTTCATAGCCTTGGTTGATATGTCGTTCTGCCTAAGCCCCAATTTTTCTAGCCACCACTTTTTAAAGCTAGCTGTGCTGCGGTTGCCTATAGCATAGCTTGTGTCACTAGCTCCAATCCAAAATGCTCTGGATTTATCCGCAATCATAACGCCCTCAGCTTGGTTTCAAAATCATGGATTCGTTTAAACATTCTGATATACTCCCGCATCTCGTCGGCATCTTTCAGTCCGGCCTTTACAGCGATTTCCTCTGCGGAGAAACCACCATCCATCTTTACCGTCACAAGTCTCTCAATACGTTCCCTGATGGCCGCTAGACTATGATTGTTTATGTCGTCCCACTTATCAGATTTTTCTGCATCCTGTTCTTCTTTCAGCCAGAGATTAAACCCAAGCCCTGTGTGTATCGCTACGCACTTTACAAAGAGACGGGTCTGACAGTTCCAGATTCTTTGCTGAGATATGGAGTTGTCTTTTACTGGATTTGAGCCGTTCATTAAAGGCCCTCTGAACTCCCAGATATTATCATCAACTACAACCTTTACTCCAACTTCGTAACACCTGTTTGTAACCCCGTTCTTGTCTGTAAACACTTGGTCTGTCATGAACAGGCTTGAACCCTTTTCATTTATTAGTGGTTCGAAATACACGGTCTCTGCTCCGTTTTCGTGTAATAGCTCAACGATTTGCGCCCAGTTTATGTAGTCCATCTTGTCTCGCTGTTCGACATGCTTAGAAACATCTACGGCACGCATTTCTTTATAATTTTTTAACGCCACTTCCATCCTCCTTTTCCATCACCGCCAGAAGCAAATCCCTGGCCTTGTCCGTTGTCGTTTCCATCTCTACCGCCAGCTCCAGCACGTACCGTCCGCCCATCGTTAGGCAATCCTCGCAGTAGTCCTCGCTGCTCTTTACGGGCAACCCACATATCCGGCACTCTCCGGCTGGTTCTATATCCTCGCTGCCACAGCCTGTACATACATTGGTGTAAGTCTCTTTGCTGTAAACGGCAGCTCCAAAATGTCCGCAATCATTGCAGTAGTGCATCTAATCGACACCCGCCCTCCTATACACCGCCACGCTCCGCTCTGTGGCTTCATCATAAGCTTTACCTACAGTCTCAACCGTGCCGTCCCGCATCATCTCCGACAAGCGGGGTTTCACGGCGTTTAAATCCTTAAACCCTAGCCTATAAGCTATCTGTCTAGCCGTCATAGGCTTGTCCATCACCGATGAGATTAGTCGTCTTCGTTCCCCTGTCTCAGTCTTGATGTAGCTTTCCTGACGGGTTTCAAGTGTGATGCCATTCATACTCACCACTCCTTGTACTTCAACAACCTCTGCCGGCACTCACTAAGATTTCTAAGGGTCAGGCTCTCTGCTACTGCTACACTATCCACCGATAGACTTGTTATCTCACTGTCCTTGTAAACTGATATGTCAAACAACTCTACGTTTTTTGACTTGCTGAGATGAAAGCTTACATGGTGGTTTGTTTTCTCGCCGATTTCAAGGCTTAAATCTATCAGTTTCCGCAGCTCCTTAATTGCTTTCTGTTTCATGGGTTCTCCTTTCACCGATAAAACCGGTTCCCTCCACGGCTTCCCACATACTCCTTACCATCTGTCCAGTACGGTTCAGCCTCTCCGCTGTAGAAGTGGGTTACATTGTCACCGTCAAACGCTCTCATCCCTTCATCAAAGACCGCCCACACGGCTTGTACAGCCTCCGGGTAAATCTCTCCTTCTCTTGGTGGAGCATACTGCCCATCCTGGGTGACAACCTCTATGGGGTCCATGTTCCACAGAGCTGCCCGGTTATGGATAGTCTGTGCCACCGCCATCAATCCCGTAATATCCGCTCCGGCCTCCGCCATGCAAACCCGCTGTATGTGCTCTCTGTCGCTTTGTGACAGCTTTGCCGTCTTCTCAGAGCCTTGCGACACGTTTTTATTGGCTTCATCAAGCAAGTTATCCACGTGACTATTTTGCAAGCTTAAATCGTCAATTTGATGTTCCACGTCCACCAGCGTGTTTAGCGTGTCCTCTTGAATCAGCTTGACCTTGCATAGCTGGTATGCTATGCCTATGTAGTACACTGGCTGTACCAGCATGAGCGCGCACAGTAGGCATATGAGCCTCTTTGTTCTTCTATCCATCTACGCCTCCACTTCCGGGATTTCCTCGTTGGTATCTATGCGCAGCTTGGCAATCTCAATCGCAAGTCGGTACGCCTTGCCGTGTGCGTTGTCTCCATGTGTCTGCTCAACCTTATCTGTAAATCGCTCTATCGTGCCTAGAAAGCAACCGCAGGAAACTTCAATCCCAAGCTTGGAATGGAAGAAAGTGGTTGTGCCGTTTCGGCTGCCGATTTTAGATATCCACATAAGGCTCGCATCGCCAGAGACCCTCGCATTGCCAGAGACCCGCGCATCGCCATAGACCCGCGCATCGCCAGAGACCCACGCATCGCCAGAGACCCACGCATCGCCATAGACCCGCGCATCGCCATAGACCCGCGCATCGCCATAGACCCGCGCATCGCCAGAGACCCACGCATCGCCAGAGACCCGCGCATCGCCAGAGACCCACGCATCGCCAGAGACCCACGCATCGCCATAGACCCGCGCATCGCCAGAGACCCACGCATTGCCAGAGACCCTCGCATTGCCAGAGACCCACGCATCGCCAGAGACCCTCGCATCGCCAGAGACCCACGCATTGCCAGAGACCCTCGCATTGCCAGAGACCCACGCATCGCCATAGACCCGCGCATCGCCATAGACCCGCGCATCGCCAGAGACCCACGCATCGCCATCATGGTTAAGGTTTTCTTCTTTCTCTACAAAACCTCCGATTTCTCCTTTAATGACTGCTCCAAAGCTAACCTCTGCTCTTATCTGGTGCAGAGTGATTCCGAAAACAACCTTTGTTACTCCTGTAAAACTATATTTTTTCATCGATTTATCCATCCTTTCATTTTCTCAACTTTTCCATCCGGCGGTCTGGTCCATCTAGCCTGATGCCTTTGCATGTTTCAATTATCCGTGAAGCCGTCGCTTCCCCCAATCGCTCTCTTAGTTCATCTACTGAACAATTTGTGGTTATGATCAGCGGCCTGTAGTTCTCGTACCGGTTATTCACGATACTGTAGACTACGCTATTGCTCCACTCCGTTGGCTTTTCTTTGCCAAGGTCATCAATAACAAGTAGCTCAACCTCCGACAGCTGCCGGATAATCTCCTTTTCTGATTTATCTTTGCCCTCTTCGTATGTGTCCTTCACCTCTGCCAGTAGCAGTGTGATATTTACAAACTTTACAGGGATAACATGTTGTGCTATAATCAAGTTGCTTATTGCAGCAGCGAGGTGTGTTTTTCCTGTCCCTACTGAACCTAGGAACAGAAGCCCCTCGCCTTTGTTGTTTTTGAAGTTCTTAGCGTATTCCAGACAGATATCAAACGCTTTTTCGTTGCCAGCTCTATCAAAGTTCTGGAACGTCCGCCCGGTGAATCTGCGCCCTAGCTGCTTTTCATATCCGGCTATTCGAGCCCTTCGACCTTCTAGTTGTATCTTCTCTAGTTCCTCTTGTTCTTTTACGGCCTGAGCTTCTCTTTGCTGATAGTCGAGTGCTTCGTAAAAGGCTACTGCCTTTTTACAGTCGCACCGCTTATACAGAGCCGACTGTATTCGGCCTTTTGCTAGAAGGAATCTTGATAGTTCGTGAGGCTGTGTGTGCTGCCCACAGAACTTGCATGCTCCGTCTGCTCCTATAGCAGCATCAATTTTCAAAGAACTTGTTGTAATCGTACTCACCCCCTTCGCTTTCGTCTCTAGCATTGTTTTTTGCTTTCTCAGTACCGCCTTCCTTCCTGAGCTTTTCCCATATAACCCCTTTCCAGTTATTAGCCATGCACTCGTCGATTAGTGCTAAAACACGATTTTCCCCGTACTGGCTTATATTGTTCTGAACTATTGTCATAAGCTTTTTAAACCCAATAACGGTATACGTGTCTTTCTTCTCTAGCTTGTATGCAACCCACTCTTCAATTTTCGATTCAACACTAGAGGAAAATCCAAACTCGGCTAGGGGGTAGGGTGCTATATCTTTCTTTATATTCTTATCCTTCTTATCCTTCTTCTCTTTCTTTATCTTTATTGTTCGTGTATCCTTTGATGTTCTTTTGATGTTCTTTTGATGTTCCTGCAATGTTCCGTCTGCTGTGTCGTCCGCTGTGCCCTCACCCTGGTAAAGCTCGTAATTTTCAATGGTTATCGTTGTACCTTTTGTTGTGCCTACCGTTGTAACCATTTTGAGCCTTTCCAACTGCTCAAGGTACGTCCGAACTTTCTTCCTGCTCCAGCCCCATTTTTCAGCCAATTTGACCTCTGATGTATGTAGTTGACCCCGCTTTATTTCCACTTCCTCATTACCTAAAATAATCGTTTGCGGCCTATAATTTGCGGTGCCTATAAGCTCTATCAGGGCCTGTCCTTTCGAGTAAGGTTTTATGCTCCAGATAGGATTGTTAAACACCTTGCGGTACACCTTGAAATATCCTTTATCCATTCATGTGCGAGCCCCCTTTCTAAATGGTTTGAGCTACCGTCTGCCTACATACAGCGATATGGCCGTCTTCTCTTTTCCTTCAATCTCCAGAGCCTTAAATCCCGGCACACACACCAAATCAAACCCTACTGGCGCTACGTACCCTCTAGCGATTGCTACAGCCTTAATGGCTTGATTAACAGCCCCTGCGCCGATAGCTTGTACTTCTGCATTCTTGCCCTCTTGGATGACTGCTGCTATTGACCCCGCTACTGCGTTAGGGCTAGAAGTTGCTGATACTTTTAAAATTTCTGTTTTCATAATCTACTTCCTTTCTTTTTAAATTGGCAAAATTTTACTTTTTGTTGTATAATCTCCTTATCAGAACCGCTATTCTGAAATACTTTGAAAGGAGATATATTATGCGACGATACAATGCACCGTATAACGGTGGCCGTTTCGTGTTGAATAAGAATACTGGCGAAATACATGACCTTGATAACGAAAATGTAAATTGCCAAATTAATGAGATCAAGCCCGAACACGTGCTGAACTGTACGAGTTATGAAAATGCTCTAATACAGTCCATATTTTCGAGCAACGCGGCCCCTAACGGTTGCCACTATTGTTTACCATCTAAAGATAATGGGTAGTCTGTTTGAGCTATAGATTTCAACATCTGTAGCTCCTTTTCTGTTATTTCTTCCGTAAGTAGGTTTTCAATCTCTTGCGGTGTCTGCTTATCTTTTGAAAGCTCAAATACCACTGACGAAAACTCTTTAACATCTGTAATTGACTTTAATACTTCAAATTTAGTCAACTCTTTTTCCTCCTTTCTATATACTGCTTGTCCAATACAAGTGACTTATCTCCGTTGAGATTCTAACCATTCCTCCCATTTGTGTCGTACAACCTTGTAAGGTTGATTTTTGAATCTAGGCAGAACTGGACAGCCTTTTTTATTCAAATACTTCGTGGCCTGCCGTCTAGTGAGTGCATAATCTACCATAATCTGCTCCAGCGAAATTATTTCTATCATGGTGTATCTCCTTCTAAAAAGTATTCTATTGGAACGTCAAAGTATTTAGCTAGAACTAGTAACTTATCAGCTTTTGGTTTGCTTCTACCGCTTTTCCAATCACTAAATGTAGTCTGTGGGATTTTCGTGTCTTGAGATATTCGGTATGGCGTTACTCCTCTTTCGCTTATTAAAGTTTCAAATTTTTGATACAAAAAAACACCTCCTCTCATAAAAGTTCTTGAAGTTACTTCGGAAATGTGATATATTAGTTTTGTTGAAAAATTAATCGCATTTCCAGAGTATGTAAAGGTATATTTATCGCATTTCCTTTGCATACTCATACTGTACTACGCTTTTGCGGTAATGTCAATACTTTTTATCGCATTTCCGTTATTATTTTATTAAGGTGTATTTTATGTATGAGATTTTTGAAGAATTGTTAAAAAACAACGGGTTGACTGCTTATAAAGTTTCCCAAGAAGCCAAAGTACCGCAATCTACCCTATCTGATTGGAAAAGGGGCAGAAGCATACCCAAAGTAGACAAACTACAAAAACTAGCTGATTATTTCGGTGTTTCCGTTGACTATCTTATGGGGCTAAATAAAACGGTCGCCCCAATAGAAACTGTCGCAGGGCTATCACCGGAATATATAAACATAATGGTAGAGGCCAAAGATGAAGGGTTTTCGCCGGATGATATCAAGCTAGCCCTAAGCTTGTTGAGAATGGCGAGGGATAAAAAGTGAGGAGGGAATATGGCAAACGCAAAAAGGCTCCCTAGCGGAGCATGGAGAACCCTTGTATTTTCACACACCGCGAAAGTAGACGGGAAAGATAAAAGAGTTTACGAATCGTTTACATCATGGGACAAGGATGAATCAGAGTTTTTAGCGGCAGAATTTAAACTCACGCACAAAAAAAAGAAGTCAAACAATAATGATTTGACTGTTAGTGAGACTATAGACAAATATTTAACCATGAGAGAACTTCTTTCACCCACAACCATAGAAGGGTATAGGAAAATTAAGAAGTACGCCTTTCAAAACATCATGAATGTAAAGGTTAAAAACTTAGATAATGAAAATATGCAAATAGCCATCAATGACGAGGCCAAACGAATTAGTCTTAAAGGCACCGTAATCTCGCCTAAGACGGTTGCTAACGAATATGGGCTACTATCTACCGCAATACACAAGATACACGCCCTGCGCTTCGATATCGTACTTCCTAAGCGACCTATTAAGAACGTAGAGTTGCCCGAGCCACAAGAGGTGATAAGGGTCATAAAAGGCACCTGGGTAGAGCTTCCTTGTATGCTTGCCATTTGGTTGTCGTTCTCTATGAGCGAAATAAGAGGTTTAAAGTGTTCGTCTGTAAAAAACGGGACTATATATATTGATCAAGTGCTTGTAGATGTAGAAAATAAGTCTTACGAGAAATCAACAGGCAAGGCAGAAAGAAGGATAAGGAAACATCAGCTTCCGGCGTATATAACAGACCTTATAGCTCGACAGGAATCTTATATCGACTATAAAAAAACGGGGAAAGATCGTCATCTCGTGCCACTGACGCGAAATCAAATTTATGGAAGGTTCAAAACGATTATGGAAAATGCGAACTTTGACATAAGCTTTCATGACTTGCGGCATCTAAATGCCTCTGTCATGCTCATGCTCAATATACCTGAAAAATACGCCATGGAGCGCGGCGGTTGGAAAACTCCCCATACGATGAAAAAGGTTTATCAGCATACTTTCAGCACCGAAAGAAAGATAGTTGATAAAAAAATAGACGAGTATTTCGATAAATTGCTCTAATTTTTAAGCATTATCGTGTTGCACGCCATGTTGCATACAAGCGAAAAAGAATGAGAATGTTTGCAAATGATTACAAAATATTAAAAATGATAGCAACCCGAAACTCTTTAAATTTCAATGCATAAAGCAAAGAACCGCCATCACTAGCGGTTCTTAATCTGGCGGAGGACATGGGACTCGAACCCACGGGGCTTTAACACCTTACCTGATTTCCAATCAGGCTCCTTAGCCACTCGGTCAATCCTCCAGACTGTTGCGTGTTGTTCTTTTCTCAACACGCATTTACTATTATACGACATAAGAAAATAGATTTCAAGCTGTTTTTTTATTTTTTGCCAATAAATTTTACCGTCTTTCTCGCAGGGGAATTTCCCCCCTGTCCAACGGTCACAGTGACCTTCAAATTAACGTTTTAAAGACCTTTACTTAGCATTCAAATTCTTTACCCGCTCTTCCAGTACCTTGTCGTAATTCAGAACCTGATGCCGATACTCCTCATTCATATATGGAGAGGAAATGAGAAAATCCGCTGTCGCCCGATTATTAGCCACTGGGATGTCGTAGACCACTGCAATTCGCAGCAAGGCTTTGACATCGGGATCATGAGGTTGGGCTTCTAGGGGGTCCCAGAAGAAAATCAGCATATCGATTTCGCTCTGGGCAATCCGAGCACCGATTTGTTGATCTCCTCCCAGAGGACCGCTTTTAAACCCTTTCACAGGCAGCCCAGTAGCCTCTGCTATAAGTTTTGATGTGGTACCGGTGCCAAGCAGAAAATGCCGCTTCAATATGCTTTTATTGTCTTCACACCATTTAGCCAAAGCTGATTTTTGATTATCATGAGCCACCAAAGCGATTCGCTTGTGCTTGTCTAAGACTTGTTCTGTTGCCTGATAAGACACTTTCTCATCTCCCCTCTTCCATCTGCCAATATCCGCCGGCTCTTACCCGCGGATTTCGCATCTTCTAAGACTGCTCTTCTGAGCAATCCAGCTTATTGCAGAGATTCCCGCACGGAATCTTTCATCTGATCCAAATTCAGAACACCCGTATGGCGAATCGCTTTGCTCTCTAAATCTTTTAATCCTGCTGGAATACGTACATCCGTCTTCTGATGCAGTGCCGCCACATACGCAAAACCGTCCACTTCTGCGCCCAATCCAATAGACTGAGCCACACTGTCTGCAAACTTATATGCACTGGCCGTAGAAGCAATGACCGCTGGCGTATGATCTCCAGTTTCCCCTAGATAGTCCTGATATACTTTATAGGCCACAGCAGTATGGGTATCCATTAGATAGCCGTTTTCTTCATACATAGAAGCGATAGCCTGGTTGGTCTCCTCCACCGTAGCAAAGCCGCCGTAAAAGTCTTTCAAACCGGCTTTAATCTTTTCACTGACCTGATATATCTTGTCCTTCTCCAAGGAATCCATCAATTCCTTCACCTGAGCCGCATCCCCGCCTGCCAGATGATACAATAACCGTTCCAGGTTGCTTGAAATCAGAATATCCATGGATGGCGAATTGGTCAGGTAAAAATCTCGCTTAATATCATAGCAGCCTGTATTGATGAAATCCGTCAATACCTTGTTTTCGTTTGAGGCGCAAATTAGTTTACCTACTGGAATACCCATCTGCTTGGCATAATAAGCTGCCAAAATGTTCCCAAAATTCCCCGTAGGAACCACCACATTCATCGGCTGACCTGACTTTAGAACTCCCTGCTCTACCATCTTTCCATAGGCATAAACGTAGTAAGCCACCTGGGGCACTAAACGCCCAATATTGATGGAATTTGCCGAGGATAATTTGCAGTTCATCTGCGCCAGCTCTTCCGCAAAGGCATCATCGTTAAAGATATTTTTCACGCCAGTCTGGGCATCATCGAAGTTCCCGTTGATAGCAAAGACGTGGGTATTGGCTCCCTCCTGGGTAACCATTTGCCGTTCTTGAACTTGGCTAACACCTTGATTTGGGTAAAACACCACGATTTCGGTTCCCGGCACGTCTGCAAAGCCCTCCAAAGCAGCCTTGCCGGTATCCCCAGAAGTAGCGGTTAAAATGCAGATTTTCTTTTCTTCCTTTTCCTTTTTCATGGCCGTAGTCAGGAGGTAAGGCAGAATGGACAGCGCCATATCCTTAAAGGCCGCTGTCTTTCCGTGATACAATTCCAGAAAATGAACGTCTCCACCTTTTACCAAAGGAGCGACTTCCTTTTCTTCAAACTTACTGTCATAAGCGCCATTGACACAGGCTTGCATTTCTTCCTCTGTGTAATCAGTAAAAAATGCTGAAATCACCTGAAAAGCTACTTGCTGATAAGTCTTTCCCCGCAAGTCTTCTAGCTTGAAAGGCAGCGCTGGTACCTCCTCCGGTACATAAAGCCCTCTGTCCTCTGCGATTCCTTGTATAACAGCCTGTGCCGCTGTCTTTATCTGCTTGCTCCCGCGGGTGCTTGTGTAATGTATCATAACCTTCCTCCTTCACCTAAAACTATTGTCCCTCATTGTACCAAAATAGTTAGTGAATTTCAAGGAATTCTAATGATTCCACCATAATATTTTTGTTCACAGAACCTAAAAAAATCTGCTTTTTTGTGGTCCGTCAGTTGGAATATATGTTATAATGAATCCGGTAATTGTGACAGCTTTGCTGCAAGGTAGAATTCACTGAAACCTGCGGCGACGCAGCTTGCCTGTTATAATAAATCCGATGATTGTAGCCGCTTACTAGATGAAGGAAGGGATCGCCTCATGTATTTTCGCAGTGTCCAGTTTTATAAACATCTTATATTGATCGCGATAGCTTTGGTGGTACTGGCTTCCATCGGCTCCTGTGCCTTACTAGCCGTCTCTAACCACCAGATGAAAAAAGTCCTCAAGGAAAATGGGCTGGCTTTGACCGGAGAAAACGCTGCTTCTTTTTCTCCTGCAAAAAAACAGACGGAAGCACAGCGCCTTTATTACCCCGCTTCCTTCGACTATCAGCAGCTTTACCCGAATCTGTTCATTGATAACGATTACAACTATCTGCCAGATCAACCTCATTCTGTCTACCTGACCTTTGACGATGGTCCTTCCAGCCTAACCTCACAGATACTGGATATTTTAAAGAAATATCATATTAAGGCTACCTTTTTCATTGTTTATAACGACAGTCCCGAGGCTCAGGTATTATATAAGCGTATGATTGCCGAAGGCCACACCATCGGCGTCCACAGCACCACCCATCAATACCAGACCATCTATCGGTCTGCGGGTGCTTTCTTAGACGACTTCGCTCAAACAGCCTTGATGCTGGAGCAATCCACCGGCGTAAAGCCTGAAATATTTCGCTTTCCAGGAGGCAGCATTAACTCCTACAATAAAGCGGTCTACCCACAGATTATTGCAGAGATGCTGCGCCGCGGATACACCTATTATGACTGGAACGTATCTGCCGACGATGCCACCGGCGGAGCTACCCGCCAGCAGATTTACAGCAACGTGATCAATGAGGTACAGAAATATGACCGTTCCATCGTCCTTCTCCACGATCTCAGCAATAAGACGGATACGGCATCTGCTCTGCCAGCTATCATTGACAAGCTGACGGAAGAAGGATACAGCTTTTATCCTTTGACTAAAGAGGTCCGTCCTGTGGCATTCAACTATATAGACTGACCAAAATACCTTGCAATCCAAAGCAACTGTTGCCTTAATAGAACATACATATTATCCGTAAGCTAATGAGGTCTAGGAAAAATTAAACTTTTATTGATCCTTCCTAGACTATAAATATATTAAGAAAAGACAAAAATGGAGGACTACTATGAACTACAATACATTAGCGGAGCTGCTGTTTCCGCACATTACCAAATCACCAACCGACTATGAGGTTTTATTTCCTCCTAGGCAGCTGCCCGAGGGCGCCAAAGTCACTAGACTGGGTCCCAGCCCTACAGGCTTCATTCATCTAGGAAACCTCTATGGGGCCTTCGCTGACGAACGGCTGGCTCATCAGAGCGGCGGTACGTTCTATTTACGGATTGAGGATACCGACGACAAACGCTACGTAGAAGGTGCCGTAGACGTCATTATTAACTCCCTGCGCTTTTTTGATATCAACTTTGATGAAGGGGCTACCATCGACGGTCACATCGGTGATTACGGCCCTTATTATCAGAGTCAGCGAGGAGAAATTTACCAGTGCTTTGTTAAAGAATTAATTAAAGCCGGACAGGCTTACCCTTGCTTCCTCACTTCCGAAGAATTGGAAGATATACGGTCTAAGCAGGAATCCGCCAAAGAGAACTTTGGCATATACGGGAAGTGGGCCGTAAACCGCAGCCTTTCCTTAGAGGAAATCGAAGCACGGATTCAGGCGGGAAAACCCTACGTCATTCGGTTAAAATCTGATGGAAACCATGATTTGCCGTCAGAAGAAATTAAGACAATATCGGTAGAGGATGGTATCCGAGGAACCCTAACCATGCCGGAAAACAATCAGGATGTCGTTATCTTAAAGGCTAACGGTATCCCAACCTATCACTTTGCACACGCAGTCGACGACCACTTTATGCGAACTACCCATGTAGTTCGGGGAGCTGAATGGCTGCCATCTCTGCCTATTCATGTGGAGCTGTTCCACAAGCTGGGCTTTCCTTTGCCAGTTTTCTGCCACACAGCGCAGCTGATGAAATTGGATGAAGAAGGCAACAAGCGGAAACTGTCCAAGCGAAAAGACCCGGAGCTGTCGCTGGACTACTACAGAAACGAAGGCTACCATCCGGCTGCCGTTCGGGAATATCTGATGACCATTTTAAATTCCAACTTTGAGGAATGGCGCATTGCCAACCCGGATACAGCCATCGATGAATTTGTGTTTACGGTAGAAAAGATGAGCAATTCGGGGGCTCTCTTTGACCTGAATAAACTGAATGACATTTGCAAAGATGTACTGGTAAAAATTCCGGCAGCTCAGCTTTGCCAATTTATGAAGGATTGGTCCCGAGAATTTAAACCGGAAATTTTGCCGCTGTTTGAAGGTCAAGAGACCTATGTAGAGAAGATTCTTGATTTAGGTCGGGATGGGGCAAAGCCACGGAAAGACTTGATTTATGCAAAGCAGATTTTTGAATTTATCAGCTATTTCTTTGACGACTATTTCATCATTCAGGATGAGAACCCTGAAAACGTCACCCCAGAAGATGCAAAGGCCATCCTTTCCGCCTATCTGGACAGCTACGATCACGCTGATGATCAGTCGCTGTGGTTTGATAAAATACGCAATATTGCTACAGAGCTGGGCTATGCCGCCAAGCCAAAAGATTACAAGAAAAACCCGGATCAGTATAAGGGTCACGTCGGAGACGTGAGTACAGTAATCCGTATCGCGCTCATGGGCCGCTCTCAATCTCCAGATGTGTGGGAAATTCAGCAAATCCTGGGAGCGGAGCGGACTCGCATCCGCATACAAAAGAGGCTAACCCATGTACACGTATAAAGATCGAATCAAGCTCAGCGAGACGGACAAGCGGCGAAACTGGACGTTGCCTGCTATTATCGACGCCATGCAAAACTGTGTCATGTTTCAACTAGAGGACTTAGGCATCGGTCCTGACGTGCTGGATCAACAAAATAAGGCGTTGGTCGTTACCAGCTGGCAGGTGAAGATTTTCCGGCTGCCTACACTCTTCCAGCAGATTACTGTCGGCACTCAGGTTTACGGCTATAAATCTGCCACAGGCCTCCGCCACTGCATGATATGGGATGAGCAAAATCAGTTGTGCGTTGCTTCCCACTCCTTGGGTGCCTTCATTGATATCCACACAGGACGGCCTCTGAAAACTTCACCAGAGGAATGGGAAATATGCGATGTGCAGCCTCAAACCCCTTGCACATCAATTCAGTTTCAAGAAAA
Source organism: Aminipila butyrica (assembly GCF_010669305.1). NCBI lineage: Bacteria > Bacillati > Bacillota > Clostridia > Peptostreptococcales > Anaerovoracaceae > Aminipila > Aminipila butyrica. The sequence continues at coordinate 518,037 of NZ_CP048649.1, read as the reverse complement.
ACGCATTCCGCTGCCCGCTGATTTACAAATGGTAGAGGAATTTACTGTCAACATTCATCACCTGGACATCAACAACCACATGAACAATGGTCAATATGTACGCATCGCTTATAACTATTTGCCCGATGGGTTCCAAGTAAACCAATTCCGAGTGGAGTATAAAAAGCCGGCTGCTCTTGGTGCTCGGGTTTCCGTCCGTCAGGCCCAACAGGAAGGGCTGTTCTGCGTGGTCTTCTCTGATCAGGCGAACCAGACCTTTGCCGCTGTAGAATTCAGCAGTTAGAGGCGGATAAATAAATACTGGCATAATGAATAGAGCGCCTCAATATGAGGCGCTCCTTTTTCTGACTTTATATGGGTTGATGTACCGCGTTATTTAGCTATAGCAATTGCAGAAAATAATAACTAATAGTAAGAAGAAAAACAGTAAGCTCGTATCAACGCCTTCGCCATTAAATAAACCACAACCGTTTGACATTTATAATCACCTGCTCCTTTAAAATTTATTGTTTGTATGATATGATATGTCTTTTCTTCAGAATGTGTTCCTTATTTTCTAAAGGAATAAATCCTTTTCCCATATACTTCTATAATTTTTTTATAATTGCCAGCTGTTTAAGTATTTTTCCTGCTCCGGGGTCAGCTTGTCAATTTCAATGCCCCAAGCTTCCAGTTTTCGATTAGATACCACGTCATCAATCTCAGCGGATACGTCAATAACACCCTTCTTCAAGGTCTTGTAATTGTCGCGGATATACAGGGCTGACAACGTCTGCACCGCAAAACTCATATCCATAATTTCTGCCGGATGTCCGTCAGCTGCTGCAATGTTCACCAGACGGCCCTCTGCAATGACGTTGACCATTCTGCCGTTTTCCAGCTTATAGCCCATAATATTCTTTCTGGCCTCCATCTTTTCCACAGCAACCTTTTCCAAACCGGCCATGTCAATCTCGCAGTCAAAGTGTCCGGCGTTGGTTAAAATCGCCCGATCCTTCATAGTTAACATGTGCTCCACGGTAATGGTGTGATTGCAGCCTGTAGCCGAAACAAACATGTCCCCCAAAGGCGCAGCCTTAGCCATAGTCATGACGCTATACCCGTCCATACGAGCCTCAATGGCCTTCACCGGATCAATCTCTGTAACAATTACGTTGGCGCCCATAGCTGCTGCCCTCATGGCAATCCCCTTGGAACACCAGCCGTATCCAGCTACTACCACCGTTTTACCTGCCACAATCAGATTAGTATTGGTCATAATGCTGGCCCATACCGACTGCCCCGTGCCATACCGATTGTCAAACAGGTGCTTGCACTGGGCGTCATTTACCGCCACCATCGGGAATTTCAATACGCCTTCCCGCTCCATAGCCTTTAAACGAATAACGCCTGTGGTGGTCTCTTCACAGCCTCCCCAGACCTCTTCTGCCAAGTCAGGTCGCTTACCATGAACCATGCCCACTAAATCCCCGCCATCGTCGATGATGATGTTAGGCTTATGGGACAAACACATTTCGATATGACGCTCGTATTCCTCTGCGGTCGCGCCGTGGTAAGCGTATACCATCAGGCCATCCTCCACCAAGGCCGCAGCAATGTCATCCTGAGTAGACAATACATTGCTGCCAGTGACAGACATCTGGGCCCCACCTGCAGCCAAAACCTTGCACAGGTAGGCTGTTTTCGCCTCCAAATGAACAGAAAGGGAAACCTTGATGCCTGCAAAAGGTTTTGTCTTCACAAATTCCTCTTCAAAGCCCCGCAGCAGCGGCATGTTGTTCCTTACCCATTCAATTTTCTGATGCCCGGAAGGGGCCAGCGCTAAATCCCTGATTTCGTATTTTTCCATGTTGTAAGTTCTCCTTTTTATTCTTGTATGGTATCAGCAGCTGCCGATTCCAGCAGACTGTCGCTCAGCGGTTCCGAAACATCACAATGTCCCAGCAACGTTTCCGCTTCCTGGCCGTCCACTAAGAACTGCACCTGATCTATTTCATCAAAACTGTTTGTCAGAGTCTCTACAATCTGACTGATGAAACAGAGCTCCTCCAAGGAACCTCCGCTCCCCTCTTGCAGGTCTTTTCCCTTTAGGTCTACATAAGCCGTCCCATCCTTGACAGTAATGTCATTCAGACCATACCTTTCCGTCACCATTGTGACAGCATTGGTCAGGTCCTTGGGCACTTCCCACAGCTGAATGACCGCATCAGTATAGCTGCGAGAGGTCACATCAGCAGAAGACATGCCATCGGGAGTCTCTTCCGGCAGATAAATGGAAATACCGTCGTATTCCACCAGGGTTCCCTGGCTCTCATCGCCCGTCTCCACGAACTGGCTGTTTACATAATACAGCTTCAATGCCTTTTCCACCCGCTGGACTTCCTGCTGCCTCTGTCCGCAGCCTGTCAGCGCTACAGCGGTAGCCGTTATGAGTACTAAACTCATAACTAGGCAGAGCATCCTCTTGTTGAACAGTCCGAATGTCCTATGTTGTCTTTTTTCCATTTCCAGTCCCCCCTCATTCTTCTTCTTAGAGCTGTGTAGCTGCCGCCCCTCAGCCCTCTATGAAACAGGTCTTTTGAAGCCTGCCAGATTTTTTGGCTGGTCTCCCTTATAGTATACTACAAAAACAAAAAATCTTCTTCATAAATTTTGTCAGGTGCAAAAAAAGAAGGCGGATACAACCGTCCCGCCTAGCAACCGCATGAGGATATTGTATAACAACAGCATCAGCGTGCGATTATTTTCTTTTATATATTTTCCAAGGGTGAAGATAAACAAAAGATAATTTTCACCCAAATAAACATGAAAATTAGCTATTCAAGAGCGCTTCTAGATCCGACACCGACACATCCATGCGTTTTGAGGTTTCCTCCAGCGACATACCCGAATCAAGAAAACGCTTTACAACCATCTGCATATCCTCACCAACTTCAATAATGTGTCCATCCAAATCATAGAAGCGGATAGATCGCTGTCCCCATCCAGCTTCCTTCACGCCTTCCCCTAGATAGCGAATATCGTCACGCTGCTCCAATTTGGCAATAAAGGCATCAAAGTCATCCTCCTCAAAGTACAACTCCATATTATGGGATTCTTTCAAGACACGTTCTTTCGGAATACCTAACAGCCAATCAAATTTCTGCTGCAAAGATAAGCCTCCAAAAGAGACATTTATACCGTAATCCTGAAATACGGCAAGTCCAAATAAATCCTGATAAAACTTTTTAGCAAGGTTCACATCTTTTACCGCTATACATACACCTTGATATTTCATTTATATTTCCTCCCCAATATAAAAAAACTTTATTTCCGCACGTTTTACCTTCTGATAGAAAAATCTTTTCGCTTCACCCTACCTCTTCACAGTCCCACATACATCACGTAAAACCTCGTGAAGCTCCTTTTGGTCGGCTTCATCGCAGAGAACCACAATTTTGTCGCCGGCAGCAAAAATCGTCTCCCCTCTTGGCACAAATTCCGCTTGCCCTCGTATGAGCGATACCAGAAGGCACTTTGCGGGCCAAGGAATCTGAGAAACCATTTTCCCCTCCGCCTCACAGCCGTGAAAAATCATCCCCTCCACTAAAACCTTTTCCCCGGAATAAACGTTTTTTTGCTCGGGATTCAGTTTCAAAAGAAGACGATGAAGCAGTTGGTCATACACCGGAGGACAATGAACCATGTCCGGAATAACATAAGCGATTAAGGAGACTAGAGAAAGCGTCAATAAGTGAGAAAAACTGCCTGTCATTTCGCTAATCAGAATAATCCCCGTAATTGGTGCACGAACAATAGCAGCAAAATAGCCAGCCATACCAAGGATAATAAAATTATCCAAAAGTCCGTTTAGCGAATCAGTCCATTGACCCATTATACTATAATAAAGGCTTCCCATCACCGCACCAAGAACTAAGAGGGGCAAAAATATGCCTCCCGGTGCACCAGAGCCGAAACTTAACATGGAAAAACTAAATTTTAAAATCAATAAAAGACATAAAGCTCCCACCATTAGCTGTTCAGAAGTCAGGGTTTCTACTAGAGAATGTCCGCCTCCAAGTACATATGGATAGGAAAAGCCTAAAACGCCGGCTAACAGAAATGGAATCAAAAGCCGACCGAACTGATTAGGTATTTTTTGAAATAGGTCCTGAGTTTTAGCGAGGCAAGTATTGTATACAACCCCTAACCCTCCAAGGATTACACCTAATAAAATTGCATGTCCATAGGTACTTAAAGGCATCATCTGCGTAATGTGGAAACCAAACACAGGCTTTAACCCAAAGACATTGCTGGAAAGAAAATCTGCGGTGATGGAAGCCGCCATAGTTGACAGAAGTACTTCTGGAGAAAAGTGCTTATGTATCTCTTCCAGGGAGAACAATACACCAGCAAGGGGTGCATTAAAAGCTGCCGAAAGTCCTGCACTAGCTCCGCAGGTAATGAGCAGCTTCTCCTCGGTTTTTGCCCTTTTTGTAATTCGAGAAAAGCCTTTGGCTGCCATGGCCCCAAGTTGAATGCTTGGCCCTTCTCTGCCGAGAGATAAACCGCAACCAATAGACAAAAGTCCCCCTGTCATTTTTGCTACAAGTACTCTCCACCAACAAGGATCTAATGCTCCAATCATTTCTCCTTCTACCTGTGGAATTCCACTTCCAGATATAAAGCCTTCCCATTTGAGAAGTCTGGCAACAATCATAGCTCCTGCCACCAAAACTATAAACCAACAGGCCACCACCCCAATGTGATTTTGCCCGTGAGATAATACCATTTGTAATAATTTATCCGCATAAGTCAATAGATACCGAAAAAGAATTACTACCCCGCCCCCAACAACTCCCGTAACAATTCCTTCTAATATCAATACGTATCGAAAACTGCGGAAACGATTTAAGTTGTTTTTTACTGAATGCTTTTCAGTCTGCATACTTTCTCCTCCTGCTAATGATTTCAATCGCTACAGCCTTTGCAAACCATCTAGAATTATATTCCTCCTAGTTAATTTTTGCAAGAAAAAGCCAGGAGTTCTAAAATTGAGCATTTTTTGGATGAACACAAAAAGGAAAAGCTAGAGTTCATTCAGAGCTCTAGCTTCTCCTTCTTATAAAAATGTAAGCAGGCTTTATTTCCCTACTGAGGGTCTGCTGCCTTACTCTTCCTCATCCTCTTCTTGGTCTAAATTATAAGGATAGGTGGCTACAATAATATTACCCTTTTTCAATAGGCTTTCCCGAATGAACAGCCCTGTATGGTTGTGAAGCAATCCGCTCCAAGGCTCCTTGGTCATAAACTGTGGAACGATAACTGTCAGTTTTTCTTTATCTCCAGCTTCATCGGCAATCTGATAGATGTTCTCCAAAAGAGGGGTCACAACTGCTCTGTATGGCGAATATTTACTGATCAACTCCATATCCGTGTTCAATTGATTCCATCGGCGCTTCAACTTTTCCATAGCCTCCGTATCAGGGGAAATGTTCAGGGCGATAACCCGACCACTCAGACTGTGAGCATATTGCAAAGCCCCAATAGATGCCTTGTTCAACGAAGCAATCGGAACCACGATAATGTGCTCGTAGTGTAGCTTGAAATCTACCTTGTTTAATCTCAAGCGGCTTACGCTGAGTCCCGCCGCAATCTTATCATAATGAGCCTTTATTTTTAGCTGTCCCAGAATGAATAACGGAATAAGAATAATAACGATAAAAGCTCCTTCTGTAAATTTCTCCACCAGAATAATAAGAGTGGTACAGAGTGTTACTACCGAGCCGATGCCGTTGATAACCACCCCTTGCTTCCATTTTTTCCCCTTGGTCTTTACCCAATGGGTGACCATACCAAACTGTCCCAAGGTAAAGGAGATAAATACCCCAATAGCGTAAAGCGGGATAATCCGGTGGGTGTCTGCCTGAAAGAAAATGACCAGCAGGCAAGCGATGAAAGACAAGGCCACGATTCCCACGGAAAAGCCAAGCCGTTTTCCTCGGAGGGTAAACTGTTTTGGCGCATAGCCATCTTTACCAACGATATACATGAGCATAGGAAACCCTGTAAAAGCCGTATTGCAAGCCATCAGCAAGATAGTAGCCGTACTGAATTGAAGTACGTAATACATGAAGCTCTTATGAAATACGGCAAAAGCGATTTGAGACACCACTGTAGGTCCGCCTTCTAGCGGTACCGCCGTGTAAAAAATAGCCAGCACCGAAGTCCCACCAAAAATGAAAAAAATCAACAATGCTAAAAGTGCCATGACAATCTTGGCATTCCTGGGACTAGGTTCCTGAAAGTTCGGCACAGAATTGCTGACAGCCTCCACACCAGTAAGTGCGGAGCAACCAGAAGAAAAGGCCTTTAATAACAGTAATAGCGTGATGCCCGACACCGTCCGATCCGGTACAGTGTACATCGGTTCCGGATGAATATGCAGCACAAAATATTTAAACAACCCATACAAAATCATAAAGATCATGCTAAAAATAAAGATGTAGGTAGGCAAGGCAAAAATCTTGGAGGATTCACTAATTCCTCGAAGATTCAATACCGTCAAAATTATAATCAGCAGGACAACCATCTGTACCTTATACGGCGCCAAATTTTCAAAGGCTGAAATAATTGCATCCGCACCAGCGCTGGCACTAACTGCCACCGTAAGAATATAGCTGATAATCAGCCCTCCGCTGGCACATAAGCCGGCCTTAGCTCCTAAGTTCTCCTTGGCTACCTTGTAAGCCCCTCCCCCTTGAGGGTAAGCGTTAATAATCTGTATATAGGAAATGGTCAATATAGCCAGCAGGCCAATAATCATCAGGGAGGTCCAAGTCAGCCACTGGTAAGCTGTCGCGCCCAGAACAATCAGTACAAACAAAATCTCCTGGGCACCGTAAGCTACCGAGGAAATGGCATCACTAGCCATAATGGCTAGTCCAAAGGGGATATTGTATTTTTCCCGGCTGCCTTTTTCGTTAGCCAAAGGCCGCCCAATTAATAAATCTGAAAACTTTTTTATCATTTTTCTCTGCACCATTCCCAGAGTCCTTTTCTAAGGCGGGATGGAACGGTGCTCTTCCTTTCTTTCTCACACTAACCATAGCCGCTTGAGTAAATCTGCGCTCTATTGCTCACTATACGATAGCACGCTTCGTGTGAGAATGGTGTGAGAATTGCAAAATAGCCCACATTAAATGCCTTTATAGGGGCTATTATTCCCCCAATTAGTTCCTGCCAATCACATCGAGGGGTTCTTATGCCGATTATTTCTTTATTATTTAAGGCGGATTCTTTATATTAAAAAAACAAAAACGCCCCTAAGGGCGTTTTTCCTATCATGCTTTTTAATTTGATTACAACACTTGCCTATTTCAGCAGCTCTAGCGCTGACTGAACGTATACGGCTACGCCGTTTGCCAGCGCATCCTCATCAATTTTAAAATGATTAGAATGAATCGGATAGATACAACCCTTTTCTGGATTTCCGGTGCCCAAGAGCACCATCTGTCCCGGAACCAGCAGCTGGTATTCAGAGAAATCTTCCGATCCCATTACAATCTCGGTTCGAATAACGTTCTCTTCCCCCAAAACAGCAGCAGCCGCAACCTTTACCTTAGCCGACACTTCCTGATCATTAATTACAGCAGGACAAAGAAAGTGATAATCCACCTTTCCTTTGCACTCGTAGGCTGTACAAATGCCATTCACAATGGTTTCCATCCACTCCGGCACTTTTTTTCTGACATCTTCATTAAAAGTCCGGGTGGTACCGGTCATAACTGCTTTGCCTGAGGTGACGTTAAACCGCTCTCCGGCTTGAATGGTACCTACATTTAACACCAATGGCACCCGTACATCATTTTTCCTGCTGACAATGGTCTGCAAAGCTTGCGTGACCGCTACGGCGCACATGTTGGCGTCATTCCCCTGCCAAGGAGCCGATCCATGGCAAGAATCTCCGATAATCTCAATGTCAAAGGAATCACAGCTGGCCATAAACGGACCTTCCTGAACCACGGCTGTGCCTACTGGATAATCAGAAAAAATATGCATGCCCATAATGGCATCCACTGGCGGGTCGTTCAAGATTCCCTTGGCGATAGCCGCCTTAGCACCAGCCGGAACCTCTTCTGCCGCCTGAAAGATAAACTTTATGGTTCCGTCGAACTCCTCTTTCATTTCTGACAAAATCCTCGCTGCCCCCAACATCATAGAAGTATGCGTATCATGACCGCAAGCGTGCATTACCCCAGGGTTTTCAGAGGTAAAAGGCAGTCCTGTGTCTTCCGTCACTGGCAGCGCATCCATATCTCCACGGAGTGCTACGACCTTTCCTTCTCCTTTGCCCTGCAAGATACCAGCCACGCCGGTCTCCCCCAGGTCAATGGTCTTCAAGCCCATCTTTTTCAACTCTTCCTTAACAATTGCCGTAGTTCTGAACTCCTGTAGGGACAATTCCGGGTGAAGGTGGAAATCTCTTCGGTGGGCAATGACCCACTCTTCTATATCTTTTACTTTTCTTGTAATTGCTGTATCCTTCATAACTAAAACCTCTTTTCGCTTTACAATTACTTTATTTCAGCAGTGCCAGAGCCGACTGGGCATAAACTGCCGCACCGATTGGCAACACATCTTCGTCCACTTTGAAGCGATTGGAATGAATGGGATAAACACACCCTTTTTCTTCGTTTCTCGTGCCCAAGAATAACATGGCCCCTGGCACCTTTTCCTGATAGGCTGAAAAATCTTCTGAGCCCATCATCAGCGGTACCTTTTTAAATATGTTCTTCTGATGCAATACCTCCGTCAGCCCTTCTTGCAGACGCTGAATCACCGGGCTATCGTTGTATACAGCGGCACATACATACTGATAATTCAGTTTTCCGGTGCACCCGTAAGCCGCACAGGTAGCCGCCAATATTTCTTCCATCCAAACCGGTACCTGCCGACGAACATGCTCATCAAAAGTCCGTACTGTACCCGTAAGAACAGCCTTGCCCGAGGTCACATTGAAGCGCTCTCCGGCTTGGATTGTGCCTACGTTTAACACCAAAGGCACCCGCACATCGTTCTTTCTGCTGACAATCGTCTGAAATGCCTGTATAACCGCTACGGCACACATGTTGGCATCATTTCCCTGCCATGGAGCAGAGCCATGGCAAGAATCTCCAGTGATTTCCAAATCAAATTGATCTCCACTAGCCATCAAGGGACCTTCTTGGACCACTAACGTTCCGGCCGGAAAATCAGCCATGATGTGCATGCCTACGATGGCATCTACATCAGGGTTCTTCAAAACCCCCAGTTCGGTTAACTTTCGAGCGCCACTGCCCACTTCCTCTCCTGGCTGGAAAATCAGCTTTACTGTGCCCTCAAAAGCATCTCTCTGTTCCGAAAGAATTCTGGCGGCTCCCAGAAGCATGGAAGTATGGGTATCATGGCCGCAAGCGTGCATCAGACCTAGCTGGGAAGAGGAAAAGTCTACACCGGATTCTTCAGTGATAGGCAGCGCATCAATGTCCCCCCGGAGAGCGACTGTTCTGCCAGTACTTCTTCCCTGTAGAATACCCATAATACCGGTTTCTCCCACGGATACTGTCTCTATTCCCAGCTTTTCCAATTCTTCCTTAAGAATAGCCGTCGTGCGGATTTCACGGTACGCCAATTCCGGATTTCGATGAAAATCTCTCCTGTGGCCTACAATCCAATCCTTTAATTCCGCAGCTCTTTTTACAATTATATTTTCCATCAAATCTTGCCTCTTTACCTTTTATATCTGAAATGTGCCCGCCTATATCAGGTTGACAAAGATGGTGGCGATGATGACGGAAGCGATAGAAACCGTAGCAAATCCACCTACCAACATTCGCGGCACCAGGATATTGGCCACGTGCTCTTTTTCCTCTTTGGTTTCACTAATGGAATCGCAGACCTCGTTGGTAATGATGTAGTCTGCTGGAAAGCCGAACAACGCTGTCAATGCACAGGCAAAACTCATTTCCTTCGATAACCCTACCAGTCTTCCTGAAATAGCTGACGTAACAAACATCCCCGCGATACCAATAAGGATTAATACAATAATCGGGATGATAATCTCCAGGAATAACGCTGGTGTCAGCTCGTTTAACTTAGACATGATATAGGCTAACAACCCCATCATCAGCCAGTTAAATACACCAGCTTTGACCAATACCCCTTCTTCCAGAAATCCCATGGCACAGAAGAGAACGCCTAACACCAAACAGATAATGTATTCATTAACCATACCATTCGTCAAGACCGAAAGCTGATGGGCGATGATGCCTACGACCATAACCTTTACCAACATCAGGGAACTGGTCAGATAATTCTCTGGTATCTGTGGAAACCATTTTTTCTTTACAGCAGCTACTTCAGCGTTGTCAGCTAGTGTAACTGCCGCTCCGCCGTTCAGGCGGAAATCAGCCAATACCCGCTTTCCCTCTCTCTTGAGGCACCAAGAAGTAACCGGATATCCGATAAAACTGTGAACAATGAACATGGCTACCGGGAAGGCCGCCATGGCTACTAATCCCTTTTCCGTTAAAGCATTGGACATGAGCACCGCTGCAACAATACCGCCGGTCAGTGGCGGAGTCAGGGCAACTACGAACTGGTAGCCGAAGAGCATTCTGCCGATGGTCATAGCCAAAAGTACGGTTCCAGCAACCCCTACCACAGCCACTACAACAGCCTTCCACTGCTCAATCAACTTTTTAATGTCCATCAGGGTTCCCATATGGACTAAAAGCAAACTCATGCAGACGGATACGAATTGGGGACCAAAAGAACCCAGGTCTACCAAATCCTTTGGCATAATGGTCCAATATCCGATTAGAAACAAAACTCCCGTTACAAAAACGGATGGTATGTATGCTTTTGTTCTTGTAGAGACAGCTTCACCGATAGCCAGGAACGCTGCTACACACAAAAAAGCAATAATTGGGGAAAAACTCATTAGATATCACCTCTTCATAAAATTTAATAATAAGCAAACGTATTACTTGCAGATGCCAAAAGATACAACACATTGAAGGCCACAGATATCTACATATGCATCTACTTATAGTATGCTTTCGTGTAATAGACTATACCTGAACACTAAAAATGTCAATATTTTTTGTTTAAAAAAACAAAACCAAAAGCTATCGAATATATAGAGACAGGCTCTCGTTTATATAAAAAGGGAAACAACAATAATCAAAAGAAATTATCGTTGTTTCCTCTCTGCATATATTCTTATAAAATTAGAATGGCTTAATGGTTCCATTTCCAATCATTACAACAGATGCCACAAACATGATTACAAGAACAATAAAAATAATTAAATTTATTTTATTACAGAATGGCTTTTCTCCTGCCTCATTTTTGCTCCAGATGTACAAAAGCACGCCTGGAGTATAGAGAATGGCTGTTATTAATATATATGTAATTCCGCTTGCATAAAAGAGCCAGGCGCCGTATATGGTACCTCCTATAGCAACAATTCTTTGAACCAGCTGCTGACGGCCACGTAATTGACCAAGTTCCCCTTCCTTTCTAAATACCAGTTTCAGATAAAACATGGAGCTTAACAGATACGGGAGCATGACCATGCTGGCAGAAAGCGTGTAAAATACCTGGTATGTGGATTCATTGAACAGCACAATAATTAAAAAAACCTGGATAACGATATTTGAAATTATCAATGCACTTGCTGGGGCCTTCCGCTTGTTTTCTCCTGCAAAAAACTTTGGGAAACATCTTTGAACAGCCGGTTCATATGCTGCCTCTGAAGCAAGCATCGTATAGGTGAAGGTCGCCCCTGTCAACGAAACAATAACAGCAATATTGACAAATATTGCACCCCAGCTTCCCAAGACATGTTCTAACACCCCTGCCATCGGCGGGTTGCCCAGTGCTGCAAGCTCTGCTCTTGTCATCACCCCCATGCTCAATACTGAAATCATCACATAGATTAACAATAGGCAGAAAAAGGAAATAATAGTTGCGGTTCCGGCATCTCTGGATTTCTTTGCTCTTCCTGAAATAACAACAGCCCCCTCAATGCCGATAAACGTCCAAACAGTGGCATATGTTGTTGCCTTTACCTGTTCCACCAAAGACAACCCTCCAGGCTCGCCCCAAAAATTGTCTAAGAAGATCTCCAACTTAAAAGCTCGTACAAAGAGGATGGATAAAACTAAAACAATAATTGGAAGAATCTTCGCGATGACCACAATCAAGTTTATAGTAGCTGCCTGACTGACACCTCGAAGTACGAGAAAAACCGTAAACCAGATAAAAACAGAGGCACAACTTATAGAAATCAAGTTATTACCTTCGCCAAAGACTGGGAAAAAATATCCTAAGGATGCAAAGAGCAATGTGGCAAAAGACACATTTGTAAGCATGGCACCAATCCAATACCCATATGCAGAATTAAAGCCCATATAATCGCCAAAGCCTTCGCGAGCATAGCTGTAAACCCCACTTTTTAAATCAGGCCTGTACTGATTTAATTCATAAAAGCACATCATCAGGGCAAACATCCCGATCCCGCAAATTAGCCAACCGATTAGAACAGCCCCTGTACCAGCCCCATTTGCCGCCATATCTCCAGAAATGCTGAATACACCGCTGCCCAGGGTCGAACCGATGGCAAACGCAGTCAATCTCACAACACCAAGCCCATTTTGACTATTTACATTGTTGGTATCCATATCAATTCTCCTTTTATTCATTATACTTTTCTAGCGCATAGAACTAAAAACCTTAACTTTTCACGACTATAGAGAAGCCGTCGAACTTGTATTCCTTTATTCTATTCTGATTTTCCAGATAAGCATGATGCGACTTCGTGGCAATGGAATCCCCTTCCTGATTGTTCAATATACTTTTCAGTGCCTGTGTAGTTTCAGCAATTTTAACCGGTTCAACTATGAAATCATTGTGAGAACAATAAAGTGCTTTCACATCAGGGCATCTTTCAAAAAGGTTCTTCATTGTTGCGTAATAATCGCCTATATTGGATTTGCCAAACTCATTGCAATCGAAATGAGCATACAGCGCTCCTAAATAAAAGGTATCCCCTGTGAAAAGTATCTTATTGCCGTTGTCAAACAGCATGATGCTGTCATTACTGTGCCCCGGTGTGTGAATGACCTCTAAGCTCCTGTTTCCTAAATCAAACCGGTATCCGTCGTAAAGTGTTTTCACTTTGTAAGGCTTAATTCTAAAGTTGTTCGGTTCAAATCCCTCTGGATAACCAAAAAGAAACATATCTTCATCCAATTGATTGCCCATGCCTTCTTTGGTCAGTCCCACTGAAGCAATCGCCTTTGCATACGGATCATCAAAAATATAAATCTCATTAAACCTGTGGTTATCGCCAATGTGATCAAAGTGAAAATGGCTGTTCACCACAGCAACTTTATTTGAACAAAGCTCACTTACCACTGCTTTGATATTACAAATGCCCATACCAGTGTCAAAGAGTACACTCTGCTCCGTTCCTACAATTAAATAGGCGTTTACCTCCTGAAAATGCTGAGGTTCACAAATTGCATACACATCTCCGGGAAGCCTATATACTTCAAACCATCCCTGGGCATTCTTTAAATTTACCTTTTCATATTTGCTGTAATATTCTCTCGGCGTGCTATCTTTCCATTTCATTTTCTACCCTCCTAAAATTATTCTGCTGCAGCTGTCTTTAATATACGCAAATTTAATGCCAATTGGAGTCTGCCTTGCAATTGGTTATTTTTAAGCCTTGAATCTTAGCACAACAACAAATATTCACAAAACTGTAAATCTATATTTTACAAACTATAAATTTTTTGATTTTTGTAAAAATTTTTGATACAATATCTATGAATTAAATTATTTTGCCTAGATATAGCCCTTTAGGTACTGGCTTTCAAGGAGGAGAGATGAAGGGAACAATAGATAAGAGCTATGAAGAAGTGGCCGCTTCCATATTTGATATACAGAATTTTTTTGATGAAATATCCATCATCGACATGAATGGAATAATACAATACTGTAAAATCTTCGTCCCCGGTGTATACGGATTTACCGCTGACGAAATCATAGGGAAACATATATTTGAAGTATTCACCACTTCAAGTGCAGAAACCAGCGAGATTTGCCAGGTTCTAAAGTCTGGAAAACCTATCAGCAACTTTTATGAAAATTGCACAACCTACAAAGGCGATATTATTAAAGGCTATAGCAGCATCTACCCCATCTTTAGAAACAAAAATCAGGTAGGCGCTGCCGTCGCTTTAAAATTTATCGATTCAGATTTTCACGAGGAGTTTATTGAAATATTTCTTAACAATGACGGGATCCGAAACCACAGCATTAACAATTACACGATAGATGATCTCATTACCACCAATCCCTATATGTTAAGTATCAAAAATAAAGTGAAAAAGGTAGCAAAAAGCAACTCTTCTGTTTTAATACAAGGAAATACGGGCACTGGCAAGGAAATCATCGCCCAATCTCTCCATTATGCTAGTCAACGGGCTGGCAAGCCCTTTATATCACAAAATTGTTCAGCAATTCCGGCAAGTTTGCTGGAAAGCACACTCTTCGGCACAGAAAAAGGCAGTTTTACTGGAGCCATCACCAACAAAGGCCTTTTTGAATTGGCGGATGGTGGTTCATTGTTTCTGGATGAAATCAATTCCATGGAGCTCCCTCTTCAATGCAAAATATTGAAAGCAATTGAGGATAAATACATCAGAAGATTGGGAGGGCACAAAAACATAAGCGTAGATATACGCATTATAGCCGCAATAAATGAAGACCCTTTTGATGCCATCAGTAAAAATAGACTGCGTCAGGACTTATTTTATCGTCTTAACGTGGTTTCCATAAAGCTGCCGGATCTGAAAGATCGAAAGGATGATGTCTCCCTTCTCACGAGCTACTTTATCGCGGCCTTTAATAATACCATGGGAAAAAATATTTCCGACTTACATCCTTCTGTCGAGCATATCTTTTCTAATCACTCCTGGCCCGGAAATGTACGCGAATTACGCAACGTCATTGAAGGCGCCTTTAATCTGGCGGAGGGGCGCAGCATAACACTTGACGACATACCAGATTATATTAAAGAAACACAAGACAGCGAAAGCTGTCTCCTTTCCGCGTCTCTGGTTGTTGAAGACACCGCGGATGATGATGTGAGCATTGATTATATCACTTAAATGGCTTCTTGTGAAAAAGAGATCCTCACCCGCGCCTTAAATGAAACCAAAACGAAGACGGAAGCAGCAAAAAAACTCAATATGTCACGCCAGGCTTTTAACTATAAGCTTGGCAAATACAACTTAAAATGAAAACTGAAAACATAAAAAAAGGACGGGAGAACTTTAGCCTGTCTGCTGAAGTCCTCTCATCCCTTGTTATCTCGAGATCTCTAATAATTTTTCTCTATTTTTCCCGCTCTTATTCCACGGTAACACTCTTTGCCAAGTTCTTTGGCTTGTCAATGTCGCAGCCCCGCTCTTTAGCAATATAATAAGCCAAAACTTGCAGCGGTACGACTGAAAGCAATGGGGAGACCTCATCCATGCAGTTTGGAATGTAAATCACTCGATCTGCCTGCTTTTCAATCTCTCGGTTGCCTTCCTTGGCTACGCCGATAACATAAGCCCCTCTGGCTTTCACCTCCTGAATGTTGGACAGCATTTTTTCATACAGTTTATCCTGGGTAGCCAAAGCAATGACCAGGGTATCCTTTTCAATCAGGGCTATGGTGCCGTGCTTCAATTCTCCTGCAGCGATAGCAAAGGAGTTGATGTAGGAAATCTCTTTCAATTTTAAGGATCCTTCATAGGAAACTCCTGCATCCGGCCCTCTGCCAATGAAGAATACCTGCTCCCGCTTATAAAGTTCTTTTGCTAAATCGTGTATAGTCGATTCACTTTTAAGCAGTTTGGTCAGTTTTTCTGGTATGTCCTGAAGCTCCGACATATACTGGTTGTATTTTTCATCAGGGACTACACCCTTAGCCCGACCCATGTAAAGACCAATCAGATACATACACATGAGCTGAGTGGTATAGGCCTTTGTGGAGGCCACCGCAATCTCCGGTCCCGCCCAAGTATAAAACACATCGTCGGATTCTCGGGCTACCGAGCTGCCTACCACGTTGACCACTGATAAAATTCGTGCGCCCTTCCGCTTTGCTTCCCTCAAGGCAGCCAACGTATCCAGTGTCTCCCCGGATTGACTGATAGCGATGAATAAAGTCTTATCATCCACAAACGGATCCCGGTACCGGAATTCCGATGCCACGTCAATTTCCACCGGAATCTTTGCTAGATTTTCGATGGCACACTTGCCCACCAGCCCAGCGTGATAAGCCGTACCGCAAGCTACAATAAACACCTTGTTAAAGCCTTCAATGTCTTCCTTCGTCAGGTGAATGCCGTCCAGCTTAATGCTGCCATCCTCCTGGATTCGACGGTTAAAGGTTTCATCCAATCCCTTTGGCTGCTCGTGGATTTCCTTCAGCATGAAATGATCATATCCGTCCTTCTCGGCGGCTTCCGCATCCCAGGTCACATGAAAGACTTCCCGCTTGACCTCTTGGCGCTGATCATTGTAGATCTTCACCTGATCGGCAGTTACCACCAGCATCTCGTTGTTTTCAATCAAGTAGATTTTTCTCACGTGTTTAAGCAATGCTGGAATGTCTGATGCTATGAAATTGCAGCCTTCTCCCAAACCTGCAATCAGCGGTGCATCTTTACGGACGGCTACAATCTTATCCGGCTCCGCTGCTGCTACCACGCCAATAGCGTAGGCCCCCCTCATTCGGCCCACTGCCTTAAATACGGCATCTTCCAAATCACCGTCGTAGTAGAGGCCGATTAAATGAGCAATGACCTCGGTGTCCGTCTCTGAAGCAAATTGTACCCCATGTTCGTTTATCAGCCACTCCTTAATCTCCACGTAATTTTCAATAATACCGTTATGTACCACAGCAATGGAACCATCCCCATTACAATGAGGGTGCGCATTCAAGTCTGACGGGGCGCCATGGGTAGCCCAACGGGTGTGACCGATGCCGATATTGCTTTTCAGCACCTCTCCCTCCATCAACTGCTCCAAATTGGCAATTCGACCTACATGCTTGCGAACTTCCAGCTTATGACCTATATTCAAGGCGACTCCAGCAGAATCATACCCTCTGTATTCCAATTTTTTCAGGCCGTCCAGGATAATATCCTTGGCGTCCTTCACATGACTTTTTCCTACATAACCTACTATTCCACACATATTCGTGCCTCCTATCCCAATCTCTTTGTGATGAGCAGAGCCAGCTCCTGTGCTAACTCTGTAATGACCTCAATGTCCTGGCCTTCCAGCATCACCCGCACCAGTGGCTCTGTGCCTGACGGCCGTATGAGAACCCGGCCCTCTCCATGCATCTGCGCCTCTACTCTGGTGATGGCTGCGCTGATTTCCGGATCTTCCATATAAGTCTTTTTGTATTCGTTCTTAATGCGGGCATTTTTCAATACTTGGGGGTAGATAGTTATGCCGTCAGACAACTCCGATGGCTTCTTCCCGCTGGCCTTCACAGCCTTCACCAACTGCAATGCAGACAAAATACCGTCCCCTGTGGTGGTATAATTTAAAAAGATAATGTGGCCTGACTGTTCACCACCGATGACACCACCTGTTTTCAGCATGCTCTCCAGCACATAGCGGTCGCCTACCTGGGTCACTTCCACATTACAGCCCATCTCGGATACCGCCTTGTGGAACCCTAGGTTGCTCATAACCGTGGCCGTAACCTTATCCTTTGCCAGCAGTCCGCAGTCCTTCAACATTCTAGCACATAAAAGGATTGTCTTATCCCCGTCAATAATCCGGCCTAATTCATCTACCGCAATCAAGCGATCCGCGTCACCGTCGAAAGCCAGCCCCAGATCCGCCTGAAGCTCCAAAACCTTAGTCTGGAGGTTCTCCGGGTGGGTGGACCCACAGCTTGCATTGATGTTAATCCCATTGGGACTGTTGGATAATACCGTCACCTCTGCCCCCAGACGGTGAAATACTGCCTCCGCCGCCTGATAAGCGGCCCCGTTGGCACAGTCTAGTACCAGCTTCATGCCCTCTAGGCTAACGTCGATAGTACTCTGCAAAAACTGCACATACAGTTCCAGCGCATCGTCCTCCGCCGTCAAACAACGTCCTAACTTATCTCCAGTGATGTGGCTGTTGATATCCACCTTATCCAAAATCAGCTCTTCAATCTGCTCTTCCAAGGCATCATCCAGCTTAAATCCTTCTCCGTTAAAAAACTTGATGCCGTTGTATTCAAAAGAATTATGAGAAGCAGATATGACCACCCCCGCTGTGGCCTTGTAATATTTCACCAGATAGGCCACCGCCGGAGTAGGCAGGACTCCTACCTTAATCACGTTGCCACCCATAGAAAGAATTCCTGCACTGAGGGCATCCTCCAGCATATCTCCCGATATTCTCGTATCTTTACCGATTAGAACTACCGGCCTCTGCTCTTCCTTGCTGAGCACATATGCACCCGCTTTTCCCAGGTTAAAAGCCAGCTCCGGCGTAAGCTCGGTGTTAGCAACTCCTCTCACGCCGTCCGTTCCAAACAATCTACCCATTTTTTAGTCCTCCTACCGATCAGATAATATGATTAAAATACGAAAAACGAGGTTATACGGCCTCGTTAATCGTTATGTGAATTTCTTCTGTGTCCACAGTGATATCCGATATGCCTGCCGCCTTGTGAACGGTCAAAGGCACCGTGTAAATGCCCGTCTCCAGGCCAGTAAGATCGATGGACAGGCTGATATCTGCTGCCGTCATCTTCTCCACGCTGGCTTCCTTCCCCGACACTTTTACATTAACACTTTGCGTATTGATTACCAGCGAAAGTTTTTCCCCTAAGCCATTTACCGTAATGCTGCTATTGGGAATTTCAAATTCTTTCACTGTAATCCCCTTGATGACAATGCTCACTGCTGCCTTGGTGGAGTCTTGAGCCAACATCACCCCTTGAGGCAGTTTCATGTTCAACGGCAACTCGGTGGTAGCCGTCACCGTGCTGATATCCACTGGATCAGCTGTAATCTTATCCACTCCCGCCAAATCTTCTTTTAGACCTTTGATCTTTACTTTTTCTGGCACATCCATGCTAGTCACCTGATAAGCACCATTTACCTCGCCAGTCACCGCCACTTCCAACGGGACCTCCTTAATTTGATAAATTACTGCTTTAATATCTGCCGTATCGGAAGATAGCTGAATGTTTTTAGCAGTCTGTCCATTGGCATCCACTGCCGTCAAATCGGCAGTAAAACTCTTTTCTTCTGTCGTCAACTCCGAGGATTCAATGTAAGCATTTACTGATTTCACACTGGCCACCTTGGACTTGGCCCCTTTGACCTCCACCTCTTTCGGCGTTACGCTGGAAACCGTTGCTTCCTGCTTTGAATCCACCGAGCCATTAAAGATTACGTTGACCGTCTTATAAACGGAGACCATTTCCTCAATGTTAATGACAATCCGATTGTCTTTCTGGTTAGCCACGCTGACGGAATCCGGCAGTGTTACGGTCACCGGAATCTCATTTTCCCCTACGCCATAGCCAAACACATCCACCTTGGCCACAATGTCGCTGGCCGATACCTTGAGCACATCGGACCGGGCTCCTTCAATGACCACATCCATAAAGTAATCTTCATCTGAGCTGATGGCCAGCCCTCGCTGATTTAGGCTGTCTACGTTTACCAGTGTGATGGGTACATTGGGAATCCTCACCTTTGTCGGCGGATTTTCAACAGCTACAACATATACCCATAAGAACACTGCCAACAAGATGGACAGCAATTTCGTAAAATTCTTATTTTGCAGCATCGTCTTTTCTCCCAAACATATTGAAAAAGGCAGTCAAACTCTTCACCGCCACATTTTTTTCATCCACTGTTGCATTGAGGAACAGGTTGAGCAGAGTTTTCTCCACCGTCTTAATATCCAAGAAACGAGAGAGCTTTCCATCTACGGCGATAGAGATGATACCTGTCTCTTCTGAAACGATGAGGGTAATAGCGTCGGAATTCTCGGTGATGCCAATACCAGCTCGGTGTCTTGTCCCCAGCTCCTTCGATAAGTTCTTATTCTGTGTTAAAGGCAGAACACAGCCTGCCGCATAGATTTTGTCGCCTCGGACGATAACCGCTCCATCATGGAGAGGCGCCCCTTCGTAAAAAATGTTTCCCAACAACTCTGTGGAAATCTCTGCATTAAGTAAGGTACCGGTCTCGGCAATATCCGTTAGAGAAGTCTCTCGTTCCAATATAATGAGAGCTCCTACTTTATGGGCTGAAAAATCATCGATAGCCCGTATAAATTGGGCGGTGATGTTTTTGGCCTTTTCCTTGTCGAACTGACCGAAGGGTGCCTTGACCAGCTTACTTCTGCCCACATATTCCAGCCCCCGCCGCAGCTCTGGCTGAAATACAATAACTAGAGCCAGCACGCCTAAGGTCATGGTCCCTTTTAATATCCAGTTTAATGTGTATAGATGAAACTGTTCCGAACCTAAAGTTGCCAGCACCAAAACCAGCAGCCCTTTTACCAGCTGCTCTGCCCGCGACTCCTTGATAAATCCCAGCACTTTATAAATAATAAAGGCAACAATGCACACATCAATGGCATCGGTAATGCTGAGACCGGAAACAATATTGGTAATGTAATTCTGCATACGCTTTCCCCTATTCTATCCCGCTTAATTACCCTTTTTCCATTGTACAAAAAATAAGGGTCTTTTTCAATACCAAAGTCCCTCGTGAACAAAAAAATAGCAGGGAAATTTTCCCTGCTATCATCCTTTTATGTCTTAATATACGGTTTCTATCAGACCGTAATCTCCATTCTTTCTCTTGTACACCACGTTGACGCTTTCGGATTCCATGTCCATAAATACGAAGAAAGGATGTCCAATCAGCTCCATCTGCACGATAGCTTCTTCGGTGTTCATCGGGAAAATATCCATCTTCTTCTTTTTAACCACCGCAATTTCCTCTGGCTCGCGGCTGTAATCCGGGATTTCTGCAAACTTGAAGCCTTTGTTGTCCTTATGCTTCTTCTGCAGCTTCGTCTTGAATCTGGACATCTGAGAAGACAGCTTGTCCACAACTCCGTCCACCGCATCATACGCATTATCCGCTGCTTCTTCTGCCCGGAAAATGGTCCCCCCTGCATTAATGGTGGCCTCAATCTTCTGCTTGTCTCCGTCTACAGAAACCATGATGTTTGCTGTGATATCGTTGCTAAAATACTTACTCAGTTTTTCCAGCTTCTTTTCAATGGTATCTTTCAAATAATCGCTTGAACTCAGGTTTTTAGTCGTAATCTTAATTTTCATATATAGCCCTCCCTTTTTCTTGAGTTGTTAATGCTATTATATCACCTGTTTTCGACAATTACCACAATTTTCAGAAAAAACTTTTTAATTATTGAATTAAGACGGCCGTTCAGCTGACCTGGTCTTTGCCCCCACACTTGCCTTTACCTGACTTTGTCAGAGGACTTACTTCTAAGCTACGCCATGATCACTGCCGCCTTGCGGATCAGCTTACGTGGGTCCCTTCGCCCGTAACTGGCATGGACTTTCAACCACAGACCTGAGCGGTCGTCTTAACTCAATATTTAGTTTGCCCCTGCCGCCAGAGTCAGCACATATATAACCCCTGCTCCGGCTTCTTTCAACAGGCGACTGCATTCATCTACCGTACTGCCCGTCGTATATATATCGTCTATTAGCAATACACTTTTACTCTGTAAAAAAGCAGCGTTGCCTGCAAGAGCATAGGCGTTTTGAATGTTAGCATACCGCTGTTCTGCTCCCAGCTTGTTCATGGGTGCCTTATACTGTCGGCGAATCAATACCTGACTATTATAAACTACACCCAAGCCTTCTGCAACTACTTTCGCCAGCAGCTCCGACTGGTTATATCCCCGCTTCCGGCGATTCTTGGGATGCATGGGAACGGCTACCACCAAATCCACCGATAGCTGCTCCAACCGAATTCGGTCTAACATAATCTTTCCCAGCTTATCCCCCATATAGGCACAGCCGTTAAATTTAAAATGATGAATCATCTCCTTAGCCATAGTACTGTACTGCATACAGGTAAACCCCCGTTCAAAGAAGTGGCGGTTTTGCTTGCAATGGTCACACAGTTGATGGGTCTGGCCAATCTCGTCCAGCAGCCTGCGCTTGTCCGTCTCGTTAAGTACTTTGCCACATTTGATGCAGGTCCGGGCATTGGCCCAATTGAGATTTTCCAAACAAGAGTCACACAAAGCATACGGTCTAGTTTTATCGATTAAATTTCCGCAGCAGATGCAGTAGATGTTGGCGGGAAAAAGTCCATCCAGCAACCACTCTTTTACATTTCGGATACCAATTCCCCAATCTAACTCCATCTCTACCTCCCAGAACACGTTATCTGCATCCTGCCGTCCCTTCTGGCAGCAACAAACAGATTTAGCCTCTCCCCCATGCCTACAGCAGATTTCTCAGCCGAAAGCTTAGACCCGTATATCGATCCATAATTCGATTGTTGTCCACCATGGCATACATCTTGTTCATGGACCCTACTAGTACTACCGCCTGTTTTCCTCTGGTCACCGCTGTATACAGCAGATTTTTGGTAGCCAGCACTGGCGGAAACCAGCTTACCGGCATGATGACAATAGGGAACTCACTCCCCTGGCTCTTGTGAACCGTTACCGCATAGGCCAGTTCCAGTTCATCCAGCTGGGTCACATCATAGGTAACAAACTTATTCTCATCAAAGACGACCACAATCTCGTTGAATTCCTTATCAATCTGGCTGATAAAGCCCACATCCCCGTTGAAGACACCTTGGCCTTCCGTAAAGTCATCCAGTCTTTTCCAATTCATCTGATAATTGTTTTTAATCTGCATGACCTTGTCCTTAACCCGAAAAACCCGCTCTCCATATTTCTGTTCTGCCAGCTGTGGGTCCGGAGGGTTCAGCACTGCCTGCAATTCCTTATTTAGATTGAGACTCCCCAACAGGCCTTTGCGTACCGGCGTCAGCACCTGCATGTCTTTCATGGCATCGCAGTCCGTAAAGTAAGCCGGCAGTCGGCGAGCGCACAGGTCTTTTACCGTTTCCAGCATATCCTTTTCCCCGTTTTTTTGCAGGAAAAAGAAGTCCTTGTCCCGCTCGTTAAACTCCGGATATTCCCCTTTGTTAATCCGGTGAGCGTTGACTACAATCAGGCTCTCCTTTGCCTGACGAAAGATTTCTGTCAGCTTAACTGCATAAATCACTTCGCTGTCAATCATATCCCGCAGCACATTGCCTGCCCCTACGGAAGGAAGCTGGTCCGAATCCCCAACAAAAATCAGCCGAGTTCCCGGTACCACCGCATTCATGAGGCCATTCATCAGCAAGATGTCAATCATGGAAGCTTCGTCAATGATAATCACATCATAATCTAGCGGATTCTCCTCTGTCTTGCCGAAACGCATCAAGTCTTCACCCTCAGAATAGTAGTACTCCAGCAATCGATGTATCGTAGAAGCGTAATACCCAGAAGTCTCGGTAATCCGTTTGGCGGCTCGCCCAGTCGGTGCCGCTATGGCTGTATTTAATCCGCTGTGATCCAAAATATTCATGATGGCATTGATAATGGTAGTTTTTCCGGTACCTGGGCCGCCGGTTATGACAGATATGCCATTTATCAAAGAGCTCTTGACGGCAAACTTCTGATTGTCCGACAGCTGAATGCCTTTTTCATTTTCCGTAATCTGAATCAGCGTATCCAAGTCAGCCTGAATCGGCTTTAAACTGGCCTGATTTACTGCCCCTAGCCGCCGGCATACGTTCTGCTCCGCCAGATAATAGGCCATGAGGAATACCACCTCCTGGCCCTCCAGGTTCTCAATCTGAATCAACCCTTCAAAGGCCATGCCCACCAGATTCTCATAGACGGTTTCCGTCGCTACGTCCATTAGCTGACCAGCTTTTTCGCATAGTAGCTTTTTTGGTACATAGGTATGTCCTTCCCCTACGTAATAATTCAAGGTAAACTTCACTCCGCTCTGGATGCGAAACTCATCATTCCGGTCAATTCCCAGCTTCTCTGCAATGGCATCGGCCTTCTTGAAACCGATGCCGTACATGTCGCTGACCAGCTGATAGGGGTTCTCTGAGACGATATCGATGGCTGCTTCTCCATATTCTCGATATAGACGCAGCGCACAACTGGCGGATATATCAAACTGCTGAAAGAACATGGACACCTGCGCTAAAGCCCGTTTCTCCTGAAAAGCCTCCCCAATGGAAGCCGCTTTTTTGGGACCAATGCCATCAATCTCCGCCAGGCGCTGGGGCTCTTCTTCCATGATGCGCAGGGAATCCATGCCAAACTTTGCCACAATAAGAATCGCCGTCTTCCGGCCAATCCCCTTGACCGCTCCGGAAGCCAGAAATTCCTCCATACCCTTTAGGGAGGCGGGCATAGTCTCCTTGGCCTCTGACACCTCAAACTGCTCCCCATAGGAGGGATGTGTCTTCCATGAACCCGTCAACTCGTAACATCTGCCTGCATCGGCAAAGGGCAGATACCCCACTGCCGTAAAGGTCTCCTCTTCATTTTCCACCACTGCTATAGTGTAGCCGTTTTCCTTATTCCTGAAAATAATATCTCCAATTACTCCGTTTTTTATCTCCGTCAGCGCCATTCTTTTTTCCTATCTACTATTTTTGCTCTCCGTTTTTTATCTCCGTCAACAAGCACCAGTTCCTTTGCCTTGCCATAACAATCACAGCTAGTCGTCCATCAAATCTCTGATGGTTTATAGACTTTGCGATTGTCTAGAGTCCATACGCGATCCGAGAATTCTCCCGGCTGAACGCCTTGTAGTGCGTCCTCCATATCGAACATTCTGGCATCGATGATATCCAGGTAATGTAAAATCTCAGCCTCTGGAAACATGGGCTTTTTAGGACTTCCGTATTCTGGTTCGTAGTGGTGGGTGAGAATCATATGCTCCAGCATGGTTGCTTTTTCCCGTGGCATACCAATTTCGTCTGCAATCTTTTCGATGGTTTTAATACCTTGAACCAGATGGCCCAACAGCTGGCCTTCAAAAGAGTAGCCGGTAGAAATCCCTAACTCGTTGGAATCGATTTCATTAAGCTTTTCTATGTCGTGAAGGATAACACCGGCTGCCACTAAATCGGCGTTTAAATTGGTGTATACTTGGCACATCCGTTCCCCGTTCATAAGCATTCGCTTCACATGGTACAACAAACCCGCCAGCTGTGCGTGATGATTTTTCTGAGCGGCAGGATAGTACATCAGCCGTTCCTTGTTTTCGGTTAAAAGTCGAAGACAGATAGCCTTTAAATCTACATCTGTCATGGCTTCCGCCCGCGCATAGATATAATGATACATATCCTCAGGCCTCTCGGGAGCCGCCTTAATCAAATCCACCATTTCCACGGGATCGTTTGCTGCCTTTTTACGAATTTTCAGTACTCGTAGCTGCCTCAATCCATTCCACTGGGTAACCTGAGCTTTAATTTTGACAATGTCTCCATCCTTGATTTCGTTCACCGAAGGCAACTCTGTATCGGCGACATCCCACTTTTTCGCGGTGATTTCTCCCGTGGAATCTGCCAACAGCAAATCCAAATACTGTTTTTTGTTAGACCCCAGCTTTAATGCGATGGTCTTTATGATAAAAAAGTCTGTTATCTCTTCATCTACTCGGAGATCAGAAATGTAAAATTCTTTCATTTGTTCTATACCCTTTCTCTGCCTACTAGTCTATTTGTGGGCATCTATATAAGTATATACCAAATCTGCCGCTTGGTGCAATCCATTCCAGGAACTTTGTCTTTCCATGACAGGATTTTTCTTTTAGTATATATTTACATTTTTATTATATTATTCAAATATATTCCAGTCAAGTTTTTGTTTTAGTTGCTTGTAAAGAAAAAATGTTTTCTTTCCCCTCCGTCTTTACATCCATAGAAAAAATACGGCAGATTTTAGTCTGCCGCATTCTGCATGTTAATTCAATATCCTCTTTACAAAGACTCTCTGACTATTTCCGTTAAATGCCTTTCAGCTATTCTAACTCTGTCAGCCAGGCCGCCGCATCTCCATCGCTAGGCATCCGCCAGTCCCCCCGCGGGGATAAGCTTACCGACCCGACTTTTGGTCCGTCCGGCATACAGCTGCGCTTAAACTGCTGACTAAAAAACCGTCTGTAAAAGACTGTCAGCCACTTGCGGATAAAGTCTTCTTCATACTCCCCTTTAAAGACTTGACTAGCCACATACAACAATTTTTTCGGTGGCATACCGTGGCGAAGGGTGTAAAAGATAAAAAAGTCGTGAAGGATATAGGGCCCTACGCTGTCTTCCGTTTTTTGAGCAATGTCACCGTTCTCATCAGGTGGCAATAATTCTGGTGAAATAGGCGTGTCCAAAATGTCCTGCAAGGTCTCTTTCAACAGCAAATCATCTTTGCTGAAACCCTTGCCGGTCTTTTCATTCAGAAGCAGATTGTCCATGACCCACTTGACCACGAACCGAACCAGGGTCTTTGGAACACCGCCATTCACCCCATACATGGACATATGATCCCCGTTGTAGGTGCACCAGCCCAAAGCCAGCTCTGACAAATCTCCTGTTCCAACCACCAAACCATTTTCCTTGTTGGCCACGTCCATGAGAATCTGAGTGCGCTCCCGGGCCTGACAATTCTCATAGGTCAGGTCTCTCAGCTCCTTATCCTGTCCAATATCTTCAAAGTGCTTGAGCACGGCATCTCCAATAGGAATCTCTCGAATTTCTGCCCCCAGCAATTCCATAATGGTCAGGGCATTGCGATAAGTCTTTCCCGTCGTGCCGAATCCCGGCATAGTGATGGCAATCATGTCGGAAGCCGGCCGTCCCAGCAACTTACAGGTCTGAGCTGTTACCAGCAGTGCCAGCGTGGAATCCAATCCGCCAGATATGCCCAGAATACATTTCTGTGCCCGAGCATGTTCGATCCGCTTGGCCAGCCCTGCCGTCTGAATGCTGAAAATCTCCTGACAGCTATCATCTACCACAGCCGGATTGTCTGGTACAAAAGGATTGCGCTCGTACGGCCGAATCAACTTCATCTGAGACTCTACTAATGGCACCGGATTGAGTTCCACCTGATGAAACATACTGGCGTCCGTATAAGCCGCTGCACTGCTATTAAAAGTCTGTCCATGACTCCGCTCAAACTGAATCCGTTGAAAATCCACATCCCCAGTCAATAAGGTACCTTCACGTTGGAAGCGAGAGCCTTCTTGAATCATAGAACCGTTCTCTGCAATCATCGTGTGGCCGCTGAACACCAAGTCTGTAGTCGACTCATGGACGCCTGCCGAAGCATATACATACCCACAATTATTTTTTCCGCTCTCTGTCAACACCAAATTTCTCCGGTAAGGAGCTTTACCCACCGTCTCGTTGCTGGCAGAAGCATTAAAGATGATGTGCGCTCCGTTCAGGCAGAGCTGTGCCCCTGGCGTAATAGGCATCCATAGGTCCTCACAGATTTCCACTCCAATGCTGAATCCCGACTGAGAATCGCAAAACAACAGGTTCCCAAAGGGCACCTCTTCATCAAAAAGGTGAACAGAATGAATATCCTTTACGACCTGAGCTCCTGGTGCAAACCATCGTCCTTCATAGAATTCCTTGTAATTAGGAATGAACATCTTAGGCACCACACCCTTAATCTTCCCCTGCTGAAGGACGGCAACGCAGTTATACAGATTATCCCGAATGCGCAGATAAAATCCCACAAGAATCCCCAAATCGTATTCCCTGGAGGCTTCAAGAATAGCCTTGAGGCCATTTAGATTCTGTTGATACAGGTGCGGCTGGTAAAACAAGTCCCCGCAAGAGTAGCCGGTGATGGCCAGCTCCGGGAACAGAACAAACCCTGCCTGAACGTCTTCATCAGCCGCCTGCTTTATATAACGGATAATCTGCTCCACGTTGTACTGTACATTGGCGACCTTCACCTTAGGCGATGCGGCGGCCACTCTGACTAAACCCATGTTTGCCATAATGCTCCCCTTTCTATTTTCACGCAATACGATTTTGCTCTCGGCAAAGCCGCAGAAGATAACCCGATTATCTCCAATACGAATGTAAGCTATTATTATTTTCTCATTATATTCAACTTGATTTTTTTTTACAAGTCTGTTTGTCCTTTTTTCTCTGAATAAAAGCCTTTTTCTATCTATCCATCAGCGCACAAAGATGGGAGCAGGAAAAGTTCTTTCCATGCTCCCATCTACTTAAGTCAACACGCCGTCAACCTGCTTATATATAAAACCCCTTTTACTCTGTTTTGGCTCCCGTTTCCTGATATTTACTCAGAAGAACTTGAGCTTTGAATAAATCTCCGTCGATAAAAACCTCAAACCAACCGTTTTGCAGCTTTACCAAATCCTTGGCAATAGCCAAGCCCAGGCCACTGCCCTCTGTTGTTCTAGATTCGTCCCCCCGCTTGAATCGCTCCATCAGTTCGTCTGCGCTGATATTCAGAGGCTCCCGGGAAATATTTTTAATCTCCAAGGTAATCAGGCTGGCAGCCTTCTGGCTGTTTGCCCCAACTTCCTTTACGTCAATGTAAACCCGGCTGTTTTCCAAGGCATATTTGAGCACGTTACCTAGGAGGTTTTCCACCACCCGCCAGAGCAGCTGTCCATCTGCCAACACATAATATTTCTCCTGCTCCGCGTGGATAATGAATTCCAGCCCAGAAGCTCGAATCCGTTGATCCAGCTCACCTAACCCTTGATTAATCAGCGATAACAGTTCTACTTTTTCCAACTGGACTGGCATCGCTCCACTAGAGGCCTTGGCCGCTTCGAATAAATCCTCGGTCAAATGGCGCAGCCGCTCCGTCTTCTCATCTAAAATCCGCAGATATTCCGGTGCATCGCTGCTGTCCAGTCCCTCACTTTTTAACAAATCAATGTAGGTGACCATGGAGGTCAGCGGAGTCTTCAAATCGTGAGACACATTAGAAATCAAGTCGGCTTTCATTCGCTGATTTTTTAGTTCATTTTGTACAGCTGTACTGGAAGCCGCTGAAATCTGGTTAATACTTCCTGCCAACCGGTCCAATTCCCCCTGTCCCTCTACAGGAATCTTATAAGATAAATTACCGTTTTTTACTTCTTCCACTCCCTGTTTAATGCCTTCAAATTTCTGCACCCATTTAGGAGCCAAGGCCAGGATGGCCAACAAAACCACCGGTGCCAAGAAAACCGTAGCCGATAACAGGCATACAGCTAAAGCGATGAGTACCACTTTTTTCATCAGGCTGCTGCCTTCATAGATGCTGACTGCCCCCTGCCATACCTTCCTGCAAAGTTTCCAAACAATAGCATTCCATAGCTTATAAATCAATGTATTCTTCCAAAACTGCCGAGCCTTTAAAAGACGAATGCAAGACAGTGTAAACCACAACCCTATGGCAGCCAAAATACTCCATGCCATAAAGAATAGTCCCAGTTCTAAAGAGGAAATCTGCCGGGCGGATGCAGTCCAATACCCCCATACGCCTAAGGCAATCATTGCTACCCACAGGCCCAAACCCATGGCAGCAAATATTCCGCCTACCTGTAACTCCGTCCAAATCCCATCTAAGCCGTAAAGCTTCCGCTGGCCCTGATCATCCCGCCGCCCAGTGGTCACTGCCAGATACAAGAAAAGTATCAGCGTACCGATTGCACAGCCTGCAACCATAGGTGCCAAGCCCAAGATATCCGAAGTGTCCCTGTAGGCAATCTGCTTTTCCTTAATAAAACTTTCATCGAAGGCCAGGTACACCTCTAAATTATCATTATATAGAGTAAAGAAACGGTTTTCCAGGTTGCTGTCCCAGTCTCCCAAGTAACTGGCTTTGGCAGTAGCCGAGGGAACTTTTTTCAACTTTCCGTCCGCATAAATCATATAGGCCGGATTTTTTTCAAAAGCCTTCACATCCGGTGTAGCACCGTCCTTGCCGGTCAATGCCGTTTTCTTCATGTTGGTATAGCTGTTTACTCCATCGCTGACAAAGTACAGCATACCCTTTTGCTCATTTAATCGATCCTTCAAATTGCTAAAACTTCTCAGCTGATCTTTAATCAGAATCGTCTTGATTTCCTCCACTTGACTTTGATTGGCTGCTATAAAAGCCTCTCGCAGCTGGTCGTTGCCCGTATCCAGATAATAATTTACATATTCCCGGGCAAAGCTTCGCGCTTCTTCTCGTCCCATGTTATCATAATCTGGATACTCTTCTTCATTCACATAATCTTTAATCAGATAGGGCGTGCCTTCTATAATCATCACTGGCTTAAATCGACCATCCTCTGCGAACACGTCATAGGAAACGTTGACTGGGTTAGCCGTCAGCTTTTTATCTCCATAGTAATAAACCCCATCGCTATAAAGAGTAGCTATGGCTGTATCCAGCTCGCTGTCCCGGTCCATTAACAAGTTGCCCGACTGAATGTTTGCTTCACTTTTGTATTCTCCAATCAGCTGCCTCAAAAGCTGAGCATCTTGATTGAATTCCTCTTGCATGTCACTGCTGTCCAAGTAATTCGTTGTACTGAAGATTTCTTCTAACGTAAAGCTTCGCCCGGCCTTATCAATACGAAGAACCGTAGCGATACTACCCATAAGGGCGGCTGCAAACAGCAGAACGCAGAGAGCAAAAGCCAGCGTTCGCACCGCCATATTTTCATTAAAATTTTTCCATCTTGTATCCAATTCCCCACACCACCTTTAAATATCGCGGATCCTTCGGGTTGATCTCAATTTTTTCCCGAATCCGCCTCACGTGGACGGCTACCGTGTTTTCTGGATTGTAGGCCGGTTCTTTCCAAACGGCCTCATAAATTTGTTCCATCGAAAATACGCGTCCGGCGCTTTCTGTTAATAACTTTAAAATTCCGTACTCAATAGGCGTCACCAGAACCTGTTCCCCATCCAGAGTTACAATCTTCTGTTCATCGTCTATCTCCAATCCCCCTGTTTTAAAAACCCCCTTCTTCTGCTCCAGACTGCCCAGGCTTACATACCTCCTTAGCTGAGATTTTACCCGAGCAATTAATTCCAGTGGATTAAAGGGCTTGGTTATGTAATCATCCGCCCCTACGTTTAAACCCGTAATCTTGTCGTAATCCTCTGATTTTGCGGAAAGCATAATGATAGGAATATTCTTATCTTCTCTGATTTTCATGGTTGTGCGCATTCCATCCAAGTTAGGCATCATGATGTCCATAAGGATTAAGTGAATGGCTTCTTTCTCTACCAGCTGTAACGCTTGGAAACCGTCATACGCCTTAAGAACTTCATACCCTTCGTTCTTTAAATAGATCTCAATGGCGTTTACAATCTCTTTATCATCATCGCATACTAAAATATTCATCTTCTTTCCTCCGCTCAGAGAGTACTTTATCCTGACTGCGCATCTGGCCAGACCTCCGCCCTCTCCGTTCTCTTTCTATATTAAAATCCAAATCTTACAAAAAAACTATGGAGACTCTTACAAATTTCTTAAGCTTATCTTACCACAATCAGCTTTCCTTAACAAAAAAACTGCTGCAGATGGCGCAGCAGTCTTCTATTTTTCTAGATAATATGGGAATATCTCCAGCTGACCCTCTTGTTCCACCCGCTGTAGCCTTATTCGTTCTTCAAGCTCTCCAGGGCACTGAGGTTCATCGCCCGCTTGGCTGGGTAATATCCAGCCATAAGACCAATGCCTGTAGCAAAGGCCACCGCCGCTGCGGCCAGCCACAGCGGAATTCGAGAAATAGACGAACCATAGCCACCGCCAAAACTGCCCAGAGCAATACTGATGATATCTTTCAGCACCGTATTCATCAGCAGAGAAACGATTAAGCTAAAAATCAGTCCCATGAGACCGCCGATAAACCCAATCATCCCTGCTTCCAACAGAAACATCTTGCGAATATCCCGCAGATTAGCCCCGATTACCTTCATGACACCGATTTCTTTGGTCCGCTCATAGATGGACATAATCATGGTGTTTGTAATGCCTAAGGCGGCTACCAGCAAGGAAATGCCGCCGATGCCTCCCAGGATTCCTTGAATCATCTTGGCCGTCTCTTTCATGGATTCCAACCAGTCGCTGGGACTGGAGGTCTGATAGCCCTGAGCTCTCAGTTCATTGCTGATATCTGCTGAGTCATTTATATCTGTTACATAAATCAAGGCTTCATCATAAGTCTTGGTTCCTGAAGAAAAAGTACTTTCCTTTCTGGCCTTTTTCAACTCCTTGGTGATCTGCTCCAAGGCTGTGATATTCATATAGACTTCGTATGCCGAATCATCATCTGGGTTTTCCAGCACCCCTACTGCCCTCGTCTCATACTCCTTGTAGACAATTTTGTCCTCCTCATCCTCTCCGCCACCGCTTTTCTTTTTCTGTCCGTAAGAGTCATCTCCCGTAAGGATAATTTTTTTCGCTGACATGACATCTATAGAATCACTGCTCCACTGATCGCTGTTGGGATCTTGGAACCAACTAGGTACCTGATTGCCGAACAGGAGATCGTATTTATCTGATACATTCAGTAATCGTCCTCCGTCCAACACCTTATAGTTGAATTTTTCCAGCACTTCTGTCCGTATACCTACAATTCTGGTCTGTGTAACTTTTTTGCCAATGCCGATGGTCATGTATTCGCTGATTACTGGAGTCACCGCGCCTACTCCTTCCATCTTTTCTATTTCCGCTAAGGATTTATCCGTGATAACTCCTTTCGCATCCTTCATCTGCTGGAGCATCTGGCTATCGCCCATGCTCGTAACGGTTATCATATGCAGATTGCCGTAGCTTTCAATCTGCTCCTGATAGCTGTCAGTGAGGCCGAAGCCAATGGACATCATGACCACAATGGCACAAGTACCCACCACAACGCCAACCACCGCCAACAGCGTCCTAGTCCGCCGCCGGAGCAAGTTTCTCAGGCACAGGTCGATTAAATCTCTATTACTCATACCCTGCTCCTTATTTCTGAGCTCCGCCAGCCTCAGAAGCAGCCGCCTCATGGCTTTCAGCTACCTCCACATCCAGCTCATCCTCAATTTCCAGCGCTGCATCAAGCTTCTTCTTCCGATGGCGCTTAAACAATAAACCACCGATTACGGCCACAGACACCACACCCAGACCAATAATCAAAGCCCACGGAGTATGCTTCTCTTCCATGGGATCCTCCATATTCATGCCGTCGTCCGCCGGCATTTCCATGGCTTCAAAGCTGAAAGGCACCTCCAAAAACTGCGGTTCTCCATTGCCGTCTTCAAAAGTAAAGGTAATCGTTCCCTCTACAGGCCCCGCCTCCCGAGGAATAAAATTGAACCGATAGCTGTCGCTTTTGCCACTCTCCATATTTCCGGCATAATAGCTATTGGACTCCATCACGTCGAAGTTTCCCTCGCAGTTGACCCGCAGATTGTTCAGAGGAGTCTTCCCCATGTTATAAAACTCTAGCTCACAACTTCCCTGCTGGCCTGCATAAACCTCCATCGGTGGCACAATATCATCCACCACCAGTCGGCTCCGCTGAGTCACAGGAATCGCAATGATATCCTCAGATTCCAACGGGTCACCAGAACCCGCTTCATAAGTCATCTTTACAGTGATAGGTGCCGTTTTCTGCTCTGCCTGAGGCTTGCTGCTCATGCGGATGCTCTTGGTATAATGGGCTTTGGCTTTGATGCTGTCGATAAAGAAGGAGTTGCTTCCACCCACTGGCACAAAGACGCCGTCTTCATTGCTCAAGGAGACCTTCACGTTGGTCAAGGTCTTTCCCGAGGTATTAAATAGTCCAACATTCAAATAGAAATCCGTTCCTGCCTGAACGACACTTCCCCCGTAGGAGTAATTATCCACGATTAGCTGAGGCTTTTTCGCTCCGCTGCCATCCGAGAGAATAGACACGGTGGCATACTCTGTCACGCCTACGGCTGTGTCTTTTTCAGAGGTAGCGGCAGGTCCAGCTGTAATCTTAATCGGGTAACTTTTCTCGTCCGCTCCATCGAAGGAATATAGCTTTACGGTATAAGCCTTGCTGGCTCCTTTGGAGAAATTATCAATAAAGATGTTCCGAGATTTGTTGATAATGCCTTCAGCCGGCTCTACAGTAATCTTAATATTTTTCAAATCGGAGGTTCCCATATTTTTTACATTGAAGGACAGATCAAAGGGCTGACCCGACTGAACTTCATTGGGAATGCTGACGCCAGTGACTGCTATGTTATTGCTGTTTACACTGCCGGTTCCCTCTACGGGTATGTAAAAGGTTTTCTTCGCCACCACGTCACCGTTCATGAAGTTCAGTCCCAAGACTTGAACCTCTATAGCGTAATTCTTGCTTTCCAAGCCGGACTGAACGGTAATGGGAAATTCTGCTGTCTTTCTGGACCCCACAGAAACGTAACCCAGTTGAGCCTGATTACTGCCGTTATAGATAGATAACCCTTCTGGCAAAGTCACAGATACCACAGCATTTTTGATGGTGGTATTACCGTAATTGTACACCTCAATTTTCATTTTATTGCTATTTCCCTCTACAAAACCGTCTGCTGGTTCAATAAAATGGGAAATATCTACTCCTGCCACCGTTTTAGAATCGACTCCGTCAGTAGCCATCTTTTCATAAACCATAAAAGTGGTATTGTCTTCTAATGTTTTCTGATTTGGCAAGTCTTCCCCTGCAACATTTTTCAAGTTGGCGTTGAAGCTGCAGTTTCGTTCCCCTGTGTCCGCATGCTTTGCCACATTGACAGAAAAACTCACAGTCTGCACGCCCCCGGAAGGAATGGATATGCTGCCCGTATTTTCACTGACCGTAATCCCTGAACCATTGATGGTCAATTTCATACCCTGGACCACCACCGTCTCCCCTCGGTTATTTTCAATCTGAAAACCAACGGTAACCTTATCGTCTCCTTGCATGCCGCCCGGTGAACCGATAACCTCTGCCGTTACTCCCCCGTTAGTAGCCCCATAAACCACCAGCCCTTGATTCGGTACAAACTCCTGTACAAAGGCAGACAACAGCAGCACCAATACTGCTATTGCTAAACCTGTTCTGCGATTTCTACTGCATGTCCTGCTGTTCATCTCTCTTTTCTCCCTCTTCTTTCTCTGCATAATCTCTTACTGCAACACTCAATA
The DNA here is from genome assembly GCF_010669305.1 of Aminipila butyrica. Lineage (NCBI taxonomy): Bacteria > Bacillati > Bacillota > Clostridia > Peptostreptococcales > Anaerovoracaceae > Aminipila > Aminipila butyrica. The sequence continues at coordinate 482,739 of NZ_CP048649.1, read as the reverse complement.
TATTTCCATCCTGAAGGGTCACGATTTTATCCGCATAATCCGCAATGCTCCGGTCGTGAGTAACCAAAATTAACGTCTGCTTGTGCCGTCGTACCTGACCCAAAATCAGGTTCATAACCTCTTTCGTCGTATTGGTATCCAAGTTTCCCGTGGGTTCATCCGCAAAAATAATCTTGGGTGTTCCCGCTAAGGCTCTGGCAATACCCACCCGCTGCTGCTGGCCGCCGCTCATCTGAGTAGGCCTCCGGTTGCCATAGCCCTTTAGCCCTACCGCAACTAACGCTTCCTCTGCAATTCGGCTGCGCTTTCTCTTCTCCACCCCCTGAAAGATCAATGGCAGGCTGACATTTTCCAAGGCAGTAAGCATGGGCAGTAGGTGATAGGCCTGAAAGATAAACCCGATATTCTTCTGACGAAATAACGTGACCTTTTCCTCGTTAAGCTTGTGTATGGGGATGCCTCCTATGTAAATCTGACCCTTGGTGGGCTTTTCTAATCCAGCTACCATGTTGAGAAAGGTAGATTTTCCTGAACCAGAGGTCCCCAGAAAACATACAATTTCCCCTTTATAAATTTCTAGGCTTACATTGTTCAAAGCCACCACCTTCTCATCGCCCATCCGGTAAATTTTTCTGACATTTTTCACTTTTATCAATGGTTCCATGGCGTCTCCTCTGATGTATTAACTGTATCCACGTTTAAAAAGCGAACTCCACTCTTAGAGTCCGCCGTTTAAAACTATTCATTGTCTGTCTGTATCCATCTATACCCCTGACCTTGGATACGCACTGGACAATACCTCTTCTGTGCTTATAGTGTACTACCTGTAATAGTACACTGTCAATCACTCTAGACAATTTATTTTTCGACAAATTTATCTTTTTTCTTCGTTTTAGCTACTTAACTTGTTTCTCCGCTTCTCTTACCCACTAACCTATACGCCTCACTGCCTATTTGCCATAAAAAAAGCTGAGCTTCTGTCCTCTGACAACTGCTCAGCTTTTCACCAATCTTACTTATTCGTTCATGCTCCGGCAGGAGCATGCTATCCAAACTTTATGGAGCACTTCCTTTAAGGCACGAACAAATTAAATTTCGACCTTATGGAAAGTCTTTTTACCCTTTTTAATGATTAACGCACCATCCTTAAAGAAATCCGTGGTTACCATCATCTTTGGATCTGTCACCTTTTCATCGTTCAGGAGCAGTCCGCCCCCTTCAATGGTGCGGAAGCCTTCTCCATTGCTCGGTACTAGCTTTAAGGTCTTAATCAGGTTGACCACACCCATACCCTGACCGGCAAAGTCTGCCGCCGCCATCTTAGTGGTTGGGATGTTGCTCAGGTCTCCGCCACCGCTGAACGCTGCTCTGGCAGCTTCCTGGGCCTTCAGGGCCTCTTCTTCGCCGTGAACCAGCTTGGTCACTTCAAAGGCCAGTACTTCCTTGGCTTTATTAATTTCCTGATCCTTAAAAGAAGACAGTCGTTCTACTTCCTCCATCGGCAGGAAGGTCAGCATCCGCAGACACTTGTTCACATCTGGATCCGCCACATTTCTCCAGTATTGGTAAAATTCATATGGTGATGTCTTGCTGCCGTCCAGCCACAAAGCACCCTTCTGAGTCTTGCCCATCTTAATGCCTTCGCTGGTAGTCAGAAGCGTGAACGTCATGCCATATACCTGCTTGTCCAGTTCTTTTCTACTCAGGTTCACCCCACCTAAGATATTGGACCACTGATCGTTTCCGCCAAACTGCATCTGGCAGCCGATATCTCTAGCCATAACCATGAAGTCGTAGGACTGCATAATCATGTAGTTGAATTCTAAAAAGGACAACCCTTTTTCCATCCGCTGTTTAAAGCACTCAGCTCGCAGCATGTTGTTAACAGAGAAGTGACGGCCAATGTCTCGGATGAACTCCACATAGTTCAGATGCAGCAGCCAAGAAGCATTGTTCACACAGATGGCCTTGCCTGGATCCGGTTCCTTGTTGGCTGTAGCCTTGCCGATGGTCTTTCCGTCGCCGCCCGTGTATACCCACTGATCGTCGAACTCTAAGAACTGATCAAAAAGCTTCTTAAATGCATCGCAGTTGTTCTGCACGGTCTCCGGCGTCATCATTTGGCGCATATCACTCCGGCCTGACGGATCACCCACCATGCCGGTACCTCCACCGATAAGCACAATCGGCGTATGACCGTACTTTTGCATATACATCATGATGATGACTTGCATAAAGTGTCCGACGTGCAGACAGTCTGCCGTAGGGTCAAAGCCAATATAAAATTTGATTTTTTCTTTTTCCAGAAGCTCCCGAACCTCCTCCTCGTTGGTACATTGCTCAATGAAGCCTCTCTCTTTCAGCACGTCAAATACATTGTCATGCTTGCTCACATTATCTGGTATAAAGTTCATAGGTTTTCCTCCACTTCCTTGTTGCTCCTCCATTTCAGGCAGGCAAAGCAGCTCGGGCCGCTGCTTATTTCGTACCGTACAGCCGATCCCCTGCATCTCCTAAACCCGGAAGGATATAGGCACTTTCGTTTAATCGTTCGTCTTTCGCAGCAATGAAGATATCTACATCTGGATGGGCAGCCTGTAAAGCCTCAATCCCCTCTGGGGAGGCAATCAGACACATAAAGATAATATTCTTTGCACCCTTGTCCTTGATGAAGTCGATGGCCGCAATGGCACTGCCTCCGGTGGCCAGCATAGGATCTACTACGAATACCTGTCTTTTCGCGATATCCGTAGGCAGTTTACAGTAATATTCAACGGGAATATGTGTTTCTGGATCTCGATACAAACCAACATGGCCCACCTTTGCATTGGGCACCAGGGCCAACATGCCATCTACCATGCCCAAACCAGCTCTCAAAATCGGCACGATGGCGATATCTTCGCCCTGCAACATTTTCATTGTTGTCTTGCACATTGGCGTTTCAATCTCCACGTCTTCCAGCGGCAGCGTCCTAGTCGCTTCGTACCCCATCAGCATGGAAATCTCTTTGACCATCTCCCGAAAATCCTTCACACTTGTTTCTATCTTTCTGATCATCGCCGTCTTGTGCTGAATTAACGGATGATCGAATACATATACTTTTCCCATTTTTACTGTTTCCTCCCTTGCATTGCCTGCGTTTCGTTTATTATTAAATTGGTATATCACTCTCTGGCCAAAGTGTACAGCTTTTAGCCTGCTGCCTTTCGGCCAAAGGATATTACTACATATTGTTGAGCATATCCACCCGCCGTTGATGCCGTCCACCCTCAAAAGGCGTGTCCAACCATACCTGCGTAATGCTTTTAGCTGTATCCAAATCGGTTATCCGACCTCCCAAGGCCAACAGGTTAGCATCATTGTGCCGCCTCGTCATTTCCGCCATATACACATCTGTGCATAAAGCACAGCGGGCGCCTCTCACCTTATTTGCTGCGATAGAAATACCGATGCCGGTACCACAGCAAACGATGCCTCGGTGCGCCTGACCGGAAACAACTGCTTCCGCACAAGCCTTTCCATACTCCGGATAATCCACCGATTCTGCTGTATGAGTGCCTAAATCCAAAACCTCCAGGCCCTGTTCCTGCAAATATTCCTTGAGATGCTCTTTTAAATCTAATCCGCCGTGATCACTGGCTATAGCTATTTTCATCTTCTCTCCTTCTCCTGCAAATAAAATTATTTTTTCTTCTAGCTGCTTCACTAAAACCTCATACCTGAATAACCCGGTACCCTGCCGATTTCAGCATCCGATTCATGACAGCAAAGCCAACGCTATCTGCATCGTCCAAAGCACCCGCTAGAATCAAATCTACGCCCTGGTCATCCCATTGGCGAAGGTTGGCAAAGAAATCGTGAGCGGCTTGCCGATACTGGTCTTCCCCGAAGAGAATGACTCCCACCTTCTGGCCTGCCGCTTCCCGTTCCAATTTTCGCCTGTTAATCTCTGCCCGAACCCCGTCTGCCTGTCCAGAAATAACTTCCATATCCGCCTTAGGCGCATAATGCCTGTACTTCATGCCGGGAGCTTTCGGCTTAAAATCTGAACCAGACACGTCCCGAGGTCGATTGATGAACAATGCGGGATCCATTTCCACCCGCATGCCCAAACTCCGGACGACCTCAGCTAACGCCTCTCTGGTAATAATGCCCGGTCGCAAAACCATCGGCTGGCTGCCACTGACATCCACCACCGTCGATTCAATGCCTACCTGGCAATCACCACCCATCAAGATCGCATCGACTCGCCCTTCCAAGTCCGCTGCTGCGTGCTCCGGTCTGGTGGGACTAGGGCTTCCCGACAAGTTCGCACTAGGCGCTGCGATGGGGCAGCCGGACAGCCGAATCAGCTCTCTGGCTGTTTCATCAGAAGGCATCCGCAACCCCACCGTATTCAGCCCACCAGTGGTGGCATCGGGTATACCCGTTCTTTTCTTTACCACCATAGTCAACGGTCCGGGCCAAAAGGCCTCCATCAGGGCCTCCATCACTGGCGTAATCTGGGGCGTCAACTGCTCCAACTGCGCTCGATCTGAGATGTGAACAATCATCGGATTGTCGCTGGGCCTGCCCTTAGCTTCATAGACCTTCTTCACCGCCTCCTCGTTGAAGGCATCTGCCCCCAGCCCATAAACGGTCTCCGTGGGGAAAACCACCAGCTTTCCCGCTGCCAGCATCTGAGCTGCCAGCTGCAAATTTTCAGTTGTAATATTTAAAAGCTTCGTTTCCATCTTTCTGTCTTTCTCAGTTATACAGATTGTTCATTACCGTTGCATTCATTTCTATTAAAAATTCTTCATCTTTTCTGCCTGATCGCTGGTAATCAGACCATCAATAATCTCATCTAAATCCCCATCTAGGAAATAGTCCAGTTTGTAGATGGTCAAGTTAATCCGGTGATCGGATACCCGTCCTTGAGGGAAGTTATAGGTCCGGATCCGCTCGCTTCGGTCTCCGCTGCCCACTTGGCTCTTCCTCTGGTCTGCAATCTCCTTGTTCTGCTCCTGCTGCATCAAGTCGTAAAGTCTGGATCTCAATACCTTAAAGGCTTTCTCCTTGTTCTTAATCTGAGATTTTTCATCCTGACAGGTAACAACCAGGCCCGTCGGAACATGAGTCAGCCGCACAGCAGAATCGGTCGTATTAACACACTGTCCACCGTTTCCGGAAGCCCGGTATACGTCCACTCGCACGTCATTAGGATTGATTTCTACCTCTACATCATCCACTTCTGGCAGCACAGCGATAGTGGCTGCTGAAGTATGGATACGCCCAGAGGACTCTGTCTCCGGTACCCGCTGTACCCGATGCGCACCACTTTCAAATTTTAATCGACTATACGCACCTTTTCCCTTGATTAATACGACTGCTTCTTTAATACCACCGATACCCGTGTCATTCATTTCCAGGATTTCGGTCTTCCATCCTCTGCGTTCCGCATACCTCATATACATCCGTAGCAGGTCCGACCCAAAGAGTGCAGCCTCGTCACCGCCGGTCCCTGCCCGGACTTCCAAAATAACGTTTCGCTCATCGTTAGGATCCTTTGGCATAAGCAATACGTTTAGTTGATCCTGAATAATTGCCAAGGCGGGTTCCAACTCACCAATCTCCATTTTAGCCATCTCCCGGAGTTCTTCGTCGTTTTCCTCCAGCATCTCTTTGGCGGCCTGAATGTCCGCCTTAGCTTTCTTGTATTCCTTATACTTGTTTACGATGGGCTCCATCTCTCCCATCTCCTTAATGTGCTTCTGCCACACCGGCTGGTTATTAATCACCTCCGGATCGGAAACCTTAAGGGAAAGCTCCTCATATTTTTCCAATATAAAATCTAATTTATCAAACATTTATCGTTCTCCTTCGTCCTTTGGCCATCTATCAAAATGCCGAACTGAAGCTAGCCTGCTCAGAGCTTGCTCCTTCCATACTAACTATTTAGTATAACATAATCTATTGTAAAAAAAAACTGGAAATTGAGATTTCCAGTTAATTTAAAGCTACTTTATTAGTCGATATTGTACTTCGTCTTAAACTTTTCAACACGACCGCCACGGTTGATGAACTTCTGCTGTCCTGTAAAGAACGGATGACAAGCTGAACAAACTTCAACTCTAATCTCGTCCTTGCTGGACTTTGTCATGAACGTGTTGCCGCATGCGCAAGTAACTTTACATTCCATATATCTTGGATGGATTCCTTCCTTCATGCTATGCACCTCTCCCTTGCTCTTGGCCCCGCGGCCTCCGCATTATTACTGTAACTACAGCCTGTATATTATATCAAATATAATTTTTATTATCAAGTAATTTTTGCAAAAAATCTGCTATACCGTCTAAATCTGCCGGTCCCGCCCAACCACAGTTCCTGCAACCATAGCCACCACCATGATAAACACTGCCAATAGAAGAGGGATACTCCAATTATGGGACCAGTCGTATAAAGCCCCAGCCAAGGCTGGGCCTATGGCCGCCAGCACATAACCCACGCTCTGAGCAAAACCTGACAGCCGAACGGCCTGATTCCCATCCGATGCCCGCATGGCGAAGAACACCAAGCTCAAACTAAAAGTACCACCAAGTCCCAGCGCAAGAATGGCCACAGATACAGCCATCTGAAACACCGAACCCGCTAAAAGAAATCCAATCAGACCGATAACACCAAGCCCCGCTATAGCTGTCGCCAAAGGGCTCTGGTTACGCCAGCGCCCGGCTAGCATCGGCACACCGAAATTAGCCGGAATAGCTGCCACCTGAAATACGGTGGCCAGCATACCTGCCGCCACCACAGATACACCTCGATCCGCTGCTATGGTTGGCAGCCAAGAGACCAGCATATAAAAAACACAGGACTGACCCCCAAACAAAACCGCCATCCACCAAGCCAAAGGGACTTGATACAGCGGCTTTTGCTTCTGTACGTGTTCCTCTTTCTGACTCCAGATTTCCGGCTGCCGTCCAGAATCCGTCTGACCCATGTGCTTCAACTGCGCCGCAGATACTGCCATGGCTACCAGCACGGTTACCGCCCAGACGCAGAAAGTCCACCGCCAGCCCCAGCCCAGTTCCACTGCCAAAGGAACACTGATACCGGCCCCAATTCCAGAGCAGATAGACATGGTGGTAGTAAAAACCCCAGTCATGGCGCCAATCTTATCGGAAAAGAAACTTTTAATAACAGCGGGAATCAGCACATTTCCAAATGAAATACCTGCGCCAATCAGCGCGGTTCCCGTCAGCAAGCCATAGATGCCTCCGAAGGAACGCAGCAAAATTCCAGCTAACAGAAGGCTTAGGCCTATCAGCAAGGCTCGAATAATACCTGTACGTCGGCTAATCTGACTAACCCAAGGAGACAGCAGTGCCATCACAATCAATGGAATGGTAGTGATAGAGCCCGCTACCGTATTGGAAAGCTGCAAGTCCGCCGTAATAGCATATAAAATAGAGCCCACCGAGGTGATGGGGGCTCTGAGGCAGATAGCTGTGGTAATAATGACTAAAAATAAAAGGATTCTTTTCTGATTATGCTCTTTCATATTTTCTATTTTACCTGAGTTTTACAGACCACCACTCGGTCCAGCTCATGGTAGTCCTTTCTCACTTCGATGTCAGTGTACTGACCCATGTGAGCCAGCTTCTCCGCAATGACATTCCCTTGATTGTGACCTACTTCTAAAAAGAGCATCCCGCCCTTTTCCAGATGCTTTGGTGCCTCCTTCAAAATCTGTCTGTAAAAATCCAGCCCATCATGGCCGCCGTCTAAGGCTAAAAGAGGTTCATGAACCCGCACCTCATCCTCCAAGGTGGGGATGATCTGAGATTCAATGTAAGGCGGATTGGAAACAATCATGTGAAATTTCGTATTGCCAAGTCGGCTTTCAAAAGGTTCAAAGAGGTTACCTTTTTTAACGACAACATTGGTTTTCAATGCCTTCGCATTTTCCCGTGTCAGCCGCACGGCATCCTCACTGACATCGCTGCACACCACTTTCATATTCTTGCATAGCTTCGCCAAGCTGATGCCAATGGCTCCACTGCCGCAGCATAAGTCCAGCACAGAAATTTTTCCTTTAAAAAATTTCGCATGTTCCATGACAGCCTCGGCCAAAAGCTCCGTATCCAACCGAGGAATAAGTACATTTTTAGCCACTTTAAAGTCATAACCCATAAACTGTTGCACGCCGGTAATGTGCTGGAGGGGCAACCGTTTCACCCGAGCATCAATCAACTCAAAATAATGGTTAAACTGGCTGTCGTCCAGAATTTTGGACCAGATCATAAAGAGGCTTCCCCGTTCCAGACCTAGCATGTAACACAACAGTAGCTCTGCATCCACCTTTGCATCGTGAATTCCAGCGCCCTCTAAAGCCCGCTGTCCCATTTCCAATACTTCTTTGACACCCATCGCCATTTTTATTGTTCCCCCTCGATTCAATTACACGGCCGGCTGATTAACCCTTCAGTCAATCGCGGTCTGCGTTATTTCCCTAATAACAACTCCTGTGTATAGTCCTGATAACTTGGTCTATACAGATCCACTTCTGCCGTATCCTCCGGCACCAGTACCGCTTTCATGGCCACGATAGCCACTTCCAGCTGCTTTTCATCTGGATTCTTGGTGGTCAGCTTTTGCAGATACAAACCCGGCATGCTCAGCAGACGCACGAGCAAGCTGTCACTGCGACCAGCCCATTTTAACAATTCATAGGAAAGTCCTGCTACCACCGGAATTAACAGTATTCTGGAGGTCACCCGCCAAACAAGATCAGGCCAACCCAAAAGTGAAAAAAGAATCAGACTGATGACCATAATAAACATGAGGAAACTGGTCCCACACCGAGGATGCAGCGTGTAAAAAGATTGACAATTGGCTGGTGTCAGCTCCAGTCCGTTTTCAAAACAGTGGATGCACTTGTGCTCTGCACCATGAAACTGAAATACCCGCCGAATATCCTCCATCTTGGATATTAGTAAGATGTAGACACCGAAAAAGGCGATTCGCAGCACTCCCTCTATCAGGTTCAGCAAAATCTCATTTTGAATGAAGGCTCCGCACCAATTAACCACAATAGTGGGCACTACGATAAAAATACCGACGGTAAACAGCAGTGCCAGCACCACCGAAGAATAAATCATGATATTCCAAGCTGCCTTCTCACCAAAATGCTTTTCTACCCACAAGGTAAATTTATCTTTTTCATAATATTCCGGCCCCTTAACCCCACTGGCCTCTCCGGCAGCCCGCTGCTGCTCTCGAAGTTCAGCGAGTTCCTCCGCATGGTCATTTTCATATTTCTCCAATACCTCGGCAGAATACATCAAGGTCTTGGTCCCTGTCACCAAAGCAGAACCGAAAGACACCACACCTCGCAGCAGAGGAACTTTCATCCATCTACTCTTCGGTTTAAGTTTCTCTGTCTTCAAATGGATAGCACCATCCGGCATGCGCACCGCTATAGCTGTACGATCTGCCCCCCGCATCATGATGCCTTCCATTATTGCCTGCCCTCCTACGCTAGTAGGGCAAGCTTCTTTTAAAAATATCTTGCTTAAATCCATACTTTTCTCCTGTTATATCTCTAAATCCCCGAGTTTCGCATCCCTAGGAGTCCTTTTGCTGCTCTGCCAGTTTGCTCTTTTTGATGACCTGAATAAAATCCGCATTGTTTCGAGTGTGAGCCAGGTTATCGATAATCGTTTCCGTAACCTCCTGTGTGCCCATATTGGCCATGGCTCGCCGCATCATCCATACGGCCTCTATCTCTTCATTGCTCATCAGCAAGTCTTCTCTTCTAGTTCCCGATTTATTTAGATTAATAGCCGGGAATATGCGCTTCTCAGACAGCTTTCTGTCCAAATGCAGCTCCATATTTCCGGTCCCTTTAAATTCTTCAAAAATTACATCATCCATACGACTGCCGGTTTCCACCAAAGCCGTAGCCAATATAGTGATACTTCCCCCTTCTTCCAGCTTTCGGGCTGCCCCGAAAAACTTCTTAGGTTTATGAAGCGCTCCCGGATCCAAACCACCAGACAGCGTTCTTCCAGAGGCAGGAACCACCAAGTTGTAAGCCCTTGCTAACCGGGTGATGCTGTCCAAGAGGATAACCACGTCCTTGCCATGCTCGGCCAGCCGCTGAGCTCTGGCCAAGACCATCTCCGCCACCTTTACATGGTGCTGAGGCATCTCGTCAAAGGTAGAATAGATAACTTCTCCGCTAACCAAAGAGCGCTTCATGTCCGTCACTTCCTCTGGCCGTTCATCCACCAACAACACAATCATCTCCACATCTGGGTATTTCATTTCAATGGTGTGAGCGATCTTTTTCAGCAGAATCGTTTTACCCGCTTTAGGCGGAGCCACAATAATGCCGCGCTGGCCCTTTCCAATGGGAGCGACCAAGTCGATGAGGCGCATAGCCGTATCGTTTCTGGCCCCCGTCTCTAAAGACAATCGTTCCTTTGGAAAAATCGGTGTCAAATCATCAAAATCAGGCCGCTTCATAGCCACACCAGGTTCATCGCCATTAACCGTCAACACATAAAGCAGCGCACCGAAGCGTTCCCCCTCGTTAGGTCTTCTGGAAATCCCCTTAATTTTATCACCAGTCTTTAGGTTAAACCGTCTAATTTGAGAAGGAGAAACATAAATATCCTGATCACTGGTCAGAAAGTTGGAAAAACGCAAAAATCCGAAGCCGCCTTCTGCCAACTCCAAAATGCCTTCCACCTCGGGCCGATCTTCTTTATTATACCGATTTTCACGGCTTTCCCGAGCTCCTCTGTAATCCCGAGTTCCCGTAGAAGAACCCCCGGCTTCAGAAAGCTCTTCTCCTTGTCTCAATTCGTTTTCTGCCTGTGCCAAAGCCTGGCATTCAGCCATCTCCCGCTGAGCTTCTTCTGTCTCAGCTTCCCGAACCAAATCAGAATCTGGAACGATCCCTTCCGGCGGCTCCTGCATCTCCGTGCCATTTGTCAGGAGAACCTCCAACAGTTGGGCCTTTTTCATCTTTTCATATCCTTCGACGGAAAAGGTCTTGGCGATCTCTCTTAACTCGGAGATTTTTTTACTTTTTAACACATGCTGTTCCATAATATTCCTCTTTCAAAAAAATATTATATAGCCCCCAGACTTGGGGGGCATACAATTATACTTATATTTTATTATGATCGGCTTCGTCCTATTGGCTCAAAGTTGATTTAAATTCCAGTAGATCACTGCGGGGTATCCGTACCTTCCACCCCACCTTCAGTAGTAGTCTCTGGCTCTACGGAATAGATTGTTCGAATCATCTCTTCTATTTTTTCTTTGTCTGGATATACATAAAATGGAGGTTCCGGATCCGGATTGTTAGGAAGGGTATGGGTGGTAATATTATCAGCGGAAATTCCTACGGCCTTGGTCGCCAGCCCTAATGCTGTTCCCAGGGTAATGTCAGAATCCACGTTTTGAAACACGGTCTTTGCAACGGAAGGCAGGTTGAGGCCAATACACTGCCTAAAGGCACTCTTCATAAATTCCTGCTGAGCTTTCACCCGTCCCAAATCACCTTCCAAATAGCCATGGCGGAATCGAAGGAACTGAACAGCCTGCTTGCCATCTAAGGTCTGATAACCCGCCTTTAACGCAATCTTTAGTGGTGGCGTATCGTAAGGGTCTTTGTAGTACATACCGCCCTTGTTATTGATATTAGGAACTTCTATCGGCACACCACCCATGGAATCCACAATTTTTTCAACACCATCATACTCAATGACAGCGTAATAATTGATAGGCATGCCACAGAGCAGCTCACTGACCGCTTTAGCAGTATTCACCGGGTTGCCCTTATAAGCTGCGTTGAGCTTCTTTTCAGCCAGCCCATTATAGCCCTTTCTCACATAATACGTGTCTCGTGGAATGGAAATCACATCTACTTTCTGGTTTTCCATGTCGAAACTGACCAGCATGATAGTATCTGTCAAGTTGGTATTAATCCCTAAAAGCAGGATATTGGCCCGTTTAGAATCCTTAAAGGACTGAAAAAAGGGACTGTTTTCATCTACCAACGATTCCAGCTTCAATTCTTCTTCCAAAACCGGCGTATATTCCTCTCCTGGATCGAAGGGATTATAATTGGACAGCTTACTGATTGCTGAGGTAATCCCCAGGCTCCCGGCTGTCAAAACAATAAACGCAATCAAAAATGTTTTTAAAAACAATTTCCCGCTGCTGCTTACTTTTTTACTTTTCCCCTTGTTAGCCGCCTGCAAGGCTTTGGCTGCCTCCCCATCATACGTGCTATTCTCTGTTCCCCGCTGCCGCGCTCTCTCTTCTCTCTCTCTTGCCCTTTGCTTCTTTTCAGCTCTGCTCATTTGTCTTTCTACAACCTCTCTTGTACTTTGTTCCCTTTTCCCTTTTTGATACGACCTCACGGGCTCCTGAATCTATATTGTATACTACTAAATAAAAAAAATAAATGATTATTTTTTGTCATTAATCGGCTTCGCCTGTCTCCTCGGAGACGTCTCCTGACTTATAAATCTGTTCTACCAGATCTCCAGCCTGCTCTGTATCCACAAACCAATAGGATGCACCATTGACTGTCTTTGAACCGCCTGGGGCCAAGTAGGTAGCCACATTCTGCGAATCCAAACCGATGGCCTTCGTTGCAATTTTGGTGGCCATGCCCAGCGTGATATCCGAATCAATCTCCCGCAATCCAACCTTCACCACCGCTGGCAAATTCGGCCCAATGGCTTGCTTCAAGGCAGACTGAATAAAGGTCTGCTGAGCCTTCACTCGACCAATGTCCCCTTCTGGATAGCCATGCCGATACCGCAAAAATTCCACCGACGTCTCACCATCTAGAGTCTGTTGCCCTTTTTTTATATAAATGTGCAAAGGAGGTTTATCGTAAGGATCATCATATTTCATCGTGAAAGGGATGTCCATAGGCACTCCGCCAACCTCGTCCACAATTTTTTCTACATCGCTGAACTCAATAACGGCATAGTAATTAATCGGTATCCCCAGCAGTGTATTGCTGACAGCCTTGGCCGTGCCAATGACCCCTTCACTGCCGTAGATAGCATTAATTTTCTGATTTGCCGCTCCTTTATAATCCTTTCGCATATAATACGTATCCCGAGGAACGGAGATTATGTCTACTCGCTGATTCTTCATGTCGTAGCTAGCCAGCATAATAGTGTCCGTCAGGCCATCGTTGTCCCCCAGCACCAAAATATTCACCCGCTGGCTCTTTGAAAACAGGTCATAATAGGGCCCGCTTTTGTCCACCATGTAATCCATATCATCCACAAGTGATTCCTCTCCCCCAAATAGACGAACCTCTCCCATTTTGCCTAAAGCAAACCGCACGGGCATAAAAGCCAAGATGAATATGCAAAAAAATGTTAGAAAAAATATTGCAAATTGCTTTTTATTACTCATTTTTTTATCCCTTTTCCCTTTTTAAATCATTATTTCAATATATAACAATTTGCGTTTTTTTGCAAGAACTATCAAAAATAATGGTGCTTTTTGCGGTTGTGCTCCATCATGTCAATAAACTGCTATAAAAAAGCCGCCCTCCGGGGAAGGCGGCCCAAAAATTCCATACTTTCGTCGTTATTGTAATTTGTTCTTATTTGCTGTAATCGAAAAAGCCTACACCAGTCTTTCTTCCCAGCTTGTTAGCTCTCACCATTTTGGTCAGCAACGGATGTGGCCGATACTTGGTGTCACCGAACTCTTTGTACAGGGTTTCCATGATGGCAAGACAAACATCCAGACCAATCAAGTCTCCTAATGCTAAAGGCCCCATCGGGTGATTTGCACCTAGTTTCATAGCTTCATCAATACCCTCTGCATTTGCTACACCATCAGCAAGAATGCCAACTGCTTCATTAATCATCGGAATTAAGATTCGGTTTACAACGAAGCCTGGTGCTTCTGCTACGTCTACCGGCGTCTTTCCTAGATTCTTTGCCAATTCAACGATTGTCGCTCTCGTTTCCTCTGAAGTAGTCAAACCTTTAACAATCTCCACCAATTTCATGGCCGGAACAGGGTTGAAAAAATGCATGCCTATAATCTTATCCGGTCTGTTTGTTGCCGCTGCAATTTCAGTAATTGAAAGGGCTGATGTATTTGTAGCAATGATTGTCTCCGGTTTGCAAAGAGCATCTAGTTCTTTAAATAACGCTTTCTTTGCTTCCATGTCCTCTGTCGCAGCTTCCATAACCAGATCTGCATCTTTAATGATTGCAATATCTGTTGATCCATGAATCCTGCCCATAATCTCTTCTTTTGCTTCTGCTGTCAGCTTTTCTTTCGCAACCAGACGGTCTAAATTCTTGCTTACCGTGGCAATTCCCTTTTGGACAGACTCTTCTCTTCTCGCTCTAATTGCAACTTCATACCCATTCTGAGCAAGGACCTGAATAATTCCGGCACCCATTGTGCCTGTTCCTAATACACCAATTTTTTTCATCACAATAATCCTCCTTAGTCTATGTTCATCCTTCATATTCGCACGAGCCATGCTATATGTGCCACACGGTTAAAACGCTTCCCCATACCCCCTTTATAAAGGGGTTCCTCGCTGAGGAGTTCTTCGCATGGATTCTACTTTACGGCAAAGCCATATTGCTCTATGAATTCACTATAACATGCAAGCAGTGTCGCCGCATGCTTCAATGAATCCTACCTTACGGCAAAGCCGTATCGCTCTATGGATTCATTATAGCATATTTCAGAATATTGTGTTGTTTTTTTTTTAACAAAATAAAATTTTATTTTACATCAGTAATTTCAAGGGCTTCCAGTGCTTTTTACGTTTTAACAAAAACAAATCTCCCACTATCTCGCTATGTTTTTCACAATTACAACTCCAGCAACTTTTTCTTCATTTCTTCCTTGTATCGTTCTACTCCCGGTTGATCAAAAGGATTGATCCCCATCAAGTAGGACGTAATCGCACAGGTCGTTTCGAAGAAGTAAATCAACTGCCCAAAGTAAAAGGCATTAATCTCAGGAATACCAATTTTGATCAGGGGAATTCCTGCCGCATAATGAGCGGCGGCCACCCCTTCCATGGCTGCCTGGTTAATCTGGCTCAGCTTCTTTCCAGCCAACAAATCTCCCGCGGCGGCTGGCACCTGCAAATCCCTGGAAGGCTTCTCCACGTACAACACCGTCTCAAAAAATATTTGGTTTCCCTCCTGAAGAAATTGACCCATGCTGTGCAGATCGGAACTGAACCGCAGAGAATCCGGGTATAAGCCTTTGCCTTCTTTGCCTTCACTTTCTCCAAACAGCTGCTTCAGCCATTCCGTAAAAAACTCCAGCTGAGGTTCATAATATTCGAAGATTTCCAAGACCTTTCCTGACTGCCACAGCCCATAACGGACAGCGGCATAATCCGTTCCATCTAAATCCCACACTGGTGAAGTGGCCATAGCCTCTGCCCCTGCCAGCATGGACTTGACATCAATACCTGCCACGGCCATGGGCAGCAGACCCACTGGAGTCAACACAGAATAACGTCCGCCTATATTCTCTGGTACTGAAAAGCTGACGTAACCCTCTGCTTCTGCTTCTTGGCGAAGGACGCCATGTTCTGCATCGGTTACCGCATATATCCGTTTAGCTGCCTTCTCCCGTCCGTATTTTTCAATCAAGGCCTCTTTCAACACGGCAAAGGCAATACTAGGTTCCACCGTCGTTCCAGATTTGGAAATGACACACAGGCAAACCTCCTTCGTCCGGATATCTTCCTGCAGCTTGTGCAGATAGACGGCGCTCATGGTATTGCCGGCAAACTTAATCACCGGATAGCGACTGGCTGGTACACCAGTACCATAGACCTCATCATAGCCCACCAGCGCATTCACTGCCGCCCTAGTGCCTAAGTACGAACCGCCGATGCCAATTACAATCAGTTCTTCACACTGATTCTGAATCAGCATGGCTGTATTCAACAGCTCCTCTAACTGATCCGGCCCCGTCTCCAAGGGCAGCTTCACCCAGCCGGTCATAGATTCTTTGCCGGACCACAGCTTATCCAAGGCTCCTTCCACCCCTTTAGCATGAACCTCTATGCCCTCTTTGGAAATACCAGACCAGCTTACATCTATTTTTATATCCATTCCCATCTCTCCTTTGCGCTCTACTTTTGAGGTGTGTAGTTGGGCACCAACGCATGGAGCCATTCCTTTACCTCGGTCTCAGTCATATCGGAGACCCCTTTGACCTGGCCCTCAATAGAGGCAGCCTGAACCTCATCTTCCACCTCCAGCATGGCCTTCAATGCTGGATTAGCCGGCAGTGGGTGACCCACGTAAATCTTGTTGTGGGCGGTCTTCTCCAGCCCCTCCTCATCCAGGAGCAGTTCCTCGTAGAGCTTTTCTCCAGGACGCAGCCCCGTCACCGCAATGTCAATATCTACGTAAGGCACATACCCAGATAAGCGAATTACGTTCTCTGCTAAGTCCAAAATCTTCACTGGCTCACCCATATCCAAAATAAAGATTTCGCCTCCCTGGGCCATAGCTCCAGTCTGAATCACCAGCTCCACTGCTTCTGGGATGGTCATAAAATAACGAGTAATATCCTTATGGGTTACCGTCACCGGCCCTCCTTTTTCAATCTGTTTTCTAAAAATTGGAATAACTGAACCATTACTGCCCAATACGTTGCCGAACCGTACCGCTGCAAAAGTCGTTCGGGAATGCTGACTCTTTTCCTGTAAAATCATCTCCCCCACTCGCTTGGTGGCACCCATAACGTTGGTGGGGTTTACCGCCTTGTCGGTGGAGATCATAACAAATTTTTCTGTAGCAAATTCTTCTGCCAAGTCTATCATATTCTTGGTACCCAAAATGTTGTTGACCACCGCCTCCTTTGGATTTTTCTCCATGAGAGGTACATGTTTGTGAGCCGCCGCATGGAATATAACATGTGGCTTGTATCTGCTGAAAACCTCTCGCATGCGCTTTTTATCCCGAATGGAAGCAATAACAATTTCAAATTCCAGATGGGGATATAACTCCCTCAACTCGTTGGAAAGTTCAAAAACGCAGTTTTCATAAATGTCTACAGCAATCAAACGTCGAGGCCGAAAGCGACCAATTTGCCGACAAAGTTCGGAACCGATGGATCCTCCCCCTCCCGTAACCATGACAATCTTCCCTTCAATATAACTGCTGATTTCTCGCAAATTTACATGAACCGGCTCCCTTCCTAAAAAGTCTTCAATGTCCACATCCCGCAGCTTGCTGATGCTGACCTTGTCGTTAATTAAATCAATAAGGCTGGGCAAAATCTTAATCTTGCAGCGAGTCCGCTTACACTCCTCCATGATGGCCTGGATGGCCTTTTTCTTGGCGGAGGGAATGGCGATGATAATCTCGTCCACCCCATACTTTCTAGCGGCATGGCGGATTTCATTGCGTCCGCCGTAGACCTTCACCCCACAGATACGATGCTTCTGCTTGGACGGATCGTCGTCGATGGCCACTACCACCCGCTTGCCGTACTCGTGGTGGCTCTTGATTTCATTAATCATAGACGCCCCTGCCTCTCCAGCTCCTACAATCATGACCTTGGTCACATTGCCGCCGATGATGTCCTTGCGACCAATTCGCAGCACAAAGCTATTAAGCGAACCGGGAGACCGCACATTGCGGATAAATCGGTAGGATACACGAAAGGCTGACAGCAGAAAAACCATGAACAAAAAAGAAATGATATAGATTCCCCGGGGCATGGTCAGCACAGAAAAGGTCACGTAAAACATCACCAAAAGCTGGGCTACCCCTGCTGCCACCACAATTTTAAACAGCTCCTCCGTGCCTGCATACCGCCACATACTGGTGTACAGCCCGCAAATGCTGAATGCTATAATGCAAGCCAAAGTAATAGAAAAAAGGTTGTTCGCGTAAATGGCAAACCAGGCATCAAACACCGGATCGTTGACATTAAAATCAAACCGCAATAAAAATGCGGCAATATAGGAAAAAGTCACGATAAAAGTATCTACTAATAAAAGAATAATGATTCTTGAAAACTTAACCATTGGTTGTCTCCTGTCCTGCTAATCCGCCTGGAGTTCCCGGGCAGATATGATATCACTTAGTATTATACATGCAAACCGTCTTTTGGAGAAATGGAAATTTCCGTCTGCTTTTCAAAAGCGGTCAAGTGCGCAATAAAAACAGGACGGATTGAAAAACCCGCCCCGTCTGCAAACCGTTTTAAGGTAGACGGCTCTCTTGTTCCATATCTCTGAAGATCTGCTGCCTGCCCCACTGAATCCATCAAAGTCCTTCAATGAGCTTTCGGGCAGCATTCATTTTCAGCTGTGAATCCATAGCGAAATTCACAAAAGTATCGGTCAGCACAGAATAATCTTTTCCTGAAACTGACAAATAGGCAATATTCTCCAATACTAGCAAATAATTTTCTGAAATTTGAGCAAACTCGTACAACGCCTTCTGTGCAGCCACCTCATCTTCCATCATCCTGCTCTTCTTCATATTATTAATAGTGATAGTCTGCTTTTCAGCATCTTTCACATCGGCGCTGATAGAGGCAACCAACATCGCTTTCATAGCTCCGTCAGTGGTTTTTTGTAGCTCCACAATTTTAGCATTAGCCTGATCATAAAGCTCAATGGCACTTTCAAATTCTGCTTTTAAAGATTTCGTATAGATTGTCTGTATTTTTTCACTGTCCTGACTATCCGGTTCTTCCTGGAGACTTCCAATAAGGACAGTCTTTTCTACATTATCCCAGGAGATGACCTTACCCATGAGCTGAGCAATAGAGCGCACTGGCAAATAGGTACTCTCCTGATATAAAATCGGATACATGCGGTTTCCACTGATATCCGTAAACTTTTGTACTTCAAAATCATACATGATGGTGATGTCAGACCGTAGGCTAACTGTCACCTGGGCAGATTTCCAAGTGGGCTTTACATAACTATCCCTGTCCACTCCTTGAGCAGCCTCCTTATTCTCATCGCTTCTCTTGGCCTTGGACTTGTTGGGATTGTTTAAAGTCTTGCCGATGTATACCGTCTTACTATAATTATCCCACCTAATTTCTTCATCCATCAAGGCAGAAATGGCCCGTACCGGTAAATATGTATTGCCGTTGTAGACGATGGGGTATACCCGCTGTCCATTGGCATCTTTAAAAATCAGCCACTTCTGATCCATCTGCACGGCAAACTCCGGCTTCACATAAGCAATGGCTTTGCTGTCCGCAAATTTTCCAGGAGTTCCAGTTCCAGTATCGGCGAAAACCGCCCCCGGTATTCCCCATACCAAAGACAACGTTATTAAAATCCCTATAATCCTCTTATTCCTATTCATGCTTCGTTCTCCCCAATGAACATTACCAGTCGGTTAAAGATGCTACTTAAAAAACTGTATTATTATTTAGTATACCATTTTATGGGTGAAAAGCAAAACAAAAAATGAACTTTTTTCATAGTCCTTCCTTTTATTTAAAGAGTTGTCTTTGTTTTTATGGTTTTTTGCCCTTAATACGCTGTTTTTGCTACCACAAAGAAGTTTACATATGTTATACTATGTGATTGAGATTAGATAATGTAAAGAGTAAATTAGTTACGCTATAATCAATATATGGATTAGAAATGGACATGTTATCATGATTAAAGAAAATCAACGAATACTCAATCAATTAAACTTGCTTACAGATGGGGTGGTCATCCTTTTAGCTATGAGCTTGGCCTATGGGTTGCGGTTCTTGGTATTTCAAGGGGCTACCAACCACATGGGAGGAAGCACCTACATCAGCTTGGGCTTGGTCGTCATTCCTTTATATTTGCTGATCTACACGGGCTTTGGCCTGTATGAATCCTTTCGTCGAAAAGACTTCTCTGAGGAATTAGGGCTAATTATCAAAGGAAACCTGCTGGGCATCATCATCCTGCTAACCTGCCTGTTCATCTTCAAGAAAATCGATCTGTCTCGGTGGACTCTGGTTCTATTCTTTGTCCTCAACGTTAGCGGTACGGCGGCCAAGCGCTATATCATGCGAAACATCCTCAAGAGTTACCGACAGAAGGGCTACAATATCAAGCATGTCATCCTTATCGGAGACGGTACTCTAGCGCAGGATTATCTCCATGCAGTCTACAAAAATAAGTCTCTAGGCTTTTCAATCTTAGGATACATGTCTGCACACAAAAGTCTGAAAAATCTGCGTTACCTAGGCAATTACCAGCAGATCTACGAGACACTGGACCTGTTCAATGCTGATGAAGTGGTGGTAGCTCTGGAAGCCGACGAATTTCATCTGCTCCCCAGCATCATCGCCAGCTGTGAAAAATCTGGCACCAAGCTTTGCGTCATTCCTTTCTATTCTAAATACATGCCTTCTAACCCCTACATGGATGAGATTGATGGAATCCCCCTGATTAATATGCGGCGCATTCCGCTGGACAACCTGCTGAACGCCATGGCCAAGCGATTGCTGGATATAACCGGTTCTCTGGTTCTCATCCTGCTGTCCTCTCCTCTCATGTTGATAGCAGCCTTGGGCACCAAACTTTCATCGCCGGGTCCGATTATCTTCACACAGGAGCGCATCGGGCTGAATAAAAAGACCTTTACCATGTACAAATTCCGTTCCATGCGGGTCAATGGATTGGAAGGCATCAAGTGGACCACCTTGGATGACCCACGTAAAACCAAGTTTGGCTCCTTTATCCGCAAATTTTCTATTGATGAGCTCCCTCAATTTTTCAACGTACTGAAGGGGGACATGAGCCTGGTAGGCCCTAGACCGGAACGGCCTTTTTTCGTGGAACAATTTAAAGAAAAAATCCCCCTCTACATGGTCAAGCATCAGGTCCGCCCCGGCATTACCGGCTGGGCTCAGATCAACGGATTTCGAGGAGATACATCCATCGAGAAACGCATCGAGCATGACATCTATTACATAGAAAATTGGGATTTGCTCTTTGATATACGAATTTTATTCCTGACCTTATTCAAAGGTATGGTCAATGGGGAGAAATTATAGATTAATGAAAACAAAATAGGAGGAAAAATAACATGACAAAAAAAGCAACTTTTTTACCTATAGTCTTTGGCATTGTTCTGATATTTGCCACTGCTCTGATGGGTTCTTTTGACCTACTGGTCCAGAAATGGGCGGCTTTGGCCGCTCTTGTGATTATCCTTATATGGATGGGCATACCTAAATTTAAATCGATGTGGACAATCTATACTACCCCACTGTACATAGCCATCTTCGGCTATGTAATCTGGAGTGGCCTGTCTATCTTTTATGCTGATGTAACCAAGGCAGCCTTGTTCGAATTTACCAAGCTGGTCGTGGCTGCTGCCGTGTTCCTCACCGTGCTAGTATGGACTCCTGCTACGAAAAAAGGTGTAAAAACGGTCTGGAAGCTACTGGCCACATCTACCGCCTTCTTCGGCATCATTTCCGTGGATGCAGCCTCCAATGGTCCGCTAGCTGGGGCTTTCAAAGCCTTCATGAGTCTGTTCACCAGCAACATGCAGAATTGGGGTGTCTTTGAGGACGGTATTCGTATTACCGGTATTTTTGGCAATGCCAACACCTTTGCCGGGCTCATGGCTCTGGGAGTCTTCTTGTCCTTGTCTTTAGTCATGGTCAGCCAGTCAAAAAAAGAAAAAGCTTTTGCCACAGCACTTTTAGCGTGGAACTCTTTGCCTTATTTGTTGCTCTTCAGCTTAGGCTCCTTGTTCATATTCTTCCTAGCCTGCCTGTTGATGATTGCTGTCAGCAAGAAAGGAGAACGGCTGTCCCTCTTCCTTCTTATGGCGGAAACCGGTTTAGTTACCTTATTCTTTGCTGGTATCTCCTTGATAACCCTGGGTAGTACTCCATTGCTGCCTCTGGTGGCTCTGGTATTGAATGCTGTGGTCCTTTGGTTTGTCGACCAGTTCATCCGCCAGGCCATGACCCAAAGGTTAACCGCTCACAGCAAAAGCACTTTCATCACTGGTACAGCTGTACTGGGGCTTCTGGTGGTGTACCTAATCGCGGCCTTAAACGTAACTGGGCCGCTGAGTCTGGCATCCAGTGAGACCGTCATGCGTGCTGCCTATCTGAATGCTGGGTCCTATGAGTTAACTGCCACAACCAGCTCAGCCAATCAGCCTTCTTCCGAGACAGCTGCTTCGGTCCGTATTGTCACCCAAAACAAGACGCAGTTAAAGCTTCATTCTTCCACGCAACTCTACAACGGGCCTCTAGAAAATGCTGCTTTTACTGTTCCAGAAGATTCTCGGATTGTTAAGCTGTACTTTACAGGAGCCGCCAGCGGCAGCCTACTGGAGCAAGTTACCTATGGCCCTGCACCAGTTAGCGGAACGAAACCCACTGCGGGAGAATTCGGTTCCGTCAAGCTAAATTATAAATTGCTCCCAGCTATTGCAGCCAACCGAATTCAGGATTTAGGAGCTAACGAAAACTCTATCCAACGTATGGTATTTTTTGAGGACGGCTTCAAGCTATTCCGTCAAAGCCCTATCATCGGTCACGGTCTCAGCGGCTTTGAAGTAGGCATTGCCTCTGTGCAAAACTTTTACTACGAAACCAACTACGTGCACAATCACTATATCCAGACTCTCTGTGATTTGGGGATCATAGGCTTTGCCTTCTTTCTATCCATCCTGATTCTTTCCGTGCTCTTTGTCATCAAATTGCTAAAGGTAAGCAAGAAATCAGAATACCAGAATGTAGGAAGTTTTGCTTTGCCAGTTCTGGCAGCCTGCCTTTTGCAGATGTTTGGCCAAGCAGCCACTGACTTGACCTGGTCCATGGGTACTTTCCTGATTACAGCCTTCTCCTTGCTAGCTCTGACGATTGTGGTTAATTCCAAGAACTTTGGTGAAGTAAGCCAGGAGATAACGACACATTCAATTAAAAATGCTGCATTAGATACTGTGGAATTCACATCACCCTCTGGCAAAGAAAGTTGGGACCCTCTAGAGGACTACGCATCGAAAGGCTTTAATCCTGCAACCTCTGCCAGTCACCCAGCACACAAATACACCATGGCCGTCCGGGCCAGCATTTTCTCTTTATCCCTACTCATGGGCCTGCTGTTGAGCTTAAATCTATATGCTTATTACAAGGCCTCCACTGGAAATGCTACTATAAATCAAATAGCCACTCTGTCCAAATTAGACAAGTTCGAGGGGGACGATTACAAAACATCTTATATTGTCACGGCCAGCACCTATGGCCTGCAAGAAAATATGGTTCAGGCCAACAAATATGCAGAGGAATTGACCGACAGTCCGGACGTAGTTCTCAATTATCTGTTACCATTCTATTTTAATACGGGACAAGATGATAAGCTCTTTGAGACGGCTTCTATCGCTGCTCATGATGGCAAGGCGTCTCCTGAAACCTGGAATCGACTTTTTGAGATTTTTGACACTGCTGTGAACCCTAATCGCGACAACCCAATGCCGATAATTCTTCATCTGTTTAAGAACAAGGAGTACTATATTGACGGATTATTAGGCTATTATAGGGATTTGCAGGCAAGAAATGCGGCCTATCTGGATGATGCCATGCTGGATGCTGGCAATACTGCCTTTATAGGCAAGCTGCTAGGTATTGAACAGCTGGATAAGTCCGGCCTTCTCCAAGCCATCGATGTGTTCTCCAATACTATTTTTGATTCAGCTTTTGCTGTGGACGTGAACAACGATCAGATTCCAGATAACATCTCCATCCTATCCGGCCAAACATCCTGGGGGGCCTCGGCGGTAAATACTGAAGAGAAACAGGCGCCTTCTGGAAGCGGCTTTGATGGCAGCATGAAAGCCTCATCAAATACGTCCATGGACTTGAACGTGTACTGCGTTAAAGGCGGGGAATATACCCTCCGCCTGTCTGGCCTGACTGGTATTAACGGTAGTCCTGCTCCTCAGAATATCGTTGCTGCACTGGACGGCCAACCTCTGGCCGTTCAATACGATGGCGACGGAGCTTTTATCCAGGTAACATTAAAAGGGGCTGCAACTGCCGACAAAGAAAAAGGGATTCAATCGACGGCTGCCAGTACAGAGAAAATCACACTTACTTTCCCATCTGGAGGGGAAATGACCGCTATGACCTTAAAGAAATAAGAAACTTGGTGCTATAAAAATGTAAATCAGCCTTTAGGCCTCAAATTGATTAGCCGAAGGGCTCAATACGGATGAGAGCTTCTCATCCGTATTTTTCTTTTGATCCCCATCATCAGGAGGTAAAATCAGATGAACGATATTATAATAGATAAAGCCATTTTACATATATTGGATACCAGTATTGACACACCAGTGCTGGCTGACCGGCTTATGGCTTTCAGTCCTCAAGCGGATGAATTTCTGAAAACCCATATCCTGCGGGCTATGGAAGACGGAGACATTAAAAAGGGGGGATTCCAACAGGTCGCTCTGGCAGAGGACCTGCCATGGGAGGAAGTTTCAGAAGGAAATGTGGGTAGCGAAGCCTCTTCAAACTCTGAGGTAGACCCCTTCGACACAAAAGCCTTTCAAACTGCCCTCCAGAACCTGGAACCCCAAAACTTTATCCAGGCCTCTCAACAGCTGGCACAAAAAATATTCCAACTGGCTCTGTCCAATCCCAACATTCCACCGGCCGATTTGCTGGTTTGCCACTTTAAATATGACAACGGCATTTATTTTGGCCTGCTGAAGTTCAATTACAAGCAGTCTTACATCCACCACTTCGCCATGGTGGATGAGGAAAAGGAGACGGGCATTATCCAACAAAATGCCACGATTGCTAATGAGAACCAAAAGCTGGATGAATTTGTCTTTATTCGCCTAGATGATCTCAGCGTACTGATTAAGGAGAGGAAATACGAGATCAACGGTGCCAAAGAATTTTATCTGTCCAAAGAAATTTTTCATATAGGCACCGACCTCTCCCCTAAGACAAAAGTTAAAATCGTGGAAAAAGCAGCAGAAAAAGTTATCAAGGAATATTACGGAGAAGACCCTTTGAAGATTTCCCAACTGAAAACGGAGCTAAAAACCTGTGTGGACGAAAGCAGCATTGTAGAAATTGACCGGATTACCAACTCTGTATTTGATGGCAATCTTTCTGCCCAGCAGCGATACCGAGAAGAAGTAGCTCAAAAAGGTTTATCCACTCGAGCCTTTGAAGTAACTTCAGAAATTGAAAAAAACGTTGCTCGAAAACAAAAAATCACCACAGATACTGGTATCGAAATCAGCCTTCCGGTAGACTATCTGGAGAACCAAAAAAACATTGAATTTATTATGAATACGGACGGAACCATGTCAATACTCATCAAGTCGGTGAACCTCCGCTAGAAAGAAAAAAAGAGCCTTACAGATGGTGCTGAAGAAACATCTGTGGCTCTTTTTGTATGTCTTGATATATTTACTATGATTTGTTGCAGATTTTTCCGTGAAATAGAAGTATCCTAGAAAATCCGATTACTGATTTGATTTGTATCCCCTGCCCAAAAGGCTTTAATCGTTTCCCATTTATAGGCACTTTCCACAATGTTTTGTATCTCTGAATAAATTGGCTTCCAGCCCAGTATTTGAACCGCTTTGCTGTTATCCGCTACCAATATCGGTGGATCTCCTAGCCTCCTTGGGCCAATTTCAATCGGTACCTTACTGCCAGTTACCGATTCCACAGTACGAATCAGTTCCAGAACGGACACCCCGCTTCCAGTTCCCAAATTAAAACAGTCAAAACTGCCTGAATTAGGGGCATTGGTTGTTTTTATCTCCTCTTCTTGGGCTATAAGCTTTTCCAGTGCCAGTATGTGAGCCTGAGCCAGATCTTTTACGTGAATGTAATCTCGAATGCAGCTTCCATCTTCTGTAGGGTAATCCTGCCCAAACAGGGAGAAGTGCTCTCGCTTTCTGGCGGCAGCTTCCAGCAGTAGCGGAATGACATGGGTTTCCGGCTGGTGTGATTCGCCTAATCCGGCTTCGTAGGCTGCACCAGCCGCATTAAAATACCGCAGGGCGATGCTCTGCAATCCGTAGGCGTTTCCGTAATCCCTCATCAGTTGCTCAATGATGAGTTTCGTCCATCCGTAGGTGTTAATGGGTTGCTGCAATTCGCTTTCGGTAATGGGAATCCGTGTGGGCAATCCGTAGGTAGCACAGCTGGAGGAAAAAACCAACTTATCCACTCCTTTACTCCTCATAGCATCTAGCAGCCGCTTGCTGCCCAGCACATTGTTTTCGTAATATTTTGCTGGGTTGCGAACAGATTCGCCTACCAGCGAACTGGCAGCAAAGTGGATAACTCCATCAATAGCGTATTCTTCCAATACTGTTTCCATCCGCTTGACATCAAATAAATCGCCTATTACCAATTCACAATTTTTAGCTGCCCAGCTATGTCCCGTGGACAAATTATCGTATATCACCACCGAATAACCTTTTTGCTGCAGTTCCCAGGCAATGTGACTGCCTATATACCCCGCTCCACCGGTGACTAAAATGTTCATATACCTATTCCCCTATCTTCTACTTATATCTCTTCTGCAAAGTGCTTATCCTCATACGGTTCAATCTGTGGATTAACATAAACCTTATTTTCTTTTACCATCTTTAAGATTTCCTTTTTCTTTTGTCTCAGCTCCGGATAGCTATCAAAAAAATCTAGCTTTGCCTGCACCTCCGGCGTATCCGCCGATTTTAGAAATACATAAGCGCTAAAGCTTTCCGCTAGGTCCTCCGCACAGTTTGTGGATGCGTAGCCCGTAACAAATTCAGACTGGTGGCGGTCGTAAAAATACAGATTTTCCGGGTCTGTCGCCCAATCATTGATAATATCCTGCCAGAATGCCTGATAAAAGGCCTGTAAGTATGAATCCTCCTTGGCCACACATTCCCAGTCGCTATACCTTTCCGCCGGATAATAGGCCACTTGGTCTCCCAGGTACTCTACCTGCTTTTCGTTTAAGGTCCAGTAATGACACATTTCATGGACAACCGTATAAGGGAACAATCCATCTTCGGTGATATCCGCTGGGTCCACCGCCATACACCACCGCTCACCCCGATCATCCACTGGAATTACATACGCATAAGTACCATCCACCCCATCTCCGCCTACTTTAAAATACTGAAAAGGCGCAAACCAGTCTTTAGGCAGAATGGCCGTCACCTGCTGCCAACTTTCCGCCAGCTTCTTCTGCTCCTTCCATGTCAGCGTATCTAAACCATTCTTCCAGCCCTCTTGGTATACGGCCTGCTGATTAGCGGTTATGTAAAAAAGCCCCTGGTTCTTCTGATTTTTATCATCTAACAGGTTCAGCACTACCGCATCTGCATCCAGCCGTTTATATTTGGTGATAATAGATTTCATTTCTGCCTCTACATCCACGTCGTAGGCTTCATCGTCTTCCTCTACCGCCTTAAAATAATCCTCCCGCAGAGTATTCAGCGCATTCCAGTCTGTTCTGGAAAGAGTCCCTTTCAGGTTGGACATAGTGGTTTTTCCATAATCCACTTCGGCCTTCTCTTCTGGTTCATCATCCGTATATTCCCCAAACTGCCGGATGGTTTCCGCATCCAGCTGGGCCGTGATCTTTTTCCAGATAGTCGTTTCTTCTTCCGACATTTCGTAGTTACCTTCGGCTTCCCGGGCTTGAGCTAGCTGCTGGACCTGGTGCAATAAGGCGCCCACCTGATCTCTAACCGTTCTCGGCGCCTCCCCATCCAAATCTCCTAACAGAGCTGTCAGCTGAGTATTTTCCGCCTGAGACAATACCGGGATCCCCCCGTCAACCCCTATCCCTGTAGTGGTCAGTAACGTTATGCAGATAAACGCCAGAACAAATAGCTTTCCCATTTCTTTTCTTCTCATATTCCCCCCCTGAGTGAATAACTGTCACATCCTTCATCGGATATTCTGCTATAGCAAATTTTTCACATGCCCTTAAACAGTTCAAACCGATATATCTGTTTTGTCACGTTATCTGGTCGATTTGATTCTATTTCCTCTGCAAACATAGCAAGTGGGCGGACGAACATGCCATAAGGCTCATACAAGGCCTGATAGGACACCATCCATTCCCTGGTTTCCGTGTGCATGACGATATCGTGGACATAGTAAAGCCTGCCCTTAAAATGCCTGTAGGGCCTTTTGGCTATAATCTCTCTGACCAATATCCAACCTCCCGAAATCTTTTCTTTCCTTAAAGTTTACCACACAATGAAAAAAGTGTGAATAATGAAATCAATGATTTCTATTCACACTTGCTGCTACAACTCTTATTGGTTCCCTATTTTTCTTCCTTTTCTTCTGCCATGGCACTTAACTCTCTAAATTGTTTCAAGATAACTTCATAGTATGAATCTCTATTAATTATTTGCTATATTAGTTTTTATATATTCCATAATATCTTCCCCATTACTTTTGCCATTCGGGAAATAATTCAATTGATTAATTAGTCTCTTCCTTTTTTCTCTCATTGGATCTTTTCCTAACAATAAATCATCAATTACAGATTTCATCTCATTACCATTTCTGACAACATAACAAACATCCATTATTAGGGGATTTATTAATGTATTATCCTTAGGGGTATAAACTATGGGCTTCATTGTTGGTATATATTCATATATTACAGAAGTAAAATCTGCAATTATAAAATCGCAGCTTAGCAATCCTTCTCTATAATCATAACAACCATCATCTATGAACGAGTTTTCCCTATCATATTGGTTAATGATATTCTCTATTTCTTTTTCTGACATGACTTGGCTTTGTTTCAGATCCTTCCATAGTAGTGGATGTGGTCTCATTACAAAATTTATATCTTTCGTCTCTATGATGTTTAGGAAATATCTATAGTAATCTAAAAAGGATGTTCTATCTTCTTCAATTCCCCAACGTGGAAGCCAGATTATCTTTTTACCTTTGACATTTTTCCAACAATATGTATCCACTATTCCACTTGTTTTCCAAACATAATCTACTTTAGGTGTACCTGTTAATATACACTTTGAAAGATATTCTGGTGCTGCATATTGCATTATCTCTATTGTAAGAGAGTCTGCAAACATCTTCCAACAAGTATTAAAAAAATTCTTATCTATTCCACAAGAAATATAATCATCTACACTTTTATCCATCACCCAAGGTCCATACGGCGTATACATAATCTTAGGGAATGCTTTCACATTAGAATATGAGTATATTGGATGCCGTTGACTCTCATACGGCGTTTGAAAAAAAACACCATCTGGATCAAACTCAAAAATACTATGCCAATTTCCTTTTTCATAACCTAATGCATAATTGTATCCTTTTTCCTGTATATATTCTATTAGGCCGTCATTATAATAATAATTGCTTTCCATTCCTGGTTGTAAACCAGGAACAATTAATATGATAGGCTTAAATTTTTTATCCTTTTCCATTGCTATAAATATAGTCTCTACTGCAGAAATGGTTGCTAGGAGATGAATTACAAATACAATTTTAATGGGGCCTTTTGTTTTATGATTAAGATATTTTTTTTGTAACGCTAATTCCCTTTTAAGAAGATACTCCCATTCATTTTTTATTTTTATCTGACCTTTAAAGGATGGTGCAGTACGATATTTTATCTCTAAAATATCAAAATTAATAGTTTTATCCTCAGATCTTATAGATTTAAAAACACAGTTATTAAAATTATTTATAGAATGTTTTATATAATGATAAATTGATATAGGCGAAAGCAAAAGAAATAACTTACATATAAATGGAGAAATTTTTTGTTCAAGTAATATTATATAATATCTTCTAATAATAACTTCCCATTTTAATATTATCCAGCCTAAGAAAGTTACTTTAATATTCTGTTTTTTTATTTCATACTTTTGCTTACGGAAATTTCTCCTTAACTCATTTTTATTCTTTTTATAGTTCTTTTTTAAATCATTATATAATACAGTATCTTGTTGTTCTAATTTCATATATCTACATTTCATTTTTTGTTTTTTTATTAAATTCATTTGTTGCTTTTTAAAATCTCTAAAATAGTCATTCTTTTTTATATAATACTCTTTTTTCTGTTCAATATAATTTTGTAAAACTGTATATTTTTTATTTAATCTTTCTTGATTTTGAATAAAATAGTTATCTAAGAATCGAGAAAGAAAATCATGCTTTATAAATGGTGTAAATAACCAAAGAATCAGCTTTATAATTTTTTTCTCAGGATGCTTAAGTTTAAAATCTCTATAGATCTCATCTCCAAAGGTTAAATAATATTGTTTTATCATACCATGCTTAAACATTTCCTTTTTTCTTAATTTTAAAAATCTATCGTAATCACTTTTGAATTTTTTTTGCTTTTCATTTTCAACATCTATTCCAAATTCTGAAACGCCTCTAGAAATACTTTTCATACTTCTGCGATAAAATACACCATAAATTTCTACAAAGCAAATTTTTTGCTTTGTTTTAACACATTTAAGCCAAAAAGGTAAGTCTTCCATAAATGGATAATTTTCATCATACCCTCCAATACTTTTAAATACACGGCTTCGAATTAACGCTGTAGGGGCATTAAAATCATTCCTTACCAATTGCTTTTTATATAATTCTTTATAAGATAAACGATATGTTTCTAAACTCTCTGGGGCAACCTTTAGATATTTAACATCTTTCTCTAATTCTTCTGATTCACAAAATAAATATTCATAGCAGAAAGCAATATCATGATCACCCATGCCATTTATCATATCTTCTAAATAATTATTTATTAAAATATCATCTGCAGCAATTAATTTGATATATTCTCCTAATGCTTTCTCTATACCTCTATTACAATTTCCTGCGACTCCACAATTTTCCTTTGATACTATTAATTCACATTGAATAAATCTTTGTTGATTATTGGCTATCCATTGTTTACATAATTCTACAGTATTATCAGAGGAAGCATCATCTGTAATTATTAATTCAACTTTATTATAAGTTTGACTTTTTATACTTTCTAGTGTTTGCATAATAGTATTTTCACTATTATAACTTACTATAATTACACTTACTAAATCTTCATTGTTCACAGCCAGTATACCTCTTTTTTATTTTCTATTTCAGCTTTTTAATTTTATTTAACAATATAATAAATTTGCATAAAATTTGTAAATTTAACAAAAAAAACATAAACATACTGCATATAAAAATAAAATAATTTATAAAATTTGGCATTAAAGTATTATTTTTAAAACTAATAGAATTTACCGCAATAAATAAAATGGCATTGCATATAAGATTTTTTTTAATTTCATTCAGATTGCAAAATTTTGTTAACTTATTCTTTAAATACTCTTGAATTTTCCATTTTGAGATTCCAAGAATTTTTTTTTCTTTTTTAGATGAATATCTTTTATAAGCATTAAACTCTTCTATATATTTTTCTTTCCGAAATTCATGATTTGATAGTGCTTTTTCAAAAGCATTTTCGTCGAAATCATGCGAATTAGGCATAATTTCATTTTCAAAAAGTACCAATAAATCCCTACAGTAATCAAAATAAGTATCAGAACAATTTCTTGAATTCCCATGGCTAACGCCACCATCCCTATGTTTCGCAGTAACCCTATCAAGATAAAATACTGGAATACCTCTTTTTAAAGCTCTTATATGGGTTGTCCAATCTTCAATTAGCTTATACTGATCTGACAATTTACCTATTTTATTATGAAATGTAGATCTAAATGCTGAGCCTAATCCAGGAAGAATACAGTGATATATACTAATATTTAACAATTGACTTTGATTGCCTTTTTTTATTATTTCAATTTCATCATCAGGTATGAAGTTTGAAATAATTTTTTCTAATTTTTCATCGCACATTTGTACCTGTGATACTATAAACTCTGCAGCATCTCCTAATTCAATAAATCGATTTATAAAGTCTGAAAAAACAGTATTGTCTATCCATACATCATCACCAGCAATCGAAATATCAAATTCACCCTTTGCCACTTCTCTCATATTTTCTAAATGCTTAACCGTGCCTAGATTTTCAGTGTTTTTAAAAACCTTGTAATTTTTAATGTTTCTTTGTCGATTTTTTTTAATATACTCCTCTATTTCTTGTTTATCGAAACCTTTTTTAGAAGCATCATCACTGATTATCAGTTCTATATTAGGATAATCTTGCATTAGAACGGAATCAATGGTTTCAAATATTAAATCACCGCTATTATATGCGACAATTAAAGCTGATACCAACGGTTTATTATTTGTTTCCATGCTTCCTCCTATTTTTATAAGCTTTTTTTATAATACGGAGTGGCTCAGTAATCTTCCATGAAAATGAATTAAAAATTAAATAGATTTGTTCTTCCAAACTTTTATTCTTTCCTATTAATTGTATTTTTTCATTCTCTAATTGCTTAACTCTTTTCTCTAAACTCTCCATGCAGCTTAAATACATAGTTTTCTCTTGTTCTTCTTGCTTAAGTATTTTTTGCAACTCAGCGTTAGTATTCTTTAAATTACCTATAGAATCCTTGCTTAGTTTATTCTCATTTTCTTGTTTTAAAAGCAGCTTCCTCAATGTAATTATCTTACTAGACAATTCCTTCTTATCTTCAAGATGGTACTTATAATGATTTTGTGTGTACTTTAATCCATCATAATAACCAAGTTGACAATTCCTACAATATTTTTCTAATTTCCCATTGATTAAATCTTGTCTTAGTTGCCAATATCCTATTGAGTTATATGCATCAAAACCATAGTCATTATTACTAAGGTTATATTTATCCATCAAATAAGCATTATCTTCTGGCGTCATATTACAACATATTTCCCTGATTGCTCCATCTGGATTTATTTCTATGAAGCCATTTCTAAAATATGAGCAATACTGCATGTAATTATTATAATTTGGCTTCTGTTCAATAGAATTGTTTGCTTGTGAAATTAGAATATCTGGTGAGACTGCGAAATCTAACCGTATCCCTTCTCTTGAAGCAATATTTTGTGCTTCACTAATAGCTCCAATTAATAGATTCTTTTCAATATATTCTAATTTCATTGACTCTAAATGACTATGCTTTTGATTTACTAGCAATGGCTGAATATAGATAGATTCAAAACTGCCTAATTCGGCAGCCATTTTAACTATTCCCGGTAATTCATGAATATTCTTCTTTGATAAAACGATAGCAATCCTAAATGGTTTTTTTCTATTAAGTTTCTTAGAGATACTTGTCCAATCTTTCAGATTTTGTAAAACCGTTTCAAAATTAGCTGGTGTTCTAATTTCTTCAAAAGTTTCTTTTGTACATCCATCAATTGAGAAGCAAATTATATTCACATGTTTCAATAAGTCTTCTCCACCTTCTATTGCATATGGAGAAATAGTTCCATTAGTTGTAATCTGAATATAGCCAATCGGCATTATCCGCCTTGTATGTAAAATAATACCATGAATATCTTTATTTAAAAAGGACTCTCCATGAGTAAATAAGACAGAAGGTAACCCGCCATCAATAGATCTTGCATCACCTTCACTGTACATTCTTTCAACTAGTTCTTTAGTAAATAATTCTTTATATTGGTCAATTGTAATACTAAATGGTTCTTCATTATTATAAGTTTTATTTGAATACTCCTTAGAACAATATTGACACATTATACAATGTAGGTTACATCTATTTGTAAGGGCAATACAAATCGTGCTCACAGGTAAAATGCAGTCTCCTTTAACTCCTGATGCACATTCCCTAATTATATATTCTCTATTTTCTTTTAAGAAATCATCAATCTCCATATCTTCTAACCTTCCTTATTTTTTTAGCAATTTTATCTCTATACTTTATGCATTGAAGGAATTTTATATGTAGTAGGTGTTATGAATGATAGTCTATTCCCATTTTTATTGTATAAAAGGTTATCCAACTGATTCAAGAACCTTCCATTACTTTTATGTTTCTCTTGTGTGTCCTCTAACTTAGTACTTTCATCTTCCTCATAAAACATGGTATGTCCATTTTTTATTAACTCTTCAGAGTATCCGTCCATACCTGCAAGATATATCTTATTTGCCCCCATGGATATAGCCACAGCTATTAATAAAGCTGATATACTTCTACAATTAGATGTTACTATTCCTTCAATTATATCTACATCATTTAAGAATGAATTATAACAAAATATTCTTTCATAATCCCAAGTGATCTGATCTAGTTGGATACTTGGACCTAATAATAAAATGCTTCTTTTATCTACATTATCTCTATATGCTTCAAATCGGCGTTGATTATTGAATGCGTGATAATGAGGGATGAAATTTTTCCCTAAGTTATTTGCTCCTAAAATAATTGGATTTTTTTGTTTAATAAATATTTCGATTTCATTATAATATTCTTTAATTGATGGCCCATTTCCTAAAATTAAAAAGTCCTTACCATCATGTCGATTTAAATATTTAACTTTTCCTGTATTTTCAGAAATAAACTGGGCTAAAGTCATATGTCCAGATTCTGTTTTTTGAATTAAAATTTTTTCAATTATGCCCTCAAGTAAATTCTCTGAAAACCCTGTCACATTTCTTTCGCTAACAATCTTTGCGGTTTTCAAAATTTGGTCTATTGTAAACTCTCTTTTTTCAATTAATTTACTTGTATAATATGGATGACACTCATATACTCCGGATATTAAACTAGGTAATGAGTAGCCCCAGTTAGGTTGTTGATACCAGGTTAACATTGTTCGATCTATAAATTCTAACAAGGGTAATACATTGAATCTCTCATTGTATATTTTCTGAAAGTATGATACTAATAATTCTGTAGGGATGTTTCCTCCGCCTCTACCCATTCCGTATAAACTTCCATCAATAATATTCGCACCTGCTTCTATTGCTGCTAAAGCATTCGCCATACCTAATTGCATATTATTGTGTGCGTGCAATCCTACTTTAGCCTTAACCGTTCTTTTCATTAAAGAAATAATCTCATGAGTCTTTTCAGGAATTAGCGCCCCATAACTATCTCCAATATTTATGCAATCTACACTTAAATCATCTAATTTCTTTATAACATCTATTAAGTCTTCATAAGTATATGACGTAATCCCCATCAACTGTATAAACACTTCATAACCCAAATCTTTATATCTTTTTATTTGATCGAAGCAGCAAGATACTTTGTCTTTGTTAAGTGCAATTCTTAAAATGTCAATACCGGTTTCATTTGGGAGGGCTAATTGCATACCTACAGTTCCAACTTCTAACATTGCCGAAATTTTAATGTTATGTCGTACCTCTCTAATAGATTTAACCGATTGCTTATCACAGTTCCTCCATATTGGCAATCCATCTTTATTATTTAGAAAACCGATTTCAAAAATGTCTACTCCGGCTAAATCTAAGGCTTTGCACATATTTTTAACATCTTTAATGGAAAAATTCCAATTATTAATATAACCCCCATCTCTAATGGTACAATCTAAAATCCTAAACTCTTCACGCATTTTATTTTCCCCTAACTAATTGTTCTATCAAAGCAAAATCTTCCTCTTCATCTATTTCAAATGATTCATTTTTAGGAGTTTCATATAGTATAGGCATTGTACCTACTCTACTTCGGCTATTTAAAAAAGATTGCCTTGAAAAAATAAACAAATTTGAGTTTTCTTCAAAAATTGGTTCTAAGTCTTGTGTACGTTTTAATTCACCTAACGTGTGATTAATCCCTTTTCCATTGCCCCAATAAGTCCTTGATTGTATACGATTTACAGAAAATAGCGAGTCATTTTTATTTAAATTCTCAAAGAATCTTTCAATTGCCAAATCGATAGTTTCACCTGATATTAAAGGATTCGTTGTATGCGTCTGAATAAAAAATTCTTCATCTAAACATACTGATAAATCATATTCTATGATCTTATTCATAGAAACATTGTCGCCCCTTAAAAATTCTGGTCTCAATATTGTTTTTATTTGAGGATAAGATTTATTTAAATTGTCTATTAATTCTAGACTATCAGTATTCACTACAATCTTTTTAACATTATTACATGAAAGTAGAGTTTCTAATATCCACTGATACAAAGGTCTACCGCATAAATTTCGGAAATTTTTTCCTTTTACTCTTTCTGAATTAAGCTTTATTGGTAACAATGCTACTACATCCTTCATCTTTTTACCTCACTACCCTGCATTTTGTTTGCAAACCATTTTGCTTACAATCTTTTATATCTATTTCTCCAAGGATACAAAATTTGCCCGGTTTCCTTATCCTGAATTTCAGATGTCTTTCCTTTTATCTTACCTGGATATCCTAAGTATATGCAATCATCAGGGACATCTTTAGTTACAAGCGTGCCTGCACCTATAAACGCCTCTTTTCCGATTAATATATCTGGCAAAATTATTGATTTTGTACAAATGACAGCCCCTTCTTCAACTGTAACTCCCTTTAAATTATCTGACGGAGGTAATTTATCATTTGTAAATACTGTATAGGGAAAAATCCAAACATAGTCTTTAATTTTACTAAACTGGCAAATATGAACATTACTATGAACCCTAACAAAATTTCCAATTTCAGAAAATCCTTGAATGTCACTCAGTGTTCCTATACTGACGTTATCGCCAATCTGAGTATTTTCACGTATTGTTGCATTATGTCCAGTTTGAAAATTTATTCCAATGGAAGTTTCTCCATAAATAATTGTACCGCTTCTTATTTTAGCATTATCTCCAATATACAATTCATGCTTATTATTAATAAATTTTTCGAAGAAATCGCTTAAGTACTCTCCTAAAACACAGTTTGATCCAACAAAACAATTGTCACCAATAGTAACATTCTCCTTAATAATTGCTCCATAGTCAATATAACAGTTTGAGCCAATCATCGCATTTTCTTCAATAATTACCCCTTCTTTTATAATCGTATTTTTGCCAATATAAGCTTTTTCTGAAACTCTCATATTTTCACTCATAATATAAAATCCCCTTGTTAAAAGTTATTAATAGATTTTATTATAAATTCTATTTCCGCTTCTTTCATTCCATTATACATAGGTAAACTTAATACTGTATCGGATAATTTCTCAGCTATTGGAAAGTCTCCTTTAACATATTCAAACTGTTTAAATGCCCCCTGTAAATGCATTGGAATGGGATAGTGAATATTGGTTTCTATATCTAAATTTTCTAAATACCGTTTTAATTCATTTCTTTTTTCGCATTTAATTACAAATAGGTGCCAAATATGATCGCCGTTATTAACTATAGGTAAATAAATTTTTTCATTATTTATCCCGTCTAAATATTTGCGCGCCAATTCTTTTCTTTCATTATTCCATCTATCAAGACTGTTTAATTTTATATCCAAAAATGCACTCTGTATCTCATCTAATCTAGAATTAAAGCCCATATACTCATGGTGATACTTTATATCTGCCCCATAATTTCCAATAGCCCTGGCTTTTTCTGCTATAACAGCATCATTAGTAGTAATACAACCACCATCACCTAAAGCTCCTAGGTTTTTCCCTGGATAAAAACTAAATGTAGCGGCGTCTCCTAATGTGCCAACTCTCTTATCATGATAAAAAGCTCCATGTGCTTGAGCTGCATCTTCAATAACTTTAAGATTGTATTTTTTTGCTATCTGACAAATCATATCCATTTGTGCAGGCTGTCCATATAAATGTACTGCAATGATAGCTTTAGTGTTTCTAGTAATATTTCTTTCTATTAATTCCGGATTTAATAATGCTGTATCCTCATCTATTTCTACAAAAATAGGCTTTGCTCCTGCATAAGTAACAGCTATTGCTGTGGCTATAAAAGTAAAGGATGGCACAATTACTTCATCACCTACACCAATTCCCATCGCTCTTAATACTATCGTAATCGCGTCTAAGCCATTGCCACATCCAATGCAGTACTTAGCCCCACAGAATTGCGCAAAGTTTGTTTCAAATTTTCTGCAGGCCTCACCTTGAATGAACCAATTACTTGAAAAGACTTCTTTATATGCTTCTTCAAGACTTTCTTTTAATTCTTTATGAATGTATTCAACTGTAGCGAATGGAATCTTCATTTTTATCTCCCTTTCAAAATAGCCTATTCTTTTACTTGTTTATTAAATATAGAATTAACTAAAAATTATAGTCTCTTAATAATTAATTAAAGCCTTCCACTAAGAACATTAGTTAGATGTTTTGAATACGATGATTTTCCATATTTGTCTATAGCATTTTTCAATACATCCATTGATATCCATTGA
Organism: Aminipila butyrica; assembly: GCF_010669305.1. NCBI lineage: Bacteria > Bacillati > Bacillota > Clostridia > Peptostreptococcales > Anaerovoracaceae > Aminipila > Aminipila butyrica. The sequence goes on along the minus strand of NZ_CP048649.1, from coordinate 444,451 downwards.
TTTCTGTAAGCAATCTCTTCTATAGAAGCAATCTTAATTCCTTGCCTGTTTTCAATAACTCGAACAAATTCTGAGGCCTCATTCATAGAATCTACAGTTCCCGTATCTAGCCAAGCGAATCCTCTACCTAGCGTTATTACCTCTAGCTTATCTTCTTGAAGATATAACTTATTTAAATCAGTTATTTCTAACTCTCCTCTCATAGAAGGAGATAACTGTCTCGCTTTACTAACAACTGTATTATCATAAAAATATAATCCTGTCACTGCATAATTTGACTTGGGATGTTCTGGTTTTTCTTCTAGCCTTTTTACTTTTCCATTCTTTTCAAACTCCACAACTCCAAATCTTGAAGGATCATCTACATAATATCCGAACACTACTGCACCACTACTTAAATTCATTGCTTTTTTAAGATTTGCCACTAATCCAGCACCATAAAATATATTATCTCCTAAAATCATAGCACAACTATCTTTTCCTATGAAGTCTTCACCAATAATAAACGCCTGGGCTAATCCATCTGGAGAAGGTTGCTCTTTATAAGATAAAGTTAATCCTAATTGTTTCCCGTCTCCCAATAATCTTTCAAAATTAGGTAAGTCTTCGGGTGTAGAAATAATAAGAATATCCCTTATTCCTGCTAGCATAAGAGTTGATAATGGATAATATATCATCGGCTTATCGTATATTGGCAATAATTGTTTGGAAGTTACTAGAGTTAGTGGATATAACCTTGTTCCTGACCCACCTGCTAATATAATCCCTTTCATTACCTCAAGCCTCCTTATCTGTTATATATCTTTTAAATTGACTATAATCCCTTATATAATCCGCTTCATCGTAATACTCTGATGCCAGAACCAACAAAACTGCACCCTCTGAAAAGCCATACATTTCTCTCCATGTTCCAGGGCCGACATATAATCCTTCACTTGGGTTATTGAGTAAAACATTTTCTTTTTCTAAACCGTCATCCAGTAAAATTGTGCACCCACCGTGTATGCAAATTAAGTATTGTTCTAATTCTTTATGTGCATGAAACCCTCTTCGCTCGCCTTTAGCTACATCATAAACATAGTAAATTCGCTTTATTTCAAATGGGATGTCACGTTTTGCTTCTAAAAATGTCAATTTGCCCGTAGTATTGTTTCTTTGATTGAATTCTATTTTCTTTACGTCCATATCTATATTTAATATCCTTATCTTATTTACGCATTTTAGATTCTGATTTAAACCGCCACCAAGCCTTGACACATTGTAATGCAAATTGAAGGCCTATATCCCCTGCTTCAAACTTTCTCAGTACTTTTTTAAATACATCTTCGTGCAAAAGCATATAAACATATTCTTCACCACTAAGCCGTAAAAATATGGCAGGTTTTACTCCAAATACGGATTCAAAATATTTTTCATTGTTTGTCCAATCATTTGCATAAACCAGCCTTTTTAACGCACCCATGGCGACTTCTACATCTTCCTGTTTCATTTCTGGAAGATAGCCGGATAAATATTTTATAGAATCAAGAAAAATATAATTTCTTCCATTTTCCAACCCTGCATTATCACAGATTTTCAACACACGAAACCTTCCAGCCACATGTGCTTTAAATAATTCCAGTGAATAGGTATGGGTCATAGAACCGGAAGTTTCTTTTGGATTATTTCTATAATGATAAATATCTTTATGAATTACAGAATACTTTGGTCTTAAGGCCGCAACCTTCGCTAGAAAGATTAAATCTTCACATAATTTTACATCAGGAAATTGCAGCTTGTTTGCGGTTATAAGCTCTCGCCTTATTATTTTTGACCACATAGCGGGCATCGCGAAAAGAGAATCAAAACAACTTTTTCTTCTCCACTTCTGCATATGCACTCTAACTTTTTCACCGCTATCAGTAATTTCACTAAATTCTCCGATAACCACATCCACAGTCTTGCTCTTTTTTAACAAGTCTTGGTATGCATTCGGGGGAATGATGTCATCGCTGCCGCACCAGGCGAGCCATTCACCGGTTGCATATCTCATAGCTTCATTGCTTGCAGATACGACTCCACCGTTTTCTTTGTGATAGGCTTTAATCCGGCTATCTTGCGCTGAATATTCATCTATGATTTCACCGGTTCTATCTGTGGATCCATCATCAACTACGATTACCTCAATATCTCTTACAGTTTGATTTAACAAGGATTGCAGCGTACTGGCTATATATTTTTCGTGATTATATGCGGGAAGTATGACACTAATCTTGGGCATGTTGTATCCTCCCGTCCATCAAATAATAATATATACTATTATATTTTGTGGCTTCATCCGCGATTTTAGGAAATTGAGATGGTTGGTATTGCTGCCACTTAAACCTCTTTGCCCTTTGTAAAGCATCATGCAAAGAGGCTTCATCACCAGCATTAAAAACAAAACCATTTTGAGAAGCAGAAACTGCTTCAGGCATTGCTCCTATATTTGATACAACCACCAGATTACCACACGCAAGGGCCTCTCGCAGGACAAAATTGTACGTCTCAAACCAAATAGAAGGAACTATCACACAATCAGCCTCCTGATATGCCCTTGAGATCTCATTGGCAGAAATGCTCCCATGAAACAAAATCCTTTTATCTGATTTAGCTAATCGTTTTAGAGTATTTACATAAGTCGGTTCTCCTTCCCCATATATGTGAAGAGAAATATCCTTATCAGACAATCTAAGGAAGGCTTTAATTAATAATTCCACTCCTTTTAAATCCGATAAGGTTCCTGCATACATAAATTTTTTAGTGTTTGTCCGCTGATTCTTTACTACAAAACTTTCACTAATCCCATGTGGTATAACCTCGACTGAAATATTCTGGAATTCATGTTCGATTATTTTTGCAACAAATTCAGAAGGTACAGTCAGATAGCCTGCATTGCTTAAAAGCTCCTTAGCCAACATATAGCGTCTCTTGGAATCTAATAATCCATACGTATGGCAATATCTTTCGCATTTAGTTCCACATTGGCTTCCATCACAAAACTCTCCGTTTTTTGCCACCATGGTTGCATAGTGACAGAGTATATTAAAATCCGTGAGCGTCACTATGTAGGGTATATTCTTTTGTTTGCAAACTGTTAAAAAAGAGGAAAATGGCTGAGGATACGCCACATGTATGACATCCACCTTATTTTCATAAAAAAAGCTTTCTGCGAAAGCCATCATATTCGGCTCATCATCACAAATAGTATCGTAATACAATCCTCTTGGAGCTCTCTTATACCTTATTTGTGTAACAGGAACCCCATCAAATACAAAGTCTTCCCAATAAAGGCTCTGTATTTTATTGCTGTACTGTTTTAATGTTCTTTTCCCTAGGGTTATTACTCGGACTTGATTTCCTATTTTCTGTTGTTCTTTAGCAAGATTTAATACAAACCTTTCCGTTCCCCCTTGCTTATCGGGAAAGAAATAGTGTATCAAATAGCATATAGAAAGTCCTTTATCCTCCTGAACAAGAGGTTTTTCAATTGCTGTTTTATGCTTTCTATCTGGAAAAGTAGGGACAACTCTTTGAAGATTAGTGCGAAACCTATATTTATCAATGGCAAACTTTTCCCAAGCCTTAGCAAATAAAGCTACAATTCCAAAATGCTGCCAAGAATTTAAAATTTTACAAACCAACCTCATACGTTGCCCTTTCAAGCTTTTCTTTGCAAGCAATCTATTTCTTCTCCAAAAACTCTTGATATCTATCGCAAATCTCTTCTGTTTCTCCAAAAGCAATTTGTTTTCCCTTGTCCAACCATAGTACCTTATTGCACATCCGTCTGATCTGATCCAGCGAATGGGATACCAGTATAGTTGTGACCCCGCCATTTATAACTTCCAGCATTTTCTCTTCACTTTTTTTTTGAAAAGCACCGTCCCCAACCGAAAGTACTTCATCTAAGATAAGAATTTCTGGTTTTACTAAACTTGCTATGGAAAAGGCCAGCCTGGATTTCATACCGGAGGAAAGCTGTTTAAAGGGTCTGTCTTGAAACTCATCAAGCTCGGCAAAGGATATAATCTCAGGATATTTTTCATTCATAAACTCTCTTGTATATCCCAGCATGGCACCACGTAGGAAGGTGTTCTCCTGCACAGTTAAATCTCCATCAAACCCGCTTCCTAGCTCCAAAAGGGCAGATATATTTCCATTTATTTTCATACTACCTTTTGTAGGCACCATAATGCCGGATATAGCTTTCAACAGGGTAGATTTTCCGGCGCCATTGCCGCCAACGATACCTACCATATCTCCTTTTTCCAAGGAAAAGCTCACGCCATCTACTGCCCAAAACTCTCTGACGTGATAGTTTTTCTTGACCTTTCTCATAACGTATTCTTTCAGGCCAATATCTTTAAAATCCCCTAAAATATACCGAATTGATATATCATTTGCTTCTATAATCATCCTACCCTATACCTTTACTTATACATAGTATAAAAATCTATAATTGTATTTTTTATAAATAGCAGCACCTATTACAGCTACCAAAATGGCATAAAAGCCGCATAATAAATGGAACTGTATAGATGGTATGATACCCTCTATGACAATCCACCTAAAGTAAGTTATATACACGTATATTGGGTTGAAATAAAACAGTGGAAGCAGCTTGCCAAAGGCCGTCGCTGGGTAAAATATCGCTGACAAGTACATAACAACTTGAGTAAAAATCGAATAAAGGTATTGAATGTCCCTAAATAGAACAAATAAGGCGGATAAAATCAAGCCCATGCCAATATTAAACACGATAAGGCACCCAATGGGATATACTAAAAATAAAATTTTCCAGGTAAAGTCCACTTGATCTATTGCTGCAAAAATGAAATATACGATAAGAACTATGGCAAAATTTATAACAGCTGAAATATTTTTGGAGAGCAGAAATAAGTATTTGGGTACATTTACTTTTGTGAATATATCCGAGTTTGCTATTAGGGAGGTCATACCTCCATTTGTTGCCTCTGTAAAATAGTTAAAGACAGCCCAACCCGAAAACAAATATGTTGTAAAATGCTCCATATTTCTTCCAAAAAAGTTCGTAAATACGATGCTCATAACTAATAGCATCAGTAATGGTGATAAAATGCTCCAAAGCATCCCAAGGCTGGTCCTCTTGTATTTCTTCTTAAAATCTCTTTTTACCAATTCTTCAAAAAGAAATTGATGCTTTTTAGCCTTATTATAAATTTCCTGCCACATTCAATGAATTCTCCCCTATGGATATTTCTATCCTATCTATCCTTATACATCTTTTCATAATATGTTTGATATTCCCCATTAATTATGTGCTCCCACCATTTTTTATTGTTTAAATACCATGTAATGGTTCTCTTAATCCCCTCTTCAAAATCAGTTGTAGGCAACCACCCCAGCTCCTGGTAAATCTTTGTCGGATCGATTGCATATCTTAAATCATGCCCGGCCCTGTCTGTCACATAAGTGATTAAGTCTTCGCTGGCATCCAGCTCTTTGATAATGGTTTTTACTACCTCCAGATTTGTCCGTTCATTGTGCCCACCGATGTTATAGACTTCACCAACTTTCCCACTGTGAATGATAAGGTCGATGGCTCGACAATGGTCTTCTACATAAAGCCAATCTCTCACATTTTCACCTTTTCCGTAGACTGGAAGGGGCTTTCTATTTAATACATTTGAGATCATCAATGGAATGAGCTTCTCTGGGAAATGATAAGGTCCATAATTATTCGAACACCTCGAAATAGTTACCGGCAGTTTATGGGTTCTATGATATGCCTGGACCAAGAGATCTGCACTTGCTTTTGAAGCGCTGTATGGGCTTGACGTATGAATAGGCGTTTCTTCGGTAAAAAACAAGTCTATTCTGCCAAGGGGCAAGTCACCATATACTTCATCCGTCGAAACTTGATGATACCTCCTTGTGCCATATTTTTTGCAAGCATCCAGCAAGACCTGTGTACCCATCACATTTGTTCTTAAAAATATCTCAGAATCCTCTATGGACCGATCTACATGACTTTCCGCAGCAAAATTAACCACAATGTCAGGGTTTTCTACTTCAAAAATCTTATAGATTTCTCTTCTGTCAGTAATATCTGCTTTTATAAATTTAAATTTCAGATTATCCATAACAGGCTTAAGTGTCTCCAAATTCCCTGCATAAGTAAGGGCGTCTACACAAACGATGTCATACTCCTTATGCTCCTTAAGCATATAATGCACAAAATTGCCGCCTATGAACCCAGCTCCGCCTGTTATCAGTATCTTCATAATTGAACTCCCGCTTTTAATACTTTGCGACAACGTCGCATGTCAATGAATGCAATCATTATACCACATAATCCCCAGACAATCGACTTAAATTTCAATCATTATTCTTATATTCCATGTCGCTCTCAATCTCTTCTCATGCGTTCTACGGTTTTTTCCTCTTGATTATTGCTTGCCCTCTTCTTATCTTTATTCGCTTGCTTACCGCCGCTTTTGTCCGACTTGTCTTCTTCCCCCGACTCGTCGAAATCAATACCAAGCATTTTCCAAACTTCCGGGCTAGTGCCCCCTATTACGCTAACTCCCATAGCTCCTCCTTTTTACCTCTCCTCCTCATACACAGCCAGTACAGTCTCTATTACCTGCTTCAATCCGAATTCTCTTGCCTTGACCTTATTGTTCTCTGCTATTTGCCAAGCATGCTCTCGATCCTCTGTCAAACGTAAGACAGCCTCTGAGAATCCCTGGTCATCACCAAACCCATACAGGTAGCCATTGATTCCCGGCTCAATCAAATCCTTATGCCCCTTCACATCCGTTGCTACTACTGGCAGCCCCATAGCCATGGCCTCCATAATGTTAAAGGGCAGCCCTTCGCTTCTGCTAGCCGATACACAAATATCTGACAGATAATAATAATATTCCAGATTTTTTACGTGACCCAGAAACCGCACTCGATCACTTAAGCCCAAATGCTCCGCCCGCCGCTGACAGACTTCCCAATACTCACCCTGTCCGGCCAAGAGGAATTTCACTTTTTGAGGAAGCAACTTCATGGCCTCGATGAGCATTTGTTGATTCTTTCTTTTTGAAAACTCTGCAGCGTAAATCAGCGTTATATTATCTGGATCAACTCCTAGCTTCTTCCGCTCTTTTTGGCGCGTAACGCCAAACGGGACCAATCTTTCCACGCGATTTGACTCTTTTCCTTCTGCCGCCTCATCTCCTCGGGCTTCCTCCTGTTGACTGAATCGAACTTCTTCCTCAATTCTATTTCGAGAAAACCGTTCTGCGTCAATACCAAACCCAGGAATTAGCACCAATTTATTTTTATATAAATGATATTTTTCTGCTATCTCATAGTCTTGTCGATTCATTACTACTAAGATATCAGTTACTGATCTTGTCAACTTTTCCGCCCATAATAAAAGACTGCGCTTAAGGTAAGGAGAATATTCATCAAATAAATACCCATGTACCGTGTTGATAACCTTCACCTCTTTCCTGCCAGACATTAAAACAGATATCCGTACAAAAAAGGCAGCCAGAGACGTGTGAACACTTATCACATCGTATTTTTCTTCCTTTAACAAGCGTATCAGCTGGACCGTGCACTTTATATTCTTAAGAGAAGTCATTTTTTTTTCAAAGGGAATAATAATCTTCTTTCCATTCAAAAATTCTAACCTCTCACAAGTCCCCGCTGCGGCTGTATCCACTTCAAATCCAGATTCCTGCAATCCTTTTATATATGGTATATGAAAGCTGCGTATGTGCCCATAGCTGGAGGCCACATAAAGTATCTTTTTCATGTATGTTTCTCTCTATTTCACAGTTTCGATATTTTTGTTTGCTTCGGATAGTATATCACAAAAAATTTAGTTTTGCGACTGAAATGCGGTGATGGCTGTTTCCTCCTATTCTAGCGTGAAAAACTTTCCAAGACTATCTATCACCCTTGCGTTTAGGCGCTTACACGTGATTTACACATCAAAAGTGCAATCACTGTTAATTATTTAAGAAAGATTTAATATTTGCATCCACATCTTTTGTTATAATGTAATTAAGTAAAATTATGATCAATGTAAATCATAAAATACAGGAAATAGATAGCCACTTACAGACAAGAGGAGGAAACTTAGAGATGAAAAAACAATTATTTATAGCGCTTCTGGCTACCACCCTAATGGTAACAACTATACCAGCTACCGCTTTAACAGCAGCCAATACTGTTACCAACACAGTCCCTGCAGTAACAGCCCCAACAACAACCAGCACAGGGGCCATCACCAAAACTACAACTTCAGACGCCGCCAGCAAAACCACAGATTCCGCTATCGAAAGCACCACTACGGAATCCACAAGCTCCGACCCTACAACCCAAAAGGCAACTGCCACAACAGATTCCGGCATAACTACTGACTCCACCAAAGCTCAACCCCCGGAAACCACAACAACATCAACCACTGAATCCCTTGCACCCGCCACCTTATCACTAGAGGGGGCTTACAAAAAAATGCTGTCCGACAGCCCTCAGGCCATCTTGGCTAAATACACCATGGATTCAGAGCTTTCCGTAGCCAAAGGCTACAGTGAAAAGATTTCCTCCATAAACAAAACAGAACGAGCTGCTAAAGATCCCAGCTTATCAGAGTCAGACAGGTTAGCTGCCTCTTGGAGCATTGATACCGCCAACAAGATTATGCTGCAAGCTCAAAAAGACTTTGGAAAGACGCAAGCACCAAAAAATTATGAAGCCTCCATCAATCAGCTAAAATCAGACACCTACGAAAAATATTATAATTACAAATATACTGAAGCTCAAGTTCAGGTAGCCAAAGATAATCTGACTAGAACCCAGGAAGTCTATAATAGCACTATGCTGAAATATAAGTTAGGCAACGTATCTCGCTTGGATACTCTAACAGCAGAAACCGCTCTCAACGCAGCGAAAGATGACTATGCGGTAAAGGTCAATGAGTTTGAAACAGAAAAAATGAACTTTAATCTTTTTATGGGCTACGGTATTCACCAAAAGATCACCTTGACCGACAGCTTGGCGCCTTTAGCTTTTCCTACTAAATCTTTGGAAGATTCTGTGAAGGAGGCTAAGTCCAACCGAAACGAAGTTAGCGAAGCCAATTACAACGTTCAGATGGCTCAACATGCCATGAATGACGTCAAAGCATATCCTAGCAGCTCGGCCACGTACATCTCTGCTAAAACCGTGTTGCAGATGGCTCAGGAAGTGGCTAAAACAAAGCCTGAAAGTATCGAAGTGGACGTACGGACAAAATACATGGATATGAAACAAAAGTATGATGCAATCAGCTCTGGAAAGGTATCTTATGAAAATTCTAAGGAAGCCTCTAGGCTAAGTCAATTGCAATATGACAGTGGCCTTATCACGGTTACGGAGTTGTCCGAAACCAACCTGAAAACTTTCGAAACCCAGCAGGCCTATTACAAAACTATACTAGATTACAATTTAGCAGTGGACGTTTATGTCCTTTCCAGCGGAATTGGTACCAAAACTGCTTCCATTAATTAAGATTATGGGCAATATAAGTTGAACTTCTGAGTATTTTAACAGGGGTTCTCATGCAGGCAGAAGAAATTTTTGCCTGCATTTTTTATTAGATTTAATTCTTGCAAATTTGTTCTTTTCATCGAGGCAATTGCAATTTACCCATCTCTGAGATATAATAAAGTGGCTATAATTAAAATTGTACATTGGGGGAATTTATACATGAAAAATAAAAACAAATTGGGGAATAAAGCTACTTCTTCTAAGCAGCAAGGCAACACGCATATGCCCCACAAATCTGTGACCTCCGGACGAAAATCCGATTATCTTTATTCCATGAGTATGGCACCGAGAATAGACGAGGCATCTCACTGGTTCCAGATGTTACCGGCCTTGTTTTTTACAGCCTGCATCATCACTATTGTCAGGATGCACGACTACCAACGTCCTATGAGCCAATTTTTTTGGACTAACAGCGGTAACGACTTGACCGAATTTTTTAGTTATTACAAGATGGTGGCTATTGTGATTTGTGCAGTGCTGGCGCTAGTGTTTCTGCTGTACCGGGTTTTTACCCAGTCCTTTTTCATCAAGCGTTCGTCTTATTACATACCTATGGGTGTGTATATGCTCTTTGTAATGATTTCCCATGGATTGTCGGAATACAAGGATTTTTCCCTGTGGGGGTGGAATGATCGATTTGAGGGTACGGTTACCCTCCTGGCATACATGGTTATGTTGTTTTTTGTGATAAATACGATAAACCATGAAAGAAATGTGAAATGGATTATCTATCCTACAGCGGCAGTCAGCTTTCTGCTGAGTCTTTTGGGGCTTTCTCAAGCTTTAAATCACGATTTTTTTCAAACTTCATTAGGGAAAAAATTGATTACGCCTACTTGGTTCTGGGACCAAGTAGATAGCCTTACTTTTACTTTTAAGAACCGAGAGATCTATCAGACGGTTTACAATATTAATTATGTATCCTTTTATCTAACCCTACTGTTGCCACTTTTTGGACTACTGTTCATCCATTCTGTATCGAAGGGCAAAACTGAACCTTTCTGGAAGAAACTTCTATGGGCAGGCCTCTTTGGTTTAAATATGTATAATCTCATTGGCTCCCAGTCTTCGGGTGGATTTCTAGGGATGTTTGCTGTAGTGGTCATTGCCATAATACTGTTAAACAAAACAATAATCAATTGGTGGAAGCCGCTGATTAGCCTATTAATCCTTACATTAATTATCGGAGGTATTACTTATGAACGATGGATGCCGGAATTAACCGGAGCCGCCCACGGTGTTCTGGGTACGGAGCAAACGAACAAAACAGAGACAAAAACAGATTCGGACAGTTCTTCTGACAGAGGTTATATCGACTACATCAGTACAGAAGGCAACGATATTAATATAAGCTATGAAGGCAACGCTGTAACATTCACCACTTATCCTCAAAACCCCATAGCTATTAAAATTACCGATGGGGATGGAAAAGATTTAAACATTACCCCCCTTGAAAGCCCTAGCAATACCTTCCGTATTGACGATGAACGGTTTGCCAACTTCATTATCGGTCCAGCACAAGACTCTGCCGGCATCAACTACTTTATTATCAGCATTGATGACACCGAATGGACCTTTGCCATCATAGAAGGCCAAGATGTCCGCTACCGAAATACCCTGGGCAATCTGGTTCCTTTGAGCAAAGTCCCTGCCATAGGATGGACAGATAATCAAGACTTTGGCAGTGGCCGAGGCTATATTTGGTCGCGGACCCTCCCAATGATGAAATCTACTGCCTTGATAGGTCACGGCGCAGACACCTATTGCATTTATTTCCCTCAAAACGATTATGTAGGAAAATACAATGCAGATTGGAAGCTAAATATAGTCACTGATAAACCCCACAACATGTATCTCGATGCCTGGATTGGTACCGGCGGGATATCCGTACTGGCACTGTGCGCCCTCTGGTTGATTTACATCGCCCAAAGCATCCGCTGTTTCTGGAAACGTGAATTTCATACCTTTACGGAATACACTGGACTTGGAATCTTCTTGGGGATTTGTGGTTTCTTAGTCTCTGGTTTTGTAGACGATTCTACTGTTTCGGTCATGCCGATGTTTTATGGACTTTTAGGTACAGGAATTGCTATCAATATCATGTTAAAAAAGGGACAGCGTATTTAGTGTAGTTATACTTGATGATTTCGGGAGAACTAAAATATGGATAAATACGAAGATGTTGCTGAACTGCTCCAACAATATAATGACACAATGGAGAAAGCAAAGATTCGGCAAGAAGGTGCCGAAGAAGGTCTAGCGATAGGACTTAAAGAAGGAAGGCAACAGGGACTTCAGCTAGGTATGTACCGGGCACTACGGGCAGTTTTTACCCGTCTAGTAAAAAAGGGGATGAAACCGAACGAGATTTCTAAATTGCTGGGATACAGTGAAGCCGAAATTCTTAAAGTTTTAGATAAGAATCCAGATGGTTCAGATAGACCCTTTGCTGAAACGCTCCCCAAAAAAAGGAAAAGGGGATCAACGGAGCCTGTAAAGCGTTGCTTCTATGTGGATCTCCCCGAAGATAAATAAGTATTTTGAAGTAATCGCCTAAGGCTTGGACTTATTAGGCGATTATTTTTTATTATCAAAAGACCAGCAGGATTGTTCCTGCTGGTCTCTAAGCCTTGTATTTCTTAATAATTTTGCACCACCAAGTGCATCTTATCATTGTTAAAACGATTTCGGATATTCACCGAATAATTCTTGTAATACTCGTCGATAACGTATTCGCCATACAACTCCTCTGTTAGCGAGGTCTTGCCAATTACCATCAGAGTCCGGCATGGCAAATTGCGAAAGTCTGCCGCCAATCGCCGATGCTGTTCCTCATCAAAGCCATTCGCCATATCTACATTGCCATAATCATTGAATACACAGTCATACGGGGGATCCAGAAACATAAAATCATTTTCCTGAGCCATATCAAAAATCTGACTATAATCCACATTGAACAACTCTGCCCCTTGGAGCAAATCACTATGCTGCTGAGTCATCAACCGGGTATTGAAATTAGGGTAACGACCAAAGGGCACATTATACTCTCCACTGTTATTGTAGCGAATCATTCCCGAATAAGCTGTCTTATTGATAAAAAAATACAGCACCCCATCCAGAAAAGTCTCATCGGGATGATTATATAAAGTCCGTAACCGGTAATAAAGCTCTTCATTGGCGTTAGGCACTATAGCCTCCGGCTGTAAAAGCTTTCTCTCCTTAAAATCTGCTTGATTTGCCTCATATTCCGATTGTAGCTGATTGAGCTGTTTTCTCATCTCGGGGTAATGGTTTCGGAGCTCTGAATAAAAATTGATCAACCGAGTATTGACATCGTTGAGGATGGCACAGTCTGGTTCCAGGTAGAAATATACGGCTCCCCCACCAAAAAAAGGTTCTAGATACCGATCAAAATCATCAGGTATATACTGTAAAAAACGGGGAATTTCACGAAACTTACCACCGCGGTATTTTAATACTGGGTTCATTGTCTCCCCCTCCTACTTATTTTTAATCATCTGACAAACATGCCGCACCTCATCCGCCATCAAATTGGTCGAACAAGGCACGTTTAATATGTGGTCTGCATAATCTATTGCTTTATCAATTTTATAGTGCTGAGCATCCTTATACGGCTCTAAGGTGTGAATCAACTTCCACACTGGCCGGCACTGAATGCCATTTTCAATAAGGCGGTGCATAAGTTCATCCCGACTTTCACCAAATCGTTTATCATCGATATACAGGGAATAAAACCAATGATTGGCTCTTATGCCCTCTCTGAAAGGCAGCAGGGAAACCAATCCGTCCTCCGCTAAGTCCTTCAACTGCTCTTGGTATACCCGATAGTTCATCTTCTTGGTCTCAATGAACTGCTCTAACTGATCCATTTGGCTAACTCCCAAAGCTGCCTGCAAATTAAGCATTCGGTAGTTGTACCCCACCTCTCCATGAACAAAAAAAAGCATTTCTTCCGCTGAGGTCTTCTTGGCCGTTATCGTCAAGTACCGGGCTTCATCCAGGTATTCCTGATTGCGGGATACAATCATGCCACCACCACCGGTAGTGATAATCTTATTGGCATTGAAAGAGTACACCCCCATATCCGCCACCGTACCAGAAAAATACCCTTGATATTTACCTTCTGCATAATAACTGCCCAAGGCCTCTGTGGCATCCTCTAGAACTTTTAGGTTATACTGCGCCGCAATAGCCATAATCCGTTCCATCTGAGCTAGATTTCCAAAAATATGTACCACTACAATGGCCTTAACGGTTCGCCCTGTGACCTTATTAATCAGCTGATTTCCCTCCAGCGCACACTCCTCCGCACAGAAAGATTCCAATTTCTCTGGATCCATGCATAAGGAATCGTCACAGTCCATAAACACCGGCTCTGCGCCCAGATATTTTACTGGGTTTACCCCTGCCACAAAGGTTAACGTAGGCACTAGGACCTCATCACCAGCACTCACACCCAAAATCCGCAGTGCCACATGAAGACCCGCTGTTCCACTTTGAGCTGAAACAGCATCTTTAATGCCTACATAAGAGGCCATCTTCTGCTCAAATTCTGCAATAAATCGGCCTCCCGTAGATACCCATCCAGTTTCAATACACTCCCTCAAATTATCTACTATCTCTATGTCTAAATTAGGTACACTTAACGGTATCTGCTTCTTTTCCATTTGCTTACCCTCTTAAAATTTTCCTATTTATTTGTCCGAACCACCTTGCACGGATTTCCATAGGCAATAACGCCATCTTCGATGTCTTTAGTGACAACACTTCCTGCTCCTATAACGCAACATGAACCAACCGCATGCCCCAACGTTACAATAACACCATCATCAATTAAAGTATTTTCCTTTATGGTAACTCCTCCGGATAAAACCACTCCTGAGGCGAGGTACACATGATCTTCTACAAGATTATCATGATTAACCTGAGTCCCTGTATTTACAACTACGTTGTCTCCTATAACAGGATTAGGAGTTATTAAACACCCGCATTCAATCAATACTCCATCACCAATTTTTGCCTGTGGTGAAATTACTGCATTAGGATGTATAATGTTGACTGCCTCCCATCCATTGTCTACCATAGTCTGAAAAGCAATTTTTCTATATGCCATATTGCCAAAACCAATAAAGAACTTATTGGTTTTGTATCTCTCCCTAACAACCTCTAAACTTTTAGGCGAATAATCTCCCACAATCTGAATGCCTTCAAATTGCTGCCCAACTTTACTGAAATCGGCATCCAAAAAAGCAGCGACATTATATCGGTCTTGCTCTGCAATGTTATACAGCACAACTCTGGCATGTTGCCCACTACCTAAAACAATTATGTTCTCTTTCATCGCTTCTCTCCTTAGTTATGGCCTGTAAAGTCTTCTGCTGTAGCTTGCCCCTCTTGGTTGATATCTGCTCTAGAAAAAACTTTTTTAATTGTAGTCCCTATAATCTTTAAATCAACTAAAAAGGAACAATGATTCACATACCAGATATCCAACTTAAATTTCTCCGTCCAACTTATGCTGTTTCGCCCATTCACTTGAGCCCATCCAGTCAAACCCGGCCTCACATCGTGCCTCCTGCGCTGCTCTTCATTATACAAGGGCAGATACTGAACTAAGAGTGGTCTAGGTCCTACAAAACTCATATCCCCTTTTAAAATATTCCATAACTCCGGCAACTCGTCCAAAGAGGTTGCTCGAAGCCTCCTGCCAAAACCAGTCAGTCGAATCTCATCCGGCAGCAAATTACCATCTGCATCCCTTTTATCTGTCATGCTTCGAAACTTATACATTCGAAAAATTTCACCATGGAATCCTGGCCGCTCCTGCCTAAAAATCGCAGGCGTTCCAAGCTTTTTACGAACCAATATAGTAACAATCAAAAATAGTGGTGATAAAACCACCAATGCTATCAATGAAATACATATATCGAAAAATCGTTTGATTACTTGATTATACATTTACTAATTCCTACGTTCCTATTTAATATAGGGAATTAGGCTCCCCTTATCCCCTATCTATTATAACCTGATTAGTCAGAAGATACAAGGAGAAGGCCTTCTTTAAAGTTGCCCCTCTCTATCAGTTCGTCCTTTTTTGACAGCTTCTATGATTTCCTCTATCTTGTTATAAGTCTTGTCTCTATTAAATAAGGCCTCTCCCATTTTCCTGCTGTTTGCGGACATGGCTTTCCGAATCTCACTATTCTCCACGAGAAAACATATTTTTTCTGCTACAGCTTCCGCATCTCCACTTTTGCAAGTAAAGCCTGCCTCAAAATCATTTAATAGCCTTTTATACTCCTCACTGTCCTGCGTAGAGACTACTGGCAATCCAGCAGCGGCGTAGTCACCATGCTTGTTAATGATGCTGGCCATCGATGTCCCAGCAATTGGATTAATCGCAATGTCCGCATCCTTTAAGTAAGCAACCATATCTTGATAATTTAATCGGCCCTTAAACACTATGTTTAATTTTCTGTCTCGTGCATACTGCTGAAACTCATTTAACAGGGGGCCATCGCCCAAAACCCAAAAAGTGAGTTGAGCAGCTCTACTTAATTTCTCAATTGCAACTCTGTACGCATCCATGGCGCACTTTAAATCATAGCTATGACCTAATGTTCCTATGTACATCAAACGTATTTCATTTTCCTGCTTTGCTTCACTTAACGGAGAAATGCTGTCAAAAGCATCAAAAGAAGTCCCCAAGTAAATTGCTGAACCCGGCGACTCAAGTGTTCTCACAGCTGCTGCCCTTTTACAATAGGTTTCCGATACAGCAACAATCTCTGTCGCATTCCTGTAAATATAGTCCGCCATCTTTTTAATTGGGTAATAAATGAGCGAACCTACAATGGGTGGATTAAAAACTAATTTAAAAGCGTCTGGCCAGATATCCTGAATATCAATAATAATAGGAATATCTTTGTTTTTAGCATATCTAACTGCAGAAAAAGCACCACTTAAAGACGGAACGGCACAATATATGATTGCTGGCATCTTTTCCAAAGCCTCGAGATATCTTCTTATATTACGACCATAAATATAATGACTGTAAAACCTTTTCAAACATATATTCTTCTTGTATCCTGGTTCCTGAATGTAAATAAGCTCATAGTTGCCAAGTTTTTCACTTTGTTTAGATGTATGCTTTTTCTGTGTATGAAAAAAGGCCGAAGTAAGTACTTTGACAGAATAGCCTATGCCCAATTTATTAGCAATGTACTTAAACCGGTCATTGTCTTTCACAAGATTCTTTACTCCACTCTCTATATCCTCCCCGCCAGAAAAATGAGATATAATCAGTATAGTCTCTTTATTGCGGTCCACCTTCCTCCTCCTTTATAATTTCGTCATCCAATATATATTCTATCTCCAATTTTTTCAATAAATGCTGCCAAACTCTTTTGGTACTGTTACCATCTGCATACTTGTGAAAAAAGCGCGTCCCTGCCTTCCTTATTTCCGCATACTCATCTTTTCCGTCTTTTAATTGCTGAAAATACGGAATTAACTCCAACAAATTGTTACATTTAGGTCCTGGTGTCATTTGATCGTTGTTATAATCTATAACTAAGCCTCGCTGCACAATATACTGTTCTAAATCAAAAGTATAGAAACATACTGGTCTGTTCAATAAAAGATAATCTACAAAAATCGAGCTATAATCGGTTATCATATAATCCGAAATGACTAAAGCTTCCTGACTGTCTCCCATAATCTCATTCCCGCAGTATATAAAGTTGGATAGGCCTTCAATCAGTTCTGTCTTTATTGTCGGGCCACAGTAATGCGGGCGATACAGTAGCACGAGATTTAATCTACGCAATTCTTCATTGAACTTTTCCAACATCTTACGAGACATCGGATCCTTCTCTATCTCATACTCTCTCCATGTAGGCGCATAAAGGACCAACTGCGTGTCATCTGATAACTCATGTTCCTTATAAAATTTACACTTAGATTCGCTTATGTATGCTTCATCAAATAAGCGGTCATTTCTTGGTAAACCCAATGGCAGGTATTCTGCATGATGCTGGGTAGTATCGGAACTATAATAGTAGGTTTTCTCAAAATCAGAGAGTGTTATAAATGTATCTAATTTTTCTAAAAAAGTTTTTTCTTTTACCTTAAATCTAAACGTTTTTGTTTCTCCTTCTCCCGGAGTCTTCTTCGTACCATATCCATGAGAAAGTTCAATTCCTCTAGAAAAACGGCTTAAAAAATTCCCCTCACTATCACTTACCCAATAATCAACCTTTCTATCCAACAATAATCTTGGATAAAATAATGCCAAATTGCGTCTAAGGTATGCACTTTTCTTCTCTACACTTGTAGCAGCAATACTTTGACTATCAAGAAAAATAACTTCTAACTCTGGAAGCTTATCTTTCAAAAATCTTTCATAGAAATCATTTAAATTCCATATATTCCCTTTTATTTTTCCATATGCTGTATAAAGCAATAATCTTTTCTTCAATGCTTACCTCCTTGAAAAATGGTTTAATTTTTGTTCCACTAAAATATCTATCGTGTCCTTTACTCCGTCATTTTCCAATGGTCTCCAACCTAAATTGATTAACTTTGTATTATCTAGTACTGCACGGGAAATTGTTGAATACCCTCTGGTTTCAAGGTCAGATGCGTTCTGAAAAACCAAATCAACCTTTGTGAGCTGGCATATCTTTTCTGCAAATTCTCTAATCGTCATTTGATATTTTTTATCAGAAATATTATAGGCCTCTCCGCATCTTCCTTTAACGAGTACCGTCAGTATAGCATTCACACAGTCGACTACATAGCAATGTGAGCGTTCTATGTTCCCTGCACTTTTGAGAAGAATATCTTCTTTTCTTATAGATTTCTGTAGAAATTGTGAAATGGCTCTGCTGTCATGTTCTAACATAGTTGGTCCGAAAATATGGCATGGCCTTGCAATAACACAATCCATATTTTTTTGACTTATATAGCTTTGACAAAGTGCCTCAGCGGCTCTTTTGCCAGAAGGGTAGCATGCCCGAGCACTAGAATAGTCGACAGGCCCATTGTAACTCTCTATGAAATCCGATAGCTTGTCATCTGGCTGCCCATAAAATTCCCCGGATGAAATAAACAAAAATCGTTTTACTCCATGTTCTGCCCCATACTCCAACAAATTTTTAGTTCCAATTATATTTGACAACATGGTTTCAATGGGATATTGTGCGTAATTTACCGGATCAGCGTAACTGGCAGCATGAATAATATAATCAATATTCATATCAAGGTTTAAGCTTTGCTTATTATCGCTGGCATCAAATATGATTGGTATAAATCTATCATCATGGCATAAAGGACTAAAACGCTGGTTTAACTTCTCCAAAGTTCTTGATGTCGCTATTATTTTCAAATTAAAGCCTTTTTCATTAAGTTTAGAAAGTGTATCAATGATGCAACTTCCTATCATCCCTGTAGCACCGGTAACTAGTATTGTTTTGTTCTCTAATTGTCTTAACTCAGTCAGATTAATACCACCTAGAGAATTTTTATATTTTTGGCTCTTAATTATATCCATATTTATAATCCGCCTTTCTGCGAAAGGCATCGATTGGGTTATGAAACATTGTCAATCCCCATGCCCTTTTGCTCCTTTTTGTGTTATTCTCCTCTTGTAAGCTGCTGGCATACTACAGAACCTGATGGGGCTGTATAGCGGCAACCCCACATATTTATATAAGTCGGTTAATGAAGCTAAGGTTTTAACGAAGACGCAGGCTCTGGAACTTTTAAAAAAAGAGGATACACAATAATAGATGATCTTTCTGTCACTATTTAATCCCAGTTTTGCAATAGTAATTTATGTTATTCGGTAATTGTAAATGGCTTATTTGCTATCCGCTTTTTTATTAGTTGCTCACTACTTTTGGTTTCAAACTTTTACCTACTTTAACCAAGTATCCTTTTCCATCTTTATGTAGGTTTTAAAAAGCTCTAAATCCTCTTTAGTCGTAAGCTTGATATTTTTTTCTGAACCTGCTGCGAAATGAAGAATCTCACCTAAATCTACCATTAATGTATTGGCGTATGTTGATGCTTCAATTCCAATATTTTCATTAAAAGCTTTTTCATATGCCCATAAAATTTTATCAAACTGATATGCTTGGGGAGTAGAAACTCGTCTCAAACTATCCCTAGGTATATATTCCTTCGTTGTAATCGCATCTTCGGTAATAAATATTTGCTCTGTATATGGCAATGAGGTTACTGCATTCCCATATTGTTTCGCTTTAACGATAATATCGGATAAAACAAAGTCATCCACCAATGGGCGAATCCCGTCGTGCACAATAACAATGTCGCAATCTGAGCAAGTATTCTTAAGGTGAAAGACTCCATTTCTTATGGACTCCTGAGCTGTATTGCCGCCAGATATTACCCACTTTAATTTTGTAATATTAAATTGCTTTGCATATGCATATAAAATTTCATGCCACCCATCTAGACATACAACTTCTATGGCATCAATCTCTGGATGCTTTTCGAACGCTTCTAGCGTATATATCAATACCGGCTTGTCGTAGACATTTAAAAATTGTTTTGGGATATCCTGGTTCATCCGTTGGCCGCTGCCCCCCGCAATTATTACCGCAATATTCATATCTTTCAAATTTACTCCTTTAATATATTTGGCTTACTTAATAGAGAACACTATTAAGGCTTTCTTCGGGATTTACCCTAATTAACGCAGCATTTTAATTAAATCTGCTTCTTCTACTTTAAAAAGTTTTAGCAATACCAGATATACCCCCGATGCAAATAACACAACCAACATCATCTTAATGAATTCTGCCTGTACAGCAGCCGAGATAAATCCATACAGTCCATAAGAGAAAGCCACAGCTAGTCCTGCGGAAAAAAGTATACAAGCTAGCTTCTTTTTTGAAGCAAAAATCACTATATCCCTATATTTATATTTCATGTAAAAAAGTAGCAAGCACACATTAAACCCAGACGCCAAACTAGAGGCTAGGGCTAGCCCTTCATGTTTCATCGGATCAATCAATAAAAAATTTAACACAATATTAAAACCAACACTTATAATACCAAAAATCATCGGGACTTTCATATTATGCATAGCATAATATACTTTCGTCAAAAACTGACTCATTGCAATGAAAATAAGTCCCAACGAATAATAAAAAAAAGCTCCTGATGTCATTGCCGTGGCTCCAGCATTAAAAGCCCCTCGCTCATACACAATATGAATAATTTGCTGACTATACAACATGGCCCCTAACGAGCAAGGAACCGCAATCATCATTACCAAACTAGAACCTAATCCTACTAAACTATTAAAGCTTGTCTTATCGTGAGTCGCATGAGCCTGTGTCAGCTTTGGATAAATAATCGTAGAAATCACCGTTATTGTCACAATAATAATCATACTGTCAATCAAGTTAGCATAATTCAATGCCGCAATGCTTCCTTCTCGTAAATGTGAAGCTAACGTCCGGTCTATAAACTTACTGATTGAGTCAACTGAACTTCCTAGAAAAATAGGGAGCGCTAACGAGATTACTCCATTGGCTTCTCCTTTTAATGAAAAAGCATGTCTATGTCGATATCCCTTTTTCTTAGCCACCGCAAATATACAGATAAAACGTAATAGGTTTCCGATTAGAATACCATAGGCAATGTAATAGTATGAGGTATATGCACTAATAACAATGGCAATAGCACTAGCAATGCTAATAAAATATCCACTGATAATCTGCGGAATAAAAACGCCTCGATACTGTAGGTATGGCTCCAAAATACCTGTTATAGAAGAAAAAATAATGTATGAAAAGATAATTTTTGTATAGTAACTAGCCAATCTGGCCGTCTCACCTGTAAATCCACTAGCACAAACGTTTATAATTTGATCAGAAAATAAAATGCCTACAAAAGATATTCCGATTGTTATTATCAAAAGTAAGTTAATAACCTGTGATGTTAAAACCTCACCCGCCTCTTGTCCTTTTTGCGCCACTACTTTGGAATACAAGGGCATATATGCAGCTGTAATAGACATAATCAAACCACCGAAAAGCAAGTTTAAAATAGTAGTAGACATGGCAAAAGCATCTACAATATAACTGGTCCCAAAATAATTTGCCATCACCAGTTCTCGAACAAATCCAAAGCATTGAGATCCCAAGGTCAGCACAGACATCACAGCCGCTGTTTTTATCATATTTTCTTTCATTGCTGTCCCTTTTCCCTTAAAATTCATTTTTATCAGCATTTCACACGGTATATGTCCTTAAGGCTACACCGTTCTAACCGCTAAGCTTATTATAACCTTAAATTACAGCGGATACAAGGCAAACCACCTTTTCAGCATTTACGGAATATTCGGCAATTGCTCATCAAAATAAAATAGGATAACCTGAGATATAGAGAAAAATGGGATAGGATGATATATTTTTATCATGCAGTGGATATTTTATACATTTTAGAACGTAACTATCCATATTTAAAACAAAGGAAAGGGAGATGTAACCCATGAATATTGCGTTAATCAAAGCCAGCGGCATCGGTTCATGAATGCTGGCATGAAATCTTGAGATCATATGCAAAAAAATTTGGTATTACCAAATTAACAAGAATCGTCAATGGCGGTGAAACTTCTTTAAAATCTATTCAAGCGGGCATACAGGAGCTTAAAGAATATTGTGCTCCGGATGATACCATCTTAATTCATGATGGAAACAGGCCCTTAGTGATCGCAGACATCATTTCTGATGTTATTGCACAAAGCAAAGTATACGATTCTGCAGTTGCAGCCGTTCCATGCGCAGATGAAGTCATGGTAACGGATGGCGTTGGCATGTAATCCTCACAATTTCTAGACCGCAAAACCCTTTATCGCATACAAACTCCTGATGCTTATAAAATGAACTTGCTTAACGAATTATTTCATATGGCGAGTGAAGAACAATTATTATCTCTTGGTGCAACAAATACACTTATGTTTGAATTAAATAAAAAGGTTCACTTTGCACAAGGCTCGGAAGTAAATATTAGATTGACTACACAAGAGGATATCATCTTATGTGAGTCTCTTTTAAATCTTAGAAATAAGAGTATCAACAATATATGATTGGAGAAATAAAATAGAATGAAATATACAGAATTACTTAGCTTAAAACTGCCCTGGAAAAAACTGCAGCATGCAAACATCCTATTGACGGGCGGAAATGGATTAATTGTTTCCAGCTTTGCCGATGCATTAATGGAGCTAAACAGCAAACTTTCTTTAGATTTAAATATATATGTTTTGTGCAGAAATGCCGAAAAAGCTGCCCAACGTTTTGGGGCATATAAAGCTATAGACCATTTTCATTTAATTATCCAAGATGTTTCTAGTCCATTAGATCTTGATATTCATTTTCAATATATTTTTCATGGAGCAAGCTCAGCAGACCCCGAGGCCTTTAACTCCGTTCCCGTGGATGTGATGAAGTCAAATTTTCTCGGTACGCTGAATTTACTGCAATATGCTGCACAATATTCCAATTCCCGATTAATATTTATATCAAGCTCCGAGGTATATGGAGAAAATCTAAATGGAGTAGAAAAATTCAGTGAAGAAATGCCTGGACAAGTCGATTACACAAAATTCCGATCTTGCTACCCAGAAAGCAAACGAGCTTCTGAAACTCTTTGTATGAGTTTTAAAAAACAATATAACTCCGATGTTGTGATTGTACGGCCCGCTTTTATTTATGGAAAAGATATTCTTGATTCAAATACACGAGCTGATGTATATTTTCTTAGACAGGTTCTTCGTCATGAAGATATCCCCATGTACAGTGAAGGAACACAAGTCCGTTCCTATTGCTATATAAGCGATTGTATCTCTGGTATGCTCTATGCTGCCCTCCTAGGTGACAGTGGTGAAGTCTATAATATTGGAAATGAAAAAAGCATTGTTACGTTAAAAGAATATGCACAAGCTCTTGCGGATATTGGCGGCGTAACTCTCCGTTATGAGCCGAGATCAGCTCCCTCCAATGTCATATTTCTTAAAACGCAAAGGTGTGTATTAGACACCCAAAAACTAGAGCAATTAGGCTGGCAACCTAAATACGGGTTAAAGGAAGGAATTCAACATATGTTATTTGGCTTTAAGGAATAAAGCAACTGTAAAATACTAGAACAATCAAAGCATAGTTTGTCAGAAGACAGAATTAAATCCACTAATTTTATGTAGCCTCTCTTTTAGTGGTATTTACCATATATAATGGTCTGTTTCGGAATCTGCCTGAACTTCTATTATGAATATTAATACTATAAATCTAAAACAAAAGACGAGCTTTCGCTCGTCTTTTGAAATATTATTGATTTAGAATCTTATTCAAAATCTGAAGGTCTAGCAACAATTACAACGTCATAACCGTCTTCATCGTCATCTACTTCATATAAAGTAACGCAATCGCCCTTCTTAATGGAACCATTCTTGTATTCCTTATCATCAGTTACCTGATAAATGATAACCTTGGAAGAAAGTGCATAGTCACCATTATTGATAGATCTCTTACCATCAACAGATGTAACGTTAATGTTCTTTACTACCTGAACATCTTTAGCTTCGCTACTACCTTCGTGCTGGTCAGTAATCAACTCTGCTCTGGTGATAAGACCCTTCGCATCAACCTTTACTTTGTATAGGTTAGCTGTGATACCAACACCCTTAACGTAAGCCGGATTGTCAGTTTCCTTAGCGCCATCGCGGTTCTTAAAGATGTTAGTGTCACCATCAGTGAAGCTCTTCAGGCCCTTACCATCAATATATCCAACAACTTCCCAAGCCTTGTCGTTATCGTCATTAGAGGAAAGGTTTACTTCATTGAATACAGCGTAAGAAGAATCTCCGCCCTTAGCATGTTCATCACTAACGATCATTGCAACAACCTTAGTCTTTACAGATAAGCCATCGCCATCATCAAATAACAGAACAACCTTGCCAATGTCTTCAGTAGTGTCAACCTTGTCGATAGTAGTTACGTCATAATCCTTAGATGAATCATTAGTTCCTGGTGTACCTTCATAAGTGAATACGACTACATCCTTGTCAATCTTAGCAGATCTTGTTGTTGTACCATCGTTCCACTTAACAACACTGATGCTGTCTAAAGTAGTGTTCGTTGAAACAGCAGCATTTGTGTTAACTTCTGTAACCTGACCACTCTTGTCTAAACCATATCCAATTACAGATGCGTGAGTAATAGTTGAGAATGGATCATCAAGATCAAATGTGAATGTCTTTTCTGTTCCATCAGCAAGCATTAACTTCGCCTGATCATCGATAGTTGAAGCTACCTTCTCAACTACAGCATAGTTGTTAGCAGAAGTTGCATTGTCAAACTTATAAACATAGCCTCTGCCATCCAGGAATGCCTTTACATCATCTGATACGGCATCAGCAGTAACGCGATCTTCATCTTCTGGAAGGTCATTGATAACGTCAAGAGCATTCTTGTAAGTGTTAGCTCCAATAGCAAACTTAGTTGCTACATCGTCCTTAGCGTTCTTGAAGTTCTTAACAACACCTTCAGCAACCTGAGTACCTACTTCAATTCTTCTGATGTTCTTATCGGAAGAAGAGTCAGCGTATACGTATACGATGTTGTCAGCCTTAATCTCGGATAAGCTCTTAACACCAACTAACTGGAACTGAGTAAAGTCAATGTTGTCATCGTCGTCAAGAGCAAAGTCAGAACTCAATAAGCTCTGGTCATCCTTGATGTCTGCGATGTCATCAGCTTCAATCTGGTCTGCATAAGTTACATTCCAAGCAACAACAGAATAGATTTCCTTTACAGTCTTACCAGAAATGTCTCCGCTAAGAACATATTCTTTAGTCTTGTCAATAGCAGAAATGCTAGTAGCATTATCTGTTTTTGTACCATTCTTGATTACAAAATTAACATCTTCAACCTTAATATTGTAGTCTTTTTCTTCATCAGTAGTCTTAAACTCATCGTTAGCTGTAAATCTACCAACAATCTGTTCGCAATCCTTAGCAATAAATGCTACGATTTCTTTGTCATCGTTCTTGTAGATTGTACCATACTTACCAATGTGCTTAGCAATGTTAATTAATGAATCATCATAATCAACATCAGCACCTACAACACCCAGGGATCCTTCACAGTTTAAACCGGAAGATAACAGAGTTGTAGGAGTTCCTGCCTCTTTAGCAGGATCGCTGGAACCAACTACTGGAGTCTTATCCCAAAGCTTTTCAGTCTTACCATCTGAGTTTACAGCGACTTTCTGTACGCCTAACACATTGTAGATAACCTGAGCAGCATTAGCCTTGTCAACGCCAGTAGCATCTTTTGCTACATCGTCATACAGCTTTAATTCCTGAGCCTTTGTTACATAGTTAGATGGCCAAACACCAGTTAACTCAGCACTGTTTGCAGTGTAACCAATAGCTCTCAGGGCCATTGTTACAGCTTCATTTACAGTGATAGTCTTTCCTGGCATAGCGTTACCAGCTCCGTCACCCAGCATGATACCCTTGGAGTTGGTAAATGCTAAGTAAGGCACTGCCCAAGTGTATCCAGTAGTGTCCTTGAAGCTTGATGTTGCATAAGCAGCAAGTGCACTGTCAGGAATAGCCAAAGCTCTTGTAATCATAGCAGCAAACTCTGCTCTGGTTACAGCCTTCTCTGGCTGGAAGGTACCGTCTGGATTACCAGTTACGATTCCTAAATCATAGTTTACTTCAATAGCTTCTTCGTTAGCATTTCCAGAGATATCGCTTAATTCCTTAAGCTCTGTGGAAGTTCCTGCGAAAGCCATAGAGAAACTGGACAGTACCAGTGCTAAAATTAGCACAAATGAAAGTACTTTCTTCATTTCTAATATTCCTCCTTTAGAATAGTTCTTCGAAGGGGTTTTCGTTTTTTTATTGTGAGCAAACCACCTTCCCCTTCCGAAGATAATTTGACATGTTGAATGGGATATGATTTAGAGATACCTCCGCTCATAACCTATCATAGTGAATTATACCCTGTGCGAATTGCCTTCGTCAACCTATGGGACGAAATGTAACAAAACTGTAACAGACAGTTCTACCAACCCCTTTCCCAAGAGTTTTAAAGCATTTCTTGGTACATTGCTATTATACCAAAAATTTTAGCGATGTCTATTACAGCAATGTTACAGGAGTATTAATGTTTGATATTCTATTACTTAATAATGACTACATCGGCTGATTGCACATCATCATCGCTAGTATCATACGCACGTATTTCCTTGCCTGCCTTAATGCTGGATAGATTTCCTTGCCGATATTCGCTCTTTTTATCATCCCATACGTAAATCGATGCATTAGTCTTAACAGAAATTAGCCCTTTGTCTATAGTGATTACTTTATCGCTGTACTCAGTCACTTCTGTCCATTCTTTATCCGTAAACTCAACAAAACGTTTGCTCTTGGTAGCTGCTGGCGGAGCCACACTCTGCACCTCGCCATCAGAGGTTCTCAGCTCATATAACTGTCCGTTTCCGGGCTCAATGTTTGGTGCCGTTAGGCCTTTCTTTCCAAACCAGGTGATAGCCTTGGTAGCTGTTAAGGTCTCAAAACCAGCAACTGAATCGCCCTCCCCATTGACGTCAGTAATCACCCCATTCACTACCGCACATACGTAGCCGGAAAATCCAACATTCTGAGGCAAAATCATCTTGATAATCTTTCCGTCTTCCTCCAGATACCAGGCCGGAGTCTTCACATCTTTAAACTTATATAAAGTATCTTTCCGATAGTCGTCCGCTTTATCTGAAAAAGACATATCCTTGCTATATTCAGATTTGAGCCCGTAGATATAGATATCCACTCCCTTGGACACGGCTTTGCCTGCGAAAGTTGTCATATTGTTGTCAAAGCTGCCCGTAGCAAAGGTCATGCCTGAAGTAGAAGGAAGGTTTTCCGGCCGATCCTTCTCTGTGCCCTGAGGCTTTCCCTCTTCTGTAGGAGCCATAGCTTGCAGCTTAGTCATCTGGTTAAAAGTCATCTGCGCAGCTATACCTTTCGTAGCTTTTTCCGGATATGCTTCATCGACATTATTCAAAATGCCGATTTCCTTGGCTTTTGCAATGTAATCGGTTGGCCAGTTGGCACCGATGGTGCTTTCTGTATAACCCGCTGCCCGCAGAATCATGGTCAGCATTTCGTTAGTGCTTACGTTAGCCCCTGGCTTGAATGTGCCATCTGGATACCCTTTTACAATGCCTTGCTCTACTGCATAGGAGATGTATCCCTCTGCCCAGCTGTATCCGCTGAGATCACTAAATGCAGTCTTCGTCACCGATTGAGTCGGTGTACCGTTTACCATGGATGCCGGCGGGTCAATGGTCTTCACCAAGATGATGCAAGCCTGTGCTCTGGTCAACTGGGCATCGGGATGGAACTGACCATCTGTATCTCCCGTGATAGCACCAGCTTCTATGAGGGTTTTAATAGCCTCCTCATGAGTAGTCCCCACTATATCTGCTGGAATATTTGCAGCAAAGGCTGTAGTGGTAGACAACAGCAGGAAAGCCAGCAAAAGTGATAGCTTCTGAGCAATCTTCTTCATGATATATATCCTTTCTTTCTCTATTCGTCCTTATTTGTTGTTTCTAATGTCTTCTTTTTGTCCTCACCATCTTTAAGAACTTTTCGGCATGCTCCGGTACAACATAGTCGCCACGTCTCCCTTAGTAGCAGGAGCAGACCAGTCAGTGATGTTTCGATCAGCAATCATGCTGTTCATATACATCTGAGCATACTGGATGTAATTGTCGGGCCAGGTTCCCGAACCGACGGCAGATGGGTTCTTGCTTCGAATGATGATGGTAATCACCTCTGCATAGGAAACTTCCTTGCCTGGAGCAAACTTCTGATTGCCCAGACCTTGTATCAAGCTGTCCTTTGTACAGGCGTTAATATAGCCTTTAGCCCAATCATATCCGGCTAAATCATCATAGTAGTTTTGTTTTGCCACAACCTCTAATTCATTGGTGCGATTGGTAGCCTTAGCCATCATGGTAGCGAACTCTGCTCTGGTAATACTTTTTTCTGGGTGAAACAGACCATCCGTGTCTCCAGTTATAATCTTCTTATCCATCAAATACTTCACTGGTGTAAGCAGCTCTGTATTCATTACATCCTGCGGATAAATATTACCGGAATTCCAGGTGGATGTGTCCCCAGCAGCAAAAGCAGGCATAGCACTGCTCACTATCATAATAGTGGACAAAGCCAATACAGTAATTTTTTTTCTAATCATCATTTTCCCTCCTGATTCATAAAATTTTTTCGCATCTATCGTATTACGCCAACATACAAATTCCTAATCCAATAAATGCTACTTAAAAAATGTCAATTTCTTTATGTTTACTATATCATTATAACAAAGTGTATGCTGAAAGCTATTACACACATATTACAATTTTTTATCTCTTACCGCAGTACTTCTACCAGCTCTGGATACAGGTAGGCTGATTTCAAGTCGGATGTAGCAATCACGTTACCCTTATCCTCTGTGGTAGAGATGGAAATAGGAGGAACCACGCCGCCCCCATCAGAGATGATATTGCTACTTTCTCCGCTGGCAGCTTCATCCACTCTATAGGTATAAGTCCAAACCTTGGAACCAGCCTTGTCATTCAAATAATTAGTCAGCAACTGATAGCCATTTCCCAGCTTTACCTTCAACTGGCCGGAAAGCTGTTCCTTCGATAACACCATGACGATACTCTTCTCCGACCCTGAATCCTCATAGCCAATGCTGGCATCACTGGTCCCCAGCAGCCAGAAGCAGTTAGTCAATTTATCCCGATTACGGCCTACCAAGGCCCCTGCCCCGTTGGTTCCATTCACCTCTCCTGCATTATAAGACCTCTGGATAGCCGCATAATTGGTGCCCACCAGTCCTCCTGCGGTATTGGTAGCCTTAACCGTACCAGAATTATATACATTAAAAATTTTATCCTTGCTCAAACCTGCTATGCCTCCAGCATTGGAATTAGCGGTCACATTAGCCATGTTATAGCAGTTCTGGATTCGCCCCTCTCCGGTATTTTGGTAGGCGACAATGCCTCCAGCTTCAGAATCTGCAACAATTCGTCCTTTGTTATAACATAACTCTACATCGCCTTCGTTGTTGCCCACGATTCCTCCGGAATTCTTCCCATTGACAGCACCAGTATTATAGCAGTCACTAATCTTAGTACGGCTGCCTCGGGCATAGCCCACGACTCCACCGCTAGACCCTTCCCCGGAAAGGGCCCCGGTGTTATAGCAATCTGTCACATAGACACCATAAGTGTTACCATCCACCTGGCCAGCAACTCCTCCGGCATAATTGGCCGTACTGCTTACCTCTCCGGAATTGCTGCAGCTTTCGATGGTCATAGAAGCGCTAGAAGCTGGCATATATCCTACCACGCCACCAGTTTTAGATTTACCAGAAACGGTACCTTTATTAACACAACTGTACAAGGCTTTACCGTCCAGATCAATCTGCCCCACAATGCCTCCAGTGTTGACGGTGCCTTGAACTTTACCTTTGTTGATGTCACTTTTCATTAGATTGGCAGAATATCCGGCAATACCACCTACATTAGTCTGTCCACTGACAGAACTGCCATCGCCCAGAACACAATTGATAAGGCTTCCTTTATTGTATCCAGCAATACCGCCTACATTGACTGCTCCAATGATGGACGAGCGGTCTAAGGTGAGGTTTTCAACACTGCTCTTTGCATCCACGTAGCCAAACAGGCCCGCGTTGCTTGCAATGTTCCCCATATCAGCTTGCCCCTTGACTGTTCCACTTATTTCCAATCCACTGATGGTGTGGCCATCGCCGTCAAGGTGACCTACAAAGGGAGATGATTCTGTTCCAATTGGCTCAAAATTACCTTCACTCCAGTCCGGTAAATTATTTCCTGCTGCTGGGGCTGTGGTGGCCAAATCCTCACTAACTTTGATATCTTGAGTCAGTATGTAGTATCCTCCTTCACTCAAATGCTTGCGGATATGGTCCAACTGCGCGGCTGTGGAAATCTTGTAAGGATTTTTGGCCGTACCTTCCCCAACAGTAAATGCACCGGCGGTAACAGCATGGGAAGGCTGGCAGACCGCAATGCCAGTCGAGGTAGTCGGCGGAGTAACGGTAGTCCCGCTTCCTGTAACGCCTGGGCCTTTGATTACACTCTCATTTTTCTTGACGTTCAGCAGTAATGTAGCAGCTTCTGCCCGAGTTAAGGCTGTAGTGGGACGGAAGTTACCTTGATCATCACCCTGCATGTACCCTTTTTGGAACATGATGTTGACATAAGGCAAGGCCCAATCCCCAATTAAGGATACATCCTTAACCCCTGAGGCATTTTTAGAGGTGTCTAAATTATTTGTAGAAATAACCGAAGCCACCACCTTTGCTGCTTCTTGTCTGGAAATCATCTGTCCTACGCCAAAGGTTCCATCCTCATAGCCTTTAGCAATACCTGCCGCCACAGCAATCTTAACAGTCGGTACATACCATTCAATAGGGTCCACATCCCGAAAGGAAAGTACTGTACCAGAAGTCTCCGGTATTGTGGTCAAGACGTTGGTAATCAGTTTATAGAATTCTTCTCGTTTCATCAGGTTGTCTGGCAGGTAATACCCTTCCGGATAACCTCCTACCACCCCTAGGGAGGCGGCCTCATTGATGATAGCTTGCCCCCAGTGGCCATTAAGATCTGTAAATTTATCGGTACCTGCTGACGCAAATCCGACATTCACGGTCAATGCCATAACCGCTGAAAGTGTCATAGCCAGCACTCTCTTTTTCATGTTTTCCCCTCCTCTTCTCATCTATCTGACGCTAAAGTTTCTTATTTTGTTCCCCAAAGGCTAATATACCTTGGTGAAAACTTTATCTAATTTATTATATCGCCTGTGGCGGGCACTGTCTAGCACCTAAAACCCTCGAGGCACTTTTGTGACCATTCTGGAAAGCAAAATTGCTCTTATATTAAAATTTCATGATAAATTGGCCTTCAGTGTTGATATAGCTTTATTTGAACATTATAATGGTAATAATAGTCATATATTATCCTATATAATTTTAGATAACAACACTCAGGGGAGAGCGATGGAAACAACAGAGAAACAGGGAGATCTTTTAGATAAGGAAAAGCGGTTACTCCATTATGATATATTGCGAATACTAGCCGCTTACCTCATCGTCATGCTGCATCTTTCCGTACAATACATTAATAAAGCACCAGATTCGGTAGAGGGTTACCTCCAGTGGCAGCAGGCCGTCAAATTCAGTGCAGCCTCCCGGGTAGGGGTTCCTCTTTTTGTCATGCTCAGCGGTGCTTTTCTGCTGCACTCGGACAAGGAAGTTTCTCTATCTGCTATATTTAAAAAGTACCTGCCCAAGTTGATTATCATCTTTGTATGCTGGTCATTTTTCTACTCGCTGGCAGAACAGAACTTTTTCTATCATGTTCCGCAGTGGGGCTTCTCTCGTAGTTGGCAGGCTGTGGAATGGAAGGTTTTCTGGCCTTATTTCATACAAGGGCATTATCACATGTGGTATCTCTACATGCTGGCGGGTCTGTATCTAATTACGCCGCTGCTGAAGCACATTGCCGCCCAAGCCTCTAGGACGCAGCTGATTTATTTCGTCCTAATGTGCGTCTTAGTTACTGCCGTGACCAAAATGAACGAGGTGCTCTGGCACTTAAAAATCGTGGATATGTTTTTAGAAAAGCTTTCTCTTGGCTTTTTCCTTGGGTATATTGGCTATTTCCTCGCCGGTTTTCTGTTTCGACAACACCGATTCGGCTGGAAGCTCTCTCTGGTAGTTTTTGCCTTGGCCTTAGAGGCTTTTCGGTTTACCTACCAAGAAACTTGGCGGATGAACCCCATGTTTGGCTTCCGAGAACCCAGTCTGATTTATTTCAGCAACTACTCGCCGACAATCTTCTTCATGAGTTTTGGCGTATTCCTGCTGTTTGCTAAGTTAGACTTTCTAAAGCCACCGAAGCCAATCCAACAGGGGATTGCTTGCCTACCTCAGTATCTACTGACAGTTTATCTGCTTCATCCGTTTATTATCGACTGGTGTCGTCGGTTGGATTGGTTGTTTCCCACAGTTCAGGCTAATTCACTACCCATCAACGGAGTGATTGTTTTCGCTGTTAGCTTGGGTGTCAGCATAATTCTGGTTCAACTTTACAGGCTGCCTGTTCGCCTGATTCGACTTGTTTTTCGCACGCCTAAGTGCTAATATATCATTAACAAAACAATGGATATCAATTCCATGTACATCAAAGGGGGAAAACTCATGAAACGCGTCTCAACTAACATTATGAAACGAACACTAAGCTGGTTTTTAGCAATAATCGTGGCCATTCCTTTTATTGGAATCCCATCCACGTCTTATGGTGCTACCTTCAGCGACATACGGGGTCACTGGGCAGAATCCTACATAAATCAGGCGGTTTCCGCCGGCTTTGTTAAAGGTTATCCCGATGGAACCTTTCAGCCAGATAGCTCGGTGACTAGAGCAGAATTTACTAGCATGGTCAACAAGGCTTTAGGCAATTCTGGCACCACCACCGTCTCTTTTTCTGACGTGCCTTACAGTGAATGGTTTTACAGCGATGTAGCCAAAGGCGTATCGGCGACTTTTGTCGGCGGCTATGATGATAAGACATTTCGGCCTAACAATGCGGTAACCCGAGAAGAGGCGGCGGCTATGATTGCTCGGTTTGTACCTACTTATGGGGTCTCCGGCAGCATCTCGTCCTTTAGTGACAAAGGCTCGATTTCCAGTTGGGCCACAGATGCGGTGGCAAAAATCAGCGGTAAGGGCTATATGGGAGCGTATGACGACGGAAAATTTCACCCCTCAGACGCCTTGACCAGATCCATGACTGCCAAAATTCTCTGTGATATTTTAGCAAAAGAAAATATTGTATCCTCCAGTGCCACGGTAAAGAGTAAGGGGACTACTTTATCTGGCCGAATTTATTCCAATAATGTAACTATGCATGCTGACTTAGGTGATGGCGATGCCGAATTATCCAACTGTATTGTTCTGGGTACCCTTTACGTGTACGGCGGAGGGGATGATACAATCACTGTATCTAATTCCCGAGTAGCCAACGCTTATGTAGAAAGAAGTTCTTCCTCTGTCCGGCTGTTAGCCAAAGGCCAGACGGCCATCAACAAGACGACTGCTGGCAACACAGCCATTCTAGAAACCTCCAGCTTATCCGGTGGGCTGTATGGAACCGGTTTTAACGAGGTAGATATCAAGGGTTCTGCGAAAACTACTTTAAAAGGCAGCTTTGTCAAAGTTAATCTGACCGGCTCTTCAGCAGATGTTGACGTAGAATCTGGTTCTATTACCACTTTTAACGTCAATAGTTCCGGCAAAAACAGTGAAATCACTTTAGATAGCAAAAGCAACATCGGTACTGCCAACGTCAATGCCGCCTCTGCCTTCAAAGGGAGCGGTACCATCAACACCATGAATGCCAATTCCAGCAACATTACTTACGAAACCAAGCCGCGTTATTTAAAAATGGGTTCTGGTGTTTCTTCACCGGACAAAGACGACGACGGCGATAATAAAAATTTAGAAATTGACGTAAAACCGAAAAACGGGGCCACCAAAGTGGACCTGGATACAGAGATTACTCTGACCTTTGACAAAGCCGTAAAAAAATATAACGGTTCCACTATCAAAGATTCCGACATTGAAGATATGGTTACGCTGCGCCGAGGTTCTTCCTCCGGCTCTAAGGTATCCTTTGATGCCACTATCAACAGCAGTAAAAAGGTCATCACTTTAACTCCAGATGACGATTTAGACGAAGACACTAAGTATTACGTCGTCATTCCGAAAAAAGAGTTTTTATACAGCAACGATGACACCAATGCTGCTCAGACGACTTCCTTTAAAACAGGCGATGAATCAGATAAAGACATTACCTTTAAACCTAAGAAGAGCGAAACTGGCGTCAGCCTTTCTGTCAGCCCGACCATTACCTTTGACTATGCTATTGAAACGTATTCTGGCAGTAAAATAACAGATTCCTATCTAGAGAGTAACATTATCTTCAGGGTAGGAAGTTCCAGCGGCTCCAAAGTTTCTTTTGATGCCGAAATCAATTCTGCTAAAAAGAAGATTACGATTGAACCTAAAAGTAAGTTGAAGGAAGGACAAAAATATTATTTGGCAATCCCAGCTAAAAAATTCCGGACATCTTCTGATCAAAAAGCTATCGAAGAAAGCAGTGTAACCTGGACCACTACTAAACCAACAGAACCCACTGTTAGTTTTAGCCCGGCCAACAATGCTGCTGATGTAGCTTTGGATTCTAAGATTACGTTAAGATTTTCGGAGGCCGTATACAATAACTCCAGTAGTGCGTTAACAGAGGCTTATGTGAAAACCGCTGTTTCTTTGAAGAATACCAGCGCTAACAATGCCAACGTGGACTACAAAGCCGACATTAGCAGTTCCACTATCACCTTGACACCATCTAAGGCCTTGACCTCTGGAAACACATATAACATTTCCGTGGTAGGTAGCCGATTTAAGAACAGTTCTGGTCTGTTTGTGGCTGGAACCAGCTCTAACTTTACAGCCAAGAGGGATATCGATCTAAGTGCACTGGAGGCCGCAATTGTCAGCGCACAAAATGCACAGAAAGGTGTAAAAATCAGTACTAATGGCACCGATGTCTTTGAAGATTTAAAGTGGGTACCTCAAAATGTATGGAACGACTTTGACACCGCCCTCACCACGGCAATCAAGACGCGAGATACCGTCGCTACTACTGATGCAGCCAAGGCCGCTGCTGACACCTTGAACAAAGCCACGGCTACCTTTAAGGGAACATTAACATCCGGAAGCAAGTTCCGTGCAAATATATCTGCTTTAACCGCAGCTATATCCGATGCAGAAAATGCTATCAACGGCGTAGTGATTAGCACCGACGGATTTGATGTCTCTCCGGCCAAGGAATGGGTGACTCAAGGTGTCAAAGATGCTTTAAATTCGGCCATTGCCACTGCAAAAAAAGATATGGATAATATTGGTACATCCATAGAAGTATCCTCCAGAACCGATACCTTGAATGCGGCAAGAAAGGCTTTTGAAGCCACCATAAAAGAAGGCTTAATGGCAAATCGGACATCATTAAAATCCACTATCACCAAGGCTAACAACTCACTGGACAACATCCGCATAGCGGATTCCGCCGCCGATGTACCTACTGGGAATCAGTGGGTGACCACTAGTGAGCGAGATACTCTCAATGCCGCCATCAATTCAGCAAATACTGTTTACGACAAAAGGCAGGCGACCCAAAGTGAAGTAGACAGTGCCCAATCCACTTTGGACTCTGCTATAGATACCTTTAAGGGCCAATTGAAAAACGGCGAAAAAACAGAATAGTCTACGCCCCCCGGCAGCTTTAATGTCAGGGGGTTTTCTATAAAAAAGCTGGGAGCGGAATCTTCTGAACAGATTCCGCTCCCAGCTTTAAATTATAACTTGTTATATCGTATATTTTTAATTAACGATTAATCTCGTATTCCTTGAGTTTTAATTGAGAATATCTTTATGAGGCTTCTCACACTTGGCAATCAACGCTTATTCCTCAAAACGGATACCAAAACCCGACAGCCCCACTAGCCTTGATTGCCACTCCCGCCATCAGCGCTGCCACAGATACAGCCGCAAACACAAAATCTACCGCTGTCAACGGCTCCCGGTGATACCAAGTCCGTTTTCTGCTTTTACCAAATCCCCGCAAATCCATGGCGTTAGATATGGCCTCAATCCGACTGAAGGAAGACATCAGCAGCGGCATCATCACATTGCCATAGTTTCTAAGCCGCACGAAAATGCCTGCATCCCCTTTCTTAAAGGCTACCCCCCTAGCCTCTTGTGCCTGAATGATATGCTCCACCTCCGATTTTACATCCGGTATGTATCGCAGCGCAATGCTCACTGCATAAGAGACCTTATAGGAGATGCCCAATCGGTTAATACTTCCAGCAAAGCTGCTGGGGTGGGTGGTAAAGACAAATAAAATAGTCACCGGCAAAATGCAGATATATTTTAAGGTCAGCGTCAGACAGTAAAAAACGGTCTCGAAGGTAACCGTATACACCCCAAATAAAGTAAACACCTCACTATAAGTACCTGTCAGCTTTGACCCATACGCGGGGGTTACCGCTACTAAAAAAGCGGAGTTAAAAATGGTAAATAAGAGGATGAACACAAAAAATGGCCAAACAGCCTTGCCAGGCAATTTAGAGGCTTTAAGCATGCAAATACCTAAGAGCAATAGCACCGCGAAAACCCGAAGGTCCAAAAACGCAAAGACAAAAACCGTCCAACCAATGAGCAATAAAAGCTTTATGCTGCCATCCAACCGATGAAAGATCGAATCTCTTTCAATATATAAAGATCCACTTTTAGTCATGTGCGCTGCCTCCTGTCACTCGCCTGGTGAAGTATGCAATAAAGCTGCTCAAATCTTCCACCTCATACAATCGTCCCATTCGCTCTATAGACGTATGCTTCAAGTTAGCCTTCTGGATTAAGGAAGGATCTGACAGAATCTTGTCCATCGTATCCTGAGCGATAATCCGTCCGCCGGACAGAACCACCCCGCGGTCTGCATACTCCAGAGCCAGGTGCATGTCGTGAGTAATCATGATAATGGCCGTACCCATTTCTCGTATTTGGGTCAAATAATTCATAAATTCCCGATAACTGGTATAATCTTGGCCTGCCGTCGGCTCATCTAAAATAATAAGCTTAGGCCCCATGGACAAAATCGAAGCAATAGTCAGCCTCTTTTTTTGCCCGTAGCTCAAGGAAGCGGCCGGCCAGTTACGAAAAGCATACAATCCGCAGGTCTTCAACACGCCCGCTGTCCGCTCATTCACCTCATCTTCCTTCATCCCCAAATTCCTGGGTCCAAAGGCCACCTCATCAAAAATAAGGTTCTTCGTAATCATGTGGTTGGGATTCTGCATGACAAAGCCAATAGCCGAAGCCCGCTTGCCCGCCGACCACTTGTCCATACATTCTCCCTGGTAAAACATGGAGCCTTCCTGGTACTTGGCGATGCCGGCAATGGTTTTCAGTAGGGTGGATTTCCCTGAGCCGTTGTTTCCCACAATGGCCAATATTTCTCCCTTTTTTACCTGAAAGCTCACATCTTCTATGACGTAAGGATCTTCCTTATAATATTTATAGCATACGCCTTGCAATCTCAGCAGTTCTTCCCGCTGAATGTCTTTCTTTTTAAACGTATCCGCCAGATATTGGGATACCACCAACTCTTTGAAAGGCAAAGCATGGTTGAGGTCAGCAATCTGGTCTGCCGCAGTCAATTCTGCCCCACACAGCTTAAGCATCTCTACATAGAGCGGCTGTCGAAGGCCCAACTGCGTTAGCTGCCCACCGGCTAGAAGTTCATCCGGCGTGCCGTCAAAGGCAATGCCTCCTCCTTCCAAGATGATGACTCGGTCAAATCCATGCTCCAGCACCTCCTCAATGCGATGCTCGATGACCAGGATGGTCTTGTCTTCCTGCTCATTCAGCTGACAAATGGTCTCCATGGCTCGCTGTCCACTGGCCGGATCTAAATTAGCTAGGGGTTCATCGAAGAGCAGGATAGGTGCCTTCAGGGCCAAAATACCCGCAATAGCTACCTTTTGCTTCTGCCCTCCTGACAGATTCTGGGGCGTGACGGTTTTTTGCTCCAGCATGCCGACCTGCCTCAAGGCCTTGTCCACCCGCTGACGCATTTCTGAAACGGGCATACAGTCATTTTCAAAAGCAAAAGCCACATCCTCCCCCGCAGACAAGCCCACAAACTGACAGTCCTGGTCCTGCATGATGGTACCGACATGGCCACCCATTTCAAACAAAGACGCTTGGGACGGCACAATACCGTCCACCAAAATCTGCCCCGACATTTCCCCCTTATAATTAAATGGAATTAGCCCATTGATACAATGGGCTATGGTAGATTTACCGCTTCCGCTCTTTCCGGTAATCAGAACTTTTTCTCCCGGCTGAATCTCTAAGTCAATGTTTGTCAGCGTACTTTCATCTAAGTTGTGATATCGAAATGAAAAGTTCTTAAAAGAAATGATGCTCATCTTCTTATTCTTCCTTTTTTAACCCGCTGCTCTTGGCCCGGCTCTTGGCAATCAAACCGATGGCCGGAATGCCGATGACAAAAATGACGACCAGATTAGAGATGTTGGCCAAAGTAATCTGAATAAACAGTTTCTCGGTTGGCTCCCCATACAGGTATACATCTCCAAAATAGGCCATGAAGCTGCCGGCAGCCATGCCCACGGCAGACCATATGTACATACTAAGCAGGTTAAACCGATTGCAAAGGCCATTCAACGGATCAAACCGCCTGTCCATACGTACAAAGCCACCAAAAAATCCCAGCATAGCAGACATGAATACCCAACTCCACCACACATTGCCCCACAAGAATGCATCATTCAGTGCATGGCCGATAAAGCCTACCAGAAAACCTGCTGTAGGCCCAAAAAAAGCACCAAAGATGGGCAGTAAGAGAATAGCGATACGAAATGACGTGTTGGGTCCAATTGGAATGGAAAGAGTAGAAAGCGCTGCATAAAGAGCTGCTCCGATGCCGATAGCTACCACCGTCTTGGTGCTCATGGGCTTTCCAAATTTTTTGCCAAAGAACAAAATCACCGTACATAACACCACCGCTATGACCACCGCCACTAGGCCTTGCATGGTGGCTATGGATGTAAAAAATCCTTTAATACCTGCCATATGAATTCCCTCCTATAATCAATATTATTTTCTATATTCAAGCTTTCGCCTGATATAACCCTTTTCATATTATTTCCATATGAAATTATTCATAAGTATACCATTAATAATAATCAAATTCCAGTTATTTTCACATCTTCCAGCCTAGTGTACAAACAGCTGAATCAACTGGACCGACAAGGGGATTGTTGCTGCCGAAAGAATCGTGCTCAAGAACAAAATCTCACTGGCTAGCTTTGCATCCTGCTGTTCCTGCTGGGCCAGCATAGGCACCGTAGCCGCTGTCGGGAAACAAGCTCCCAGCACACAGGTAATCTTAATAATCTGGCTGACAGGCAGCAGCAGCATCAATCCGTAAGTCAGCAGCGGCAGCCAAATCAGTTTCATCAAGCTGCATTCTACGATTTGTCTGTTCTTAACGATCTTCAGAAAGTTACTCTTTGCCAAAGAGGTGCCGATGTAAATCATAGCCATCGGCGTGGACACATTACCAATGTATACTAAATACTCTTTCACCGGCCCCGGCAGAGAAATCCCGGTGCCACACAAAATCAGTCCTGCCATAAGAGCCAAAATATTAGGGTTCATCAATAAGTCAGCAGTTCCTTTCCAGAAACGACTAAAAGTCAGTTTCTGCCGTTCCTGCCGACTTGCTCTCATGGTATAAATACCCAAGGTAAAGAAGTACAAGTTCAAGGCTGCATTATGGGCCAGCATAAAGAGAAGACCCCAATCGCCAAAGAACATCAATGCTACAGGAAAGCCCATAAATCCATCGTTAGGGCTGGCCATTGCGAATTCTGCGACATTCGTGTTATCTTTGGGAAAATGCCGGACCTTGCTATACAAATAGGCCGCTCCATGTCCCAAATACAGTAAAAGCGTGGAAAGCGCCAAAGTCAGAAGAAAGTCAAGCAGCGTTTGCCCGGCCATTTCCAGACCGCTGATTTTTTCCACCACCAGACAGGGGTAGGCAAAATATACGATAAACTTATTGATAGCCTGTGTAGTGGATTGGTCAAAAACCTTTTTTCTAGCTAGAATATACCCCGTAGCCATCAGGGCAAACAACACAAAAAAACGACCATACATAGACTTCTCCTTTCCTTAAAACAAGCAATATAACTTTTTCTAGCTATTTACTTACTATAAAAGAGGAGCTGTCTCTGCGACAGCCCCTCTTTTATTTTTTCTTATGTAGGCCTCGCCTGCCAGCTTTAGCCAAAATAGAGGTTCGTAGTCACGTACTCTGGATCGCAGGTCACATCCAGCCCCAAGGAATTGAGCAGCTGCTCATCCTTATCGCTGAGAATCGCGGTGCAATGAGCCTTGCAGCCCTTGAGCAGCAGCAGCTTCTCTGTGGCAATCTCCGCTGGAGGGTTCGTCGTGGCAGAAATGGTCAGCGCACTTAAAATCTCTTCGCAGTTAAGGCTGGATCGATCCTGCTTGAGGATGTCCTTTCTCAGATGCTGTATAGCTTCTAACGCCGTGTGGGAAATCAGTGGCATGTTGTCTGCAATGCCGGCCAAATATTTGATGGCGTTGAGCACCGCAGCGGCAGCAGCGACCATTCGCCGAGAACTTCTGCCCGTTATAATCTTTCCATTTTCCAGCTCGATAGACATGATAACCACATTCTCATACCGCGGATCGCAATCTCGCTTTTCTTCCGCATAATCTCGAGCAGGCTGTACGACAGTTCTGTCTGACGGCTTCAATCCCAGCTCCTCCATGAGCAGCTTACACCGTTCCAACGCCCCTTCGTCAATCTTGCCTTTTTTATAATTACATTCTGCGATAAAGTACCGTCGAATAATTTCCTGTTTAGCGGCTTCTTTACAGATCTCATCATCAACAATGCCAAATCCAGCGCGATTTACCCCCATATCCGTAGGAGACTGGTATTCGGATTCTTCTCCAGTAATTTTCTCAATAATTCGCTTGACCACTGGAAAGACTTCCAGGTCTCTATTATAATTAACGGCTTTTTCTCCGTAAGCTTCCAAATGGAAAGAATCTAGCATATTCACATCCTTTAAGTCTGCCGTCGCTGCCTCATAGGCCACATTTACCGGATGCTTCAAGGGCAGGTTCCAAATTGGAAATGTCTCGAATTTGGCATAGCGGACCTTGGCCCCACGCCGGTTGTCATGATACAACTGAGACAGGCAGGTCGCCAATTTTCCACTGCCTCCTCCCGGACCGGTAACCACTACTAACGGCTTGGTTACTTCAATATACGGATTGGCTCCGTATCCTTCTTCACTAACGATGACCT
This sequence comes from Aminipila butyrica, assembly GCF_010669305.1. NCBI lineage: Bacteria > Bacillati > Bacillota > Clostridia > Peptostreptococcales > Anaerovoracaceae > Aminipila > Aminipila butyrica. The sequence continues at coordinate 402,676 of NZ_CP048649.1, read as the reverse complement.
CTACATCTGTAGGATAGCCCTTCGTAAATTTATGCTTATAGGTCTTAATGCCCCGGCGGTTCAGCTTGTTGATAAACATATCTACTGCCGGCTGCTCTTCGTATCTGGTCACCACTACGCTGTTAATGGCCAAATCATACTTTCTGAACGTGTCAATCAAACGGAGGACCTCTAAATCATATGTAATACCAAAATCCTGACGGGTCTTATTGGTAGTAATATCACCTGCAAAGATGCAAATGATAATTTCCGCATGATCCTTCATCTTTTCCAGCAGCTTTATCTTGGCATTTTCGTCAAAGCCTGGTAAAACCCGCATAGCGTGTTTGTCATGAACCAGCTTGCCACCAAACTCCAAATACAGTCTCTCCGATTCTGCACAATGAATCCGCTCTAAGATATGCTGCGACTGCTCCTCGATGTACTTTTCTGCACTAAATCCTACTTTTTTCATAGTCCTCACCTCTTTCTAAACTTTTTCTTTTCTTAAAACAATAGCCAATATTATATCACGGCAGAGAACAATTTGAAATAATTTTTTTTGCTTAATTATGTTTTTTATTAAGAACGAAATCGAAAAAGCAAACTAAAAGCAGGACACCAACGATATCCTGCTTTCTGTCTTCATATAAAATCTTTTCTCTTGTCTATTAGCAAAGACTGCCTAATACGGTTCTGCTTATTTACCCAGCAGTTCCAAGGCCTTAGCTAACTGTAAGTCTTCCCCAGCTTTTGTATTCCCATAGGCTAAACTATAAGCAGCCAGTTCCAATCGGTTCTTGGTGGTGTTATCGATAACACCATAGGCAAAAAGGGCTTCATCTTTCTGAAATTTCTTTACTGCTGCTACGGTGTTTTCATCCATGGTACCCGTTATGTCACCGGTATAATAGCCTATCAGAGACAGCCGCTGCTGAGCGCCGTACACGTTGAGCCCAGTATCTCCAGCTTTAGGCTTTTGGTCTTCACTCATCGGTGCAAAGGTAAGGTACTTTGCCTTGGCCTCTTCACTGCCGACGGTACCATTCCGTACGACGTAATCCGGCGTAATACCCACGTGGTGAATGGTCTTTTTATTTGGGGTGACAAAATAGAACACAGACACCTTCGCCTTGTCCCCGGCAGATAAGGTTACGATTTGCTGGGCGATACCTTTACCAAAAGTCGTAGTGCCCACCAAGGTAGCAGCCTTATTGTCCTGCAATGCCCCTGCCAGCAGCTCCGAGGAGCTGGCGGTCTCTTCGTTGACCAAGAGGACAATCGGCATGGTTGGTCCGGCAATCCCCGTGGCCTTTTCACTCTCAAAGACGTTATCTTTGTTTATAAAGTGAGTAATATAGCCGCTGGGAAGAATCTCGTTAGCAATTTCCACCGCTCCATCTATGTATCCTCCCGGGTTGTCCCGCAGGTCGATAATCAGGGATTCAGCCCCCTTATTAACCAAAGCGGCTTTCGCCATGCGGAATTCTGTAGCTACATCAGAATCAAATCCGGATATGTCTATGTAACCCACATGCGCCCCCTTCATCTCATAGGAAATGCTGGCGGTCGTAACAATCTCTCTGGTAATGGTGATGTCCTTCTGCTGGCCATCCCGCAGAATGGTTAACGTCACCTTTGTACCCTTTTCTCCCCTCATAAGCTGAACCAATTCATTGGTATTCAAAGCACTGACATCCTTGCCGTCCACCTTTATTACTTGGTCCCCTGCTTCTACACCAGCTTTCAAGGCTGGCCCCGCTCCATTGACGGAAACGACCTCGTGCTTCTTATCCGCCGTAGTCATGGTAAGCCCTACCCCTGCGTACTCTCCAGACACGTTTTCTACAAACTGCTGACTTTCCGCATCAGTGGTGTAAAATACACTGTAAGGGTCTTCCAAAGACTGGGTAGCTCCGTCCATCGCAGCATCCATCAATTGATCATAATTGACCGGGTCTTTGTAGTATTTATTGAGAAATTCCATGTAATTCTGCATTTCCACCAGCCGGTTTAGGAGGTACTCCTTAGACGTGGTGTCTTCCTTTGTGTCTGCGAAGGCCGCAGGCAAGAATATCACAAAGGAAAAGGAGGTGAGGATCATCGTCAGAACGATAATCCAGGCGATTACTTTGACTGTTTTTTTATCCATGTTTCTTCCCCTTTTTATTCTCTTTAAATCACTTGTATATTCAGCTTGCTCCGGCCCTCCGACAGCCCCTTCAAGCTCACATGATAATCAATATCAATGGACCCTTTCCCATCGGGCGTCAAGTTGTTGACCAGGTCGTTGGTTAACACCTCCATCTCAATCGCTCCGTAAGGGGTATCATAAAAGCCTTCATAGCGCCGCCCTTTTTCAAACTCGATGACCGTATCCAAACCTACTCGTTCTCCAAACCGCTTCATCTTGATGGTGTCTCCCAATAGTTTCAGACTGGTCTTGCAGCCCGGCACCCCAGAAACCTCGCTTTCCTCGTATACTAGGTAGGTGGCTTGGTTCCTCTTATAGATCTTTCCCTCGGTGACAAATTCAATCTCATCCTCGACGCCTGAATCCTCTGAGATCTGCCTACCGACTATTTTTAGCATGATATCTTTCATAACCGAAATCCACAATCCTTTCAATCAACTGGGAATACGAAACGCCAGCCTCTTCCCACAATCTAGAGAACATGCTGAACTTCGTAAAGCCCGGTATTGTATTTATTTCATTTATATAAATTTTATTCGTTTTCTTCTCTAAAAAGAAATCCACCCTGGCAAATCCGGCGCAATCCAGTGCCATATAGGCTCTAACGGCAATTTCCCGAACGGCCTGACTGACCTCCGCCGGCACATCTGCCGGTACGCAGATTTTGGACTGCCCCCCGTCGAAGTACTTGGCCCGGTAGTCATAAAATTCTGCTGAAGGCAAAATCTCTCCCACTTCGGCCGCTAAAGGCTGATGATTTCCAATGACTCCCGTCTCCAACTCCCGGCAGTCGATACCTTCCTCAATAACAATACGTCTATCATATTTTCCAGCTTCCATCAAGGCTTTTTGCAGACCATCTCCGTCCTTCGCCTTGGTAATGCCCACGCTGGAGCCCATATTAGCAGGCTTTACAAACAGCGGATAGGGCACCTGTGCCTCAATGCGCTCTGCTACAACCGTTATCAGCTTCTCGTCTGTCTTGCCGGCTTCATCAGAAAAGTCTTCCCGGTAGACTAAGGCGTGTTTGCAGATAGGAAGATCCGCTTTGGCGAAAATATCTTTAGCCACCGCCTTATCCATGGCTACTGCCGAGGCCAGCACACCGCAACCTGCATAGGGGATATCCAGCATTTCAAACATACCCTGGATGGTCCCATCCTCCCCGTAAGGGCCGTGAAGGATAGGCAGTGCAAAGTCTACCAGTTCTTTCAGCCTACCCGGATTGAAGTCCACCGCCGTCCGCTCCCACTGGCCGCTTTCAATCTCCGAAACCGTCCCTTCAAAGTGCTTCCAGCGACCTTCCTTGGTGATGCCGAAAAAAACCGGTATAAACTTCAGTTTATCCAGCGCATTGATTACCGATGCCGCAGACATAAGGGAAATCTCATGCTCCCCGGAACGGCCGCCAAATATAACGCCTATTTTAATCATTTTATTATGCCCCCTACATTCTTGAAAGTATGTCTTCCAAGTGTTCCTTGTCAAAGAAATATTTTTTTTCACAGAACTGGCAAACCAGTTCTGCCTGACCGTCTTCCTCAATGATCTCTGTCATATCTTTACGGCCGATGGTCATAAGCGCTTGCTCCAGCCGTTCCTGGCTGCAATCGCACTGCCACTTGATTTCTCGGAACTCCAACGGCTCTGGCTTATACTGTTCCGGTATTCCCTGGAAGATGTGACTCAACAGCGCTTCCAGTAATCCTTCTTCCGTCTTGCCCGCAGATTGTAAAAGAACTTCCTCAATCAGCGTAGTCAGCGGCTTCATCTGATCCAGCAACGTTTCCAGGGCATCCACCGCCTCCTCTTCAAATCCAGGAAGCATCTGAATAATCATGCCCCCTGAGCAAAGAACGGACTGGTCTCGGGCAACTTTAACGCCCAAGGCTACCGAGGAATTCTGCTGCTCGGAAATAAAGAAATAAGCAGTCAGGTCGTCTGCAATCTCTCCTGAAACCAAAGCAATACTGCCCATATAAGGTTCCTTCAAGCCTAAATCCTTAATGACCTTCAAATCACCTATACCAAGGGAGCCTCCTACATCCAGCTTGCCTGCCTGAGTCAGCGGAAGTTCCACATCTGGATTAGTGATATAACCCTTTACATTGCCCGCAGCATCAGCTGTAGCCAAAATTTGCTTAGCCGGCCCGTCTCCTGTAAAGCTCAGGGTCAGCCGATCCCGCTGACCTTTTAACATGATGCCCATAAGACCAGCTCCAGTCAATACCCGGCCTAATCCAGCCGTCGCCAGCGGTGTAGTTCCGTGTACCTGTCTAGCCTCCTCTACCATATCTGTACTGATAGTCAGATAGACTCTATACATTTTACTTTTATCTATAGCAATTAATGCTTTTCCCATTTATAAAATTTCTCCTTTTCTTTATATATGCAACATAGCCGACGAAACCCATCACAATATCATGCCAGCCAACACCCGTATAGATAGGATTCCATATCGTCTATTTATGTTTAACAATTTTATTTCCTATTTAGCGATAACCCAAAAACGACTGGATAGCGCCTGCCTTGATTCCACAAACCTCAAACCGCTTTCTACGCCCAGACCATCGTCTATCTGCTATGAACGATGTCTGTCAATTCTTTCCCTAACGCCTCAATTATTTCTTCTGACTCCTGAGCCGTCGTTCCTTTAGCCGATAAATAAATTTTCAGCTTTGGTTCCGTTCCCGAAGGCCGCACTGTAAAGGAACAGCCCTTTGATAAAAGTACCTGAATTACGTCAGAAGCAGGCAGCCCTGTATCGGTCGTCATCGGCGAGCCAGTTGCCCCTCCTAGAACCGTCCGCTGCTGTTTTTGGTAATCTGCCACTTCCACCACCGTCTGACCAATAAAAGATTCGGGCAGTCTACTGCGGAATGTCTCCATAAGATTAGCCATGGTCTCCATACCTTTTACCCCTTCAAAGGTAAAATCAATCAGTTGATCCCGGAAATAGCCATATTCCTGATATAGCTCCTCTAATCGTTCTATCAGGGTTACGCCTCTAGCCTTGTAGTAAGCCGCCATCTCGCAGATGAGCATGGCTCCGTTGACCGCGTCCTTATCTCGCACATAGGCCCCGGAGAGATAGCCGTAGCTTTCTTCAAATCCGAACAAAAACTCCTGCTCACGCCCCTGATTCTCCAATAATCCAATCTGCTCACCGATAAATTTAAAACCCGTCAAGGTCAGATGCTGCTGCACGCCCCGGCAAGTTGCTAAGACACCAGCCATCCTGGTAGAGACGATGGTCGTGACAAAAATCGGATTTTTTTTCTTGCCGCTCTTCACCTTGGTATCAATCAGAAAATCCAAAAGCAAAACGCCCACTTCATTACCGGTCAACAGCTGATAGGATGCCAGTTTTCCGTCTACTGGTCGTCTGGCAGCTAAGCCAATTCGGTCGCAGTCGGGATCCGTGGCCAGCAGCAAGTCCGGAGCATCCTCTCCCCGTCCAGCAGCTTCGGCCTCCATAGCCAGTTCGGTGCATAAAGCCAAGCCTAAGGCTAAAGCCTCCTTCTTTTCTGGATTTGGATACGGGCAAGTAGGAAAACGGCCGTCTGGCAGCTCCTGCTCCCTAACTACGGCCACCTTTCCTACCCCCAACCGGTCCAACATCTGCCGTACCGGCTTATTGCCCGCTCCATTCAGAGGTGTATACACCACAGAGAGCGCCTGCAAAGCCTTTTGATCCACTTCTGACTGCAAGGCCCGTTCAGACTGAACCGCATCCAGATACGCCTCAACCGTCTCTTCTCCCAGTCCTTTCAGTATACCACGACCACCCGCAGCTTTAATATCCTCAAAAATATCCAGTTGATCTATATAAGTAAAAAGCTTTTCCGCCGCGGCCAGAGTCACCTGGCACCCTGAATTGTCATATACCTTATAGCCATTATATTTAGCCGGATTATGGCTAGCGGTAATCATAATGCCCATAGCGCAGTCAAAGTGCCGTACAGCAAAAGAGAGTGCCGGTGTAGGCATCAATTCCTCATATAAATAAACATTGATATCATTAGCCATCAACACTTCTGCGGCGATTTTTGCAAAGACTGCGGAATAGATGCGGCTGTCGTAAGCAATAGCCACCGCTGGGTTCTTACCGCTTTTCTTCTTATTCAGCGGCGAATCCACTAAATATTCTCCAGCCTTTATATAATTGGCAATTCCCTGAGTAGCCTTAGCCACGGTATAAAGATTTAGCCGGTTTGTTCCAGCTCCCAAGATTCCCCGAAGCCCTCCTGTACCAAACTCCACTTCTTTATAAAATCGCTCGTAAATCTCTTCTTCTGCGTTTTCCATCCTATCGCAGGCTTTCAGCTCTTCCAGCAGCTGACGATTTATCTCCCCAAGCTCCTCTGAGCTGTCAATTCGCACAGTCTGTTCCTCCAGGAACTTCTGCCAACGATTATACTTGTCTCTCATTACACAATCTCCCGTATCCTGCATAATTTGCAGCTTTATAGGTCATTCTACACTATTAACAATATATTTTACCACATAAACATCTTTTTTTCACCAAAAGTTCACAATAGAGCAGTAATATATGCTTATACCTTCGGTGTGAGCTCAAATCCCACCGGAGAAATCTAATACAGAAATAGGAGGGGATTTGTTTATGAATCATTTTAACCATTATTATTCAGGGGAGAATAACAATCGCGAACCGATACAAGACGTGAACTTTGTCATCATAGAGGAATCTTCTGGGGCAGGCTCAGAGACAAATCACGGCTCGCCACATAAACGCAAGTTTCACTTTAAAAAATCTCGAATGGGAATTGCCCTGGTGGTGGTTTTATGCTTACTGACATCTGCCGCATTTGGCTTTGGCGGGGCCCTGCTGGCCAACAGTCTGTCCAGTGAAAGCAGCAGCTTCGGCACTCGGTCCCAAGCTTCTCAGCAACTGAGTGTTTCCAAGACCGGCACGACCTTAGAGCAGTCTACTGACAGCAATCTGACCATCAAGGAGATCGCCGCACTAAACGCCAACTCGGTGGTAGAGATTAAGACAGAAGCTATGGTGACAGACTCCTGGATGCAGCAATACGTTACAGAAGGTGCCGGCAGTGGCGTTATCGTTTCCTCTGACGGCTACATTGTCACCAACAATCACGTCATTGAAAATTCCAACAAGATTACTGTCACACTAAAAAACAGCAAGTCCTATACCGCAACCTTAATTGGGACAGATGATGAAACCGATATTGCCGTTTTAAAAATTGATGCCAGCGGGTTGACCCCCGTTGTTTATGGAGACAGCAGTGCCTTGGAAGTGGGAGATTTAACCGTAGTCATCGGCAACCCATTAGGCAGCTTGGGCGGTACAGTAACAGCCGGTATCGTCAGTGCGTTAGACCGCTCCATTACCATTGACGGTAAAAATATGACTCTTCTTCAAACCGATGCTTCTATCAATCCGGGCAACTCCGGCGGCGGTATGTTTAATCAGAACGGCGAGCTGGTAGGCGTCATCGTTGCCAAATCCTCCGGTTCTGACGTGGAGGGGCTAGGCTTTGCCATTCCGGTTAACGAAGTAAAGAAGATTGCACAAGAACTGGCCGACTATGGCTATGTGCGCGGCCGTATTGATACGGGCATGACCTTCATTGATCTGACTTCTATGCGCAACGCCGTATTCTATGGGGCCACCAGTCTGGGCATCTATGTGAAAAGTGTGGACAGCGACTTCGCTAAAGCAGCCGGCTTTAAAAGTGGTGACATGATTTACTACGTAGGAGACAAGAAAATCAGCGCAGCTTCCGATCTGACCAGTGCTTTTGACGGCTATGAAGTGGGCGACAAGGTGCAAATCACCATTGTCCGCAACAACGACAACGAGATGAAAAAACTCACCCTGACCTTAGGGGAGAAGACCAGCAGCTAATCCTTTGGATTTTCATATAAATCTTCAACACCAAAAGAACGAGCGAAAGCTGAATCAATCAGCCCCTGCTCGTTCTTTATATTTAGTCACTTTTATTTTATAAATTATTCGCCCTTTTGCTCCAACAGCTCTAAGGTCTTAAACTTCAATTTAATAGCTGCTTGCGTGGAAACGCTTTCCTTGTTAGACTTTCGCAGCTTCAGCAGATCTTCCGTCATTCCCACTGCTGCAGAACTTGTCGTTTCAAAAGCATTCAACTGATCGGGGTCATCGGAACCATCAATTAGACATAGGGGAGGAAAGAGTACACACCACCAGTTATTTCCCTCTCCCGAACCGATAGTAATGTTTAAGGCCTCATAATTCCCTGCGGGGAAAGTCATGTCACCATATGTTTTCTCTGGTATCCACCTAACTCCCAGCTCTGCATTAACCTGATATCCATAACCATTTTCCTGGATAATCTGTTCGGCCACCTCTTCAATAAAGTCGAGATGTGTGGCTAGATAAGTTCGGGACTCCTGCACCCCCAAGGATACTTGTGCACTATTTCTGCTATCTACTACAGCCATAGTCTCCTTGGCGAGCTCCCCTTCCACATTGCTCTGTCCCGCCTCGGAAGGCTGTACTGCTGGCAGCTCTTGATTCCCCGGATTGACATCCTCTAAGGAATCATACTTTTCCATGGTCTCCCGAACCAGTTCCTGGTTCACCGCCTCCAATACGCCATCCCGAACCTTCAGTTTTAACTGCTGGTCTGCCGGTGAATTGCTATTGGCCAGCACGTGAAAGCGTATGATTCCTGTATGAACCTTCTGCTTTTCTGCGTTTTGAGTATACCATCCTGTATATGCAATCATGCAAATCAAAATAAATAACATGGCCTGCATTTGTCGTTTATCAAATTTCATAAAAACCTCCTGTCCGCTCACTCCCTTATTTGGAAGTATGGCCAACAGGAGGCTTTTTATTCATCTTTTGCCCAACATCTCTTTTATTATGTAGAAAATATCACCCTTTTTTTATTTCACAATTAACAGTTTCATGCCCTCCGGCAGAGTCTGCTCTCCAGACAGATCGTTAATCTCCGTAATCATCTCCATTGTAGTCCGGTATTTCTTTGCAATATTCCACAGCGTATCATCATTTTTAGTGATATATACCACCATGCCCGGCTTTACACCGCCGTCTTCTTTCGCTTCCACAAAGCAGACATTTTGAATGACCTGATACTTATCCTGCCCGTATACAGAGGAAGAAATAAACAAGTTGGCGTTAACCTCAATCTGTTTGGCATTAATGCGGTCAAACCACAGTTCCTTGATAGCAATTTCGCTGTTCGCCTTGGTGTCGCCCCGACCCATAGGAATCTCCATCGATCCGCGGAAATTCAGTTCTTTATTCAGACGGAATGCAGCCTTACTCTCATCCTCCGGCAGACAGAGCAGCGTAATAGCAATAGTGCCTTCAACAATATTTTTGTTCTGTTCTAAAAAGCTCCGGCTATTTTGAATATCTCCGTAGATATAAATAACCCGCTTAACTTCCCCATATTTTTCTGGCACATTGATAATCTCCCGGACTGCCGCTTCGGTTACTCCGCTGCCGCCCAAGGACATGGCTTCCAGTTCTACCTTGTCGCAAACCACGTCTCTGGTCCGGTGGTATATGTCGGTGACGATCTCCCGCTCCAGATTCTTGTAAATTTCAATGGTAGTTTCTACTCGACCATCCAGAGAAAAAGCATTTTCCGGCCCATCGTCTTCCGACGGCTCTTTGATGTGTACATTCAAGCTATTGTAATGGAAAGAAATCTTGCTGCCCTCTGCCGGATTTGCAATAGGAATAAACTGGGTAAACTCTGTCTTTCCCTGGAACAGCTGTGGCGACAGCCTCGTCACAGTAGCGCCCTCTCCGGCCTCCCCATCCGTATCGCTGACACTGCCTAGATACAACACGTTGCAATAGATGGTGGCATTGACTACCGCCTTATCCTCCGTAACCTGTTTGTGATTCTCCACGATATCAATGTCATATTTTAAAATCCGTTCTGGCTTAGGCTGGGAATCTTTTAGTGCCAAGGTTTCGTTGATCTCCATGACATCTGTTTTTCGCTCTGACACGTGAGTCATCTGGATCTTTTCCTTTAGCAGCTGGAGTTTTTCTCCTCTTATGCCTTGGAATACTTGCATCTCTACATTGGCATATTCTCGCATGGTCAGCCGAACTGTTAACTTTGCCCGGAATTTTCGTTCATTGATTACCGTATAGTCTACGCTCTCAATCGTCGGTTGAATAGCCAGCCTGGAAAGAGGCTCCGCTGCCACCGGCCACTCGGTTTTAAAAGGCAGTCGAGACTGGATATTGATGATATGGTGCTCCCCAGTGTAATTTTCAGGAATGTACAGGGTATGCAGCTCAACCTCTCCGTTAATCTTAACCGAATCCTGACTCAGCTGTCCTACCCGGATTTCCGAGTCGCTGAGGCTGGCTTTTCCGGTCATGGAAAGGATGGAAGCCAAGTCCTCCTTGGTATCTGGCACCAAGATATCTTCTTCTATATAGACACGGGTCTCCGGCTTTTCCCGGATATCGGTCATCTTTAATTCGTTGGTCAGCAGCGAGCCTGCCGTTGGCACAATGAGAGCCGCTTCGCTGTTTGCTCCTGCGGCAGGTGCTGTCACAGCCGACTTTTCCTGAGTTCCCTGCCGGCTTCGATGTGAATCTTGGTGCCTTTCTTCCGGTACCCACGCTTCTACAGATTGTTCCGAACTTTCTTCCTGCACCTCTTCCGCTTCCGTTGCGGGGGCCCAGGTTTCCAGCACCTGCTCTGATTCAGGTGCCGGCTGTCCGATGACAGCAACCGTCTCCGGCTCTGCCTCTGCTTCTGGCTGGTCGACGGCCAAGACGGTCTCCGCATCTGCTTCCACTTCTGCTTCATTGACCGCTATAACCGCTTCTGGTTCCGATGCAGTTTCTTCTTTGTTTATTTCCGCTTCAGCTTCCAGCTTTGCTCCTGCGGAAACGGCTTCGGACTCCAGCTCAACCTCCGATTCAGCTGCTTCTGTCCGGACTTCTGCCAGAACAGACTCCGCGTCAAGGTCAGGCAGCTCTTCTGGCGCCCAAGCGGCTGTCAGCAAATCAGCTTCCGTATTTTCTATAGCTTGCAGGTCTGTCGGTGGCTTGGCCTGAGGCATCAGTTCTTGCACAAGCTGAGCTTCCAACTGAGCCCAAACATCCTCTGGCAGAGTTCTCGTGCCAGTGCTCCGGCTTTCCAAAACTCTTTTTAAATCCTGCCGACGTTTCTGGCTGTCCCCTTCCGGCTTCCCAAATACGGCCTCTTCACCAGAGGTCCCTGCTGGAGCATCCGTTTCCGATGCAGCAAAACTTCCGCCCTGAAAATCCCGGCCTGGAAATCCTGTGCCGGCCAGGTCGTTCTCTGCTTGGTCCTCTTCTGCCTTGTTGAATGGAAAGAAGCTGTATTCCTCTGTTCCTTCTGCTTCGTCTGGCAAGTCTCCTACACTCTTCTCCTGATTGTGCAGGTTCAACAGCCGGTCGTAAGGTGATGGATCGAAAACATCCGGTTCCTCAGGCTCCCTTGCCGGCTGAAGTGCAAAATCAGGTATATTCTTATCATAGGTCATGATTGATTCCCCCTTATACGTTAGATTTGCAACGCGTATTCTGCGGCGTTGTCCGCATCTGCATACTTGAACACAATACAGTTTATTCCTAGTCCTCTCTTTGTATTACAACTTGTTTCTGGCAAATCTGCCTGGAGGTTACCCCCTTGTCGACCATCTGCGGTCGGGTTTCCTTCTGAATCCAGACTATAGGAAAACCTGTCTGCCAATCTCCAAAAACAATTGAATCCCTACAGCTTTTGTGGTACTCTAAATGCATTAATTCTTTATTTTAGTAGTCAGTGCGTCATATACAAGGAGTGTGCGACATGGATGTAACAAAAAAAGAAATAGATGCTATTGGTGAGCTTTTTAATATTGGCATTGGCTCTTCAGCAACAGCCTTATCCATCATACTGAACAAGACAGTCAACATCTCCATTCCCAAGATAGACATTGTCTCCCCAAAAGAGCTGGATATCACTTACCTGGAGCCAGCTTACGGTATCAGCGTGGACTACGTAAAGGGATTGAAGGGAACCAATTCCCTGTTACTGAAACGGGATGATATTTTGCGGATGGTATCCCAAATGACTTCTATGGAGATTACCGAAATCGATGAACTTTCCAAGAGCGCTATCTGTGAATTGATGAACCAGATGATGGGCTCCTCTTCTACGGCTTTGGCCACGTTTCTTAATAAAGAAATTGATATCTCTACGCCGAAGCTCGGTGAAGTACTGGATACCAACTCCTACAAGGAATTCATGTATGGTCGGTTTCATTCCGTTATGACGATCACTTTTACCTTAGAAATAAAAGATTTTTTAACAACTAATTTTGTAACCGTCATGAGTGACGACATCTTCCAGACCATCTTGGATGAAATGCGGCGGATGCATCCCATTACATAATCAATGATTCAACTACAAAAAATTATAAAGCGGTACCTTTGAGATGTATTTTCTCTCAAAAGTACCGCTTTTTTGTTTTTAAATTTACACGGCAAGCTAGACGCCTTCGGTCATAACCAGCTCTTTCAATTTCTTTATGTGGGTATCAGCTGCCTCCTTGGCGGCCTCGGCATTGCCTTGCGCAATGGCGTCAATGATAACTTGGTGCTCATGGGGCATGTTTTCCGCCCGCTTAAAATCGTCATAATATAAGTAACGAAAGCGCAGTGCCATTTCTTGCAGTGGCTCGATAAGCTGCAACAGCGTCTTGTTGTTGCTGGCTTCCACGATTAGTTTGTGAAACTGAGAATCGTAGTAGATCATATCCGCCGTACTACCCGTCTCTACCGCTCGATTATATTCTTCCTCTGCTTGCTCAATACATTTCAGCTGCTCCGGTTTCATCTTGCTGGCAGCGATAAAAGCAGCCAGCCCCTCCATATTCTGCCGTACCTCTAAAATCTCCACCATATCCTCTGTAGAAATTTGGGATGCGTAGGCACCTCTGCGGGGCTCTATGATGACCAGGCCTTCTTTCTCCAGCTTACGAATCGCCTCGCGGATGGGAGTCCGGCTCACGCCCATATCCTCTGCCAGTTCTACCTCCATCATTCTCGTGCCAGGAGCAATCTTTCCTGTCAAGATCTGTAGTTTCAATTCCTCATAGACAATTTCCCTCAACGGTCTATGGTTTTGAATATCAAAGTTTAGCATATTTCACCTCATCATCTTCTTATTTTATCTCAATGTTTTCGTTGCATACGTCTCCTCATTCACGTCACATAAAGCTTCATAATCCTGATTCATTTTATCTTCTTCAAAATAAAGGGCAAATACGGTGGGACCACTTCCGCTCATAAGCACTTTAGCGGCATTGCCCCTTTCGACAATCTTGTCTTTTGTATACATAATGATAGGATACTGCTTTATGGTGAATAATTCAAGCAGATTTGCCATAATCTCGATTATTTTTTCATAATTATGAGACTTTATGCCCTCTATAAGCGCTTTTGTGTCCATATGTCGTTGTAATACAAGGAGTTTTTCTCCATCCTCAGGCTTTTCCAACCCTAATTCTTCATCAATGCCCCGGTATACTTCTGCCGTAGACACACCCAAAGGGGGCTTACTCAGCAACACGTAAGCAGGCAGGGCCGGCAGCGGCGTTAGCCTTTCACCAATGCCTTCTGCATAGGCGCAGGTACAGGCCAGCGGGTCTCCACTGATGGCGTCTCCCAGCTGCGGATTTCCCTTAGCTTGACCCATGATGCAAAAAGGCACGTCGGCTCCCAACGAAAGCCCTATACGGCAAAGCTCTTTCACTGATAACCCCGCCTCCCACAGCGCATTCAAACTGTGGAGGACCGCAGCACCATTACCGCTTCCTCCCGCTAACCCCGCAGCTACCGGAATATTCTTTTGTAAAAATATGTAGACCGTTCCTCTTTTACCTAATTCTTGAGCCATCCGCTCTGCCGCCTTATAGGCCAGGTTTTCCGAGCTCACCGGCAAGTCTGCCCGATTAGATTCCACTCGAATTTCCACTCCTGGCAATTCCGGATTCTCCGTCCACCTTACTGTCACCACATCGTGCAGGTCCAGTTGCTGCATAATCATTTCTACCTGATGATACCCGCTGGGCAGGATGCCCAACACGTCCAAGGACAGGTTGATCTTCGCATAAGATTTTACGCTGATCTCCTTCATCTCATCTCCCCGCTTATCAAAACAGCTCACCTTATGGCCTAGCATAAAGTGAGCTGAAAAATTTCCGCTTATTTCTTTTTCTTGCCTTTATTTTTCGGACGAGTCGTTCCTGCTTGAGCTTGCTTTCTAGCCCTCTCCTCTGCCGCCGCCTTTCTGCCGGTGAGGTATGCACTACCTCCCGCAGCAATTGGACGAGGACCTTTCACCCGCTTGTTGTCATTTAAGACAGCGTCTTCATCTTCATCGGTCCATTCTTCGGCTTCCTTGGCTAGCTTTTTCGCTTGCTTTCGCCGCTGCTTCTCTTTATCCTTCTGATCCAAAGCAACAACTTCTTCTACGGACTTTCCCGTTTCCTTAGCTACTTTATATGGATTGACTTTCTCTTCTACGCCCGCTTCTTCTTTATCCTTTTCCATTTGCTTCTTAGCCGCTCTGCTGGACATAAAGACTACACCCACCACCATGATACCCATCATGGCCATGTTAGCCTTCATAGCGGAGCTGGTATCTACCGTGTTAAAAGTGATGGACTGATTCTTGGCTAAAGTATCACCAGAGGCCGCCATCACATCCTTGGAGATAGACAGCTTATAGGTACTGTCTGAAAGTAGGGTTTGATTATCTACCAGAACAAGAACCAGTCCCTCTTCCTTTGGGCTGTAAAGCACGCGGATAGGCAGGGCCTTGCCTTTGGCATCGGTCAGCTTAAAGCTTTCCAAATTTTCCTCTATATTGTTCTTAGCAATCATCTTTTGATTGAAGTACAACTTGACACCGGAATTTTCCACCTGCATGCCTTTATCCCCATCTCTAGGATAAGAATCCTCCAGCTTTAAAGTTCCTGCAAAACCAAAAGATGTGGTCATCATAACCATTAACAATACCAGTGCCGCTATTGCACCAATGGATCTTTTCATGTGCGTTCCTCTACTTTCTATTTCGTAAGTTCTGATTCTTTCTGTTTCTTCCACCGAGAACCTCTTTGGCGCAAATCCCTGAAAAAAGATTTCAAAAGACTGGCGCATTCCGCTTCCATCAGACCGGTTTCTATTTCTACAAAATGATTTAATTTTTCTTCCTGAATAATGTTAAATACAGACCCACAAGCGCCTCCTTTAGGGTCCATGGTACCAATATGCACCTTATGAATCCGGGACCAAACCATGGCTCCTGCACACATGGCACAAGGCTCACAGGTTACGTACAGTTCACAGCCCGCCAGCCGCCAGCCGCCTAAAGTCTTCGCTGCCTCCCGTATGGCAATCATCTCTGCGTGAGCCGTAGGATCTCTCAAGGTCTCTGTCTGGTTATAACCTCGACCGATAATCTGTCCATCTTTCTCCACCACTGCACCAATGGGGATTTCCCCGCAGCTATAAGCTTTTCTCGCTTCATCCAGCGCGTCTATCATGAAATTTCTCATATACCTTACAATGTTATCACAATTGCCTGTATTATTCAAGAAAAAAACAATTCCTGAAAGCCTTTTATCGTCGCCTTTTACTAGTCTGGTTTTCGCCTTATTGGTCCACTTAGATAAAAGGTCTGTATAAATAAACTTTAGGACACATATCTTTTGTTTTTAACTACTTTTATTAAAAATTCAAGGGAATAAGATTTTATCGATACCATTTTTAGTTTATAATTTTACATATTCAATCTATACTTCGACCGGCAATGGAGAAAATCTAATTACGTTACAAATGTAAGAGAGGGGTCTTAACACATGAGCACTATATTACATAACGGCAAAGTCTATCTTGAAAGAGAAAAATTTGCAGAAGCTGTTTTTATCGAGAATGGCTTGATTGGCAAGGTTGGCAGCAATGAGAAAATTCTAGCTCTGGCAGATGATTCTTGCCAATTCATCGACTGCAAAGGAAAAACAGTTATTCCAGGCTTAAACGATTCTCATCTGCACATTCTTCTCTTTGCAGATTCTATGGCCCAAGTATCCCTCATGGACTGCACCTCCATCGGCGATATAATTGACCGATGTAAAACGTTTATAGCCGAAAACCCGAAAAATATTCAACACGGCCTTCACGCGATCGGCTGGAATCAAGATCTTTTCACGGATGAAAAGAGAAATCCCAACCGGTTTGATTTAGACAAGATTTCCACGGACATTCCTATTGTGTTGGAACGGATCTGCGGTCATATCATCTCTACCAATACAAAGGCTATTGAGACAGTCGGTATCGACGGAAAGTCTCCTCAGTGGCCGGGAGGCACCTTTGAGCTGGGTTCAGACGGGTACCCCAATGGGATCTTTACAGAAAACGCCTGTAATTTTGTTAAAGAGATTATTCCAGAGTTTTCTCCAGCCGAAAGGGCTCAATTGTTCATTCGCACCATGGAATATGCTGTTGCTCATGGTCTTACCAGTATACAAAGTAACGATATTGGCAGCACCGTGCTAGATGCAACCGCTTACTTTTCTATGTTCCATCAGATATTTGATGAAGACAAAGCCCTTCTTCGCTACCGTCATCAAGTGTGCTTTAACCGGGTGGCCGATTTCAAAGAATACCTAGAAACTGGCGAATATGCTCGGGGAAGCTATCCAGAGGACTCCTGGCTGACCCTCGGTCCCTTAAAGCTCTTTAAGGATGGCAGCCTGGGGGCTAGGACGGCTTTCATGCGGCAAGAATACGCCGATGATTCCGGCAACTTCGGATTGGAATGGGTTACCAAAGAAGAAATGGAGCAATATTGCCAACTAGCCGCGGAAAACAACTTGCAGGTCATCACGCATGTCATCGGCGATGCTGCCATCGAACAGACCATCGACTGCTATGAAAAAGCCTTTATCGACGGAAAGAATAAGCTTCGCCACGCTCTCGTACACTGTCAGATTACCGATAGGTCCTTGCTAGAGCGAATTGCTCGCTTAGGAATCCTGGTCCTGTATCAGCCCGTTTTTCTGGATTATGATATGCACATCGTAGAAGACCGCTGCGGTAAAGAACTTTCTTCCACCTCCTATGCCTTTAAAACCCTTCATGATTTAGGCGGTCTCATTTCCTACGGAACAGACTGTCCTGTGGAATCCTGCAATCCGTTTCCCAACCTTTACAGTGCAGTTACCCGAAAGGATTTTCAAGGCAATCCGCCGGAAGGCTTTTATCCCCAGGAGTGCGTAGACATCTATACCGCCATCGATGCCTATACTACGGGCAGCGCTTATGCGGAATTCATGGAAGATAAAAAAGGCCGAATCAAAGAAGGCTATTATGCAGATATGGTCATCCTGGATAAGGATATTTTTACTATTGACCCCATGGACATTAAAGATATCCTTCCAGAGCTCACCATGGTCGGGGGAAAAATTGTCTATCAGAAACCCGAAAATAACTTAGCCATTCGCTGCAATTAAACATTAAGAATCAAAAAAGCTAAGCGCACCTTTTTTCCTGCGCTTAGCTTTTCTATATCTTTTATCTCAGATAAATAAATTTACATTGGCTTGCTCTGCATCCCCCAAGTAGGCCGCTACACCGCCCAGCCCCACACCGTCGATCAGCTCCTCTTTGCGAATACCCATCACGTCCATAGACATGGTGCAGGCTACCAGTTTAACACCATTCTCCATGGCCTTCTTCATTAAGGCCTCCAGCGAATCCACATTCTTGTCATTCATAACCTTCTTCATCATTTTGGTGCCCATACCGCCCATATTCATATTGGATAGTTTTAATTTAGATACGCCCCTTGGCATCATCCGTCCAAACATACCTTCAATAAACGGCTTTTGTATCGTCTGTTTCTGCTGCTTCCGCAAGGCGTTTAATCCCCAGAAGGTAAAGAACATGGTTACCGGACGGCCCATGGCTGCGGCCCCATTAGCGATAATGAAAGAAGCCAGCACTTTATCTAAATCCCCGCTGAATACCACCATGGTCTTTCCCTGAGGCAACTCTGCCACTTTGGTTTCCCCTTCTCCTATACCACCGCTCTGAGCTGCTCCTTTTTGGAGGTACACCACATTCTGCTTGCCCTCTCGTTCTCTCTTTACCAAGGTATTGCCTGTGCGCTTACACCAGGACTCAATGTCAGCGGCAAAGCCCATATCCGTAGCAGAAACCTTGATAAGGTCCCCTTCCTCTATTTCGTTGACTGCATTGTACACTTTCATAATAGGTCCCGGACACTGGAGACCGCTGCAATCCACATTTTTAGTGATAACCAGGTTTTCTAAGCCCAACGAAGTTGCTTTCTGCACATCACCGCTATCCGTTACCGTCCCGCCCCCCGAGGGAAAGGGGGTCCCGCAGGACCCGTCCTCCTTTCCACATAAGGTATCGTGAAAGACTGACCGATAGAATCCCGCACCTCCCGGATACACGGCAACATGCTTAAACCCAGCATTCATTAAAATCCGAGCCGCGTTATAGGCCCGAACACCAATTGCACAAAAAGTCACTATCAATTGATTCTGGTCCAACTCACCCAACCGTTCTTTCAACTGTCCAAATGGAATATGAACTGAATCTGTCGGAGCAAAAGCCATCCGCTCAAAGCTTTCCCGCACATCCAGCACCGTCACAGCTGGCACCCCAGCTTGTTCTGCCAGCTCTTCCCGCTTTTCCAGCCCATTCCAAGGCACGAATCGCACCAATCCGTTTAAGATATTCTCACTGACAAAGCCTAACATGTTCACCGGATCCTTGGCGGAGGAGTACGGTGGAGCATAAGCCAGTTCCAGCTTCTTTAAGTCTGTAGCGGTAGCCCCCAGCCGAATGGCAGTAGCAATCACGTCAATCCGCTTATCCACTCCATCCACTCCCACAATCTGAGCACCGAAAATCTTACCCGACAGTCCGAACAACAGCTTCATAGTCAAGGTCGTTGCATCCGGATAGTAGCCTGCGTGAGACTTTTGACTGATCGTTGCCACAAAATAATCTACCTCTGGCTTTTTCCCCATACGAATCAGCGCTTTCTCGTTAAGCCCTGTGGCTGCTACCGTCAAATCGAAGACCTTGGCTACAGATGTCCCTTGGGTACCCTCATAGGTCTCTGGGTTTCCTTTCACTGTGCCGAAGCCTGCTGCAATATTGCCAGCACAAATGCGAGCCTGCTTGTTCGCCGGACCTGCCAGCGGAATCATGGTTTTTCCCTTTTCGATGAACTCCGTTACCTCAATGGCATCGCCTACCGCATAGATAGATTCATCTGAGGTCTTCAAATAGTCATCGACCAGAATACCCCCTCGCTGATTCAACTCTAAACCAGCTTCCTTCGCCAAAGAACTGTTGGCCTTGATGCCGATGGACAGAATCACTAACTCCGCTTCTACCTGGCGTCCACTGGCCAGCGTTACCCGGTTTGTAGGCACAGGGGTCTGCGCAACCTGTTCAAACGTCTGAACACCATCAGACAAAATCAACTCCACGCCGTTCAGCTTCATATTCTCATGGACCAGCTGCGCCATTTCAAAATCCAACGGGGTCATAACCTGATCCTGCATTTCGATGACGGCTACCTGACAGCCCACCTGCCGAAGATTTTCGGCCATTTCTAAGCCGATAAATCCGCCGCCAATGACCGCGGCCGTCTTCGGTTTCTTTTCTGTGATGTAAGTTTTAATCCGGTCGGTGTCCGGAATATTCCACAGGGTAAAAATCCCTTCTCCCTGAATGCCTTTGATTGGCGGAACAATTGGCGTAGATCCGGTAGCAAGCACCAGCACGTCGTAGTCTTCTTGGTACTGACTGCCATCCGCTGCCCGCTTGACAGTCACTTTCTTTTCTTGTCGCTGAATAGACAGGACTTCGTTGCCTGTGCGCACTTCTATGTTAAATCGCTGCTTCATGGCTTCCGGCGTCTGGAGCAGCAAAGCTTCCCGCTGCTTAATCACGTCACCTATATAGTAAGGGAGACCACAGTTAGCATAAGAAATGTAGTCGCCTTTTTCCATGATAATGATTTCTGCATCTTTATCAAGTCTTCTAAGTCTTGCCGCAGTGGTAGCTCCCCCTGCAACTCCGCCTATAATAACAACTTTCTTTCTATCCATTTACTTATCCTCCATCTTTCATTAGTAATGTCATTTTAGCGGCTTTTACAAAATGTTTCAGTGATAAAGTCACACTTTTTTAAAGCGTATGGTATACTAAATTTATAGACTTTATAATATATTTATTTTACCACTGTTTTCAGAAAATTCAAATAGATATTCGAGGTGATCGGTGTGATTGATGAAAAAATGCTTTCTGAATTATATCCTTTTTGGGCGCAGCTTACGCCTCCCCACAAGGCAGAACTATCTGCCAATACGGTGCTCCGCACCTTTAAACCGGGAGACATCGTCCATGGAGGCGGGCAAGAATGTACGGGAGTCTTAGGTGTTATCAGCGGCCGCCTTCGGACCTTTATGCTGTCCGACGAAGGCAAGGAAATAACCTTGTTTCGCCTAGTAGAAGGGGACAACTGCATGTTATCCGCCTCCTGCATGCTTAAGAATATTTCCTTTGATGTCCACGTGTCAGCAGAGACTCCTACACAATTGGCTATCATCAGCCCTGTTATCTATGATAAAATTGCCAAAACAAGCCCTCGAGTAGAACAGTTTATGAACGATATTATTTCCATGCGCTTTTCCGAAGTTATGTGGATAGTAGAACAGGTATTATTTATGAAAATGGATAAACGACTAGCATTGTTTTTATTGGAACAATCCGCCCTGGATCAGAGTGATACAATTGCCCTAACTCATGAGCAAATTGCAGGTCACTTGGGCACAGCCCGAGAGGTAGTCACTAGAATCCTGAAATATCTTTCCGGAGAAGGCTACATCACCGTATCCCGCAAGGGTATCGCTATTGTAGACCGCAAAGGCTTATTAAAAATGACAGAGTAATCTCTGTCATTTTTTATGAGTTATTTTGGGGAGATGGCCCCACCGCTGCCAGAAGCTGACAGGCATAGGCATCATCCCCTTCTCCCCTTAGGGCTGCGGGTTTCAAGCGGAATAGGCTCCACGATATCTCCAGTATCCTTATCTATGGCTGTAATCCAGTAGCCATACGCTGTCATACGATTTTCCATGGAACAGTCTGCCTTGGTAGCTTCCAAGCCTTCGGCTCCAGCGATAGGCTGCCAAAGGACGAAGCCAGACTGGCCCCCCTCCGGCTGCTCCTCTTGAATGAAGCGGCCCGGTATACCCAAGTAGTACATATTGGCATCCTCCCCCAATATGTAGTGGCGGTATTTCGTAGCTCCCCACATGGCGCCTGGTGATACCAACGGCAAATGCTTCACGTTGGCAACACGCCGCCACCGAGCACCTGTCTTGTCCTTGCTGAATGGGTAGACCAGATCAGCAAGCTCCGCCGTCTTAGCGGTCTTCTCACAGGCTTCCTTGACATATTGATTGTAAAACTGGTTATAGTTAGCCCTTTTTTTAGTTACAAAATCCCCTGTGTCATAAGGTCCTGCTTCCAGAGCTTCGTCAAATACATCTTTTCCTGCCTTTGGCGGCTGTTCCAAACGACGCTCTCGCTTCTGTTCCGACTCTTCCTGCTCTTCCATGGATTCCTCCTCGTTGCGATTTACTCGCTCTGCACCCGCTGCCATAACAGTGCTTCCGGCAAAAGCCAGCTTTCCTTTCAACACTGGATGCAGTGGTTCCTTGTTGTCCCTCATGGACACCGCTGCCACAATAGCCACAGAATAATCGCTCAGCTGGCCTCCCCGACCATCTACATTTCCTGGCTCAAAACGAAAATAATTCTCTCCTGTCCCAAATCGGTTTAAAATCAGTGATCCCACTACTGCATGAATCGTCCGCTCCTTTTTCTCCCCAAATAAAATTAATTTGTAAATGTAGCGGTTGCGCTCAAAAAAACGCAGATTCTGGGTGCTCAAAGAAATCGCGCCCTTGCCGTTGCCTGTCTCTATTCTCAAGTTTCCATATATGGGCTGTTCTGACTTTGCCGCAAAATCGCGATTTTCCTCAGAAAGAAGTACCATGGCTTTGTTATATTTTGTATATTCCATATTGCCCTCCCCCGTTATTTTTAGTACCATACTATATATATGGGAAAGGAGATCCATTTATGATACTTGATGCCATCATTGCCGCTGTAGTTATCGGCAGCATGCTGCGAGGATTCCACCACGGATTGCTGCGCAGCTTTGTTCGTCTGGCCGGATGGCTGGCTTCTCTCAGCGCAGCCTTCATTCTGTCACCAAAATTCAATGACTTTATTTTGGAGCATACCAATTGCTATGATTCCATTTACGAAAATGTCAATAAAAAAGTCAGCACCACGATGTCCCCTGCTGAGATGCAGGGAAGTATGCCGACTATTATACAGGAACCGCTGACCAACATGGTCCACACCCTGTCCGGCTCGATTTCAGCCGGTTTATCTAATTTATTTTTTACAATCGCCTGTTTTCTGATTGTGGTACTGGCCGTTCAGGTTGTCCTTCATACCATCATCTCGCTCTTTTCCAGAGAGCACAATGACGGTATCAGCGGTCTTCTGGATGGAACGGCAGGTATGCTCTTTGGTTTCATCAAGGGCATCATTTATGTTTTTGTGCTGTTAGCTCTGATGATTCCAACCGTTTCATTGTTTTTCCCGGAAGCCTTGACCCTGCTCACAGAAAATCTGAACGCTTCCCATCTGGCCGGTGAACTGTATAATAACAATTTGATTCTGCTAATTATGCAGGACTTATTTCCGGACAAAACCCCAGATGTGGTGCTGGCGGCACTTCCGTGGGGCGCCTCACACCTCTAATCAAGGGCTTTATCCATGAGAATGCGCAGCTTTACAGCTAGGGCAATGGTTTCCTTAAACTTAATGTCGTCATTCTCCATATCCAACGCATATTTTACTTTGTTGACTCGATACCGAATGGTGTTCTCATGCTGGTTCATGACCTTGGCCGTCGCTTTGTAATCTCCCGCGTTAGCCACATACGTCTCCATGGTCAGCAGCACCTCCCGGGCATTTTCCGAAGAGACCTTATCCTTTACTGCATTGATATAGGCTTCATAGAAATCCTGAGCCTCCTTGGTATCCTTTAGAGACACCAGCAACTGCATAACCGATAAGGGATTGTATATTCGAAAATCAATGTTCATGGTCTTAGCTGTTTCCAGGGAGCGCCGACCTTCCTCTAGTGCTATTCCGATTTCTTCTTTAGGGTAGATTCGGCTAAATCCCACCTTAGGTTTGTCAATAGCATTGCGAAGCTGTTCTGCCGTCCAATCCGAGTGCTCCTGGAGCTGTTTCAATTTGCCTGCACTGAGGATAAATATTTTATAGCTTTTATTTCGCAGGTAAATATCCTGAGTATTATTTAAGTAGGCCCCATGAGTCTTCAACTCATCCATTTCAGAACGAAAGGTACCATCCACATAGATGGTCCGCACATATTGCTGTACATCAGGCTTTATGCTGTATAGAATGTCCAGTTTTTCCTCCTCAGAGATATTTCCATACATGATTTTATCCAGCTTCAGGTTGTTGATTACATTCAAGTTCTCGATGGAAATATACTGATTTATCGTGTCCATAATACCAGCATAGGAAGGATCTTCCTTCATAAAAATCAACGGGAAATTGCTGTCATCGCAAATTTTTAAAACGTCCTCCGTGACCACTCGGATGTTCTCGTCGGTGACAATTAAAAGCCCGCTGCTTCCGGTATCGATTAGGGCATGAATGTAATCGTAAATCCCCTCAGCATCCTCCTTGAATTGATGCAGATCAGTGATAAAAAAATCGCCGCTGGTGAGGATGTTCCGGTCTAAGATTTCGCTGTTAGCCGGGTAATCAAATACCATGACCCGCTTGACCTCCCGGTCAGTTCCTGGTTCTCCAGCTAAAACAGTTGCTCCTTTAAACATATTATTTTTCAAAATTTCTTTCAGTGATATGTACATTTCCTTACCTCTAAAGACTTCCTCTTTTACTTTTCACTGTCTCTCAGTTCTTCAATGCCGAGGATGTCCCTAGTGGCTTTCAGCAGTTGTTCCATCTGCTCTGGAGTGCCTATGGTAATGCGGACATAGTCGACAATTTTTGGTGAGTCGCTGTGTTTTACGAGAATATTTTTCTCCTTCAACGCTTGGCAGTAAGCCCCTCCACCCAAGGAAGGGTACCTGGCAAACAGAAAGTTTGCTTGGGAATCTAAAACGGTAAAGCCCAAGGTTCTCAGCTCTTTGGCAACGGCCTCTCTGGTGCGCTTTACATCGTTTATACATTTTTTAAAATAATCTTGATCTTTCATGGACGCAGTCCCTGCAATAACCGACAGCCTGTTGATGTTATGAGGATGGAACGCTCTTTTAATCCGATTCATGTCTTGGATAAGCTCTGGGCTGCCCATAGCAAAGCCGATGCGAGCTCCTGCCAGATTTCTTGATTTGGAGAAGGTCTGAATAACCAGCAGGTTGCTGAACTGCTCAATCAACGGAACACAGCTCTCTGCACCATAATCCCCGTACGCCTCATCGATTACTACCAGATTATCTGAGTTCGCTCGAAGGATGGCCTCCACCTGAGCTCTAGTCAACGCGAGGCCCGTCGGTGTATTGGGATTCGCCAGCACAATAGTCCCATCTAGTCCGCAGTAATCCGCCGGATCAATAGTCAGTTCGTCTCCCAGCGGTACCTCAATTTTACTGCCGCAGAAAGCCTCTGCACAGGTGCTATAAAACTCATAGGTCAGTTCAGGAAAATAGACTCTTCCTTCTTGGTTTTGAAAAGCCATGAAGACCAAGGCCAGCAGTTCGTCTGAACCATTGCCTACCGCCACTTGACTTTCGTCTAAGCTGAAATTTTTGGCAATGGCCTTTATAAGCTTCTCTGCACTAGGATCTGAATATAGTCTCAGATTGTCGATTTCAAATTGATCAATGGAACGGTAGACAAAGGGACTGGCCGGATAAGGGCTTTCATTGGTATTTAATTTAATGGTTTTTTTCTGTTGTATCGGCTCCCCCGGCTCATATGGCCTCAACCGGTCATACTTTATGCTAAAAAAACGGCCCATTCAGTTATTTCCTCCTGTCACTTCTATATTCCCACTCTGCTGCACAAGCTGGTCCTGCACAGTTTCTGCGAATGATTGTTTGAGTAACTCCCATATATTTCAGTATAGCATCCTTACGTTTAAAAACATGTCAAAAATTACAAGATTACAATTTAATTATTTACTCGAACAGTTATAAATTTTGTCGTATGATAGAACCATTAGTATAAAAACGGAGGGAGGGAACCGCTATGAGCCGTAAACTGCTGACTTTTTTTAAAATTTATCCATATGCCCTGCTCTACGGATTCGGTACACCTCTCCTGTGTGCCGGGTTGATTTTGCTTGTCCGAACCTGGCCTCAGCTAGGTCAGCTGTATGCAGCTCACATCTTTCCCTTCTTTCCCAACAGTCTGGGTCGAATTTTATCCCTCTTCCCTTTTTCTGTCTTAGAAATGGACTTATATTTGCTGGTCTCCATTCTAACTGCTGGAGTTGTTCTCCTGCTGACTGCCTTTGCAGCCTATATGCTGCAAGCCATTAATAAAAAAGCCGGTTTGTATGCTTTCGTCTCCCTGGCTATTCTGCGAGCTGTGCCCAAGGCTCTGATCCTGCTCCTGTGTCTGGCTAGTACCGCCATACTGATGCTGACTCTGGCCTGTGGCCTCAACTATTCCCGAGAGGGTATCGCCAGCGACATCGGTATTTTTCCTGCACCAGCCGCCCACCAGGACCTGGTACAGCTATCCAGTCTGCTTATCGCTGACCTACAAGAAACCATTCCCCTACTATCAGACACCAGTCTGGACACCGATTCCCTCCACAGGGAATCCACCCTGGCAATGGAGAATCTAGGGTTTAGATACCCCACTTTAAGCGGCTATTATCCAAAACCAAAACCTGTACTCATGTCCTCCTGGATGTCCCAGCTCAACCTGACCGGCCTGTTTTCGCCTTATACGATTGAGGCGAACTATAACAATGACGTGCTTGCCTACATAAAGCCTTACACCATCTGTCATGAACTAGCCCACTTAAAAGGCTACATTCGAGAAGACGAAGCCGGCTTCATTGCCTACCTGGCTTGCAGCCGCTCTTCTTCGCCAGAGCTGCGCTATAGCGGAACTCTGAACGCTCTAAGCTATGTGCTGGCCGCTCTGTATGAGGACAGCTCTCAGGAGGAATACCAGCAACTTCTTCTCCAGCTGCCGGAACGTGCCCTGGCTGATCTGACTGAGAATAATCAATATTGGGACCAGTACCAGGGGAGTGCTTCCCGGCTCTCCGCCGCGGCTAACGATACCTACTTGAAGGCTAACGCTCAGGCCAACGGAATCCAGAGCTACGGGCAGATGGTGGACTTGCTGCTAGCCTACTACGGGTTGAATAATCAATCCGTATAACCTGCTCCTACAACTCCCTGCCCAGGCCTCTGGCCTTGTGCAGGGCCATCGTAGAAATTACATCTCCAGGCTTCTGCACCGACGGCACCGGCAGATAGCCCCGATTCTCCCACTGTAAAAACTTTACGATATTATCATAAGTTGCTTTCAGCCCATCAAAAACATACATCTCATCCATCTCCGCACAAGTAATCAGTACCGACTCTTTAACGTTTAATGGCTGCTGTCCCATGTAGAAAGAATACATTTTATCGATGGCGGCCTTCAACTTGGCCGGATAGCTGAACCAATAGACCGGGGTCACCAGGACCAGCGCATCTGCCTTACTCAAAAGAGGCGCTAGCTCGTTGAAGTCATCATCAAAACTGCAAGCTTTTGTTGTACTGAAACAGGTATCACAAGCGTGACAGCCGCCGACATTCTTTTCTGCTGCTTTCCACTTGGTCACGGTGTGGCCTGCCGATACCGCGCCTTCTATAAACGCTTCTGCCA
The DNA here is from genome assembly GCF_010669305.1 of Aminipila butyrica. Classification (NCBI taxonomy): domain Bacteria; kingdom Bacillati; phylum Bacillota; class Clostridia; order Peptostreptococcales; family Anaerovoracaceae; genus Aminipila; species Aminipila butyrica. The sequence continues at coordinate 375,434 of NZ_CP048649.1, read as the reverse complement.
GTAAATCACTGTTTCCGCCGTCTCGTGGACTTCCGGTCATTACCAGTACATTCTTCTTCATCTTTTTGCATCCTTTCCGCACCTGTTTCTCAGCACTTTTCATCTCTTTATGTATTTGCCTCTATATGAATCTTGCTACTTGCTTTTTCTCACGACAATAGTATAGCATAATATTTTGAATTTTGCGACCATAACCCACCTACTCAGAGGCAGGTGCAGGTCTTTATTTCAAGGTCAGCAAAAGGCTCTTGAAAATACCCATAAAATGTGCTAGTATTAGAAAGTTATCTGATATGTCTCCGTAGGTAAATGGATATACCAAAGCTCTCCTAAAGCTTAATTGTGGGTTCGATTCCCACCGGGGATACCAAGACAGGAACCGTTGCCTTGCAGCGGTTCTTTTTTGTCTTCCTTAATAGAATTATACCAAATTCAAGAAGAAAAAAAAGGGGTCCCCCAAAATAATTGTAATTACTCCATTCAGATCATGTGAATCTTCGGGAAGAAGAAAAAATCAGGTGTAAAAAGACTTTTTCTCTGGATGGTAAAAAACCCTCAGCAGACAATGTGCCGAGGGCCTTCCCTTTCCGTGTTACTATTCTATTTAACGTGTCGTTCCCTGTTCTTATTTCAGCAGAAAACCATTTACCCGCTCTTGCAGCCCATCAGCCTGCGCCAACAATTCCTCGCTGGAAGCCGCACTTTCCTCTGCGGTAGCAGAATTGGTCTGTACTACTGCCGATACCTGGTCGATGCCTTCATTAATCTGGCCGGCTGCCGAAGCCTGCTCCGATGCTGACACAGAAATCCGTTTAACCAAAACAGAAACTTCCTCCGCCACGGCTACAGCCTTAAACAGCGAAGATGCCGTATCATCTGCAATAAAGCTGCCTTTTTCTACAGCCGTAATAGATTTTTCAATCAATGCGGTAGTGCTCTTGGCTGCTTCCGCACTCTTTCCTGCTAAATTTCGAACTTCGTCGGCTACTACCGCAAAACCTTTCCCATTTGCACCTGCCCGAGCTGCTTCTACCGCCGCATTCAACGCTAAAATATTTGTCTGGAACGCAATGTCTTCAATGGTTTTAATAATCAGACCGATTTGACCAGACGTATCGCTGATTTCCCCCATAGCCGCGACCATCTCTTGCATTCTGCCATTACATTCCTGCAAGTCCTGACTGACCAGATTCATTTTCTCGTCGCTGGTGCTGGCATCCTGAGCTGTAAGCATAATCTGCTTGGAAACCATCTCCATGGTAGCTGACAGTTCCTCTATGGTGCTGGCCTGTTCCATAGAACCCTGAGCCAAGGCCTGTGCCCCAGCTGCCACCTGCTCTGAGCCTGTACGCACTTGTGAAGAAGCTACCGCAAACTGTCCGATGGTCTCGTTAAGACCCTCCGTGATGACAACCAAAGACTCCTTTATCTTATGAAAAGCACCTGGATATTGGGCTTGAGATTCTACAGTCAGATCTTTTTCTGCCAGAGCCTCCAGCACGTTGGAAATATCTCCAATTAATATCCGGTAATTGTCCACCATGCCATTGAGGCGTTCAGCCATAAGCCCTACTTCGTCCCGTCTCACCACCGCCAATTCCACAGTCAAGTCCCCTTCATAAATCCGGTCGATGGCTTCCAGTGTATCCTGAATCGGTCCTACAATCTTATTGGCCTTTCTCCAGGTAACAAAAATAGATAAGACTAGCATAGCCAGGCCCAGTGCCACCATGCAAATCAGAGAAATTTGAAGCTTTGACATAAATTCCGATTCTAAAGCGGTCACGTTGACCGACCACCCATCGGTACCTGCAACAGGGCCATAGGAACCAAACTTTTTATCCCCTTTCCAGGTATAAAATCCAAAGCCTGACTTGCCATTGACCATTTCTGTTTCCACCGCTGCCACAGCTTCGTACGTTTTTGGGTCTTTCTTTATTTCTTCTAAATTATTCTGGCGAGATGCTACCAGCGATTTGTCATTATGGACAACCTTAGCCCCTGTCCGATCCAAGATATACGTACTTCCAGTCGTTCCTACCTGTACAGATTTGATAATTTCTTCAAACGTGGAATACGGAATAGTCATAGCCACAATATATTGGCCGCAAGGATAGGCATACTGAAAAGACACGTCTTCTCCCGTTACCAGCGGATTGCTTAACAAGCCAGTTTCACCGGTTACACTTGCCACTGCTGAATCTTCATCATAAACCTGGCCAGTGAGCACCGAACGCTTATCCCCCTCATTGACGATATCGATGCTTTCAAGTCCATACATTTCACATAATTTTGACAAATAGACTGTTATCTGACTATTATCCGATCCATTCAGCGTATAATAATCTCCTGCTGCTTCAGCCAACATGCCAAAGCCATCAATTTGTAAAGTTATCTTTTCAGAAACTAAATCGCTGGTTTCTCTCATACTTTTTACCAGCGATTGCTTCGTAGATTCATAAATAAAATAAATAGACATAGTCGCCAATATGGCGATTACAACGGTGAAGAGAATGGCTATAGTTCTTACAAAATCAGTTCGAATACTTTTGTGGGATATCATGTGCAAAGTCTCCTTTCAACGGTATCACATACACTAATTCCTCGATATCAAATCACAGGAGCTGCGTCGCTCCATGATACGAGTAACAAAACAATCACGATTATTGTACCATATCAAAAGTGAAAAAAATATACAAAATTCTCCTTTTTTGTCTAACCTTGTCGATTTTTTTCACAAAACTTAAAGAATAGGACTCGACACTCCTAATATTTTATAGTACAATGTCAAAGGTAAGGCTGATTTATGTAAAATCGCCTTCAAAGAAGGCTGTAACAGCCATCTTTGAATCCCTTTGGGGCGTTAGCGCAGCTGGGAGCGCACCACACTGGCAGTGTGGGGGTCAGGGGTTCGAGTCCCCTACGCTCCACCAATGTAAAAGTATCACCAAGAGTACAGTTTCTCTTGGTGATACTTTTTTGTGTTTCATGATTAAATAAAACTAAGTCCCATATAAAAGTACGTCCTCACCAAAAATTTTTACTTATTTTTGCGAAAAATTGTTTTATCTTTCGTTTTATATAGTGTAAAAGCTTTTACACGTTTGAGACCTTACCCTTCTGATAAGGATTCGAAAGGCTCAGTACCGTTTAAGGTACCGAAAAGGAGTAGATATATGAAGATCGGTCGTGAAAATTATATACGGCGATTAAAAAAGGGAAAAGAAGACGCGCTGGAATTTATCATGGAGGAATACCTCCCTTTAGTAAAAGGCATTGCCAGTCAGGTGCTGCGCCCTGTGGGCAGCCGGGAGCTGGTGGAAGAATGTATTAGTGATATTTTCCTATCCCTGTGGCATCACGCTAAAAAATTCAGAGGAGAGAACGAAAACGATTTCCGCAAGTGGGTTTGTGCCATAGCCAAATACAAGTCCATTGACTATTACCGTAAAGAAATAAAACGGACGGAAATTTTGTTCCCTGAAGGGGAATCGGACTATACGTCTTCGCCGGGAGCTTCGGCAGAGGCCCAGGCAATTTTCAATGAGGGTACCAGGGAACTGGAGAAATTGCTAAACAGCCTTTCTTCCGCCGACCGTAGTATTCTTATCATGAAATTCTTTTGGGGTATGACTTCTGAAGAAATTTCAAAGAAATTAGGTATGACCAAATCTGCCGTGGACAACCGTATTTACAGGGGAAAAAAACAATTGGTGAACGAAGTAACGCAATTAGAAGCTGGGGGGCTGTAAAATGAAAGATATTTATGATTTTTTTAATGACGTGGATATTGAGGTAAATGAGTTTCAGCCTATGGAGGCCGATGAACTGGAAAAATCCAGAATCAAAAAAAGAGTGCGCGAGAAGATTCAGGAACATTCGCCCGAAAGCGGATCAAAAAAGAGAATTCACGGTAAAGTAGCAGCAGCAGCGGTTCTTTTTGCCACAGGCATCGGGTGTTTCGGCTGGGCGTTCCCTTCCTATGCCAAGGAAGTACCTGTCATCGGTGATATTTTCCGTTTTCTAGATGGCGGCACCACGGGAATCTATGATCTGTACCAGGAAAAGGCCTTAAACATCGACATGACAAAGGCTGCCAAGGGCATAGAAGTAACCCTGAATCAGGGGGTTTATGACGGAAGGACTCTATCCCTCACCTATACCATTAAAACTGGAAAAGATCTTGGTGAGGACTTGTATCTCCGAGAAGATATCGAAGTGCCTTCCGTCACCGGGTATGGCGGCAGTCAGCAACTTAAGCAGGTCAGCCCTGGTGTCTATGTGGGACAGAGCAATTACAACCTTTTTACTGAAAAGGAAGAACGAAATGCCCTTTCTTTCCGTTGGGTCGTTTCCTCTATTGAAAGTCTGGGCGAAGAAGGGTTTTCAGAGGAAAAAGCCGTTGACTGCAATTTCAATTACAACGTAACGCTCAAGGCCATGGACAGCAAAAGTCTGGAGCTAGCTGATAATCATTCTACCATTCAAAAGGTGCGTATCAATATAGAGCGTCTCACCATGACGCCAATTAACACGATTCTTTACTACTCAGAGGAATCTCCTAAGCAGTTGTCCGATTATGTAGGTCTAGACTGGGAAATCAAAGACGATTTGGGCAATATATATGAATATGATGGCAACGGCGGGTCAGGAGAAACTCATGAAAAGATCCTTAAAATGAACTCCAGCCTTACCATTCAACGTCTTAATCCCGAGGCTAAAACCTTGTTTGTCACACCAATCTTACAGCTGGGAAATATGCAGGGAGGTGGTGTAGCCATTGAGGACGATGGGACAGAAACACACTTTACTCTTGACGCCTTGCCGGAAGGTGTTACTCCAGGAGAGTGGCACATGAAGCAGATCTCTATTGACCTAAGCTCCATAAGATAACACCAGGAAAGATTAACGCCTTAAAATCGGCATTTAATTTCTGCTAACCCCTATGCTTACCTAGTATGGGGGTTTTTTATAGCAGACACAGACTGGTCCGCAGAGCTTCTTCCCGCTGGGGGGCACGCCATTGTCTCTATTTTGCTCTCTTTTCTGCCGGTTTACTGACCCATAGCCCTCTGTCATCATAAAGGTGAAAGAGACAGCTGGTGGCCATGTCCAGAATGAAAACTTTAGAGGCCAAATCATATTTACCACCTATATCGGAACAAATGATTTCTAAAAACAAACGCCTCGTGTCAATGTCCTTTGCTTCGTACAGCCTGCGGGTGCAGACATGCACCTCTTGGTTGTTGGCCAGCGCAGCAGGATAGGTTTCTTTCATAGGACTAAACTTCCAGAAAAAGCAGTAGCTTTCCGTTTGCCCGATTCCTTTGAGACAACTCTCGAAAAAAAATATGTTTTCTTGTTCTCTTTCACTATAACAATCCTCATAGACGATAAGAAGATCTGTGCCAACATGTAACCCATTATACATGTTCTCAGCAAGGTTCAAACATTCTGCCACATAAGCTTCATTCATTTGATTCCCCTCCGCCAAATAAGGGCTTCCTTCTGCCAGATTTGTGTGTAAACAATAGGGGAAACGCAGCATAAACAAAGGGCTGTCTAGGACCTCTGGCGAAGGTTTATGTTGTTTTAATATTTTCTGAAGTTTTTCTTTTGGTGTCATTTCAATTCCTTTATATCCATTAAGGTTTTTCTTAAGTTTGTAAGAATCTCCGTATCCTCTCCATCATTAAGATGATTTGCCAATACTTCATAATACTCAATAAACCCCTTTAAAATTATAAGCAGGGTTTCCTTTGATAGTTCCTGATCTGCACATATGTTTACCTGGTTCCACAACTCATCTGCCGATAGACTGGCCTGTTTAGCCGTTTCATATCTAAAGGTCAGCTCTTCTTTCGTCTCTTCATCCTCTTCAAACTCTTTCATAAAATCAAGAAGCATGGTGCCGATCTCTTCACTCCATATCGCTGCTTTATTGATTACGGATTTTATCCGCTGAAATTGTAGTTCGTCAAAATTTAATGTTTCTTTCATTTTGTGCAACTTTTCATTTGCCAGTTCAAATTCATCCGATGGTTCATACATTTTAAAATCTCCTTATCAACTATTTATTTTTGCCTATACCTTTCCTCTCTTTTATTTGTATTTGGCTTGTTTCCACTCATAAATCCCTGCTAGCAATAAGCCTATGCCCACAATAAAGCTGCAAATTATCTTTATAACACCCATGTCAATATTTCCCCCTTTCTCGTTACTTTTTCCTTATTACTCATTATCCGCTGATTCCAAACCACACAAGCAGGGCAGCACCCATGAATCCCACAACAAAACCGATTTTACCATATGTCCTCTCACTATATTTGTCAGCCTTGTAGAAGAAAATCGTCGCTATCCCGATAAAAAGTAGCGCTAGACTCCCTTTCCATGCCGAATTTCCTTTGACAAAGCAGATCACGGTTAGAACCTGGCTAGCCGCTATCATAAACTCCAAGGCATAGCTTTTTGCATGGGTATCGATTTGTTTGTCGCGCTCGTCTTTGAGCGGCCGCTTTAAGTATGTGTTTTTACTCATTTTCTGTGGCTACTCCTTCCTCATATAGAATTTCCAAGCCGTGAAAGAAAACTTTGATTTCAACAGTCTTCCACCCGGATTCTTGAATCAAAATCCCTTCAAAATAAGCACTGGTTTCGTTATACATTTCATAAATCAAATCTATATATCCACTTTGTAAGTCTTTTTGTAATACCTCAAAACCCACACCTTCTCTGCGACTGTCCCGAAGATATTGAATTTCATATCCCGGACTAATCAGTTTAGAAAATGTCAATTTGGCAGGTCCGGTGCGTACATACTCCCCAGCTTTTAAGATATACAAGCCCTGCGCCAATTCAAAGCTCAAAGACTGTTGAGACAACACCGCTCTAGTTATATAGCAGTCGTGCATATGAAAGCCTGGATTCTGTAATAAAATACGAAGTGCGTTCATTCATTTACCTTTTCCTTTCACATGTTTCTCTCATAATAAATCTCTGAAAAAAAGTTCACAAACCTTGAAATTGCAAAAATAAAGGAAAAAGACACACCCATAGCAATGAAATTTTCCTCACCCGATTGTTTACCTAAAATTAAAAACAAAAAAATCAGCGCAAAGTTAATGGTTTGAACTACATCAAAAGCCTTGCTTTTCGAACTTAAAGAGATAAGACGATTGCGTTCCTCTGTTCCTTCAAACTTTTCCCGCTTTACAGCCTCCTGATTGATGCCGAGATAAATCTCACTGATACCGATTATCGGCAGCAGAATCATCAAAATAATGCGTGTACTATTAAATCCTTTTAAAAATCCAAGTACAAGCAGACATATCCCTAAAAGAAGTGACATCATCCCAAAAACAAATTTTTTCTTGTCATAAATCTTCATATTGCCCCCCTTTTTCTACATAGATCTCTCATAGTAAATACTGACAATCAATTCGACTAGCAATAGAAGCCCCAGCAAAACTGCAGCTACAGTGAAGATCGGAATCCACGCCGGATTGTCTGTCAGTTTATATCCAGCCACCGCTCCGATTGCCGACATGCCAAGGCAGCCATAAAAAATTTTTAATGTCAACGCTTTTGTTTTAAGTGCTAAAAGTTGATTCCTTTCATCCTGGTCTTCCATTCGATCTTCTCTTGTGGCCTGTTTGGAGAAGGCACGAATAAAACCACTACTCCCAATCATAATCACCACAACAGCAATAAGTACATCTTTAATCTGCTTTGATAAAAATTCCTCAGGGGAAACAATATTGATAATTAAATTGCAGACACCTAATGCGATCCACACAACCCCAAAAACCAACCCCTTTTTATTATAAATTTTCACGTTGCTGATCCTCCAATTCCTTGTTTTCTTTCAGACAACACAACTCTTCCACCGTTATTTCAAAGATTTCCGCCATTCGATATGCCAGCATGAGGGAAGGGCTATACTGCTCTTTTTCGATAGATATAATGGTTCTCGATGAAACATAAACTAAATCCGCAAGCTGCTGCTGTGTTAAATTAGCTCTGTTTCTCAACTCTTTTACTTTTGTTTTCATAAGTTCCTTCCCCTTAAACATGAAGCATACTTCACAAGAAGTTAACTTCATATTAGCAGGCTTCTTTTGTGGTGTCAAGCACAAACATGAAAAAAAGACCCGGTACATTCCCGGGTCCTCTTTTACAGATTCTATGCCGTCTTTCTAATATTTCTCTACTGGTAGAGAATGACCCGAATCTGCCCGCCTTTAGATGGCTCTTTATCATAGCAATAGGTCATCGTCTTACCTGATTTGTATGCAGCCAGCGCGTCACTAACGGACCCTTCATAGCTGTAGGTTTGACTAGAGGTCTTATATTCATACACCGCCACATCTGCGGCAATTTTATAAGCGGTGCCATCTGTAAAGGTCACCGTGGAACTATCCACCGACTTAACTTTAGCGTTGGCGCGAGTTAGATTTTTCATCTTTTCAACATTGCCCCCCGTTCCATAGAACATGGCGGGGCCAGCAGATACATTAAACTTAGTGTTACTGCTGTTCAAGGAATAACTGCTTCCCTTAATATTATACACATAGCTGCCGCTGACGCTGGTGCTGTCCTTGCTGGAAGACTTGGCCGAGGTAATAACACCGTATTGAAGCGCATCACCAGTGACATTCTCCAGCACTAGACTGGTAATATAGCCGCTTTTCGCTTCATAATACAGTACGTCGCCGCTGTCTAGCTGCAACCCATCCAAGCGGCTAACCGAAGTAGCCGTATAGGCTCCTTCATACGTATCCAAAATGGTAGCCGTGCTAGAAATTTTATTGCTGCCTATGGTCATCAGTGCTGAATCCACAGTGCCATACAAACTACCCGAAACGGACGAAATCTGCAAATTTCCACTGGAATCAAAGGTCACCTTCACCACATCCCCAGGCTCTATGGTGCCATTTTTATCCACTGTGTAAGCGACTTCAGTACCAGTAAGCGTCACCCCTTCGACGGAGGTTGTATCTGCCGAAGTCACGTAGAAAATAGTCTCTTGTTTCAACACGGTGCTTGAGACAGCATCGGCTACCAGGCCGTCCTTGCCAAGCAGCAGCGTAATGGCATCACCTATTTTTAGACTGCCACTGGAGGACAAAGCCGAAAATGCTTTGGTGGATTCCAGCGTGTAAGCCTTCCCAGACAGGGTGATGCTGGTCACCGCATCCTGACTCGGGGTTGCCTTATCATAAATTCCTGTCACTCGGTCGTTATAAGCCCAAACCGTACTTTTAGCCTTGGAATAATAGATGATGTCGTACAGGTCTACATCCGACAGGCTAATCTTACTGCCATTTCGGTATACTACTGCACCTGAGTTGATCCCTAATTTACTGTACCAGTCGGAAGCGGTGACGGTGTACGGACCATTCATGTTATCCGTTACCACTCCAGCATAGTTTACCTCTCCATTATCGTTAACGGAATATCCTAAAGATTCTGCATAGGTTTGGCTGCCATCCTTCAAATCCGTTTTTAAGGTATTATAAATTAGCTGCACCGCATCTCCCTTCGTCATCAGGGTGCCAATACCGCCCACAATACCCGAAGACAGGCCCAGGGAGGAATATAGATTCATCTGTGCATAAGGGAAAGCTCCGGTAAAGTCGGTGGAAGTATAGCCCAACAGCAGCAGGACACTATTGACCCCCTGCTCCAAAGTCACCTTGCTATCAGGGCGGAAGGTACCGTCGCTGTATCCGGACAGCAAGTTGTTGGATGCCGACAACTTCACATAGGGGGAAGCCCAGTTGCTGGAGTTTACATCTCTAAATAAAGACGAATAAAAAGAGGCGGCCACCTGATCTTTATATTTTGATGCCATAACCAACATCTTGGCATACTCAGCCCGGGTTACGTTAGTGCCTAAATTGTAATTTCCTGAGCTATCTGCTGAAATAACGCCCATAGCCTCCAGCATCATGGTAGCACTGGTGGAATCATCCACAGCCGCCCTTGCCTCCAGGGGTGTGCCGACAATTCCCACCAACAAACAAAGGGCCAAGAATACAGCTATCCCTTTGCACATATATGTTTTTTCAAACGGTTTTCCGCTTGCTTGATCTGCTTGCTTCATCACATATCTCCTCTTTTATTGTTAAGTCACCATTCCGCTCATTTTTCTCCCGCCTTAGTCATACCTCAACGCGTCGATTGGATTCATCTTGGCCGCCTTGTTGGCCGGAAAGTAGCCGAAAAGAATACCAATGCCCACCGATACAGAAAAGGCTAGCAGAATAGCGTTGGCAGAAACTACTACAGACATATCCATCACCTGCCCGGCTACCGCAGAAACAATCACGCCAAATAGAATGCCAATAATCCCCCCCAGCGCACTAGTGGTAGCCGCCTCGATGATGAACTGCTCCATGATATTCTTTCGCTTAGCTCCCAAAGCTTTACGAATACCAATCTCCCGGGTTCGCTCTGTAACAGACACAAGCATGATATTCATAATGCCGATCCCGCCTACAACCAGAGAGATACCAGCGATTCCTACCAGTACGGTGGCAATGGACCCGGTCATCTCATTGACTTGCTCAATCATAGACGTCATACTGGTCACCCGATATGCATCCTCGCTGCCGTAAATCTTGTACAGGGTATTTTCAATTACTGCTACTGTTGTATCGATGTTATCTGTGTTTACGGCTGTAACGTAATAGCTGCGTATATTGCCGCTTCCCGTCAACCGGGTAGCCACCGAATACGGCACATAGATTACATCATCATCGGAGCTCTCTTCCGAATCCGCCGTCTCCGTCAGTAAACCGACAATGGTATATTCTGTACCGTTTATTTTAATGGTCTGTCCAATGGCATTGTCTTGACCAAACAGTTCCTTCGCTACATAGCTGCCCACTGCGCAGACCCGCTGTCTGCGACTGGTATCCAGATACTGAACAAACCGTCCCTGGTCCAGCTCTATGTGCTGCATCTCTTGATAGCTCTCATTGACCCCCTTGACCGTGGTGGTATCTAAAGACTCTGTGCCACTTTTTACAGTAACCGAAGAAGATACTAAGGGACTATACTGGTCCAGATAGGTGGGATTTTCTTCTACCATCTTCTGAATATCTTCTACTTGTACCGTTCGATTACCGCCTCTGCCCACCAGATTGATGGTGATGGTATTGGTGCCCATACTCTCAAACTGAGACGTCATATCCGAAGACAGTCCATTCATTAGACTGATAAGGACGATAACCGAAGCTACACCGATAATAATGCCCAGCATGGTGAGGAAAGCCCTCATCTTGCTGGTTCTCAGGCTTTTCAGAGCCAGTGTAAAAGACTGTTTGAAATTCACCAGCGGCCACCTCCTGCCATGGAGATTTCGCCCCTTGTTTCTTTTCGCCGTTTAGCCGGTTGACCGCTGTCTTCAATAATCCGCCCGTCCGAAACTCGAATAATTCGTTTTGCTTTTTCTGCTACCCCCATGTCATGAGTAATCAGAATAACGGTATTCCCTTCCGCATTAACCTGCTGCAAGAATTCCAGCACCTCTCGTCCGGTCTTACTGTCTAACGCTCCAGTAGGCTCATCGGCAAGAATAATAGAGGGGTCCCCGGCCAATGCTCTAGCGATAGATACCCGCTGCTGCTGCCCACCAGAAAGCTGCGAAGGCATATTGCCTGTCTTTTGATCCAAGCCTACCCTCTTCAAGGCTTCCAGTGCTTTTTCCCTCCGCAATTCCTCCGATATCCCTTTGTATATGAGGGGAAGTTCTACGTTTTCAATGACGTTCAGCTTAGGAATCAGATTATACTGCTGAAATATAAATCCTAGTGTCTTATTGCGGAATTCTGCCTGCTGGTCATCATTCAGGGTGCTGACATCCACTCCATTCAAGTAATACTTCCCTCTAGTGGGGACATCCAGACAGCCGATGATGTTCATGCAAGTAGACTTGCCTGAGCCGGACTGGCCAATAATAGCCGCCATCTCCTGCTGATGAATCTCCAGCGAGATTCCGTCCAGTGCGCGGACCTCCGTGTCCCCCATCTGATAAATCTTATAAATATCTTCTAACTTAATCATGGCTACGCTCCTACATTCCGCCGGGAGCACCGCCGCCCGGTGCGCCACCGCCGCTTCGGTTTTCGCCGCCGCCACCCCCAGATGGTGGGCCGCCGCCCATGCTAGGATTGCCCATCATATCATTCTGACTGCTGGACTCCTTGACCTGCATCTTAACCTGAATGACATCACCGGCTGCAAGCCCGCTTTTAATTTCTACATTATTGTCATCACTCAAACCAATGGACACTTCTTGCTCTGTGCCATCTTCCATGGTCACCTTATTGCCTCTGGCTACTGCATCTACTGGTACGACTAAAACATCCTCTGCCGAATCAATAACAATATTCCCCGTCACGTTCATGCCCGGCCAAAGCCCCTCTGGCTCATTGATAACAATCGTCACCGGATAGGAGGTCACACCTTCTGTGGCGGTTCCCAGCAGCCCAATTTTCTCCACATAGCCGGTAAACGCCTGATCTGGCAGGGCATCCGCGGTAATATCCACCGTCTGCCCTGTACTCATGCTGGCAATATCCAGCTCATCTACGCTAATCTCAAAAGTAATCTTAGACATGTCAGCAATGACTGCCATGGTAGTAGACGTATTTTCGTCCATGGTATCCCCAGCTTTTATAGTCTTGGAGATGACCGTTCCCGAAATTGGGGAGGTGATGGTGTAATTGTCCAGCTGTTTTTGCGTGTTGTTATATGAAATCTGAGATTCCCGCAGAGATAGCTGGCTGTTCCGCAAATCATCGTCCGCATTATCACTGTCCAGGGTAGCAATTACATCTCCTTGTTTCAGATAAGCGCCCTCCACGTTGATAGAATTTACCGTCCCGGCCGTCTCTGCCAAGACAATCTTCTCACCAGAGCCTTCCAAGGCTGCCGAAGAATAGCAGGCCTTTCCGTCCGCTGTCACGGATACGTAGGTGCCAGTCTGCAAATAACCAGGATTGCTTACCTGAATCTCCACATCGGTAACGGTTATGTATCCATTTAGCACGCGTTTAGAGTTATACAGCTTACTAATTTTTCCCGTCAACTGCTCAAAGGTGTTTTCTACGGTGACCGTGACGACTTCTCCTACATACAGCCCTTCTGCATCAATTTCACTAAATGGCACTCGAGCAGTCATGGTGTCGTTATTCACCAGTTTAGCCATCTTGGTGCCCTTTTGAACGGAATCGCCCTTTGCCACGTAGAGTTCATCAATCATGCCTTTGATTGGCGAGGTGACCTTTAAGCCCGCATAAGCCTTCACGCTGTCACTATAGCTAATCTGCTGTTTCTCTAGAGCGATGTCCGCCTTTTCCAACGAATTCTCCATTTCCTCCGAATCGATTACGTAGAGCACATCCCCTTCCTGCACATCATCGCCCTCTTCAAAGGTATCCTGAAGAACATCTCCCTCTACCAGCGTAGAAATATTATACTGCTCTACCGGTGTCACCGTACCTGAGCCACTTATAGCTACTTCCACGTTGCCTTTTTTCACCGTGTATTTGGCGACCTCTGCCTCTGCGGTTCTGCCAAAGGCCAGATTGTTCACCACATACCCTGCCGGCACTAACACGGCCAATGCTAAAGCGGTATAGACAACCCTCTTTTTTTTCCCAGGCATCACCGTCAGTTTTTTCAGAAGCGGAATCTTGCTGAACAGCCCTTCCAGTCTTATACCTGCCTGTTGGACCTCTTTGGCAATTCCTGAGAAAACGGCTTTTACTGCTCCTTTCCCCTTGCTGCTGTTTGTTCCATCAACCACTGGTTCTTTTCCTCGCTTTCCTATTTGTCACTTTTATCTTACTGGAAAGATATGGGGCAGCCTTGAATCGAAGGTGTACGTTTGGTGAAGATACCGTGTATTTTGCACGAAAAAACAGACTTAAAAGGATTTCCCTTCCAAGTCTGTTTGCATTTTCTCTAATTGTTCTAATCCCTGTCCCTTCTGTGGATTTACGAAAAAGAGCTTCTAACGGGAGTTTATAACCTCCTCTGCCATCTTCAGCAACTCTTCTTTTTCCAAGCCCCAGCCATCTTCCATCAGGTTGTAGGAAACCTCATCTTTAATCCATCTTACATACTGCAGCTCTGAAACTTCCACTTCGTCGGAACCCTCCGATATCCACATTTCTTCCTTCGCTACCTTCTCTTGCTCTTCCGCGGTAGGAACGTAGCCTACTGGAACCACCTTAAAAGTCACTTTGGAATAAATCAGCTCAAGCCCATCTATGGTTATCACCTCTTCATTTTTTCCGACTTCTTCACGTTCTAAAGATGGATTCACAGGATCGGCGCTCAGACTTAATGTCTGTTCTCTTAACGCATTCTTTTTAGTATAATTAAAATGAATACCATCATATTCGCCTTTCTTACTCTTAGCATCATCAAAGGCTTCTGTATTTACTACGGAAGCATCCTTAAAATAAAATCCGTTGGAGAAGGATTCCAAATAGTCTGGAACATAACCCACTGCTTTTTCCATCTGTCTTTCTGTTGGTAGCTTCTCAAAAGAATCTTTGGTAGATGAAAGCAAATATCCTCCCATATGCGTTGCAGCAAAACTGGTGGCAGCAGTAACCACCACAATCAACATAGCGACTGCCAAAGGCTTGATGCCTCGTAATCTCTTTTCTTTATTCATCGTCTGATTCTCCTCTTCTCTATTCATAATTTCCCGATTGATTTTCTCCAACAGGAATGCCGGATTCACAGCTTCCTGCGCTTTGCTTTCCAATGCTTCTTTTATAAGCCCGTCAAAGGCCCGCTTCGTATCCAGTTTTTCCATAATATCCGTCCTCCTTGATCTTTAAATTTTCCAGACTAGCTTTCAGCGTTCTACGGGAAGTATGGAGCCTGGACTTTACGGTACCCTCCAGGCAACCCATGACCTGGGCAATCTCCTTTACGCTTAGCTCGCTGTAATAGTACAACAGCACCGTAGTCCGCTTCTTCTGCTCCAGCTTTTGTATTTCACTGTAAAGAATTTCAGAGAACTCATTCTCCAAATACGTTTGCTCACAGCTGACTGCTTGACCAATCTGTTTTCTGTCTTCAAAGGTTGGTACTGGCACGTATTTCTTTTCCTGCCGGGTCTGCTTCCACCCCATTCGAACCAGCAGCCGATAGAACCAGGGCTTGAAGCTCTCTGGATTTTTTAGCTTTCCAATTTCACAATAGCATTTCACAAAGGCCTCCTGAACTAAATCCTCTGCCATGGCCTGATTGCCAGTGATGAGAAAGGCCGTCCGGAGAGCTTTTGCTTCGTAAAGCCGAAAAAGTGTTCCAAAGGCCTCCCGGTCCCCTTGCTGGATATTTATAATCAATTCAGATTCATTCATAAAACCCCCTCCTTGTTTGGTGCACCTATATATAAGAGCCCTGGGGGCACAAATTGGTTCAGTCTTTTCAAAAATTTCTTTCATAAATAAATTATACTGCCAATACAGGCCCAGTACACAAAAACAGACTCGAAAAAAATTCTTTTCTCGAGTCTGTTTAAAATTTTCCGGCATGTCTTAATTTACCTTTTGGTGTTTGGCCCTAGGCCTTCTTTCTTGGCATTGTGGCCCAGGTTTTGATGCTCAAAGCTTCCTGGCGGCAAATTTCCGTTTTTCACTAGCTGCTCTGCATAGGCTTCATTTCCAAACCACAAGTCTTCGCCTTCTGGTTTAAAGCTATCCGCCTGATCCATGTTAGAGGTCTCCCATAAATTATCCAAATCCTTCATCAAATATACCTGCCTTTCCAGGTATATTCTGTCCTCTTTGCGAAACTTTATGAGAAGGCTCAATCATTTCAATAGGACCAATTTTTTGCAATCGAGCTGTCGTTTAGCGCAGGATGATGTCCTCTCGGCCCGGTCCATTGGAAACCATGGTTACTGGTATACCAATCTCCTTTTCAACTTCCTTTATATAATTTTGGCAAGCTTCTGGCAGCTTGTCAAATTCTCTGATTCCGCGAATATCACACTTCCATCCCGGCAACTTTTTGTATACTGGTTTAGCTTTGTACAGCTGAGTAGTGTTAGGAAATTCTCTCGTTACCTGGCCGTCAATCTCATAGCCAATACAAATCGGTACTTCCTCTAAATACCCCAGGGGATCCAGAACCGTCAAAACCACCTCGGTAGCACCCTGCATCCGGCAGCCGTATCTAGTAGCCACGGCATCAAACCAGCCTACTCTTCTCGGTCGTCCTGTTGTGGCCCCATATTCACCGCCGTCGCCGCCGCGCTTTCTCAATTCCTCTGCTTCATCGCCAAAGAGCTCGCTGACAAAGGCTCCTGCACCTACTGCGCTGGAATAAGCCTTCACCACAGTGATAATATCCTTAATCTCGTAAGGAGCAATGCCCGCACCGATGGCGCCATAGGCGGCCAACGTAGAAGAAGAAGTCACCATTGGATAAATGCCGTGGTCCGTATCCTTCAACGCACCCAGCTGACCCTCCAGCAGAATATTCTTGCCCTCTTTGATAGCATCATACAAATACGCAGAAACATTGCACACATATGGCCGCACCAGTTCCCGGTATTCCACCATAGTCTTATACAGCTCTTCTTTATCAATGGCCGGCTTATGATACAGGTGCTCTAAAATGATGTTTTTCTGCTCGCAGACGTTGTCAATTTTCTCCCGCAAGGTATCATCGTCGAACAATTCGTTGACCTGGAAACCAATCTTGGCGTATTTGTCTGAATAGCAAGGCGCAATACCGGACTTCGTGGATCCGAAGGATTTGCCGCCCAGCCGTTCTTCTTCATATTGATCAAATAAAATATGGTAAGGCATCAAAATCTGCGCCCGGTCTGAAACCAGCACCTTCGGCTTTGGTACACCCTTTTCCACCAGGGAATCAATTTCCTTTTGCAGATATGGAATATTCAAGGCTACACCGTTGCCGATAACACTAGTGGTATGATTATAAAACACGCCAGATGGCAGCAGGTGCAGTGCAAACTTTCCATAGTCGTTGACTATAGTATGCCCGGCATTACTTCCTCCCTGAAAACGCACAATGATGTCGCACTCCTTCGCCAGCATGTCCGTGATCTTTCCTTTTCCCTCGTCGCCCCAATTAGCGCCCACGATTGCTTTTACCATAAAAACACCTTCTTCTTTCTTCTATTCACCTAATTTATTCATTCAAAAAGGCCGGCTTAATCGGAGAAATATTTTCACCAGATCAAACCGACCTCTGGCGTATACTGTTCAAAATCGATTTGAACACTAAACAGTGACTTCTCCTGTCATGCCTAATGTATCCTTATTCTTCTCTAAAATAGGCAATACTATTTCTTCAAGGAATTCGCTGGTCTGCTCCGGCGCTCTGCCTATAAAGTTGGCAGGGTTCATGAGGCTTTGCAGCTGTTGGATGGTCATGTTAAATGCAGGGTCCTTCGCTATTCGCTCTAATAAGTCGTTTTCTTTTCCTTCTACCTTGACCATCTTGCCCGCTTCCATGGAATGCTCCCGGATGCGTTCGTGAAGATCTTGTCTGTCTCCGCCTGCTTTTACGGCATCCATAAGGATATTTTCCGTAGCCATAAACGGCAGCTCCTGCATGAGCCTAGCATGAATCACCTTCGGATATACAACTAATCCGTCGGTAATGTTCAGGTATAGCTCCAGAATGCCGTCTACGGCTAAAAAGCCTTCGGGTATGCTGATTCGCTTGTTTGCAGAATCATCTAAAGTCCGCTCAAACCATTGAGTTGCCGCTGTTATGGCCGGGTTGGCCGCATCGGCAATCACGTAGTTGGCCAGAGAAGCAATGCGCTCACTTCTCATAGGATTTCTCTTGTAGGCCATCGCCGAAGAGCCAATCTGATTCTTTTCAAAAGGCTCTTCCACCTCTTTCAGGTGTTGCAGCAAGCGGATATCGTTAGAGAACTTGTGGGCGCTCTGGGCAATGCCGCTGAGCACGTTCAGCACCCGGCTGTCCACCTTTCGGCTGTAAGTCTGTCCGGAAACTGGGTAGCAAGAGCTAAAGCCCATCTTTTCAGCAATCATGCCGTCAATTTGGCGCACCTTATCCTGGTCTCCATCAAATAATTCTAAAAAGCTGGCCTGGGTACCAGTAGTTCCCTTGGAGCCCAATAGCTTCATGGAACCAATTAAATGCTCCAGGTCTTCTAGGTCCAGCAGCAAATCCTGCATCCACAAGGTCGCCCGCTTGCCTACAGTAGTAGGCTGAGCTGCCTGAAAATGGGTGAACCCCAAGGTCGGTAAGTCCTTGTGTTGACCTGCGAACTTGGCCAATCCAGCAATAACATTAATCAACTTCGTCCGGATTAGCTTCAGCCCCTCTGTCATCACAATCAGGTCGGTATTGTCGCCTACATAGCAAGAGGTAGCTCCTAAGTGGATAATCCCCTTGGCTTTCGGGCACTGCTGGCCATAAGCGTAGACGTGTGCCATCACATCGTGGCGAACCACAGCTTCCCGTTCTTTGGCTACATCATAATTTATCTCAAGTGCATGTTCTTTCAGTTCGTCAATTTGTTCCTGCGTAATGGGAAGGCCCAGTTCTTTTTCCGTCTCGGCCAAGGCAATCCAAAGCCGCCGCCAGGTGCGGAACTTCATTTCCGGTGAAAAAATATACTTCATTTCCTTGCTCGGATAACGCTCCGACAAAGGGCTGGTATAATTCGTTTTCATCTACTATAATCCTTTCTTTTACGCTTGTTTGTCCGTCTGCATGTTTCAACAACTTACGTTTTGAACCCATATATTTTATCATCATCTCTTTTCAATTACAAGGCATTTCCGCATACCACCTACTTTTTTGCCATGCTTAGCACCCAAAAAATAGACAGGATAAAGCCTTGCCTCTTTTTAAAATAAAGAATATCCTGAGAAGAACGTAGGATTTTCTACCTTCCCCTCAGGATATATGTCTTACTGCCTTTTATTTTGTCTTGGCTTGTCCCTGTTTGATACAGGGAACCTGCACATCAATTGTGCTTTCATCTATAGTTATCTTTGTCATCTTAAAAGGTCTTTCTGTCGCTTCTGGATCTGTGCTATATAGGATTAATCCCAGCTGATGATTTTTTCTTACCGTATAATCCATCGGCACCATCTCAAAAGTATAAGAATAGAATTCACCACTTTCAATTTCCTCTTTGCAACAATTGCTGGTTCGATTTTGTGCGTTCATCCACCCTCGTGAAATAATCCGATAGGCAGATGGCTTCTCTTCTTTTGCAAATCGCACCCAATCAGCAATCGGCGTATTCTTCCCCCAGATTAAGCCTTCTTTTTCTGCAATCTCCTGTTTCTCCAGCAGCCTTTTTTCACTGCCATAGTCTACTAACATGGCGCTTAAGATTGCGGTCTCTCTATTAATTGCGGCGGAAAAAGATACGCTCACCGTGCCGCAGATTCGGAGGTCTTCTTCTTGCGGCCATAAATATTTCAGCGAATACGCCTCTGCTCCATCCTCTATAATCAGCCTGTTCCGCCACTCTTCGAAGTTATTTTTTTCTCTGTCAAAACCTGTTAAAGACAAATCATCTGTAAAAGTTTTGTGGGTTGATTCAGGGATAGGGAATTGTGCCAGTAGGGTTCCTTCCGGACTCCAATCAGAAGATTCTTGCCAAAGCCTTTGATCTAGATTGCTCTGGACGAAAACCTTAGAGCTTACGATATCCGTGCCATTTTCAATGCCATAGAGCCAATAGTCCAGCCACGAATGCAACAGCTCATTAAACCCGGAGCTCTCTAAATTGTGAATATAAATATGATCGCCTTGATGGAGCATCATTCGCCTTGGGATTTGGCGTTTTACCAACTGATTCCAGAATGGAATAGCCTGATTCATCTTTACGTTCCAGTCATTCAAGCCTTGAACCAGAAAAACAGAGGCCTTTAAGTCATCCATTCTATGCAGATAATTTCTTTCCTCCCAAAAAGAATTGTAGTTTGCGCTTGCCCGGTCTTGACTAATTTCCATTTCTGCCAGAACCTCTTCATACCGCTCCTGAATAGATGCATAGTCGTCTTGATCCATTGCCCTGCTACAACAATATTTTGACAGCAAAGCAATATCGTCACCCTGCCAGCCAAGAGGCGGCACATTTAAGCCATTGTATCGATCGTACGCATACCAGTTAGAAATTGCCGCTTCTGGGATAATTGTTTTTAAGCCTTCTACCCCTGTGGCTGCTACCGCAATACACATGGTTCCTAGATAAGACTTCCCGGACATGGCAACATTTCCGGTACACCAATCGGCTTTTATTTCAATATTGTCGGTCTTATTTGTAAAAGCTCTAGCCCTTCCATTTAACCAATCAATTACCGATTTAAACGCCAGCACTTCTTCGTTTGAGCCCGTTATCGTCAGGCCATCCGATCCTCTTGTCCCTAAACCACCACAAAAAACGGAAGCATAGCCTCTACAATTAAAGTAACTGTACCAATCTGAAATGCACTCTAGCGGAATTTCTTCAGTTTCCGCTGTTTGTGCAAAGCCTTTTGTTCCTCTTCGGTGGGTAGTATTACTGCCTAACGGCAGCCGATTGGGTGCAGCCGTCTGCTCTTTTGTAATCTCCTGTTGTGGAAAAACCTCAATATCTTTGTCTACGTTATAAGTTACATACCAATCTTCGTTGCAAGCCAACATATAAGGATTTGCCACATAAATTGCCGGTATTTGATGCCCTAAAAGGGTTTCTTTCGGTCTTCGGAGGTATACAGCAATTAAGTCCAGCTGCCCATCTCCATCTGTATCTACTGGTGTTTCTACATAGACCTTTTCAAATAAGCATTCTTTATAGTCTAAAATTGGCTGTGTTCTATTATTTTTAATTAAATTAGGAATTTGATTTAAGTTGTTTATTTCCGTCGTTGACATTCTGGCCCCCTAAATATTTTTTCCAAACAAGTACAAAGATTGCACCCAGCAGCAGCATTCCAATCAAGAATCCAAAGAAATATCTAAACCCAGTTACTCCCGGATACCCATCGATTAACGCTCCTGCAAGCAGGGAACAAAAGATTTCCGGCAGATAGCCTACGGTGGAAATCACGCCGGCTGCAGTGCCGGAATATTCCGCTGGAATATTTCCTTCATCCATCATAGCCCATGTCATGGCATAGTTTACATTGTAGAAGAAATAAATAACCAAGAATAATACGACAAATACCACAAGCATACTGCTGTTAGTCGGGAGCAGTAAGATTCCGGCAGTTCCTGCCGCCATAACCAAGAACGATACTAATAATAAATTTCCAGTACCGACTTTGTCGGCTAAGTACCCTCCGCCAATATTGGAAACTGGGCTTATCCATCTTTTTACTGCTGCTAATATCGCGCCAAAAGTAACCGTTGCGCCTAAAATACCTGTGGAATACGGTGTAAAGTAATACAGAGACAACGTAAACACATAATTACAGAACGTTACAATACCGATAATCCATACTGCTGGCAAACGAAGTACTTTTCCAATATCTTTAAAGGAAATCCGTTCTCCAGCGCCCATCCTTTCATTTCCCATTTTAAAGAATACTAAAAGTCCGCATAAAACAGTCAAAACAGAATAGAAAATAATCACGTATTTCATTCCTGTAACATCATCCATCTGCTTTACACCGATCTGGAAAGCGACAACTGCTAAAGGCGCCATAATAGCAGCCGCAACACCTCTTCCTCCTTCAAACCAGCCAAAGGCTTTGCCCTGGTCATCTGAATCGGAAAGAACGCGAACCGCTTTTACACATGCCGGCCAGAAAGCAAACAAGGAGGTAATGCCCCAAAAAGCATAGAGGCAAGCCAGTGCAGTGAAGTTAAGCGGTAATAGGTGAAAGAATCCACCGATTCCAGTTCCGATTAAGGAAAGGGATAGGATGGTCCGAATGGAAAACCTGTCTGCAATAAATCCACCAAAGAGATAGGAAATCATACCAAATACACCGAGTATACTGCCGAAGAAGCCCATTTGAGTATTTGTCAGATGATAGGTCTCTAAATAAACATCGTAGTAGTCATATCGAAAATATGGCAACCCATATATGATTGAGCCGCTTGCTGCAATCAATAAAATAACAAGAAAGTTTTTTGACATTTTTTCGCCAAGTTTTAGCTTTGAAAATCCAGTTCCCATTGTTCTTCTCCTTTACAAATCATATACTTTACAATATTTTTTCTTTAGATAATCAATATAATATTCTGACGACATAGCACCTCCCGTAATTTTTTTAATTACTTCCGAGGTACTGGATACGGCACCTCTTCTATGAACATTTTCAGCCAGCCATTTATGAATTGCGTCAAATTGGCCAGTCGAAATGAGCTCATCAATTGATCCGACTTCTCTTTCCATCTTTGCTGTAAATTGTGCTGCCATAATATTTGCCAGAAAATAGCTCGGAAAGAAGCCAAAATATCCTGCTGCCCAGTGAATGTCCTGCAACACACCTTCACGGTCTGTATCTGGCTCAATACCCAGATATTCCTTATACTTGTGATTCCAAACTTCAGGCAACTCTCCAACCGTTATCTTGTTATTTATCAATTCTTTTTCTATCTCATATCGAATAATAATGTGCAGCATATACGTAAGTTCATCTGCATCGATACGAATTAGAGAAGGCTTAACCCGGTTAATACATTGATAAAACTGTTGAGAATTCAACGGCAAATCTTGCGATGATAATTCTTCCAGCTTTTTATAAACCGCCCCGCTGAAACCTCTGCTCCGACCGATGATATTTTCATAAAGCCTGCCAATGGCCTCTTCCACGCCAAACGAGGCGACTTCTGCTAAAAGGGTACCTAACAGATTTTTATCAATATCCTGTTCATAAAGTCCTTTTCCTCCCTCATGCAACGCATTAAAGATTCCAGTCCTTACATCTTTTTCATTATATAAGGTGACGATTCTCACATCATCAGGCGAACAGGCTAACGTCGTCGGATGTGCTCCCTGGTCCAATCTTCCTGCATCAAAATCGAAGCCAATCGTGGACAAAACCCATCGCGCCAAGTCTTCTTGTTTCTCTACTGCCAGCGGAATGACATACTCCAAAGTATTTTCCTTCCAACTTGCTTCTTTCGCTTTAATCTGATTCAGAAGTTCAATAATAAAATCTCTCAGTTCTGTAGACAACTGATCAATTTCTTTAACCGTGACCCCTTCTTCATAATAACCAATCAATGCATCATAAGGGTTCTCTTCATAGCCCCAATATTCTGCAAAGGACTTAAATTTGTCTACAATACGCTCTAAATAGGGCTGAAGTAACTGAAAATCATTTTTTTCTTTGGCTGTTTCCCATACTTGCTCTGCATTTGCAATCAACGAAATATACTCCCGATATTCTTTTTCCGGAATTTTTTCTACATAATAATTATTTCGTTTCATTCTGGCAATCATGCCGTCAACCACCTCGTCGTTTTGCTTATTGCCATCGAAGTAAGCTAAATATTTCTTCAACTGTGGGTCGGATAAAAATTTATACAGCTCTTCACCAAAGAACCCCATGACTTGGCTTCGATATTCGATTCCCTTTTTAGGCATCTTGGTGATCTTATCCCAATAAATCAAAGAGTTCAGACCATATTTCAGGTACTCTATTCTTTTTACTTTTTCCTTTAATTCTGCCAGCATTCTGGAATACTTATCACTTTGTTTGCTCATTTACTCCTCCTCATCCGTCATTGTGGTTGGGATACGGTTATATTTTTTTAGGCCAAACAATACAATTACACTCGCGATAAAATAAAGTATTGCCGCCAAATAATAGGCATTCTTGTAACCTTCTTGTGTCACAAATAAGACATTTCCAGTAAATAATCCGCTTACAATGCTTGCAAGCCCCGCAGTAAAGTTAACAACTGAAGCATAAATTGGCCGAAACTCTTTATCAGCAATAGACATGGCAAGGGAATTGTCCGCAGGACTGCTGATATTTGCAATGCCAGCCCGCATAAAAAGTGCCGCACCTACAACCGGAATCGTAAAAGCTCCAAATTTTTCTCCATTTGCAATGATAAGCATAAAAGGGATGGAGAAAAGCAGCATCGTACTGATTGTAACCGCCTGTCCTAATTTTTTTACGATAAAAGGAGTAAACAACATAAAGATGACAATCGCCAAATAGGAAATGGAGACCATAAGAGAAGAGGTCGCCTTATCTATATGAAGATTTCTATTGAGGTATATGGTAAAGTAGGAAGAGAATAATCCCATGCCAAAAGAGACCATTGCCCAATAGCTCAGATACAAAAGAGCATCTTTTTTTAACAGAATCTGCACAATCTGCTGTAAGTTATGAAAAAGGCTTTCTTTATTTGTTTGCTTTGCCTGCATAGCATAATCTTCTTTTTTCTCCTGAATAAACAGTGCTGGCAAAATGGCCACCCCCGAAATTACCGCGGTGAAAAAAAGGACATCTCTATTCCCTTGCAAATAAGCATTTTTTAAAAATGGTGTCATCTCCGCAATATACTCTGTAGCCTTTTTGGCGGCTGCATATGTGAGATCTGCTCGAAAAGAAAACATTTTTACCGTAAATACTCCGCCAAGGTACGTGGCCAAAAAGTAACCGACATAACCCATATAGTACGCCCTTGTATACCATTTAATCCGGCCTTCTCCCATACCTTCTGTAAAAGTGGCTACATAAGGAGACAGCATCGTATAGTGGAGCTGTAACCCAATCAACGCCAATAAAGTAGTTAGATAAAACACCTTTGGCGTGTCCAAACAAATTACTGAAACTAAAGATACCGTGCAGGAAAAAGAGCAAAATATAATTAACTTCTTATATCCAATCTTAGGAACAAGAAACAGCGCAAAGGCACTAAGAAAAGTAGCATACCCATAGAAGGCCCAGAAAGAGGTCGCAATCCTTACAGCTACTTCTTGCAAATAATTTACATAGGTATCATAGATAATACCGCTTACTAGATTACTGATTACGAAGCTGATGATAAACATCGTTATATTCCAGCGGTTTCGATGAACTTCTTTGCCTTCCATGGGAAAAATCATAGTTAGCACCTCTCATTAATAGTTTTATTTATACTTAAATTGTGTAAAAAAAGGATGTAAAGAGTTTAATTCAAATCTCGAAGTATTGCTTTGATCGATATCCTTCTTTATTTCTAAAGGCCTTTTTTGACTACCCGCTGTTTCATCCTCTGCCGTTTCAAGCAATGCCAGTAAAATCTTTGCTTCTCGTTTTGCTTTTTGCAAATTAAATTTATGCGTTCGAACTGTTGCTGCGCTGATGCCCATTTCATCACAAATATCTTTATTATCATTTCCTTCATATAGATAATAAAGCATGCTTTTTTGTATTTCTGATAAGCCGCAAATCTGTTTGTCCAAATTAACAAGAGAGTGAAAAGCACCCCCATGTTCTTCCCAAATATGCTCTGATACAGCTTTCTCTGCCGTCAGCAGGCGCTCACCATGGGGATAAATAACGCCTTCTTCAAAACTTTCACCGCAATAAATGCAGGCGTACTCTCCGGTTTCTTCTTTTTTAATATATCCGTTCTTTAACTCTTCAATAGAAAGATCTTTAAAGTTTTTGTAATTCTCCAATTCGGTTAACTTCATATTAACCCCTCCTCTTATTAGGTTTGGGAAATAATTTTAAAACAAATTTCAAAAACGTTTATTTATATTCAAACATTATCACATATCATTTATTATTTCAACAAAATATTTTATTTTTCAAAAAACAACCTATGCTTAAAACAATTCTCTTTCTGCTTTAGCAACCTTTTGGTCCATATGTAGCACCAAAAATAGGAATCCATTTGCGCATTAAAACAACAAAAGACTGTAGGCAACGTTTCTTTCTCTGCCTACAGTCTGATCCCTTCATCTTAAAATGACGGTCCTGTTATTAAAGGTGCTCCATCCCGCAATTTCCATTGCAGCCCTCTACACCGTGCTTTAATCGATCATGCTCCTCCGCAGCCTTGGCATCATTCCAATGATCCATGTTGCCCACCAGATATCCGGTGATCCGCCGAATACGGTCAAAATTCACATGTTCAAACTCATAGTTTAAATCGACGAAGTCTCCATCTACTTTTACATCTAAACTCTCCAGCTTTCTATTATATTTGTTCTGCAAATACGCTACGTACGCCTCTGCTTCCTTTTCACTTACATTACCAGTAATCTTAATACTCATGCTATCTTCCTCCCATTTATATATAAATTATATTTTAACATTATCTTGTATATATTGTACACCCAACAACTATATATTGTATAGCGATTTAATAGAAAAACATCAAAAAAACAAGGTATTCTATTTTGGCGATATTTCCTTCCTAATAAAAAGGCCTCTGCCATATATAGAATACCCTTGTCTTGCCGGTATTAAACCTTATCCCTGAGCAACTTCGGCTTCGCAGCTCTTCATAGCCTCCAGCGTCTCTGTCATCAATTGATCCAGCTCCCAGCCCAGCATTTGAGCACCCTCTTCGATAACCTCCCGGGAACATCCTGCGGCAAACCGTTTATCCTTATATTTCTTCTTGATTGATTTCAGCTCCATGTCTTGAACGCTCTTAGATGGCCGCATCAGCGCCGCTGCACCAATAAGCCCTGTCAGCTCATCCACTGCAAAGAGGACCTTCTCCATCTGGTGCTCCGGCTTAATATCGCAGCACAAACCGTATCCATGGCTGGCCACCGCCCGAATAAAATCTGCTTCAAAACCTTTTTCCTTGAGGATTTCCTGAGCCTTTACGCAATGCTCTTCTGGGTACAGCTCGAAGTCAATATCATGGAGAAGGCCTACTACCTCCCAAAAATCTGCGTCTTCGCCATAGCCCAGTTTCTGTGCAAAATATCTCATACATCCAGCTACGGTCAAGCCGTGGACAATGTGAAATTCTTCCTTATTATACTCCTTTAACAGCCCTAGGGCTTCTTCCTTACTTATGGTCTTCAATCTACCCGCCTCCTCTTGTGGATTTATCTTGTTTCTATCTATTATGGCTTTTTTCTTCCTTCAGTTCAAGTAACAATGCAAAAATTCTGATATTTATGGAGAAAATATCACCATTCAATTAGGTAAAATCAATACAAATTATTCCATTTCTTTATTTATTTATACAAATTTTCTCGTAAATTAATACAATTTCCTTGCCCCCATCTATAGAAAATGCTATAATTTCTTTTGGTCTTGATGAAAGGAGTCTTTTTATGGAAAGAAAAATTATTCAAGTGGAAGATAAAGTTCCATTTTCGCTGATGGCACCCTTGAGCCTGCAGCACATGTTCGCCATGTTCGGTGCCTCTGTCCTAGTACCCTTCCTGTTTGGAATCAACCCTGCGGTTGTCCTCCTGATGAACGGAATTGGTACCCTATTATTTATATTAATTACCAAAGGCAAAGCACCAGCTTACTTAGGCTCCAGCTTTGCTTTTATTGCGCCTGTCATTACCTTGATTGAAAAGTATGGACAGGATCTTGGTTATTCATACGCTTTGGGAGGCTTCGTGGCCGTAGGTTTAGTAGGGATTCTACTTTCCTTGGTGGTCTATAAGTTCGGGGTAGCGTGGATAAACGTGGTACTCCCTCCGGCAGCCATGGGACCAGTGGTGGCCCTAATCGGCCTGGAATTGGCTGGAACAGCAGCCAGCACAGCGGGCCTCTTTGAAACCGTCTCCTATAAGTTAATTGAGGGCACTACTACTTTTCAGCAAGTAGTAACCCCGATGGATTCCAGAAATGTCATCGTCTTCGTTATCACGCTGGCGACAGCAATCCTCGGCAACGTGCTCTTTAAAAAGTTTTTCGCAGTAATTCCTATTTTGATCTCTATCGTAGCGGGCTATGTAGCTGCTCTCTGTGTGGGTATCGTCAACTTTGATAAGGTTATCGCTGCACCGCTGTTGTCCATGCCAAATTTTTCCACCCCTCAGTTCAGCCCGGAGGCCATTCTGATGCTCCTGCCTGTGCTCTTGGTGGTTACCTCTGAGCATATCGGCCATCAGATTGTGACCAGCGAAATCGTAGGCCGAGACTTAATTAAAGACCCCGGTCTGCATAAGAGTCTGTTTGCAGACTATTTCTCTACCACATTATCCGGCCTTATCGGTTCTGTCCCTACCACCACCTACGGTGAAAACATCGGCGTGATGGCAGTGACAAAGGTATACAGCGTTCGGGTTATCGCCGGCGCGGCAGCGCTTTCAATTATCTGCTCCTTCGTCGGAAAGCTGTCTGAACTGATCAGCACGATTCCAGGCCCGGTTATCGGTGGCATATCCTTTTTACTATACGGCATGATCGGTGCTTCCGGCATCCGTATCCTGGTAGATGCTAAGATCAATTACGGTAAATCCAGAAATCTGACTCTGACCTCAGTAATCTTCGTAACAGGCCTGTCCGGCGTAGCGGTTAACTTCGGCGGCATTGAACTGAAGGGTATGGTTCTGGCCTGCGTGACAGGTATGATTCTGAGCACCTTGTTCTACATTTTCGACAAGCTGGGGATTACCAACGACCGAGAAGAATCCGATCAAATTGAGTAAATTCCCAACTAAGTGAAAGACTATAACAACGAATACAAATGAAACTATAGAGGTAAAAAATGAAACAACAACTGAGTTTTGGCAAATTAATCTCCTTATCCCTGATGCTGTTTGCCATGTTTTTCGGTGCGGGCAATATGATTTTCCCACCTATGCTAGGGCAGTTATCCGGCGTCAATTTTCTGCATAGCGTCATGGGCTTTGTCGCCACCGATGCAGGGCTGTCCATTTTGGGCGTAGCTGCCGTAGTCTTGGCCGGTGACAAACTGGACGACTTGGTAGGCCTGATTGGCCCCCGCTTTTCCATCTTTATGGGGGTGCTGATTTACTTACTCATTGGGCCCTTGTTCGCCCTTCCCCGGACAGGCACGGTGTCCTTTGAACTAGCTGTCATGCCTTTCGCACCAGATAGCATGCCCAAGGTCGTGTTGTCCCTGATTTTTACAGCAATATTCTTTATTGTTACGTATGTGCTCAGCTTGAATCCAACCAAGTTAGTCGATATCGTGGGTAGAATCCTTACACCGATTCTGCTTCTGTCTATTGCCGTAATCTTCGTGTCCTGTCTCCTTAACCCTGTAGGCGAGATTGGTCTCCCTACCGGGGAATATGCGGAAATTCCATTTTTCCGAGGAATGATTGAAGGTTATTTAGCGTTAGACGGTCTGGCCGCTCTGGCCTTTGCCATTGTAGTTATCAATGCCGTCAGAGGTTTCGGTGTTTCAGAGCCAAAGGCTATCGTCAAGTATACGCTGCTAGCCGGGGTTTTTGCCGGCGTAGGTCTGGGAGTGGTATACCTGGCTCTAGGCTATGTAGGTGCGCAGACCTCCAGCATGGCACTGTTTGAAAACGGCAGTCAGCTGTTAGCCGCGGTAGTTTACCAGCTCTTAGGCAAATCGGGAAATCTCATCCTCGGTTTGGCAGTGCTGATGGCTTGCCTGACCACATCCATCGGCTTGGCAACTTCTTTTGCAGATTATTTCCATACACTTCTGCCAAACCAATCCTATCGGAAGATTCTAACCGTCGTGTGTCTATTCAGTTTTGCAATCTCTAATATCGGGCTGACTACCATGATTACACTTACTCTTCCAGCTCTGGTGATGATTTACCCGCCAGCAATCGCCTTAATCCTGCTTTCTTTCTGCAACCGCTGGATTAAAGGCAAGTCTGAGGCCTATGCCTTAGCGCTGATGTTTGCCTTTATTATAGGCATCTTCGATGGGCTGAAAGCCGCTGGGATTTCACTGGGGCCTTTAGCTCCTATCCTCGCCAGACTGCCCTTGTTTGATGTAAATTTGGGCTGGATGCTTCCGTCCGTGGTAGGTTGCCTTATCGGCATGCTGCCTTTTGTCAATTTTCTTTCCAGGAAAAAAATAGCTTAACACAAAACCTCCCGGTTACCCGGGAGGTTTTGTGTTAGTGTGTGTATCTAATAAAAGAAGGAAACCTGCCTTTTTTCAAAGGCATATTTCAGGGTCCCAATATCCCCTACAAGAGTTATTATAGACAAGGATTGTGATGATTATGTGTCGGTTTTATGGAAAGTTTATTGATTTCCTTAACAAATTCTTAAGATGGGCTTCACCAGGCCATTTTTATCTTACATAGTGTATTCTGGTGCTGTCAAAACGCTCTTGCTGAGGCTTTACTTTCAGGGGATAGCCGCAAGGAACGATAGCGAAAGCCTCCAGTGCTTCTGGAATGCTGAGGATATCCCGAACCTGGTTCATGCGATCCTCTACTGGCATAACCGCCAGCCAAACGGCTCCCAGCTCCAATTCATCCGCCTGCAACAGCATGTTCTCCACAGCAGCAGAAAGGTCTAAAGGCGCACAGGCCGGCATCATACACTCTCTGCGAGAGCAAACCACAAAAGCCATCGGGGCATCCTTCGTACAGCCAGCATAGGGGCTGCTCTTAGACAACTGTTCCAGTTTCTCCTTGTCTGTCACGACGTAGAATTCCCAAGGCTGCTGGTTTCCTGCGGATGGAGCTGCCATAGCGGCCCGTAGAATCCGCTCAATCTTTTCCTCCTCTACCTGCCGAGTTTCATACTGTCTTACACTGGTTCTATGAAAAATACTGTTCATTTTTTCTCCTCCTATTCCTTCGTTTAAAGGTCTTATTTTTATTTTTACCACAATTTCCTTATTTATAACATGCTAACAATCTGGCGGACATTACTGACAAGAAAAAAGGTCACCTCACAAAACTCCAAAGCCCTGTTAGATAACCCTCTTTATTTAGGAAAACTTTATCTCTTTAAAATCAAACTCCACTCACAGCTGCATACCGCTCATGAGATCATACCATTCCTGCATCGTCTCTTCCTCTCCATCGTAAACCACCTGACCGCTTACTACGGTCATATCGGCCTCCAGCTTCTTAAACAGTCCCGGCCCGGCCAATTCCAAAGGATTTTTATCGAAGACCGCTAAATCTGCCAGCATGCCCGCTTGAACGGCTCCCAGCTTGTGGCCCATGCCCAAAGCTGCCGCTGCATCCAAGGTGTACAGATCGATGACCTCCTCTATACTCTTCGCTTCTTCCATGGCTCCGTACTCGTATTCTGGTTCCCTCCTGGTAGAGGGCTGAAAGAATACATTTTCAGTGCCCATATCTCTGAAATTAAAATTGCCGCTATCTTGGCGGTAAGCCTCCTCAGATGCTACAATAAAGCGATTTTTCCGGTAACCCTTATGGCGGATTTCCGTCACCATCTCCATGCAGTCCTGAAAAGCCTGCCGATCCAAAGCATCCACGTGTACGTCGAAGCCCCTGTCGGAAGCTTCTAAGCAAAGTTCTTGGATACGTTCCACTGGAACCATATCCGAAATGCCTTCACCCCCTACGTGGAGTTTCAAGATATCACAGTGAATCAACTCGTCCAGCTCCGTAGCGTGGGTTTTCTTCTGCACCAACCGCTTCATCACCGTTTCTCGGCGTCCCATAACACTGCCCACCACCTCAAGGCAGCCAAAATACCGCTGCTTCATCAGCTCTTGCTGGTGCATGGTCAGCAGCATTTCCTGGTAAACCCTATCCATAAAGAGTGGCGCTCCGGCATCCAGCAGGCTGGTAAAGCCTCTGGCACAGTATTCAGCAGCTAGCTCTATCGTCCGATTTTGTAGTTCTTCGTACGGAAATGGCGCCACGGTCTCCATGAAATAAGGCACGGAAATGGTAAGCATTCCGTCCTCCTGCGCTGCCGCCCGCGCTTGCTCCAAGGCCAGATTGTTCACCCAGAGCACTTGTTCCCCTAGACTCAGCAGCACCAACGCCTTTTCCTGGCTAATCTCATCCAGCCGCAGGCTGGCCTCCTCTTGCGTCAGCTCCACCAGCAGGTCTTCCCGAAATCCGTAGGCAAAATAAACCTCTTCTTCGGGGTTCTCTTCCATATAATCGCACAGGGCTCCCAACACATCATCTATATCTTGGTTTTCAGATAGGGGGAGATACAGACCCTGGAAAATCCGCCGGGCCACATGGTTGTGGGTGTTTATCAAACCCGGCAGAACATACTTTCCACCCAAATCTATTACATAGGTGTCCGAGCCTTCATATTCCAAAGCATCTTGGTTGTCTCCCACGCAGATGAATTTTCCATCCTTGCAAGCTGCCGCCTCTGCCCAGGGGTGTTCTCTGTCTTGGGTATAAATCTTCCCGTTGACAAATATGGTATCTGCTGAGCGATCTTTTTTAAATAGTCCAAAAACCATTGTACTTCCCTCTCTTCCGCCTTTACTTGTCCCCTGTGGCACTTGGCCTTATTACCTCACGTAAATCTTTGGCAGCCGCTGACCAAAAGCACAAACAATTTCATAATTAATCGTACCCGTAGCATTTCCAATGTCATCGGCTAAAATAGTATTTTTCCCGTCACTACCCATGACGATAACTTCATCACCGAGCTTTACATTGGGCACATCCGTCACATCGATCATGCACTGGTCCATGCAGATATTTCCTGCAATAGGTGCCATCACGCCGTTTACCAGCACCTTCGCATGGGCAGAATAAGGTCTCGGATAGCCATCTGCATAACCCAAGGCTATCGTAGCAATCACACTTTCCCGCTTAGCTATGAACTTTCTGCCGTAGCCAACAGAAAACCCTTCTCCCACTTTCTTCAAGTGGATAATATTAGCCTTTACTGACATAACTGGCTTAATGTCCAGCTGCTTCCGATCCACTTCATCGGAAGGATAGCAACCGTAGAGGATGATACCCGGACGCACCGCATCATAGTGAACCGAGGGAATTTCCATGATGGAAGCACTGTTGGCAAAAGTCCGCAACGGAATATCCACACCAACACTTTTGAGCTTATCATAAAAACCCATGTATCGCTGTTCTTGCACTTTGGAAAATTCCTTATCCAAAGCATCGGCGGTAGCCATGTGGGAAAATAAGCCCTTGATTTGGAAGTTGGAAAGCGCTTTCATCGCCTTCACTTCCTGAATAGCTTGCTCGTCCTCTGGTAAATAACCGATTCGCCCCATTCCCGTGTCAACAGCAATCAGAGCCTCCACCGTCTTACCTGCCCCTTTAGCCGCTTCTGCAATCGCTTTCGCATTGTCCAAACTGCATACTACCGGGGTAATGTTATATTCAACAATTATATTGGCATACATGTCCGGCGTTAAGCCCAACATGATAATCTCCTCCTGGGCCCCTGCTTCCCGCAGAGTGATAGCTTCCTGCAAGGTAGCGATAGCAAAGGTCTTCACACCGTTTTCTCGCAGCACCTCTGCCACCTTTACAGAACCGTGTCCATAGGCATCGGCCTTAATAACGCCGATGATTTCTTTATCTGCCCCTGCCTTAGCTATGATATTCTTGATATTATAGTCCAGATTTGATAAATTAATTTCTGCCCATACTGGTCTAATTGCTTCTTTTAACATGCTTCAATCCTTTCTTTTTCGGTTTTGCCCAACCATAGAGAAATCCTCGAAGGGATCGGCCTCGAGAATCTCCGTTTTTATATATGAAATGCAATGGTTAACTATAGTTTACTGACTTTCCAGTGCTTCGCAAATCTTGTGATACGTCTCGTTGGACAGGTCATGCTCAATTCTGCACGCATCTTTAGCAGCATTTTCTTCGCTAACTCCCAGTACATCTATGAGAAACTTGGAAATATTGTTGTGTCTCTCATAAATTCCCTCTGCGGCGGTTAAACCCTTTTCCGAAAGGGTAATGTGGCCTTTTTCATCCATGAAAATATAACCATCCTTTTTAAGAATACCCATGGCCCGGCTGACGCTGGGTTTGGAAAATCCCAATTCGGATGCCACATCAATGGAACGGACCACGTCATTCCGCTTGTGCAGAATTAAAATGGTCTCCAAATAATCTTCTCCAGATTCATAAATTGCCATCTCTTCACCTCCAACAAATCGTGATATTTTTATTTTAACATATATCATAGGAATTCTGCAAGTATACTGGGGGAGTTTTCAGAGTTTGCAGACTTTTCCTGAGATTGTTCCAAAATATTCCAACGCAAAAACAGACTGCTCTTGGCAAGCAGTCTGTTTTTTGTGTCAATTGCTATAGCAGATGATTTTCGATGACCTGCACGGCGGCATCGAAGTTCTCAATCTGAAGATAATATTCTGCCGCATCAAACAAGGCATTCATCGGGCAGAGACCGACAATCTCCGTACCGATAACGTGGACTCCGTATCTGGCTGCCTCAGCCTTTGTCAATTCCACTACCCGGTAAAGAGGCGTTCTCGTAAAGTCGGTCATGTTAATGGATACTTGAGCAGTATTCCGTTCTTCCAGCAGCACACCCATAGCCTTCACGCAATCAAACCCGCCATTAGACCGACGGATAATCTTAGCGATCTTGCTGGCGATATCTACATCGGAGGTACTTAAGTTAATATTGAAAGCAATTAGCGGAGGTCTGGAGCCTACTGCTACCACACCGCCAGTGGGATGTATCCGTTGTCCACCGAAATCTGGAATCCAAAGATCGTCCTTAACCTTTTCGGCCATGCCTTCAAACTGGCCTTTACGAACAGCAGCCAGGTTTTCCCGGTGAGGAGCACTGGCAGACTGTTCATACAGGAATACCGGCAGATTAGCTTCCTCGGCAATCCGCTGGCCCACTTTTTTTGACAGTTCCACGCAGTCCGCCGTTGTCGCATCTTTAATAGGAATAAACGGCATTACATCGACACAACCCATTCTTGGATGCTCCCCTGTATGCTTGGTCAGATCAATGAGCTCCACTGCCTTCTTGGCCAGTTTAACGCTGGCTTCCTCACAGGCTTCCGGACTTCCCATGTAGGTAATGACGGTACGGTTGTGGCTGGTGTCAGACGAGTAATCCAGCAGCGTACACCCCGCTGTATTTCTGATTTGATCCACACACGCTTCGATTACTTCTTGATTGCGGCCCTCACTGATGTTTGGCACGCTTTCTATAATTTTAGCCATCTCAATCTTTCCTCCTCTGTCTTTCTCTCTTTTCCTCTATGTTATACCTTTACTTTAATAAACGCTATAACGCCTGCTCAATCTGCTTATACAATTCTTTTTCTAAAAACTCCGCTTCTGATACAATCTTCTGGCCTTTTTCTTGAAAATCGGCAGCAGCAGCCAAATCCTTAACCCCAGGCAGGTTAATCTTTACGTTGAGCCAAGCACCTTTGACGCAGGCCATCAGGTTCAGCACCGCTACCCCCAGGTCGCTGGCGGCATTGGGGTTGGAGTACCCTATCAGTTTCTGAGCAGTAAGCAAACCGTCATAAGCCAGCTCCATGGAGCGGAAAGGAACCTCTGTAGCCACCAGTGTACCAGCAGCAATAGCCGCACTGCGTTCCGCCTTTTCCTGATCCGTGCCCTTTGGCATTTTAAAGGCAGCTGAAACCAAGTTGAAAGCCTCCGTATCCTTGTCCACGGCTTCCCGAAGTTCTTGGAAAAGCTGCTGGCCTTCAGTCTTAGCTTGCGCACAAACTTCCTGATACTCCGCAAACTTCTCCTTGCCCAAAGTCAAGTCGCAAACCATCAGCAGCAGGCCCATTCCTTGTGCTCCTGCTAAGGCGCTGACCGACCCGCCCCCCGGAGCCGGAGCATCCGATTTCAACACGTCCAAATAGTCCGTTACTCTCATATCTATCAACTTCATATGCGTTCTTCTCCCCTTCTTCCACGCCTTTACGGCGATTCTTAAACCAGCATACCTTTTTTAATTACCTGAGTGGCCATGTTGGATCCAAACCGATAGCAGAGCATTTCCATGTCCGGCGCATCCCAGATAACCAAGTCGGCCTGTTTACCAACCTCCAAGGTTCCTACTCGACTGCCTCTGCCTATAGCGCAGGCTGGATTGATGGTTACCGCTGTGAGAATTTCCTCTGGGGTCAGCTTATACCGCAGGTATCCCAGATTAATGGCGAATTGCAGGTTCAGCGATGGACAGGACCCCGGGTTAAAATCCGAAGCCATAGCTACCGGTATTCCTAATTCAATCATCCTTCTGGCCGGAGCAAAGGTCTTGCCCAAATAGAAGGACGTGGCCGGGAGCAGCATAGCGGTGGTTCCCGCCTTGGCCATAGCCGCCATGCCTTTTTCACCAATGGCGATCAGGTGCTCTGCGGAAACGGCTGCCAATTCTCCAGCCAACTCCGAACCGCCGATTTCTTCAATCTCATCTGCATGAATTTTCAGCCCCAAACCATGTGCTTTAGCGCATTCCATATAGGTGCGGCTTTGAGGCACATCGAAGACGGAGTCTTCACAGAACACATCAGCGAATTCTGCCAAGCCCTGCTCTGCTACGACCGGAATCACATCCTGACAGAGCATTTGAATGAACTCGTCTCCTCTGCCTTTATACTCATCCGGTATGGCATGGGCCCCCATAAAGGTGGAAACCATGTCCATCGGATGGTTTTCATCTAAGGATTTCACTACCTTCAGCATCTTCAGCTCATTTTCCAAATCCAAGCCATAGCCACTCTTAGCTTCGCAGGTGGTGACCCCTAGGGCCATCATCTCGTCCAGAAAATCAAAAGACTTCTGGTATAGCTGGTCGAAGGAAGCCTGGCGGGTATGACGTACCGTATCCAGGATACCGCCTCCTGCTTTCAGAATTTCTAAGTAGGTTGCTCCTTTCAGCTTCAAAGGGATCTCATGCTGGCGATAACCGCCGAAGACCAAGTGGGTATGGCCTTCCACTAGCCCCGGAGTAACCAACTGTCCCTCCGCATCCATGATTGTCTCCGCCTCTTCTCCACCTATAGGCAGCATGCCATCCTGAGAGATTTCCTTGATGATGCCGTCTTCTATCAGCACGGCAGCTTGTTGAAGCTTGAGATTTTCGCCTTGCTGAGCCCCCTTATGGCTGAAACTGCCTACAGGAGTCTGCAATAGCCCAATATTCTTTATCAGCAATGTGTTTTTCATCTCTTCACCTACTTCATATATTTTTCCACAACGCTGTCCACCAGTTCATCACTGGCCACGTATGGAATCGTAATGTGTCCGGCTCCAGCATAATTCTTATTGTACGCCACCGAGGTCTCCAAAGCGTTTTCATTTCTAGCCCAGTTTCTTCTGGCCACGCCCCCCATAACGTCCCACATCATGGCGGATTTAATGATCTCATCAATGCGCTGGCTGCCATCCAACACCAAGCCAAACCCACCATTGATGGACTTGCCGATGCCTACACCGCCGCCATTGTGAAGGGCGCATAGGCTCATACCTCTGGCGGCATTTCCTGCAAAACACTGTACAGCCATATCTGCCATCACATTGCTGCCGTCCTTAATGTTGGAAGTTTCTCTAAACGGCGAATCCGTTCCGCTCACATCATGATGGTCTCGTCCAATCATAATTGGTCCGATCTTTCCTTCCCGCACCATCTCATTGAACCGCAGGGCAATGTTAGACCGGCCCTCTGCATCCTGATAAAGGATTCGAGCTTGAGTGCCCACGACCATTTTGTTTTCCTTGGCATCCCGAATCCAAACCCAGTTATCCCGATCCTGGAATCGTCGATTCGGATCGATGCAGTCCATAGCGGCCTGGTCGGTGGCATCCAAATCGGCTTCCTGTCCAGACAAGCACACCCAGCGGAAAGGTCCATAACCATAATCAAACAGCATCGGGCCCATGATATCTTCCACGTATGAAGGCCAAATGAATCCGTCTTTTTCGTCCGTTCCATTCTTGGAGATTTCCTGAATGCCTGCGTCATACATGGCCTTCATAAAGGAATTTCCATAATCAAAGAAATACGTTCCTGCCGCCGTCAGCTTTTTAATGGCCTGGAAATGCCGATGGAGCGATTCGTCCACCTTCTTGCAGAAGGTTTCTCTGTCCTGACGAAGCAGCTGTGTTCGTTCTTCAAAAGTCAATCCTGCCGGACAGTAGCCACCATTGTACACGTTATGGCAAGAAGTTTGATCGGATAATAAGTCAATTTTAAAGCCGCTCTCCGCAGCCTCTTCCAGCAGATCCACAATATTTCCGTGATAGGCAATGGAAATAGATTCTTTTGCTGCCAACTTTTCTGCCGCTAGTGCCAATACTTCTTTCACATCTTCCAGAATCACATCCACCCATCCCTGTTTGTGTCGGGTCTCAATCCGGGATAAGTCTACCTCGGCAAAGATACCTACCGCTCTGGCAATATTCGCTGCTTTTGGCTGCGCACCGCTCATGCCGCCTAAACCGGAAGAGACGAAGGTGTGCCCCGTCAGGTCTCCCTGCTCCGGCACCCCCAGGTATTTTCTGCCTGCATTGAGGATGGTATTGAAGGTCCCGTGAACAATTCCCTGAGGTCCAATATACATCCAGCCCCCTGCGGTCATCTGCCCGTAGTTCGCTACGCCCATTTCCTCAGCAATCTCCCAGTCATCTAAATTGTCAAACATACCAATCATCATGGCGTTGGTAATGATAACCCGTGGAGCTTCCGGCTTAGAGGGAAATAACCCTAAAGGATGTCCGGATTCTACCACCAGAGTCTGGTGGTCGGTGAGTTCTTCCAGATACTTTTTAATCAGCCGGTACTGGAGCCAGTTCTGGCAAGGCTGACCGGTTTCACCGTAAGTCACCAACTCGTAAGGATACAGTGCAATTTCAAAGTCCAGGTTATTGTCAATCATCACCTGAAAGGCCTTGCCCTCCAGGCAATTACCCTTATATTCCTCAATAGGTTTGCCGTAAATCCGCCCAACCGGTCTGTACCGATAAGCGTAAATCCGCCCGTAATTTTTCAATTCTTCCATGAATTCTGGTGCCAAGGTCTCATGCAGCTCCTCCGGCACGTACCGCAGGGCATTTTTTAAAGCCAGCTTTGTCTGAGCAGGAGTCAGCCGAAAGCCCCGGTCCGGAGCCCTGCGCTTGTCCTCTTCAAAAGCCGGGTAGTCCGGCAACTCAGCCCCTAGCTTGATGGTCATGGCCTCTGCTATTTTTCTGTTATCCAACATCTATTTACCTCCCACTTTTCATAATCGTTTATATACGATAAACGTTTTCATTTATTTACAACAATGTCACTGCTTTTTCTACTGCTTCCACGATGACGTTGTCTTTAATCATCTCATCAAACTTTTTCAATTCATAGTGCATAATTACGTCCTCTTCCACTGGCTCTACTTGCTGGCGGATGCAGTCATAAGCTGCCTGGGTGCCCTTTGCCAAACCAGTGGCCCCTCTCAGCCAAACAGCTTGAGAAGCAGCAAACAACTCAATTCCCAGTACTTTCTGTGCATTATCCAGCACCATAGCTGCCGTTCTGGCTGCCGTCGTACCCATGCTCACATGATCCTCCTGGTTCCCTGAAGATGGAATAGAATCCACTGAAGCCGGGTGGGCATAGATCTTATTTTCTGAAACCATGGAAGCCGCTGCATACTGCGCAATCATAAAACCGGAGCACACTCCGCCATACTTGGTCAAAAATGCTGGCAGTCCTTCGGATAATTGAGGGTTTACCAGCCGCTCTGTCCGTCGTTCTGATACGTCAGCCAACTCCGAAATGGCAATCTTCAAGAAGTCAAAGGCTAAGGCCATGGGCTGTCCATGGAAATTTCCGCCAGAAATCACTTCATCTTCATCTGGGAAGATAAGCGGATTGTCGGTCACCGCATTGATTTCTCGTGTCACCGCCTCATAAACATACTGGATAGCATCTCTGGATGCTCCGTGAATCTGAGGAATGCACCGCAAGGAATACGGATCCTGAACCTTGTTCGGATTAATATCTTGAGCGTTATTGCTTTCCGCCAGCAGGGCCAGCAGATTTTTTGCTACATCTTTTTGTCCTTGATGCCCCCGCACATCGTGAACCTTGTGATCATAAGCTTTCTTGATGCCGTTTAAAGCCTCCGCCGTCATGGCTGCTGCAATATCTGCCACCTTCAACAGATTCATGGCATCCCAGAGCACATTGACGCCGATAGCCGTCATAATCTGGGTACCATTTATGAGGGCTAAGCCTTCCTTCGCCGCTAATTCTACTACCGGAATGCCAGCCCGCTTCATGGCTTCTGCCCCTGGCAGAATCTCGCCTTTATATTCTGCGTCCCCTTCCCCAATCATGGTCAGCACCATGTGAGACAGGGGAGCCAAATCGCCCGAGGCCCCCAAAGAGCCTTTCTCTGGAATAACTGGATGAACACCTTTGTTCAGCATGTCCACCAGGGTATTTAATGTACTTGGCCGAATACCGGAATTTCCTCTAGACAAGGCATTGCATCGCAGCAGCATAGCTGCCCTCACCACTTCTCTTGGCAGGCCTTCCCCTAGCGCGCAGGTATGGCTGATAATCAAATTTCTCTGCAAGTCCGCCGTCTCTTCGCTGGAGATAAAGGTGTCGGCAAATTTGCCAAAACCCGTAGTCAATCCATATATTACGGCCCCCTCAGCCAGCTTCTTATCTACATAATCCCTGGCCTTCTTGACAGCTGCCTGGGCTTCTGGGGTGATAACCACCTCTTCATTTAATCGAGCTACTCGGATGACCTCGTCAACCGTCAGCTTCGCTCCGTTAATCAAAATACTCATTACTTTTTCCTTTCATTCCTTCTTTTATTATAATAATTCATCAATATGAATATTTATGCTCATTAGTTTTTTTATTAAAAACTACAATTTATTATACCAAATTTGTTATTAAATTTACAATACTTTATTTATTGCTTTATCCTTCTTTTCGCTCGATATTGTATTTTTCAGCGGTTTTGCATACAATTTTATTTTTTGAA
The DNA here is from genome assembly GCF_010669305.1 of Aminipila butyrica. Lineage (NCBI taxonomy): Bacteria > Bacillati > Bacillota > Clostridia > Peptostreptococcales > Anaerovoracaceae > Aminipila > Aminipila butyrica. The sequence continues at coordinate 334,622 of NZ_CP048649.1, read as the reverse complement.
TTTGTTACCGAAAAAAGACAACATTGTGCTTTTCCTTCTATCACTTTATCCTTGTAATGCGTTACTGAATTATCGCTTTTTCTGTGCATAATTATACTCTATAGTAAAAAAAGCCTTTGGCTTCCTTAAAAAAGGGATGCCAAAGGCTCTTTTCTTCTAATTATGGACTTCTCTTTTACTATTTCATCTCAAAGGCTTTTTATTTAATCTGCAACTTCTCCCATTTTAAAATTTCATAGGAAGTAGGGGCCAGTTCCAGATTACTGAGGCGATTGTTATATACATATAACTTCTGTGGGTAATAAAGAGGAACACACATGGCCTCATCATACATGCGCTTAAAAATTTGATCATAAAGCTGCTGCCGATTCGTCTGATCCGTAGACGCCAGCACTTGCTCCAAAAGCTGATTTAATTCCGAATCGCTCCATGCGATAGACTGCCCATCTGTCGGCGGATAATAGAGAGAAGTTAGAAATCCATTTGGATTCCAGGAATCAGCATACGTCCTATAGATAATCATATCGAAATCTCTTGTGGTCCAGATGGAATCATAATACGCATTAGTCTCCTGAAGCTTCAAGTTGATATCAATACCAATTTTCTTCAACTCGGATGAAACATATTCGCAAACCGGCTTCCAATCCGGGAATTCCTCACTTTGAAAGACCAGGTTTAACCGAAGGGGTGTTCCGTTTTTGTCTAAGATGCCATCTCCGTTGGAGTCCTCATAGCCAGCTTCCTTTAAAAGAATCTTTGCCTTTTCTGTAGAAAACTCATATCCCAGATTGTTTTCTGCCGTTACATACGGGTTTCTTTCTGAAAACAAGCCCTTCGCAATCTCACCGTGACCATCCAACAGGTTTTTTACGATACTATCTTTATCAATCGCATAATTAATAGCTTTTCGCACATTGATATCTTGGAGAATAGGGTTTTCATAATTAAACATGAAATGATACGTCTCAGTTCCGTCTGCCTCTAAGATAGACAGGTCTTTAGCCTTCTCAATGGCAGCTACGTTTTCAGAAGAAATTGGCGCAGCTAGAAAGTCGACCTCCCCGCTTTCCATGGCCATTAAGCGGGCCTGAGGATCTGTAATTAATTTCACCACAATCTTCTCAATTTGCGGTTTCTCCCCATAATAATATGGATTGGCAATCAGCACGCTTTTATTCTTATCATAGCTTTCTACCATCCACCTGCCTGTGCCAATTGGTTTGATAAATTCACCCTTAGCATCTACGGAGTTTGGACTCATCATACGCAAAGGCCGCGGATAACTTAATTCTGTCAGATACGGATAGTAGCTCTTACTAAAGGTCATTTTTACAGTATAATCATTTAGTTTGTCTGTTTTTATTAAATTATTGACGACATCCAGCGATGCGGTAGAAGATGCCCCCTTCCATCTGTTAACATTAAATAAAACGGCATCCGCGTTAAAGTCACTTCCGTCAGAGAATTTTACATCTTGCCGCAGAGTAAAGGTATATTCCTTTCCATCGGGGCTGATTTGCCAGCTTTCTGCCAGACCTGGCTGGATGTCTCCCCCCTTGCCAAACACCACTAACGGTTCATAAATAAGTTCCTGATGAAGAATATCTCCCGATCCATACATCGCATCCAGCATGCCAATTTCACGGAGATCCGCCACCCCCACGACAACTGTTTTAGAATCTTTGTTTTCTTGTTCTCCAGACGAATTGCCGCATCCGGTAACCCCCAAAGCCAGCAACAGGATCAGCAATAGACATGCTGCTTTTTTCATCTTGTTCTTGTGACACATTTTACCCTCCACAAACTAATAGTAAATCCTAGTGAAATAACGAATACTTTATAAAACAACCTGTTGAACACTGATATTCTCCTGCAAATGATATCGGTGACAGGCGACAAAGTGTCCTTCTGCCAGGGGCTGCAACGCAGGAGCCTGCTTTCCACAGCCAGGCTGACTGTGCGGACAGCGCTCATAAAAAACGCAGCCTTTTCGGAACAGGACCTTTTGTTCTGGCTCTGCCAGCCTTTTTTCCCTGCCTTTTATTCTTCTGGCAGGATGGGATACGGGCACACAATCCAGTAACGAACGGCTGTATGGATGTACTGGTCCCAAGTGTCGGTCCGGCGTCAAAGGAAACCATTCCAACATCACCCCTTGATACATGACCGCAACTTTCTGACAGGTATAGTATACGGTAGAAATATCATGAGAGATAAACAGACAGGTAAGCGACATTTCTTGAATTAGCCCTTTTAACATATCCAATGTTTTCTTGCGAATAGAAAAATCCAGGCTTGCCACCGGTTCATCACAGATAATCAACCGGGGTTGTACGATTAGTGCTCTGGCAATATTAGCTCTCTGCCGCTGTCCGCCACTTAACTTTTCTGGATAACGGAGTGCAAACGAAGAATCCAAGCCGACCTTGTCCAGTATGGCGGTAATTCTTTTTTCCATCTCGTTTTTCGATAGCTTCTCAAAATTCTCCAGCGCCTGGCGCAAACTCTTGCCGATAGTATGATACGGATTAAAGATAGACTGACTGCTCTGAAAGATAATCTGTACATCTTTTCGAACCCTTTGCATGTCTTCAAAATTAAAACTCTTAATATTTTTACCACTATACAGAACTTGACCTTGTGTAGGATTCACCAAACCAGCTGCGATTTTCGCCAGTGTGGTCTTACCGCAGCCACTTTCTCCAATTAGGCCTATGCTTTCCCCCGGATTGATCGCAAAGTTTACGTTCCGAAGAACATGGAAGTCAGAGTCCTCCTTACCTGTCAAGCGTTCAGAGCACCCATAGTCCTTTGAAATATTTTTTAGTTCAAGCAATGGCAGCATGATTTACTCTCCTCTTTTGTTTTCCTACACCGCTAAAATGGATTGTATCAATTCTTTTGTATAGGGGTGACGAGGTTGATCAAAAACCTGAAAAACATCGCCTTCTTCTATGATTTTGCCTTGCCGCATAATGTACACATCATCCGCCACTTCGGCAACAACACCTAAATCATGAGTAATAAACAAGATTCCAGTATTGTGATTTTCCTTTAATTGCAGAATTTCCTCCAAGATGCGACCCTGCACCATTACATCCAGAGCGGTGGTCGGTTCATCGGCAATTAGCAGCGCCGGCTTTTGAGCCATGGCCATGGCAATCATTACTCGCTGGCACATTCCGCCGCTCAACTGATGGCTGTATTCCTTCATTACTTTCCTTACATGTCGAAGCTTCACCTTTATCAACAGATCTACAGCTATTTCCTCTGCCTGTTTTTTAGAAACCTTCTGATTTGTACAAATGGTTTCAATCAGCAGGCTACCGATTTTTATCCGAGGATTCAGCGATTCAAAAGGGTCCTGAAATACCACCCCCACCTGTTTGCCCAGAATTTTTCGCTGCTGACGAGGAGACAGCTGCAAAAAATCTTGGCCGGATAAAATCACCTGCCCTTCGGCGATAACCCCTGGAGGGTCCAGCAAGTTCATGATAGCCATAGCCGTTACCGACTTACCCGATCCGCTTTCTCCCACCAATGCCGTTATCTTTCCCGGCATCACTTTCAGGCTTACTCCCTTTACCGCATGCACAAGATGGTCCTTACAGGCAAAATCCACCTTAAGTTGGTTCACTTCTAGAACTGGTCTGTCTGCTTTAATTTGATTCATTGACCGTCCCCCTACTGATAAATTTCTTTAAACCGTCTCCAAAGAGGTTAAAAGACACCACCGTCACAACGACTGCCGCACTGGGATATAAAATTAACTGAGGCTGCACTTGTACGTAATTTTTAGCATCGCTGATCATAGCGCCCCATTCTGCTGTGGGCGGCTGCGCTCCAAGCCCAATGAACGAATACCCCGCAATAGCCAAAATGATTTTCCCCATTTCCAGCGTTGCCAAAATCAACATCGGCGGAATGATATTTGTAAAAATATGATGTACAATAATTTTTCTGTGAGAAAAGCCAGAGGCTCTGGCTGCCATAATAAAGTCTCTTTCTTTCACCTCCAGAACCATTCCCCTTACCAGCTTCGTAAAATCTCCCCAGGAAGTAATCACCATGGCAATCAGTAGATTTTTTGCACTCGGTCCCAAGGCCCCAGCAATGGCTAGTGCAATGACCGGGGCTGGCAAGGCTAAAAATATGTCTGTAACCCGCATAATTAACGTATCCGCCATGCCGCCAAAGTACCCGGATATGAGCCCCAGAACAAAGCTGATAAAAAGGATTGAACTGAGTACAACAGAGGCATATGCCAAGGAAGTATGTGCCCCTAGAAGGACACGAGAAACCATACACCGTCCAAGATTATCTGTGCCAAACCAGTATTTCAAGCTGGAAGAAGCATATTTATTGGCCGGATTAGAAACATATGGATCGTTAGGAACAATAACAGGTGCAAGCACTGCCAGTAGAATAATCACCGCCAACAGAATCCCCCCGATTATCATTTGTTTGTTTCCATCTCGCCAGATTTGCCTTATACTGTTTTTTTCTGCTGCCGGTAAACTCGTCATCCTGCTTCTTTTCCTTTCTGCTCTTCTAAGCGATACTTATTTTCGTGTCGAGCGATTTATAAACGATGTCAACCAGTAGATTAATCAGTACAATCATAGTAGCCACAACCAGCATAAACCCCTGTAAAACAGGAATATCCTTATTATAAATTGCATCTAACGCCATCTGTCCAAGCCCCGGCCAGGAAAAAATAGATTCCACGACGGCTGATCCGCCCAACATACTGCCAAAAGTCACCCCCAGCTTTGTCAGCGCTGGCAAAATAGCATTGCGCAGGGCATGATGGAGGACAACCGACCTTTCCTTAATACCTCGAGCCCGGGCGGCTTTAATATATCCCATTCCGAGCACGCGAAGCATATTGCTTTTTATCAGCATGATAAAGGGTCCGCAATGACTGACGCCCAAGGTTATAGCTGGCAGCCACACTGCTCCCGCCCCAGCACTGCCCACCACGGAAACAAGCTTCCACTGAACACCGAAAAGATAAAGCAGCAGCAAGCCAAACAAAAAAGGGGGCACGGATACCGTAATAAAGGATAAGATTTTTGCAATTCGATCGACGAGTGAATTGGGATGCAATGCAGACAAGATCCCTAAAATCAGGGAAAGCGTAAACATAATCCCGGTTGCACACACCGTCAGCAGCAAGGTGGCTGGAAATCGCTGCATTAGTTCCTCTGAAACAGGCTTCTTTGTCTGATACGAGGTGCCCATATCCAGCCGCACCACTTTTTCCAGCCAGTGTACATATTGCTGTGGGTAGGAACGATTTAAGTTTAATTCCTCCCTGACCAGCTCTACTGCCTTCTGTGAATTGGTTCCGGTTTCTGCCCGAGCTATAATAGCGGCCGGATCCCCTGCTGACATGGTACTGAGCGCAAAGGTCGCCATAGTAACGACCAACAACATGGGAACCAACAGGATTAATCTTTTTATAATAAACCTTTTCATCCTTCCGTACCTTTCACGCAAATTTGCGGCAGCACCAGTTCACGATAAATTTTATTGGTATTAAACAGTTCCTCATGTGTACCAATTCCTGCTATGCAGCCTTTGTCCAACACAACCAGCAAATCTGCAGACATAATCGTGGAGATGCGGTGTGCCACAATCAAGGTCGTGAAACCACTATAGGCACGTTCTATGGTTCTTTGTATCTCCGCTTCATTTTCTGAATCCAGACTGGATACCGCCTCATCCAATACTAAAATAGGCGATCCCTTTAAGATGGCTCTGGCAATGGCAATTCTTTGCCTTTGCCCTCCCGAAAGGGATAAGCCTCTTTCCCCTGCCACCGTATCATATCCCTCTGGCAGCTCTACAATAAATTCATGCGCCATCGCCGTTTTGGCTGCTTTTTCTACCTCTTCATCGGTGGCGTCAACTCTTCCCAGCCGGATGTTTTCCTTTATAGAAACATTAAACAGATACACATCCTGCAACACAACCGAAATCAATTCTCTCAGATTGTCCATGGTCATTTGCCGTATATCCCGTTGGCCAATTCGAATGGCACCGCTCTCTGGATCCCAATACCGGAGCAACAGGCTGACACAGGTAGATTTGCCAGAGCCGGAATGACCCACTAGGGCCACCCTTTGTCCCGGCTTTACGGTAAAGGAAATGTCCTTCACCGCAGGCTCTAACTCTTCTCTGTAGCGAAAAGAAACCTGTTCAAAAGTAACGCTTGATTCCAATTTGCTGGTATCCACAGGCGTTCCCTTGTCTTCAACCAGCGGTTTTGCATCGATTACCTGAAAAACTCTGCTGGCAGCAGCAAAGATTAAGCCGAAATTGCGGGCAGTATTGCAGAGTTCCAAAACTGGATTAAAGGCCAGACCAGCTACCATCATGACTACCGGATAATAAGTAAATGCCAGCTGCCCTTTAAAAACCAGAACTGCTGTCACACCCAACATACATAAAGAGCTCAGGCCAACCGTCAATTGCAGCAGAGCCCCCTCCGTGCCTAATCTTCTGCCATAATGATATTGGCTGACATACATCTTTTCCATGTACCTGCGGTTTTTATCTTGATAGGCTTCCACATTATTGAGCATGAGGATTTCTTTCATGCCCTGCAAGCCTTCAACGGTTACAGAATTGGCATCTCCCAATTCCTTGCGGACATTAGCCCCTTGCTCATCCGCTTTTTTCTTCATGAGGAAGGGAATGATAACAAGTACAGCCAAAAAGGCTAACATAATAATCGGCAAAATCGGGTGAAGCCACCCTAAAAAGATAAGCAAGGTTACAGAAACTGAACCTGCAACAAAAACACTGCCAAAAGAATGGGCGAAAAACCATTCCAGCAGTTCCACATCACTCATTAAAGTAGAAGCGAGCTGGCCGGAACGCCTGTTGAGAAGAATAGCCGGTGAAACCCGCTCGACTGCCTCCAACAATAAAATGCGCAAATCTGCCAGCACTTTAAATGCCACATCATGAGCAAACCACATTTCTGCAAAATATGAAATTACCCGCAGCAGAATAAGGACTCCCAGCGAGAGAAACAATGGTTTCCAGCTTTGCATTAAATGTTGTTCTAAGGCCAGACTCACCATGTATGCACAAAGTGCCGATACCGCAATCGTAAACAGGTGATTAAAAATGCCGCATACTACCGCACAAACCATACCCACATAATGCTGGCGCAAATTGCCCATCAGCTGCAACAGAGACTTAAAACGATAATGTTCTTTTTTATTCAAATCTCATACCTCGCTTTCTCCTGCGCCTGAACCAGCTGCTTATACACACCATTCTTTTTTTTGATTAATTCTTCATGGGTCCCCGCCTCCCACAGCCTGCCTTTATTTAAAACATAAATAAGGTCAGCCGTCTGTATCGTAGATAGACGATGAGCAATGATTAAGGTTGTCCGGTTCTTCATCAGACGTTCTAGTGCTTCTTGGATCTGGCTTTCTCCCGAAATGTCTACACTGGAGGTCGCCTCATCTAAAATTAAAATCGGTGCCCCCTTTAAGATGGTTCGTGCAATAGAAAGCCGTTGTCTCTGCCCTCCGGATAAAGTAGCGCCCCGCTCTCCTACCATAGTCTGGTACCCTTGAGGAAGAGCCATAATAAACTCGTGGGCATTGGCCCCTTTTGCTGCTTCTATGCATTCTTCCAAGGTGGCATTCGGCTTTGCCATCATCAAATTTTCCTGCACCGTGCCGTAAAACAGATAGGTATCCTGAAAAACCACGGCAATTTGGTTGCGAAGATAGTCTAATGTATACGCAGAAAGCTCATGACCACCAATACGAATTTGCCCCGCCTGGGGATCATAAAACCGCAGAAGCAGATTAACTAATGTAGACTTTCCCGAACCAGACTTTCCCACCACCGCCACTTTCTGTCCACCTTCAATTTTTATGGTCACGGTATCCAGCGCTTTCTTAGCTTCCTGACGATAACGGAAAGACACCTCTGTCAGCTCAATTTCTGGTGGGTTCTTCATCGTATGGTTTGCTTTCGCCTCTTCTAAAATATTCAACGTTACAGGGGTATCCAACACTTCATAAAACTCCTCTGCGACCGAAAATCCCAGGTAACTGCCATGCCAATATACATTCAGTTCATACAGCGGTTTCATACTCTCTCCCGCCAAGAATAGAATGGCCAGCAGCCCTGCCGGGGAAATCAGACCCTGGCTGGCATGCCAAGCGGCAATTCCTACGGCCAAAGAAGTCCCGACGGCACAAAGAAAAATAATGATAGCTGAGTCCAGTAAAGACATGCCAGTGTTGTCAATAGAGGTTTTGGCAAAACTTTTGGCATCCTTTTCTAAAGCCTTTTCGGTTCGTTTGCTGGCCTGAAAAGCCTTTAAGGTACTCATGCCCTGCATGGTATCAATATATTGTGCATTTAAGTGGGCATAGGACTGCCAGTATTCAATCATTAGTTTTGAAATCGCTGGCATAAACAAGTGGGGAATGATTACAGCCAGTATAGCTGCTAAAAAAATCAATATACTTACAACCGAATCAACCGTAAAAATGTAAAGGATAGCAGCACTTACCGAAATCATCACCACAAATACTTGCGGAATGTACTGGACAAGAAAAACTTCAAAGGATTCCACTCCATCGGTAACAAGGGACTGAAGATTGCCGCTTCGCCGTCCATCTTGATACGCTGGGCCAAGGCAAAGCAGCTTTTCAATCAACGTCTGGCGAATATTCCCCTTTACTTTGGCCCCCATTTTTTTTACAAACCCCTCTTGGTACCGCATCAAAAACGCTTTAGCCATTATAGCCAGCAGTGCCCCGACAATATAGGGAATAATCTCAAGATAGCTTTTCCTTTCAAAGATAGCCGTGATTGCACCAGCAATCATAAAGGCTTGTAAAAAACCGGTGGCCACAATGGATAAGCCAATCCATACCTTTATCAGTGCTTCTTTCGGTGTCGTTTTAAGAAAAGATGCCAGGCGCAAATACATTCCCATAACTTTTATTTTTCACCTCCAACGAGAAAGGCCGGTGTCAGCGAGTTCAATTCCATCTCCATTTCATCGCAGGTTCTCTGATTAATCGTGGAATCTGCAAATACTTTTGAAAATCCCATGGCTAACATCTTATCCAAATCCCATTGAGGCCGGAGTTTGTCGCTCATAAATAGTTTTTTGCTGATTTCATCCCCTTCCTTCTGGTCTTTGTGCTCATGGAATTTACGCCCATACTTTTGTTTGATTTCTTGCTCTCTGATTTGATAAGCTTTCTTTTTTTCTTCATCAAACAAATGCAGATACCAGCAGGCATCAAACACTAAAAGCCTTCCACCGGGCCGCAGCACCCGCATCCACTCCTCATATGCACGAGAAGGGTCATCCAGAGTCCACGTCAAGTTCCGGCAAATAATCAGATCAAAGGAGCAATCTTCAAACGTTAGATGATGACAATCCATGGAAAGAAGCTCTGCCTCTTTGCCTTCAGCTTGCAAATTCTTTTTAGCAAAATGAATCATGTTTTCTGTCAAATCAATCCCCGTCACTTTATGGTCTTCATCCGCCAGAATAGTAGGAAAAAAGCCTGGGCCTGTACCGATATCCAAAATATCTAACTTTTCCTTTGTCGGAGCGTATTCCAGTACTAATTCCCGCCATGCTTTGCGGTGAAAATCTTTTAGTTCCCTTTCAATTCCTTCGTTGTACCCTTCGGCTTCGCCTTCCCAATAATTTTTGATTCTCTCATTGAATTGCATATTTTTTTCCTCCCTTTTCAATATGACAAAAACAAAAAACGGGCATCAACCAAAAATACGGTTGATGCCCGTTTTGCAACAAAATTTATATGACAGCCTATCCTGTCTCACATCTTCGTAAAAATCCGACGAAATCTGATGTATTCAGTCTGAGCAGGTCTTCCGGCTTACGTATCTCTGCTGCTCTAAACCTTCCCGGAAAATCCAGTGGTAAATATAAAGCAGCTCCACGCTTACGGCGGCGGCTCCGCGGGGGATTTTCACCCTCTTCCCTATTCTCTCGCATACATACTTTATGCGAGCACTCATCTGTGGTAAAATATTCTATTGTAATTTTGTCTTCAGAATATCACAGCTCTCTGGCGGTGTCAATATCTTTTTAATTTCAACATTTTCCGACGGTGCTACCAAACGAAACCATACTTCTGCATTCTATTTGGTTTACAACTTCTCGCCCACAAGCTGCATGCCAGCCTTCACTAACTCCTGTTTAATCTGACTTGCCTGCTGCCTGTCTCTGGTTTCTATGACTACCCTCAGGAAGCAGCTGATAATTGCCATATTGGGGTCACTCCTGTCATGATATACCGCCACAACGTTTCCTCCACACTGACTTATAATCTCACTGACGCTGAGAAGTTGTCCCGGGCGGTCTGCCAGCTCTATGGTGATGGTGGTTCTTCGGCCGCTCATGATTAAACCTCTTGTAACCACTCTATTTAAAAAGCTTACATCGATATTTCCCCCGCTCACCAGGCATACAACCTTTTTTCCATGTAAGTCAAATTTATTAAACATGGCCGCAGCTACCGAAACCGCTCCTGCGCCTTCAGAAATAAGTTTTTGCTTTTCCATCAAAGCCAAAATAGCCGCTGCAATCTCATCCTCCGAAACCACAGCCATGTCATCGACATATTTGGAAATCATCTCATAGGTGATATCTCCCGGGTGCTTGACTGCGATACCATCTGCAAAGGTATTGACAGAATCCAGCGTAATCATGCTGCCTTCTTTCACAGACCGATACATGCTTGGCGCACCAGCCGCCTGCACGCCATAGACCTTGCAAGAAGGATTGAGGCTTTTAATGGCAAAGGCGACCCCGCTGATCAGCCCTCCGCCGCCTACGGGAACGATAACAGCATCGGCGTCGGCAAGCTGATCTAAAATTTCCAGGCCAATGGTGCCTTGTCCAGCGATTACATCATCGTCATCAAAGGGATGAATCATGGTCCGCCCCTCTTCCTGCTGAATCTCTAAAGCCCGGGCATAGGCATCGTCATACGTATCCTTAACCAGACAAACCTCTGCACCATACCTTCTGGTAGCCTCTACTTTACTCAAAGGGGCTCCGTCCGGCATACAAATCATACACGGAATATTGTTTTTCTGAGAGGCCAGGGCTACGCCCTGGGCGTGATTGCCCGCACTACAGGCGATGATGCCTCGCTTTTTATCTTCTTCACTGAGCTGACTAATCTTGTAATAGGCTCCTCTGAGCTTAAAACTTCCCGTAACTTGCAAGTTCTCCGTCTTCAAATAGATGGTGTTGTCCTCACTGAGCCCTTGGGCTAAAATCAAATCCGTCTTCCTGGCGGTCTCCCGCAGAACATAAGCGGCATGATATATTTTATCTAACGTAAGCATAGGCTTTTCCCTCCCGGATTTTTTACCGATACGTCTTAAAATTATCTAATATCTGTGATATACTTAATAGTTAATAATATCATTTTTTCACCAGTTTATCAATATCACATACCTATAGACAGAAGGAGTATTTTTATGAATAAACTGCACGATTTATCCACCGAATTGAATACTATGGCTATATTTCACAGTCTTCTGGAGGATGAGCTGATTCAAAACTTTCAACAGCTAGCCACCTCCACCTATTCCTTAGAATCCAAAGATTGTATTATAGGCATTTACGGCAGCTTTGTCGCAACGCTGTTTAAAAAGACCGAGTCCTTATCTCACTACATCGCAGAATTGGTCTTTAGCCACGAGAATTTTTACATTATCGGCAAAGGGGCAGGCAAAACCTTTCATCCGGTGGTGGAAGCCAGCCTGAAAAATGAGCTGGATGTTCTAAACCGACTGGCGGCTTTGACACCTGAGGATGCACGTGACATCATTAACTATAAGGGATTCTTGCCCATGTGGACCAATGAACCCCTGGACCTGACGGACTTATATATGAAACGGCTGGCTAATCTGCCAATTAGCGGCTACGGTATTTATGCCCGGCATTACGCTTTTGCGCTTACCGCCGACGGAGTAACCCCAATTGCTCACCCCGATCCCCAGCGTCTTTCTCAGCTTCCAGGCTATGAACGAGAACGAAGCTTAATCCTGCAAAACACCTTATCCCTGTTAGAAGGCGCAGGTGCCAGCAACGTGCTTCTGTACGGAGATGCTGGAACGGGCAAAAGTTCCACGGTGAAGGCTATTTTGAACGAATATAAAGACCGCGGCCTGCGTCTCATTGAAATTAAGAAAGAACAGCTGCTGGAACTGCCCAGCCTGCTGGAAGTACTGTCTGTCAATCCTCTGAAGTTCATATTGTTTATTGACGATTTAAGTTTTAACGGCAATGATGACAGCTTTTCTGCCTTAAAAGCAGTGTTGGAGGGCAGTGTCGCTTCCCGAAGCAAGAATGTGGCGATTTACGCTACCAGCAATCGCCGGCACCTAGTCAAGGAAAACATGTCAGACCGAGAAGGCGACGATTTGCACCGAAGCGATACCATGCAGGAAACCCTTAGCTTATCGGCCCGCTTTGGGTTGACGGTTACCTTCCAAGCACCGGATAAAGATCATTATCTGGATATTGTGAAGCACTTAGCTCAAGAATATAGTCTGGCGCTTTCAGAATCAGAGCTTTGTGTTCGGGCGGAGGCCTTTGCAATCCGCAACGGCGGACGCAGTCCTCGTACAGCTAAGCATTTTGTTCAAGTTCAGGCGGTCATGCAGTTAGAAGGAGAAGAGCATGAAACCAATTAATTCTTTATTTTTTATTATTGCCGTCGTTTTGTTGGTCACATCAACCACTGGTACAGCAGAGGCGATGGCTTCAGCCACATCAGCTTCTGGGCGTAGCTGGGAAACAGAACTCTTTACCCAGCCGTCCCAAGAATTCAACCTGGATCTAGCCAAATTTTCCTTAAATCTAAGTGCGGCAGCCTATGGAGATACCAACGAAAATATGCTTCGTACTCTGATCTCCTACGGCTTCATTCCCGATACCGCCTACAGTACCAACTCTTATAAAAAGTCTGGCCTCTCGGGGAACGATACCGCAGCCTATACCTTTGCCCACCAGCCAATCTCCATCGGGTCCAAGGATTATACTTTAGTCGCCGTAGTCATCCGGGGTACCAGCGGAGAAGCGGAGTGGTTGAGTAATTTTAACATCAATAATTCTGGCAACAGCCCCTTGGTTCACGAAGGCTTTAAAAACGCAACCGATGTTTTGTCTAGCTCTCTAAATCAATACATGGATGACCTCGCCCTTGACCGAACCCGCACCAAATTCCTTATCACCGGCCATAGCCGGGGAGCTGCCATCGCCAATCTGTTGGCGGCAGACTTGTCCGGAACAGAGCGCTGGGCTGATGCATCCAACATCTACGCCTACACGTTTGCTACCCCTAACGTAGCAAAAATAAACGAGAACCCCTATCTGAATATCTTTAATGATGTAAATCCAGCAGATATTGTCACAGAGGTTCCCTTGGCAAAATGGGGATACAGCCGATACGGAGTCAGCTACGACTTGCCAGAACCGAATCAACTGCCTGCTTCCGAACTGGCTGCCACCCGTCTCTTGCTAGAAAAGCTTATAACTTTAGCCCCAACGGTTGAAGATTTTTATAAAGCAAAGTCCTCCCTTCTGTTTCTACAGGAGAACCTGCGAACCCCTAGTACAAATACAATCGGGGCACACGCTCCTCAGAGCTACATGGCCAATCTGAATGCCGCCAATCCAGCTGTACTGAGTGCACGGATATTTGAGTTGCAGCTTCAGCTGCTTCCGAATACCAGCTATATTTAATCTAAAGTGGAGATATTCAATGAAAGTGATTTTAAAAAATATTATGGAATCTATCGTGCTTCAAAAACTGGATGAAACAGTTGATAAGCTTGGATGCTGCACATGCGATGAATGCAGACGGGATATTGCGTCTTATGCTTTAAATCTTCTGCCCTCCAAATATGTGGTTACTCCCGAGGGCGAAATGTATTCAAAGCTCAACGCTCTTTCCATGCAATACGAGGCCGACCTGCTAAGTGCCCTTTCCCAAGCGACACAGGTTGTTTCCCAAAAGTGCCGCCACAAGCCCCTTGCAAAGTAGCCTAAAAGACATACAATATACTAGGTTAAAATAACCTAGCATCAGACTGTAGTCAAGGAGATCACTCTTTGCTACAGTTTTTTTACACAAATAATCATACGTTTTTATGTATTTATGGTAATATCAAAAATAGAGGAGTCAAAAAGATGAAAAAAATTTGGTTGATAATCACTATAATTATAGCTTTTGCTGCAATTACCACAGGTACTGGTTTTTCACAAACATCGGCAGATATAAAAGTTAGTGTAGATGGAACTTTTATCAATTTTACAAACGATGACTTTCCCATCGATATGTAAGTGAATCCTGTTATTGAAAATAACAGAACAATGATTCCAGTCAGATTTATATCTGAAGCTTTACTTTACACTGTTGAATGGGACGATGTAAATAAAGAGGTTAAAATATTAACTCAAAATTCCAATGCTCTATTATAAAATAGTCTTAATTCTATTAACGACCCTTAGTTAGGGGCAAGCAAAATAAAATGACTCAACTAATGTAAAAGGACCAACTTCATCTTCATCATTCTGGAATGTGGCGTATCCCCCTACTGTAAATAATGTAGCTTGATTAATAGGCATAACGTCTAATAATTTAACATCCTCATTCCACATTAATTTATCTTGATTATTACTTACAACTGGTTTCTCTTCCGTTCCCTTTATATCATTGCACTTTATTTTACAAATTGCATAAAAATCATCCGACTTCCAAATGATCATATCGGATGTCATCACATATGGATAAACATCGCCTTGATATTCCTGTTCTCCATGGTATTTGATCTTGTATAATTCAAAACTTGCACGCTTATTTTGTTGTTCTCTCTGTAGTTCCTTTAGCCCATACTCTATTTCTAGCTGCTTTTGAATTTCAGCATCCCAAGTCGAATCAAGTTCTTCTTTCAGTGGAAGTTCTATTTTATATACAGATAAAACTTCTTGTACATTTGATTTAGCCGTTTCTTCATGTTTTTGACAACCGGCGAAACATAATGCTAAAATACACAATAATATAAATATCTTTACAGCTTTATGACACATTTTAAACATTTTCTCCATCCTTAAACTTTACCAAACAGATTATTGTTAAAACAGCATTAACATATGACCATACTAGCAAAAACATTGTTGTTTGGAATGGACCAAATCCAGAAAATATACTGATTGTAGTGAGGACAGCCAACGTACACAACATTATAATGTTTATCTTATTAAGCAATCTAATTTCTGACATAAAATGTCTACTATAAAATTTTAGCAAAGCGTTCTTCTCCTCTTATAGCTTGGGCTCTAGGACAACTCATAACTTAAAGTTATAGTCGTCTTTTCTCACAGCTTTATCTGCACACTTTATGACTTAATCATATCTGATAAAAATATCAAAAGCAAGCCAGCTACGCTTTAACCATCTAACTAAATCTTATTTAAGAGCAAAAAACACAAAAGCATGAAAGTTTTCATGCTTTTGTATAATTTATACCTATAATTGAATCCCGTCTCTTTTACCTTTTAAAAATCCTGCTTCATGATGGCGCCCTTGGCTGCCGAATCCACCAGCTTGCCGTAACGTCCCAGCCAGCCGGTCTTAATGTTCGGCTCTGGTGCCACATAGCTGCTCCTGCGTTTTTCAAATTCTGCATCTGAAACCCGCACCTGGATAGAATATTCCGGAATGTTAATCTCAATGATGTCGCCTTCCTGAAGAAGCCCAATATTCCCCCCATTGGCCGCCTCCGGACATACATGCCCGATGGATGCGCCTCGGCTGGCTCCGCTGAATCGCCCGTCGGTAATCAACGCCACCGTCTTATCTAGCTTCATGCCGGCAAGCGCACTAGTCGGGTTAAGCATCTCGCGCATACCCGGTCCGCCTTTCGGCCCTTCATAGCGGATAACCACGACATCTCCAGCCACAATCTTACCATCATAAATAGCTGCAATAGCTTCCTCCTCGCAGTTGAATACCCTAGCCGGCCCGCTATGCTTCAGCATTTCCGGAGCTACTGCACTTCGCTTTACCACACAACCTTCTGGAGCCACGTTCCCAAAGAGGATAGCGATGCCACCAGTCTCACTGTACGGATTTTCAATCGGCCGAATGGTATCTGGCTTCTTGTTCTTCACCCCTTGCAGGTTTTCTCCTAAGGTCTTACCAGTAGCGGTCATCACCTCTAAATCCAGCATATCTTTCTTCGCCAGTTCGCTCTGAACAGCTGCGATACCGCCAGCAATATTTAAGTCCTGCATGTGAGTCTCCCCAGCCGGAGCCAAATGGCACAGGTTCGGAGTCCGCTCACTTTCTTCATTAAACATCTTTAAGTCCAGCGGTACACCAGCCTCGTTGGCTATGGCCAACAAATGCAGTACGCTGTTAGAGGAACAGCCCAAAGCCATATCACAGCGCAGCGCGTTGCGGACAGACCGTTCGTTAATAATATCACGAGCCTTAATGTCTTTTTCCACCAAGTTCATGATGGCCGCCCCCGCATACTTCGCCAAGCGAATTCGGCCATTGTGGACAGCAGGAATCGTCCCATTGCCCGGCAAGGCGATACCCAAAGCTTCGCACAGGCAGTTCATGCTGTTTGCCGTGTACATGCCTGCACAGGAGCCGCAACCTGGGCAGCAGCCCTGTTCAAACTCTTCCAACTTCTGATCATCAATCAGGTTTGCTTTTCTCGCGCCCACCGCTTCAAAAATCTTGGACAGACTGATGTCCTCTTCATCTACCAGCCCGGCCATCATCGGACCGCCGGAACAGACTACAGTTGGTACGTTCATGCGGACCGCCGCCATCACCATGCCCGGTACAATCTTATCACAGTTTGGCACCAGCACCAGTCCGTCAAAGGCATGGGCTTGAGTCATCGTCTCCACGCTGTCAGCGATAAGCTCTCGGCTAGCTAGGCTGTACTTCATGCCGATATGGCCCATGGCGATGCCGTCGCAAACGCCGATAGCCGGTACCATGATTGGCGTTCCCCCAGCCATACGCACGCCGGCTTTTACCGCTTCCGTAATCTTGTCTAAGTGATAGTGGCCCGGTACAATCTCACTGTGGGCGGAAACCACAGCAATCAGGGGCCGATCCAATTCTTCTTTCGTATAACCCATAGCGTAAAAAAGGCTTCTCATGGGAGCCTTTTCTACACCTTGAGTCACGTTTGCACTTCTTCGCGCCATACGCACTCTCCTTATCTATTTTTTCAGCCAGCTCATCATCTTTCTCAGTTCGCTGCCTACTTTAACCAGCAGATGCTCTGTTTCTTTTCTTCTGGTAGCTAAGAACTTAGCCTGACCGCCTGCATTGAATTCCTGAATGAATTCGCTGGCAAAAGTACCATCCTGAATTTCAGAGAGAACCTTTTTCATTTCTTTTCTAGTCTCTTCTGTAATCATTCTTCTGCCGGTTCTGTAATCGCCGTACTCTGCCGTGTTGGAGATGGAATATCTCATCTTCTCAAAGCCGCCGTCGTTAATCAGATCAACAATCAGCTTCATCTCATGGATACATTCAAAGTAAGCCATTTCCGGCTGGTATCCAGCTTCTACCAAGGTGTCAAAACCGGCCTTCATCAGCTCGGTAACACCGCCGCACAGGACAGCCTGTTCACCAAACAAGTCGGTTTCCGTCTCTTCCTTAAAAGTAGTCTCCAGGATACCTGCTCTGCCTGCACCAATGCCGGAAGCGTAAGCCAGAGCGATGTCTTTAGCCTTTCCTGTAGCATCCTGATGGATAGCGATAAGAGATGGAACGCCTTTGCCTTCCTGATACTGGCTTCTTACTGTATGTCCTGGGCCCTTTGGCGCAATCATGATGACATCGATATCTGCCTGGGGCTTAATTTGGTTGTAGTGAATGTTAAAACCGTGAGCAAATGCCAGTGCATTGCCTTCTTTCATATGTTTAGCAACCTGATTCTTGTAAATGCTGGCTGCCAGTTCATCTGGTACCAACATCATCACTACATCACCAGCTTCTGCCGCTTCTTCAATTTCAACGACCTTTAGACCAGCAGCCTCTGCTTTAGCTGTGTGTGCAGATCCTTTTCTCAGGCCTACTACCACGTTTACGCCGCTGTCTTTCAGATTTTCTGCATGGGCGTGACCTTGACTGCCAAATCCAATTACTGCAACAGTTTTACCGTCTAACAATCCCAAATTACAATCCGTATCGTAGTACTTTTTAATCATTTTCTTCTTATCTCCTTTATATTCTTATCTAATAAATATGACTATATGTTATAAACCTATCAATCGAATAAATCTCCAGAATAAATCTCATGACCTTCCTGGCAGCATTCCGGAGTGGCTAAGCCTCTCTTGATGCCGGTTACACCAGTGCGGCACATTTCGATAATCTCATAGCAGCTGACCATGTTCATAAAGCCGTCAATCTTCTCGGGTGCACCAGTCATCTCCACAACTACGCTTTCCTTGGACAGATCAATAATCTTTCCTCTAAAAATCTCCACCACCTCCCGAAGGGCCGTGCGGTTGCTTTTGTTGGACCGAATCTTTATCAGCAGTAATTCTCTGTACACGCTGTCTTCCTTTTCCAACGTAAAGATTTCTTTTACCACCTCTAGCTTTTCTGTCTGGGTAATAATCTGGTTTAAGGCCTGGTCATTGCCCGTAAATGCGATAGTAATTCTGGAGATGGCCGGATTGTTGGTGGCAGATACGGTCAGGGAGTCGATGTTAAAGCCGCGTCTTCCAAACAGGCTGACTACCCTGCTGAGAACATTCGCCTGGTTATCTACAAAAATACTGATTACTTCTTTTTTTTCTGTCATCACCCTATTCCCCTTTCTAACCTACTATCATGTCATTGACCGTGCCGCCATTTGGAATCATCGGCAGTACCCGCTCTTCTCTGGAAATCACGCAATCAATCCAAACAGGACCATCAGCTTTGAGTGCTTCCTTAAAAGCTGCGCCAAACTCTTCCGGTGTAGTGGCCCTATAGCCCTTTCCCCCAAAACCTTCGATGACCTTCACAAAGTCCGTTTTTCTCTCAGGCGTGGTAGAAGAATACCGCTTCCCATAGAAAGTGGTCTGCCACTGATATACCATGCCCAGCACGCTGTTGTTCATGATAATGGTAATGATTGGCAAGTTATTGCTGATAGCTGTACAAGCCTCTGTCAGATTCATGTGGAAAGAGCCGTCTCCTGTAAAATGAATGACTCTCTTCTGAGGGCAGCCGATTTGAGCGCCTACCGCTGCACCATAGCCAAAGCCCATGGTTCCCAGCCCACCGCTGGTCACAAAGCTCCTGGTATTCTTATGCTTTAAGTATTGAGCCGCCCACATCTGGTGCTGGCCTACATCTGTTACGTAAATGGTCTCCTTATCCGTCAAATCGCAAGCGGCAGTAACGATGTCCACCGGGCGAAGAGGGGCCTCCCCTTCTTTCTTGTCTCCTCGAACCTTCTTCCATTCCTGCATCTTGTCAATCCACTGGCTGCGGTCCACCTCTTCCACCAAGGGAATCAATTTCTCCAAAGCATCCTTTACGTCGCTGACAATGCTCAAATCCACCTGTACATTTTTATTAATTTCGCTCCGGTCGATATCAATCTGTACGATTGTGGCATTCTTTGCAAATTTACTTACATTTAAGGCAACTCGGTCACTGAACCGAGTACCCAGTGCCAGCACAAAATCTGCTTTATCTACAGCCCGGTTGGAAGCAACACTTCCGTGCATCCCGATAAGCCCCAGATTTTTCTTGTCGTCGTAGCTCAATACGCCAGCAGCCATCATGGTGTAAGTGCCTGGCATATCCGCCTTCTGCAACAGTTCCGCCAGTTCCTCAGAGGCCGAGGAAGCTGCCACACCACCGCCAAAATAAGCGATTGGCCGTTCTGCCTTGTTAATCATCTCTGCAATTTTCTTAATATCTTCTATGTCTGCCTTAGGCATTGGTGTTACGGTCAGCGGCTCTTTCTTTTCGTGTTCCATGATTGCTGCCGTCACATCTTTGGTGATATCTACCAATACCGGCCCTTTTCTGCCGCTCTGCGCAATGCGAAAAGCGTTGCGGATGGCATCCGCCAAATCCTCAATCCGGTTGACAAAATAATTATGTTTTGTAATCGGCATAGTTATGCCGGTAATGCAAATCTCTTGAAACGCATCTCTTCCGATTAAAGTATCCGGTACATTACAAGTGATGGCTACCATCGGTATACTATCCATAAAGGCTGTGGCGATGCCCGTGACCAAATTGGTAGCACCCGGGCCACTCGTTGCGAAAACGACTCCTGTTTTTCCAGTGGCTCTTGCGTAACCGTCAGCTGCGTGTGCAGCATGCTGTTCATGAGAAGTAAGGATGTGCTTGATCCTATCCTGATAATGGTAGAGCGTATCGTAGATGTTGAGGATGGTGCCTCCGGGATACCCGAAGACGGTATCGACTTCCTGCTCTAGCAATACTTCTGCCACAATTTCAGATCCTGTTAATTTCATGTTGTCTACTTCCCTTCTTTCTAAAAATTTACACATGTTCTTTCCTTTGGAATTGGAATGTGTACTCCAGAGCCACGCTGTCCTGCGTCTTCACAGCTAGGTGTTTAAAATCACAACATCAGCCTGTGACTTTTCTTTTCATTATTATAAAGGCGATATACTGCTTATTATATATATATCACCAAAAAAGTCAACACTTTTTGTTTAAATTCACAAACTTTTTTACTGTTTCTTATTGACAAAACACAAAACTTCTATTAACATGAAGAAACATAAATAAGTGTTCAGCGGCGAATCTCACGATGCGCCTTTCTGTGCTTTATTTAAATGAAATGAAAAATTTGCTTACGAGGCAAAACGAGGAGGAATTTAAAATGAAAAATTATGAAAAGTACAAAGTCGGCTACTTTATGCCGCCTGTCAACGAAATGAAATGGACAAAAAAGGATCACGTAGAAGTTGCCCCTGACTGGTGCAGTGTAGACCTTCGGGATGGCAACCAGGCGCTGATCGTTCCCATGAGCCTAGAAGACAAAATTGAATTTTTCAAGTTCCTCCTAAACCTCGGATTCAAAGAAATTGAAGTGGGCTTTCCTGCCGCTTCCAAAACAGAATATACTTTTTTACGGACACTCATTGAGCATGACCTGATTCCTGACGATGTGACGATTCAAGTACTTACCCAATCCAGAGAACATATCATCAAAAAGACATTTGAATCTCTAAAAGGCGTGAAAAAGGCTATTGTTCATCTATATAACTCCACTTCCCTAGCTCAACGGGAACAGGTTTTCCAAAAGTCTCAAGACGAAATTGTAGAAATTGCTACCAGCGGTGCCAAGCTGCTCAAGCAATACCGGGAGACGATGCCGGAAAGTCATATTTCTTTCGAATATTCGCCAGAAAGCTTTACCGGTACGGAGATGGATTTTGCCCTGCGCATCTGCAACGAGGTCATTGACATCTGGCAGCCTACTGCGGACAACAAGGTCGTCATCAATCTGCCTGCCACAGTCTCCATGTCTATGCCCCACGTTTACGCCAGCCAGATTGAATATATGAACGACCATCTGCATCAGAGAGAAAATATCCGCATCTCTCTGCACCCTCACAACGACCGGGGTACAGCTGTAGCAGACGCGGAACTGGGTATTCTGGCAGGCGGTGACCGGGTAGAAGGGACTCTCTTCGGCAACGGCGAACGAACCGGCAATGTAGATATTATTACCGTAGCCATGAATATGTATGCTCACGGTGTAGATCCGAAGTTGGATTTTTCTGATATGCCTTCTATCGTAGAGACCTACGAGCGATTTACCGGCCTGTCTGTCCACCCTCGGCAGCCGTACGGCGGACAGCTGGTGTTTGCCGCTTTCTCCGGCTCCCATCAGGACGCTATTGCCAAGGGCATGGCCTACCTGGAAGCCCACGAGTTAGATGAATGGATGGTGCCTTATCTGCCAATCGACCCTCACGATGTGGGCCGAAAATACGATGCTGACGTTATCCGAATCAATAGCCAATCCGGTAAGGGAGGCATTGCCTACATTCTGGAGCAGACCTACGGTTATGCCATACCAAAGCAAATGCGGGAAGAAGTTGGTTACTTAGTCAAGGATATTTCCGACAACGCCCACAAGGAACTGTCAGCAGAAGAAATCTATGAAATTTTCAAAGACGAATACATCAACGTGTTTACTCCGGTGGACATCAACGATGCTACTTTCAAAAAGGTTTCTACCTATAAGAGCGACGATGGTATGACCGTAGACCTTAATGTGACCATCGATGGTCACTCTTACGATGTGTCTGCCGCTGGTAATGGCCGCTTGGATGCGGTGAGCAACGCCTTAAAAAAGACTCCCTATTCCTTCGACTATACCTTCGTTACTTATTCGGAACATGCTTTGGATGCAGATTCTAATTCCCGTGCTTGCGCCTATATCGCCATCACCGATCAGAGCGGCAAGCTTTACTGGGGTATTGGCATCCACGATGACATCGTTGCCGCATCTATCAATGCTTTGGTATGCGCCATCAACCGTCAGAACAAAATTCGTCCGTTAAATAAGTAGTAGGCTAATCGTGTAGATTCTGTCTACATCACTGACGTGCTGGGCAGAATGTTAATAAGGAGAAGTAGTATGAATTATAAAATCGCATTAATACCTGGAGACGGCATTGGCCCAGAAGTAGTGGCTGAAACGGTAAAGGTTTTAGAGAAGGTTAGCCAGAAGTACGGCCACACCTTTGAATATACAGAAGTGTTAGCAGGAGGCTGCGCCATCGATGCTACCGGCGCCTGCCTGCCCCAAGAGACCATCGATATCTGCAAGGCCAGCGATGCGGTCCTTTTAGGCGCCGTCGGCGGTTGGCAGTGGGATACCCTGCCTGGTGATCAACGGCCAGAGCGAGCGTTATTGGGTCTGCGCAAGGAGCTAGGTCTCTTTGCCAACCTACGGCCAGCTCTGCTCTTCGACGAATTAGCCGATGCCTGCCCCCTGAAACCAGAAATCGTAGAAGGCGGTCTGGATTTGGTGGTAGTCCGGGAACTTACCGGCGGCATTTACTTTGGGGAAAAAGGGTTTAAGGATACCGATCTGGGTCCTGCTGCCTACGATGTGGAACAGTATGCGGAGGAAGAGGTACGCCGCATTGCCGTGGTAGCCTTTGACATGGCCATGAAGAGAAATAAGAAGGTGACCAGCGTCGATAAAGCCAACGTGCTGGAAAGCTCCCGATTATGGCGGCGAGTGGTGGCCGAAGTAGCTAAGGACTATCCAGAAGTAGCCTTAGACAATTTGTACATCGACAATGCCACCATGCAGATGGTGCGCTATCCAAAGCAGTTTGACGTCATCGTCACCAGCAATATTTTTGGTGACATTCTCTCCGACGAAGCCAGCATGATTACCGGATCGATCGGCATGCTCCCTTCCGCTAGTCTGGCAAAGGGCAACTTCGGTATGTATGAGCCGGTACACGGCTCTGCCCCAGATATTGCAAAACAGAACAAGGCCAATCCCATGGCTACCATTTTATCCGGTGCCATGATGCTCCGCTACACCTTCGGCCTTTCAGAAGAAGCGGAAGCTATCGAAGCTGCGGTAAAACAGATTTTGGCTGAAGGTTACCGAACGCCGGATATCTATACAGATGGCAAGAAAGCCATAGGCACGAAAGAGGCCGGTGACCTGATTGCCGCTGCCATTTAGCAAGGAGGTTCCGATGGGTACTATATTTAAATTTCACCATGACCTGGACACAGACCAGATCATTGCTTCTCAATATTTGCTCTTGCCCACTATTGAAGAAATGAAGGCCCACACCTTTGAATCACTGGATGCCGACTTTTCTAAGAAAGTTCGGCCTGGTGACTTTGTGGTAGGGGGCGACAACTTTGGCTGCGGCTCTTCCAGGGAGCAGGCCCCCAGCGTACTCAAGGCCCTTGGGGTTAAAGCGGTGGTAGCCCAGTCCTTTGCTCGAATCTTTTATCGGAATGCTATTAACATCGGCCTGCCGGTCATCGTATGCAAAGATTTATATGAACAGGTTTCCACTGGAGAAACGATGGAGCTGTTTCTGTCTGAGGGCTTGGTAAAAGCTGGTGGCCAGGAATATTCCTGCACCAAGCTGCCGCCCTACATGCAGGCCATCTTGGATAAAGGGGGCCTGATCGCCTCCTTAAATGAGGCTGAAAAGTCAACGAAGGGAGGTGAACAGTAATATGGGCATGACCATTGCAGAAAAAATTATTGCTGCCGCTGCCGGGGTGGAATCCGTAAAACCCGGCGACATCCACACCGTCACCCTCGATCGCATGATGAGCAATGACGGAACAACCCATTTAACCATCGACATGTACCACCAGCAGCTGGACCATCCAGCCATAGCCGATTCCAAAAAACTGGTATTCATCGTCGACCACAACGTGCCTGCTGACAATCCCAAGACAGCTGCCACCCACAAGAAGATGCGAGACTTTGCCCGAGAACATCAAATTGATTTCTGGGAAGGCAAAGGCGTCTGTCATCAGATTATGATGGAACACTACGTCCGCCCAGGGGAATTAATCTTTGGCGCAGACAGCCATACCTGCACCTACGGCGCACTAGGGGCCTTTGGAACCGGTGTAGGCTGTACGGACTTCTTATATGGCATGGTCACCGGCACTTCTTGGCTGCTGGTACCTGAAACGGTCAAATTTAACCTGACAGGCAAGCTGAGAAAAGGCGTTTATCCCCGGGATCTGATGCTGCATATCATCGGTCAAATTGGAGCCAACGGAGTCAACTATCAGGTCATGGAGTTTTCTGGTGAAGGGGCAAAAACCCTCAGTGTCAATGACCGCATGGTGCTATGTAATCTGGCCGTGGAAGCTGGGGCAAAGTCAGCCATTTTTGAGGCGGACGAGATAGCGCTTTCCTGGTTAAAAGACCACGGCCGCCAGCCGAAGCAAGTCTTTACCAGCGATGAAGATGCTCATTATATTTGCGAATATACCTTTAACTTAGACGATATCCAGCCTGTAGTGGCCCGGCCAGATTTTGTCGATGACGTCATTCCGGCTGCTCAAGCCTGCGGTACAAAAATTGACGAAGCCT
Organism: Aminipila butyrica; assembly: GCF_010669305.1. Classification (NCBI taxonomy): domain Bacteria; kingdom Bacillati; phylum Bacillota; class Clostridia; order Peptostreptococcales; family Anaerovoracaceae; genus Aminipila; species Aminipila butyrica. The sequence goes on along the minus strand of NZ_CP048649.1, from coordinate 309,446 downwards.
TTGTAGGCTCCTGTAACAATGGCCGTATAGACGAGCTGCGGGTAGCCGCCCGTCTATTAAAAGGTCGGCAAGTGGCGGACACCGTTCGCTTTCTTATCGTTCCTGCCAGCAATGACGTGTATTTGCAAGCTTTAGAGGAAGGCCTCATGGAAACATTCATGGAAGCTGGTGCCATCGTCATGAACGCAAATTGCAGTGTCTGTTGGGGCAGCTGTCAAGGAGTTATCGGGGAAAATGAAGTGCTCATCAGCACCGGAACCCGAAACTTCAAAGGCCGGGCAGGCCATCCTTCCTCAAAGGTTTACCTCGCCTCAGCGGCTACGGTAACGGCTTCAGCCATCAAGGGCTTTATTGCCACCGAAGATCAACTGTAACTTCAGGAGGAAAAGTATCAAAGCGAGGAGTATCCAATGGAAACATTTAAAAGTAAAGTATGGGTATTGGGGGATGATATCGACACCGATATAATTATTCCTACCGATTACCTGGCTCTAAAAACCATCGGCGATATGAAGAAATACGCCTTTTCCCCTCTGAGGCCGGAACTGGCCGGACAGATTCAGCCGGGAGATGTGATTGTGGCAGGAAAGAATTTCGGCTGCGGCTCTTCCCGTGAGCAAGCTCCTGAAATTATAAAAGCACTTCAGGTGAGGTGCGTCATCGCCAAATCTTTTGCCCGGATTTTTTTCAGAAACGCCATTAATAATGGCCTTCTACTTATTGAAACCCCAGACCTCACGGAGCAAGTGGAGGAAGGCCAAGAGATAGAAGTATGCGTTAACCACTGTATCAAGTGCAACGGGAAGGAGTATCCAATCGCTTCTCTGCCTCAGAATCTAGTGGATATCATTCAGGCTGGAGGCCTCGTACAGGCCATGCGCAAGCGGAACGGCCTGGAGCCGCTGGAATAGGAGGTGCACAGTGGGACAGACATTGATAGAAAAATTAGTAACCCGTAATATCCAACGCCATGAAGAGCAGACCGGAATACATTCAGTCACCGCTGCAAAAGCTGGAGACATCGTCACCGTTTCTGTAGACCGAGTGATGATTCACGATATCTTTATTCCTTTTGTGGCTGAAAAATTTGAAGAGATGGGTTTCCCCAAAATATGGAATCCAGATAAAGTGGTGCTGATTTATGATCACTTGGTACCGGCCAGCCAGCAAGATGATGTACGGCACTTTAAAATCGGCGACGCTTTTGCAGCAAAGTACGGCATGAAAAATGTGCATCGGTCTGACGGCATCTGCCACCAGCTCATGACCGAGGCCGGATACGTAAAGCCCGGCGACGTGGTCTTCGGCACAGACAGCCATACCACCACCTACGGCTGTGTGGGCGCTTTCTCATCTGGTATCGGCTACACCGAAATGGCCAGCATCTTGGGCACCGGCTCCATGTGGATAAAAGTGCCAGAGACCATCCAGGTGAAAATAGAGGGAGTGCTCCCAGCGCAGGTAACGTCTAAAGACATTATTCTAACCCTAATCGGCGATTTAGGCGCTGACGGAGCCACCTATAAGGCTTTAGAATTTTCAGGAAGCACGATTGAAAATATGACCGTAGCCAGCCGTATGACTATGTCTAACATGGCCGTAGAAGCCGGCGCAAAATGTGCTCTCTTTACCCCGGATGAGAAGACGGCAGATTACTGCCAGATTTCGCTGACGGAACAGGAAACCGCCTTAAAGGGGGATACCGATGCCACCTATTGCCAGACCATAACATATAAAGCAGAAGATTTCGTACCAGTGATGGCCTGTCCATCTCAAGTGGACTTGATTAAGCCCGTATCCCAGCTGGCAGGAACAAAGATTGATCAAGTCTTTATCGGCTCCTGTACGAATGGCCGCTACGAAGATTTAGAGGCTGCGGCTCAGGTTCTTCAGGGCAAGACCATTTCCCCTTTTGTCAAGCTGATTGTCACCCCGGCCAGCCGCCAGATTTTCACGGAAGCCGCACAATCAGGCATCATTAAAACCTTAACTGCCGCGGGGGCCATCGTCACCCATCCCGGCTGCGGCCTCTGCTGCGGCCGGGCCGGAGGTATTCTCTCCGACGGCGAACGAGTGGTTGCAACCAACAACCGCAATTTCCTAGGGCGTATGGGGACCTCCAAGGTGGAGATTTATTTAGCCTCTCCAGTGTCTGCCGCCATGGCAGCCCTGAAAGGGGAAATCACCCCGCCGTAAAAAATATGACTTTCACATTTCTAATTAAAATAAGGGGCTGGATTAACATTTCTTCCTCCCCCAACAGAAAAAGCTGCCTTCTGTACACCACAGCCGGCAGCTTTTTTATTTGCAATTTTTATCTATGTACTTTTTATTCGGTTTCGCTGTTGAGAACTACCGTGTTGGTAGCCTGATCCCAAGTCACCTTATACCCATAAGCTTCAGCTAAATAGCGAACCGATGCATAGGTCCGGTTATCCTTGATAACAATTGATTTTAATGAATTTGATTCTTATTATAAACTACATACCGCCTTTTCCCATCCTTCTTGGCCTCGTACAAGGCTTCATCTGCATACTTATATAACACAGCGTAGTCGACCTCTCTACTAGGTGCAATGGCTGCTCCCACTGAGCAGGTGGTCACCAGACCATCCTTTTCAAAGACCAAACTAGTACAAATCTGTTCTGCTTTCTTGAGGACTCCCTCATAGGAGGTGGCATTCTTCATAAAAATGATAAACTCGTCGCCTCCCAATCGCCCGACGCAATCTTCGGTCCGAAAAAGACCGGTCAAACGGGTCGCAATCTCCATCAGCACTTCATCCCCATATACATGACCATGGGTATCATTGACCTGCTTGAAATCATCCGTATCTAGAATAATCAAGGCGCTGACCAAATCCTCCCGGTAGTCTTTTTTTAGAAACTCCTGCACACAAACCTGGAAAGAAGTACGGTTCAGCAAGTGGGTCAGCGGATCTCTGGAAGCCTTTTCCCTCAAGCTTATGGCTTCTTGTAATTTCTCCGTTACATCCTCTGCCAGCCCCACAGCCCGGACAGCCTTTCCGTGTCCGTCAAAAATGTTGGTCATCTTAATCTCTACCCAAATGTGATCATTTGTCCACTGACCATCCTCCTCTGCTTTCTTAAATTGAAACAGCCCTGTAGCAAACTTATCACCCTTTTGGATTTGCTGGAACATGGTCTCAAAGTCTCCCACTGAATTTGGGTGTACATAACCCGATTGGATAAACGTTTCCGGTGCGTTGTCTATGCGGTCATCGGCGCCCAGCCAGGACTTGCTCCCTCGGGTACGAATAACCGAATTGCTGGCCAAATCATAATCCCAAACCACCATATTGGTCTGCTCCAAAGCCAGATACATCCGCTCATCGCAGAGCTCTAATTCCTGCTTAACGTCCTTCTCCAATCTCTTGCTGAAATACAGCACTAGAGAGATACCCATCCAGAGAAAACAGATAACGAGGGCTGTCAGTATGGGATATTTATATACATAGTCAAAAAAACTTTCCTGGTATCCATCAAAGATGATATTACTAAAAACAATATTGTCGATTTCTTTAGGCGATATACTATTAATCGCCTTGTTTAAAATCTTATAAAAGACCACATCACTTTCCATCGGTATGGCGAAACAGACTTGATAATTAAAATCTGGCACCGCATAAGTTCTTATACGGGTATAGGCTGCTTGAGAAGCAAAGTAATTGGCACTATAAGTAGGTATGTAAGTAAGCTCCGCTTTACCATCGTTGACGGCTTCTACACATTCCTTTAAAGAATTGCAGTAAATCAGCTGCTCATAGCTCATGGTATCCTGAATTTGTGCTGTGAGAAACTTATCACGCACTACTGCCACTTTCAGTTTCGGGTCCTCATAGTTTTTTACATAGTACTGAGATATGACGCTGACCGGCAGATTCAAATAAGCCGAGGTCAGCCGGACTCGGTGCTCGGCCGCCCACTTGTAGTCCGCTCCAAAAGCCGGCAAGAGATCAATCTTATAGCTACCGTCCTCCTTTAATAAATCCCGAAAACTGCTGTAAGGTACTCCCTCAATTTGCACACCCATCATGTCAGCCACTTGCTGCAGAATATCCCCTGATATGCCCGCGATCTGCCCCTTCTTTTCATCGTAATATTCAATGGGAATAAACGCCTTATCCACACCAACACGAATCACCGGATGGGCTGCCAAATATTCCTGTTCCTCCTGGGTCCAGTTCACCTTCTCTCTTTGCAAGCGGGTATAATACTTTTTGTACAGGTCTGCTGAAAACTGTGGATTTTGCACTGCAATTTGATCCAATGCAGCAGACAACTCACCGCACAGTTGCTTCGCCCCTTTATTAGTTACGGCAAAAAAATCTTGAGCATTCAGACGCAGAAGTGCCCGCTCCCCATTAATTTGCCGCATATTGGTGGCATAAATGGCATCTATGCTGCGGTCCTCCAGCAAAGCTTCCTTCAGGGCCTCTACCGTAGAAAAGAAAACCGGCTCAAAAGAAAATTCCAGCTTCCTCCCATACTCCTGAAGCTGTCCGTCTCTAGACGTACCAGTCAGCATGCCCACTCGCAGCCCTTTCGACTGCTGTAATTCCTCCAAACTAGAAATGTCCCCTTCTGCCGCTACCGTCAAGAGGCCATAATCCTCTCCCAGTGGAAAATCAGGAAACAAAAAACGACCCTGGTTAACTGCCGTTTTCTCCACGTGACAGACCAAGTCTAGTTTGCCTTCCTCTAGTTGATTCAGGGCTTCTTCGTAGGTCATTCGCCGGGTGATGCCTGACTCAAGATCCTGAACCTGACCGACCAGTTCATACTCCCAGCCAGTATATTTAGCAATCTCCATCAAATATTCGTAGCCGTAGCCGCTGTAATACCCATCTTGGGATATATCGTTAAAGCCGTCCAATTGATAATATCCGACTCGTACCTTTTGGGACTCTTCATCTTCCGCGTAAACCTGATAGGCAAAAAAACTCCCTGACATGGCAAGAATCAGCGTCATCATTAGTGCAATGATATGTACCTGTAATTTTTGATATGGCATGACCTGATTACCTTTCAATCTAAGCATAAACGTTCCCTTATACTCTATTTCAAATTATACTGTTGACTTGTAAGCACCGTCAACGAACAAAAAAATATAATTTTCAAAAATATCTTTACATTTTCGCAGACCTGTTGTATAATCAAACATATTATTACATTTTTTTAGTGAACCGAAACAAAAAAAACGAAAGGGTAAGTCCATGAGAAACGCTATCAGCTGGGCAGTTGAATATTTGTACTTTAGCTTTACTTTCTACTTTAGAAGTAAGGCTTCTTTGAATTTCACTGCAAATATGGACACTCTAGTCTAGCGGAGTTAAAGGCTTCGCTGGAAAACAACAAGAAAATTAGAGTCCGCAGGTGAAATTCACCTGCGGACTTTTTTTATTAAGCAGAGAAATATGGAGGATGATAATATGGTAATTATTTTAAAGAATAACCCAAATCAAAAACAGTTAGACAATCTTTTGTCTTGGTTAAAGAGCATGGACTTGGGCATTCACATGAGCCAAGGAGCCAACACCACTTTAATTGGTCTCATCGGAGATACCTCCGGTATTGACATCGAACTGATTAATGCGCTGGATATTGTGGAAACGGTCAAGCGGATTCAGGAGCCATACAAAAACGTTAATCGTAAGTTCCACCCAGATTCCACCGTGGTAGATATTGCTGGCGTCAAGCTGGGAGGAGGCAACTTTCAGATTATTGCCGGGCCTTGTTCCGTGGAGTCCCAAGAGCAAGTCTCTCAGGTGGCCGTGGCGGTAAAGGAAGCAGGCGCAGGCCTATACAGAGGCGGTGCTTTCAAGCCTAGAACTTCTCCTTACGCTTTCCAGGGGATGCGGGCAGAAGGAATCAAACTTCTTCTGGAAGCCAAAAAGATTTCCGGTCTGCCTATCGTCACCGAAGTTATGGATATCTCCCATCTTCCACTGTTTGAAGATGTAGATGTTATCCAGGTAGGCGCCAGAAATATGCAGAACTTTGAACTGCTGAAAGAACTGGGTACCCTACGAAAACCCATTCTGCTAAAGCGCGGCCTTTCCAGTACCTTGGAAGAATTCCTTATGAGTGCGGAATACCTCCTGGCAGGCGGAAATCAAAATGTCATCCTCTGTGAACGAGGTATCCGAACCTTTGAAACAGCCACCAGAAATACACTGGATTTGGCGAGTATTCCACTCTTAAAGTCGATGACGCACCTGCCGGTTATTGTAGACCCAAGCCACGCCACTGGTATCGCCAAGTTGGTAAAGCCGATGGCTATGGCTGCGGCAGCTTGCGGCGCTGACGGCGTTATGATTGAAGTTCACAACGATCCGCCTCATGCCCTCTGCGATGGAGCTCAGTCTCTAACACCAGAGGCCTTCCAGGATGTGGTCAAAGCCATAAATGCCATCCTGCCTCACAGCTTTAAGGGGGACAATTAAATGAATATTGGAATTATCGGCCTGGGCCTCATCGGAGGCTCTATGGCCAAAGCCATAAAACAAAATACGGACAACGTTGTCTTAGGCTTCGACCGCCAAGACACCATTATAAAGAAAGCCCTGCTGATTGGTGCTATCGACGAACCTTTGACAGAAGAGCGAATCGCCGATTGTGACTTGCTGATTCTAGCACTCTACCCTCAGGCTACCATTGACTTTGTTAAAAGCCATGCGGGGCAAATTAAACAAGGCGCCACTGTCCTGGACTGCTGTGGTGTCAAACAGGTAGTCTGCCATGAGTTGGAACCTATCGCTGAGAAACATGGTTTTCTCTTTATGGGCGGGCATCCGATGGCAGGAGTAGCCCACGCAGGCTTCACTCATTCCAAAAAAGCTCTTTTTAATAACGCTTCCATGATTTTGACTCCTGCTATAGGCACGCCTATTGAGGATGTGCAGAAAATAAAAGTACTCTGTGAAAATATTGGCTTTACTAACACACAGATTTCCACCCCGGAAGAACATGACCGCGTTATCGCTTTTTCCTCTCAGCTGGCTCATGTCGTGTCCAATGCCTATATCAAAAGCCCTTCGGCCCTAACTCACAAAGGTTTTTCTGCTGGCAGTTATAAAGATTTGACCCGGGTAGCCAAGCTCAACGAAACCATGTGGACCGAACTGTTCCTGGATAATCCCGTATTTTTAGCGGAAGAAATCGATGGCATCATCGACCGGCTGAGTCAGTATAGTACGGCCATCAAAGAAAAAGATGCCGATGCCCTCTGCCAATTGCTGAAGGAGGGCCGGGAGCGGAAAATGGAAATAGACGGAGAGAAATTCTAATGAAAACGATTGCAATCCATGCATCTAAAACTTATGACATTCACATCGATAGAGGCCTTCTTGGCCATACGGGTCAAACAGTTTCAGCGGTTTTAAAACCTTGCAAATTGTGTATCATTACCGATAGCACTGTAGCTAAGCTCTACGGCTCCCAGGTGAGCAAATCCCTGTCAGAAGCGGGATTTGACATCCATCAGTTTGTCTTTGAACCAGGAGAAGGCTCCAAGACGTTGGCTACAATTGAGGCAATCTTGGAATATCTGGCCGAAAAGGAATTTACCCGCAGTGATGCCTTGGCCGCATTAGGGGGAGGTATCCCGGGTGATGTAGCTGGCTTTGCCGCTGCTTCTTTCCTGAGGGGCATTCCTTTTATTCAGATTCCCACTACTTTTTTAGCAGCGGTGGACTCCTCGGTGGGAGGCAAGACCGGCGTTAATCTGAAAGCGGGAAAAAACCTGGCCGGAGCCTTTTGGCAGCCCTCTCTGGTGCTCTGTGACTGCCAGGCCTTTTCGACCCTATCTCATGACACTTTTCTGGATGGGGTTGCTGAAGCCATTAAATACGGTGTCATCTTTGACCGCTCTCTTTTTGACCTGCTGGCAGCCAATAGCAGCAACCTCTTCACCGCTGCCCATACCGATGATCCCCATTCAATCCTTGCCGATATCGTAGCTCAATGCGTATCTAGCAAGCGGGACATCGTCATGGCCGACGAACGAGATACCGGAGTGCGCCAGCTACTTAACTTTGGTCATACCATCGGCCACGCCATTGAAACCTGTAGCAGCTATAAAATCACTCACGGCCACGCTGTAGCTATCGGCATGAAGATTGTGTCCAAAGCCTCATCTGTACTAGGCTTTTGCTCCTCAGACTGCGCTCAGCAGCTGGAAAAACTTCTGATTGCCTTTGGCTTTTCTCTGGACTGTCCATTCAGTGCAGAAGACCTGACTCATATAGCCCTTCGAGACAAAAAGCGGACCGGTGATACAATCACCCTAGTAGTGCCGGAGACAATCGGCCACTGCAATCTCATGCCGCTGCCGGTAAACCAGCTGGTGGATTTTATCCAGGCCGGCCTCTAGGCTGACACGGGCACGAGAGAGAAAAAACCTTATTTCGTTATTTCTATTTTAACCTGCTGACTACGGGAGACCTCTTATGAATATACTGATTCAACCAACCCCCCTCAAAGGAAGGCTGACCGCCATCAGCTCCAAATCTCACGCTCATCGGCTGATGCTGGCAGCAGCCCTCTGCTTGGAGCCTTGCTCGGTGCAGATTTCTCACATGAACGAAGACCTGACAGCCACCCAACACTGTCTGGAACAACTCAAGCATTCCCTTCCTCTGCTGGACTGCCACGAAAGCGGTTCCACCCTACGGTTCCTGTTGCCTGTAGCCATGGCCCTGAAAACCCAAGCCGTCTTTCTGGGTTCAGGGAGACTGCCTCAGCGCCCCCTATCCCCCCTGAAAGAGCAAATGGAGAACCACGGCTGCTCCTTTATTGCCGAAGATAAACTAGGAGTTTCCCTGCATTCAACAGCGCAACACATCTTCACGGTGAAAGGTCCCTTACAGGCAGGAAGATTTCACCTTCCAGGCAATATTAGCTCCCAATATATTACCGGGCTGCTCTTCGCCCTGCCCTTGCTGAAAGGCGACAGTATCATCCAGCTGACTTCCCGATTAGAATCCCTGGGTTACGTACTGCTGACTCTAGAAGTGCTAACTCTTTTTGGCATTGAGATTCAAGTTTTTTGCGAAGGCCAATCCGCTAGCAAATCAGCAAATCAAGGCCTAGATAATCTAACCGCCCAAGCCATATCCATACTCCAAGCCTCTCCGACGGAAGAGAACTTTTCTTTCCATATAAAAGGAAATCAAGGTTATCACTCACCAGGCGAAGTTACTGCTGAAGGAGACTGGTCTAACGCTGCATTCTGGCTTGTAGCAGATGCATTATCAGCCCAGAGCTGTCCATCTATTGGCTCAGCTGTCATCTGTGAGAGCTTAAACGCTCAGTCCGCCCAGGGAGACAAAGAAATCCTTGCCTTTATCCAGCAGGTTACCCAAGCGAAATCCGGACAGCTGCTGACTTTCGACGTGTCTAATGTACCAGATCTCGTACCTATACTGGCAGTCCTGGCCGCCTCCCGACAAGGCATTACAGAAATCACCAATGCTGGCCGATTGCGTATCAAAGAAAGTGACCGATTGGCCACTGTAAGAGAGCTCTTGGAAAATCTAGGGGGTCAGGTTCAAGAACTGCCAGAAGGACTGATTATCTCTGGCACGGGCACCCTGCGAGGGGGCACGACAGACGGACACAACGATCACCGCATCGTCATGGCTGCTGCGATTGCCTCCATCCTCTGCACTCAGCCAGTTACGATTACGGGAGCTGAGGCTGTCAATAAATCTTATCCCGCTTTCTTTACAGATTTTACCCAACTAGGAGGGCTTTGCCATGAGTGCTGACAACTATAAAAAAACGGAAGACCAAGGAGCGCGAGCCTATACGACCATTTCTTCCTCTTTTGGCACAAACCTGCGAGTTACCATATCTGGCGGTTCTCACGAGCCGCATATTGGCGTCACCATTGCCGGACTGCCAGCTGGTATACCTATTGATTTAGATCGAATCAGCCAATTTCTGGCTCGTCGCGCGCCCGGCAACAGCATCTTCGCTACACCTCGCAAAGAACCAGATATTCCCGAAATTATTTCCGGGCTTGAAAGTGGCAGGACTACAAATCAGCCGCTAATCGCTATTATCCGAAATACAAATATCCGCTCCCAAGACTACGGGGCCCTTCGAGATGTGCCCCGTCCAGGCCATGCTGACTATACAGCAGCCGTTAAATATGGCGGCTCTGTCAATATGGCCGGAGGGGGTCCTTTTTCTGCCCGGCTGACAGCACCCCTTTGTATCGCTGGCGCAATAGCCATCCAGCTGCTAGGGGGCTGCGGTATCCACCTGGGGGCTCATATCTATTCCGTGGGGGGCATTCAGGATCGGCCTTTCGATCCAGTGCGGGTCAGCCCGGCGGACTTTGCTTTAGCCCAGAACCGAGCGTTCCCGGTGCTGGATGAGGCCCAAGGCGAGGCCATGGGCGAGGTTATCCGAGCTGCGATGACGGATGGCGATTCTGTAGGAGGGGTGGTAGAATGCTGTGCTCTAGGGCTTCCAGCAGGTCTGGGCGGCCCCATGTATGACGGCATAGAGGGCCGCCTCTCTCAGATATTTTTCGGGATTCCTGCTGTCAAGGGAGTGGAGTTTGGCAATGGGTTTCAGTGTGCAGCCCTTTTTGGCTCTCAGAACAACGATGCCTTCTGCATGGAGGGCCAGACGGTCCGAACAGTCACCAATAATCATGGCGGTATCCTAGGCGGTATTTCTTCAGGTATGCCGCTAATCTGTCGGTTAGCCTTTAAGCCGACTCCGTCGATTTATCGAGAACAGTCCTCGGTAAGCCTCAGCCGTGGAACAACAGAACGTCTACAGGTGGCAGGCCGCCACGACCCTTGTGTAGTGGTGCGGGCCGTGCCCATCGTAGAAGCCGCTTTAGGAATAGGTCTATTAGATCTGTTCCTTGGAGAGAAGGCCTTACAGCAAAACATAGTGAATTTAGCAAATTAGTTTATGGTTTAATTAGACTTTATATCATATACTTGAAAGAATATGGAGGGAAAAGATATGCCTTTAAAACATTTACGAGAGGATATTGACAAAATTGATACAAAGATAGCCGACCTGTTTGCTAAGCGCATGGGAATTGCGGCTCAAATCGCCGGAGAAAAAAAGGATACAGGCACTCCCCTATGGAACATCCGACGGGAAAAGGAAATCTTGTCCCGAATATCAGATCAGGTAGGGGACGCCCTAGGCGGCTATGCCCGAATTCTCTACAACACCATGTTCGATGTGAGCCGTTCCTATCAGACCCGGTTTCTTTATACAGACTCCCCTTTGAAGAATGAAATTGACAAGGCCATCAGCCAGACGCCTGCCCTCTTTCCTAAAAAAGCAGTTGTCGCCTGTCAGGGCATCGAAGGCTCCTACTCCCAGCTGGCGGCAGAAAAACTCTTTGAATTTCCGTCCATCATGTATTTCAACAACTGGGACAGCGTTTTTAATGCCGTGGATAAAGGCCTTTGTCAGTACGGCGTTCTGCCTATTGAGAATAGCTCCTATGGTTCTGTAGGCCCTGTCTACGACCTGATGAAAAACCACCATTTTTACATTGCCAAAGCGTTTAAGCTCCGTATCGCCCATAAGCTGTTGGCAAAGCCTGGCATCAAGCTAGAAGATATTACCGAAATCATTTCTCACGATCAGGCGCTGGGCCAGTGCTCTCCTTTTATTGAAGGCCTGAAGGATGTGAAAATTACCTCTTGCGACAATACCGCCATGGCTGCCGAACTGGTAGCCAACAGCCAGAGAAAAGACTTGGCTGCAATTTCTTCCAAGGAATGTGCAGAGCTCTACGGGCTGGAGGTTCTCTCTGAGGATATTCAAATCAGTGACAACAATTACACTCGCTTCATCTGTATATCTAAAAACCTAGAAATTTATCCAGGAGCCAACAAGCTAAGTCTGATGATTTCAGTGCCTCATCGCCCATCGTCTTTATACAATATGATTGCAAAATTTGCGTCTCTTGGCCTGAATCTAACTAAGCTAGAGTCTCGGCCTATTCCCGGCAGTGATTTTGAATTTATGTTCTACTTCGACATGGAAGCTTCGCTCCAATCCCCAGAAGTGATTAGTCTTCTCTGCGAACTTTCTGCCCAGCCAGAGCTGTTTGTCTTCTTGGGCAACTACACGGAAAACTAATCCCCTATTTACCGGAAGGAGAAAGCCTATGATGTACGGACTGATTGGCGAAAAGCTAGGCCACAGTTACTCCAAAATTATCCATGAAAAACTGGGCGCCTATACCTATGACTTATGTCCGCTGACAGCGGAGGCTCTGGATGGCTTTTTAAAGACCAGAAATTTTAAAGGCCTTAATGTGACCATCCCCTATAAGCAGACGGTCATGCCCTACTGTGATTGGATCTCGCCTTTGGCGAAAGAAATTGGTGCCGTTAATACCCTATATTTTGATAAAGAAGGCCGCCTGTGCGGAACCAACACAGACTACCAGGGCGTACTTTATGCACTAAAACAGGCCAACATTTCCATTTCCCATAAAAAGGTTATTATCTTAGGAGATGGTGCTACATGTAAGACAATCCGCCAGGCAGTCTTGGACCTAGGTGCCCGAGAGCTAATTATTGCCTCCAGAAAAACACAAGACCTCCGAATGGAGGAAATAAGCACCACATCTCCTTGTGCTCCCTACGAAAAAGTACCCTGTACCACATTAAATTACAGGGATCTGGATAGTCACCGAGATGGAGAAATCCTCATCAATTCCACCCCTGTAGGCATGTGGCCTCATACAGCAGGTCAGCCTGCGGACCTACAGCAGTTTCCAGCCTGCGATGGAGTTTTTGACGTAGTCTACAACCCTTATTACACCAACTTTATTCAGCAGGCAAAGAACTTGAATATCCCCTACGCCAGCGGCTTAGCCATGCTGGTGGCCCAAGCCACTGCAGCTGCGGGATACTTCACCGGTAAAACCGACTTTGAAGCAAGCAATCAAGATATTATAGCTGATTTGAAAAAAACATTCTTGCCACAGACGGTAACAGAAGAGAAGAGGAGCTAAACGCGCATATGAAAACCCTTGAAATCAGAAATCTAACCTTAGGAGCAGGCCGCCCGAAGATCTGTGCCCCTATCGTGGGGAAAACCAAGGCGGAAATTTTAGAAGAGGCCAAGGCAATCTATAAGCTTCCTGCGGACATGGCCGAGTGGCGAGTAGATTTTTTACAGCCGATCACAGAGGACCGGCTGGACCAACAGCTGGAATCTTACCTGGATCAAGTATTAAATATCCTAGCCGCCTTGCGAGCCTGCCTCCAAGACAAGCCTCTGCTCTTCACCTTCCGCACAACAGCAGAAGGAGGAGAAAATGCTTTGTCTCCAGAAAACTATACTCGGCTAAATCAGGCGGCGGCAGCTTCTACATTCGCGGATCTGCTTGATGTAGAAGTTTCTGTTGGCAAGACGTGGGCCACCCAGATCATCCAGGAAGCTCACAGCCATGGTACAGCGGTGGTCGGTTCCAGCCATCACTTTCAGCGTACACCGCCTAAAGGTGAAATGATTTCCCTGCTTCGCAACATGCAAGCTCTAGGCGTTGATATTTCTAAAATAGCGGTGATGCCAAGCTCCATCCAAGATGTGCTGACCTTGCTGGAAACCACAGCAGAAATGCAAACCAACGGCGGGGGACCAATCATCACGATGGCCATGTCCTCTCTGGGGGGAATCAGCAGGCTGGCTGGGGAATATTTCGGTTCCGCAGTCACCTTTGGCTCTGTTTCCAACAGTTCAGCTCCAGGACAGATTCCTGTAGAAGATTTAAATACCATTTTGAATATTATTCATAGCAATTTACACCTGGATAAAAAATAAACAAACGCAAACTTGTTACTTTTTATTCCAGTTTTGTCAGCGAAAGCAGGCTGTGTCGCTTAATTTAGGCCAAATTCAACGGTCTTTAGCCACAGTTTTACCATATCTTTTCGTTCCGAATAAACACAAAAAAAATAACGCCTGGAAGTTGGCGTGTCCAAACGTCTTCCTTTACTGATGAAGGAAGGGGACATCTGTGCTTTCAAGCGTTTTTTGTGTTTTATTTCGTTGATGTTCAGTTCATTAGGCTGGCTTTACGTTAATCCACCGGCACATGCCTGCCCCCATGTTCTCATTTGGTCGGGCAGCTAGTCCAAACTGTTCGTAAAAAGCTTCTTTTCCCGGCAAACACATGAGGTTAATCATCATGATGTCATCCCCCGTAACTGAGGTTTCCAGAGTGTTCATCAGGCTGTTCATAATGTAGGAGCCGATTTTCATCCGCTGATAATCGGGATGTACCATTACATCTGAAATCAGGGCCATATATACCCCGTCTCCCACTACTCTGGCCATGCCTACGGCCTTTTCTCCATCATAGGCCACCAACATGTGGACAGACCCGGCTAGGGCCCTTTCCGCCTGTTCCCGGGGCACCTTCTTCCAATTTACCGCATCTCTCAACTGCAAATAATCATCCACCGTAATACTATTTCTATAGGTTATCATCAAGTGTCCTCCAGCTTTTCAAGGTCAAATAGAATCTCTCTGCATATGTCCAGCACGCTTTTGTCATCGGTGGCAACGGAGATGTGCGACGCTCTCTCGTATGCAGACTGCCTCTTTGTCATTAATTCTTCTATGTATGTTGCGTTTAGGTTTCCTTTGAGCAACGGTCTTTGGGTATCGGCTTTCACCCGCTCATAAACGGTCTGGGGCCTTGCCGTCAACAGGACTACTTGTCCCAGCTCTCTCATCATGCGGATGTTTTCCTCTCGCAGAACAATGCCGCCCCCGCAGGAAATGATGTGTCCCTCTGCCGCTGATAGCAACCTCAGCGTATCGGTCTCCAGGTCTCTGAAATAGTCCTCCCCTTCTCGCTCAAAAATCTCCGGGATACTCATCCCCCTGCTTTCTGTGATCAACTTATCTGTGTCCCATACGTCAAGCATCATCATTTCTCCAAGCTGAGCGGAGATTGCGGACTTTCCTGTGCCCATAAAACCGATTAAAAAGACATGTCTGTTCAAGTTTTTCATCTTTCTTTCCTTCGCTGGCCTGCTTCACCATAGTGAATTAACAATAGAGTATATTTTAGCATATCGCTTATTTTTATGCTAGTTTTTTTTTTGAATATTTATTCAATTTTAAGTATTTTTATACCAACATCTATACTTGAATCCCTACACATAAAGATTTATAATAAAAATAGCGGTGTTGTCACCCAATTAAACCAGATATTGGTTTAATAAATTTATAAATTATGGAAAGTTGTATATGTTTAAGGAGGTTTTTAACATGCGTAAAATTGTTGCAACAACAGCGGCTCCAGCTGCTATCGGGCCATATTCTCAGGGAAACATCTTCGGCAACTTGCTGTTTACATCTGGACAGGTTCCTCTGGACCCAGCTACTGGAGAAATCGTAGGCTCTACTGTAGAAGAACAGACCGAACAGGTATTTAAAAACATCAAGGCCATCCTGGAGGAGGCTGGCAGTTCTCTGGACAAGGTATTAAAAACGACTGTATTTATTAAAGATATGAACAGTTTTGGGAAAATGAATGAAGTGTATGCTAAATTTTTCACAGAGGGTTCTTACCCGTCTCGGTCAGCGGTAGAAGTAGCTCGTCTGCCAAAGGATGTGCTGGTGGAAATCGAAACCATTGCCTATCTGTAAAATCAACCTACAGCTTTAAACAAAGAAAAAAATGTCTCCGAAAATGAGAAGGTGCTGTCGGCTATTCCTGCCGCCAGAGAGACTCCTGCTCCATTTTCCGAGACATTCTTTTTTGCTGATTTCCTGCTAAAACCCGTTCTTCCCGAGGACGGCTATTCTTCCACTGTCAAATCAGCTAACGCTGCTCCCGTCACCATCTGCAAGTCTCCTACTGCTAGCTCCATCTGTAGGCCCACCTTTCCAGCACTGACCACCATCAGCTCTAACTCAGAAGCGGCCAGGTGAATGGCCGTTTGAAAGGCTTTTTTCATGCCTACGGGGGAACAACCGCCCTTGATGTATCCCGTGACCGCGGTAATCTCTCTGGCAGGAATCATCTCCACCTTTTTCTCGTGGAAATGCTTCGCTGCTTTTTTCAAATCCAGTTCCGCTACTACAGGGATAACACATACATAATATTCCTTGCTGGCTCCCTGAGTAACGAGAGTCTTATATACCTTATTCACGTCCATGCCAGTTGCCTTGGCCACGGAAATTCCGTCCAAAAACCCCGCTGGAGC
Source organism: Aminipila butyrica (assembly GCF_010669305.1). NCBI lineage: Bacteria > Bacillati > Bacillota > Clostridia > Peptostreptococcales > Anaerovoracaceae > Aminipila > Aminipila butyrica. The sequence continues at coordinate 293,203 of NZ_CP048649.1, read as the reverse complement.
TTCGTACTCATAAGCTTTATAGTTAATTTTCTTTGCATCCAACTGACGCAAGGCATTTGTCTTGACTTTTCCAGTCTTACTCATATCGTTTTCTCCTCCCCCCAGCATTCGGTCTTTCCTTGTCCTCTAAGACTCGTACATCTCTTGGCATCGATATCGATCTGCTACCCAAATGGACTCTCCGCCGATGGAGTGTTGCAGATCCATCCGCCGCAGCAGAACCTCTGCCTGAAATTTCTCGTCGCTCTCTCGCTTCTGGCAGATTAGATAATAGGTCTTTTCTTTAGGACCTTCTTTCAACAACCCGTGTTCCAGCACGGTAGCCATCGGCAGTTGGTGAGCGACAAAAGAGGTCAGCACCTTTTCGGGGTCCATATCGGATTTATGCTGGCCTACATAAATTTCCCGGGCATATCGCTCGGACAATTTGTCGGAATAGTCGCAGGTCTCCCACTTGACATCATCTTCTACATATCCGGTAGATCTTTTAAAAGGCCGTTCATCAAAGCCATCCGTAATCCAGATTTCCGTCACTTGATTGTTCTGCACGAAAAAGGCGATGTATCGGTTTGTATTATCTCTAGGGATAAAGCCGTAGCAAGCTCCAGCCCCTTTAAATTCTTCGTCGTACCCCAAGTCTCCTCGATATTGGGATTTCAGTTCCTGGACGGTGCTGCCCACGTGAATGCCTCTAAAGGTCTCCGCCTGGGGATTGGTGCTCTTAATCCAATAGACCAACTCCCGCTTTTTTTCAAACTGAATCCAGCTGCTCACTTTGATGCCCTTACCCTCCCAGGTATCCGTAAACTGGGCCGTGTAGCTCAGAAAGTCCCGAGTCCGCTCCCTAGTCTGTACCGCATAAGGAAACGGCGCATCCCCTTTTAAGTTCTCCCACAGGACGATGTTTTTATCCGCTACCTTCAAAGAGTATTCCTCGTCCAGAGACCAGCCTTTTACATTGCTGTAACGAGCGCTAATGTAGCCCTTATATCCCTTGGCCGCCACTTCCCGATCCTCTGGAAAAGAAACCTCAAAGATACCTTCCTCTTCTTTGCGGAAAAACAGCAGGAAAAGCTTACCCTTTATATCCACCTTGTTAAAAAGCTCCCGGGTATTGAGCAGCATACCATTGCTATCCACCACGGCCTTTTCTGGTATAATGTTGTAATCAAAGCTGTAATACTCAAAGATGCCATCCTCAAAAGGAACCTCTGCCAGCTGCTTAAACTGGCTCATCTCCACCTCTCTGATATTCAGCTTCAAGGGCGCCAAAAGAATTTCACAGTATTGCAAGAAGTCTTTTTCTAGATTCTCGGGCATACTCTTCTTCTCCGGCGGCTTGTTCACAATAGCCAAGCTAAAGTAAATGGCAATGACAAGCAGCATACAGGCAATCAGAAATATTAATAAAAGCATATCTACCCTTCCCTTTTTTGACCTCTGTGATGTGTAACCACCCAGACAGCGGTGTCATTCATGTAATTATCGATTCGCGTGTACTCCAACTTTAGTTCCAGGTGAAGAACCCCCGGTTCTGCTGGCATCTTGCAGGCGGCAAAATAAATTTGTATCTGTCCACGGTCTTCCTCACGCAGCAAGCCTTTCTTAATAACGGTATAGCCCTCCATGCTTCGGGCCAGAAACTGAGTCACTACCTGCTCCGGCTCGGAGTCCAACTTGTGCTGACCCAAATATAACTCTCTCGCATATTTTTCTGACAGCTGCTCTGGGTTCTCCACTTCCACCCAGCGAATATCCGGGTCCACATACCCGTCATAAGGAGTAAAGGGCCGTTGCCCAAATCCGTCAGTCAAGAGAATCTGGCTGATTACTCCATCCTCTACCTTAAATGCTATGTAACAGGTGCTTTCGTCTTCAGCGATGTATCCGTAATGTGCGCCCTGCTCCTGCCAGTTTTCCTCATAAGCCAGGCCCTCCGGATAGGCCTCTTTCAGTTCCTGAACCGTGCTGCCAATGTGAATCCCCCGCCGGTTCTCCACCATAGTTCCTCGAACCTCTATACGGAAGACGCGTTCCTGTTTGCCGCCGAACTGAATACAGGAATCCACCTTAATGTGATCGTTTTCCAAAGTGTCTACATACTGGGCTCGATCAGCGATATGCCCTTCCGCCAAAGTTCTGTTCCTGATAAGCCCCTCTGGCAGCGTCTTTCCCGCAATATTTTCCCACAGAGACAAAGATATTCCATCCAGATACACACTGTACTCTGGCCGAGGCTGCCACTCTTTAGGGGTGCTGTAACGCTTTTCCACGTAAGACTTGCATCCTCCAGTCAGGGCAATCTGTTCCGCTGGCTGAAAAGTCACCTCCGAAATCTGCTCCTTCTCCTCATAGAACACCACCGTCAGCTCTCCCCCAAGACCAAACTTTTCAAAAATCTCCCGGGAGTTTAAAATCATGCCTTGAGCAGTTCCCACGGGCGTCTCTGTGGTGACACTGTAATCCACCTTATAGCAGTAAAAGATACCTTCCCTATAAGCCACTTCCTCCAAAGGTGACCAGTCCGTAATCTGAGCGGATTCCACCAGTATCCCCTTCTGAGACAGCAGCGCCTCCGTAAAAGAGCTGAAAGCCTCTTGTATCGAACTTGGAATGACCACCTCTTCCTTTGGCGACTCTGGTTTCCGTTCCGACGAACTTAATTCGATGATAAAGAATACGGTTATGATTAAGATGCAGATGATAAACACCACGAATTCTGGCATAGCTATTACTCCCGATTATAACAAGATTGGCAGTTTTTACGATTTAATAAGATAAATATTAATAAATTGAAAGTGCCGGGAACTGGTTATTCCCATGACCTGAAAGCCCAAGCCTTGAAAAAACGCTACTTGCTCCGGCTTGCTGGTAGAAAGCACCAAGGGTAGTCCTTTTCTTTCCCCATGAGCTAAAATCTTTTCCATGAGACGGCGGCCTCTCCCCTGTTTCTGATAGTCTCCATGGACCCCCATATAGCTGATATATAGGTATCTAGAGGGAAACTCAATCTCCGATTCCATCTGGCCCATTTCTGAAAAAATCTCTTTTTTTGTGCGACGCTCCTGCTCGGTCAGCCGCTCCAGGGCCTGTCGATATCGGCCTGCCTCGTTGCCTGCTAAGAGCAATCGGAGCCGAGAGACCTTTTTGCGGGAAGACGGCAGGACCAAAGCCACTTCCTGGCATTCCCTGGTCAGCGCATAAACGCCTCCATACCGCATACTGAGATTTACCTGAAAGCGCAGCACGGCTTCTGTAACTGCCAATCGCCGACTTCTGTCTGGAAAAGCAGACTTAAGCTGCGGATAGTCCGCAAAAGCCGCAGCCAAAGTCGACACCGCTCTGTCCCGGTCCCGAATGACTGCCAGCCCCTTTATCTTCCCGCCCATGGTCTTACCGCTGAGCTTCCCACTCGGACTTCAGCAGAGAATAACATCTGGAATCCCGCACACTGCCGTCATAAATTTTATAGCAATGCCGGGTAATTCCTTCATACTGAAATCCACATTTCTCAATAACTCTTGCTGAACGCTCATTGGTGGGACCGGTGCAAATGGCGATAATTTCTAATTTCAGCTCCTCAAAGCCGAAGCGGATAGCCTCTTGAGCCGCCTCCGTCATCAACCCCTGACCCCAGCAGTCCTCCGCAAGAGAATATCCCAGCTCTCTGCTGGCTACTTCCGGTCTGCGTTTGTCCGGCTCTAAAGCGATGCTGCCTACCAAGCGGCCTGTTTCTTTTTGGACGATGACCCAAGCTTGATTCACCATAAAAAGGTCCTCAATAATCTGACGGGATTCTGCCACATCGGCATGAGGCTTCCAGCCTGCGTGAGGTCCGACGTTGGGATTTTTAGCGTAGGCATACAGCCCCTCTGCATCTCCCAGCTCAAATGGCCTGAGGCGTAATCTCTCGGTTTCCAGAATTTTCATTGAATCTCCCTCCTTATGTGAATCATAAACGTTAAACACTCTCTGTCAGCTCTGTCCCTGACAAGGTAGATGTTATGCTGCACTATTCTGTGGTACTCAATATCTCGTCATTATTCTTTTCTACCTGACTGACCTTCATGCGGCTGACAGCATCTGGATCCACCTCTTCCTGCAATCCCAAGATCGAGGATCCCAGGAAAATGGTCTTCAGGATTTCTCCATCCAGAGAAATCTTACTGTATTCCGTAAAGTTTTCTCCTTTTAGATAGAACTTGTTGCCAATTTGCACCACTTCCTTGATGGTAATCGGCTTGATGCCCATCTTCATATCCACCCGCTCATATGGATTCTTGCCGTCAAAGATATACCGCTTTCCATAGAGCATATCATATTCCAGCATTTCTAAATCTCTTTTATACGTACGGCTGTCTTGATGATTCTGATGGTATTTGTTTAAAACTCCTACATGTATGCCCAGCCGATTCAGCACATCTGCACCCAACTGGTAAGAATACATCGGCTTGTCCTGCTTCTTCATGTCAAAGTTGCTCCAGACTACATATTGAGTCTCAAACAGGGACCCCGTCTTCATATCTTCTTCGGTCATTTCCAGCACTGGCAGATGATCTCCATAGATAACGAGTACGACGTCCTCGTCATATTTGCTCAGTCGGTCTGTCAGTTGCCCGATGAACTGGTCCATCTCATGTATCTGATTTGCGTAATATTCGTACTGCCATCTCAGTTCTTCCGTCGGTGCTCCAGTAACGGTAATCTCTGGGTCCTTAATTACCTGTTCTGTCGGATATTTTCCGTGACCTTGAACAGAACATGTGTAGATGAAATCTTCTTGATCGGTCGCTTCCAGGGCATCCATAATCTGACCCGTCAAAACCGAGTCTTTTGCCCAGTTCTTTGGTGTTCGTACCACGTGATTCATATATTCCACACTGGTAAAGCTATCAAATCCCAGATTGGCGAAGACCTCGTTTCTGCCATAGAACACAGCCCGGTGATTGTGAATTGCATGAGTCGCATAGCCAAGGGACTTTAAGTCATAAGGAATACTCTCACTGGTTTCTTCTGTCAAAATAGACTTGTACGGATATTCTCCTGGTCCGAAGAACTTAACGCTCATGCCGGTAAGCATCTCAAATTCGGTGTTGGCCGTTCCCGCTCCCACTACCGGTACCGTCAGGTACCCTGAGGAATAGTTTTTCTCCAAGGCTCTAAAATTGGGAATAGGATCCTTAGAATAAGTAATGTTTTTTACTAAGGTAGGATCAATAAAGGATTCCATCTGCAAGAAAATTACATTTGCGTGCTTCTTGCCGTCATCCTTTGTAACCGGAGCAGCATAAGGCTCGTCCCCTAATTCGCCTTTATCAAAAATAGAGAGCACTGCGTTTTGAGAATAGCCCGCCGGCTGGCCGATGCCTGTGTTAAGCCATGTATTAATAAAGCAGTAAGGCACCCCATAATCCCGGTAAGCATACGCCAAGTTACCGAAAAAGGTGTCCACAACCTTCGTCTTTATAGCCAAATCTGTAGCACCAAACAAACCCAAACCGATGGCCATAAGTAATGCTACATTTCTCTTATAATTAATTTTCATTTTCTTCTTCGGCGCAAACTTAAACAGCAGAAGAATAAGCACAATACCCACTGCCACACCCACGCAGGCCAAAATAATCTCACCGGTACTCAGGTAGTTGGTCACGATAGAAAGGCCGTCTTCCAGCACAGTAAAGTCCTTGGTGGTAAAAGGCGTCATACGGTTGGCCAAAATCACACCATTGGTAATGCCCAGAGTCATCCACAACAACGAAAATACGACGTACAAAAACACCCGACGCTTAATGACCAAAGCCAGCGACATGGTGGCAAATATAATGAGTACATTATATAAAAAGACTTGCGGTGATTGTAAAAAGAACCCAAACCCACTTGCCAGAGAATGTCTTGCCAACGATTCAATAAATAGATTCAATGCAAATGCCAAAACGATACTGATGACTACAGCATTGTGCAGATATTTCCAATAAAATTGTTTTAACTTTTTCATATACTTGCTCTTCCTTTTTCCCAATTCCCCTGTGAAAATGCTTTATATGGCAGCTTACTGCCGTATCCCCTCATACGCCTACTGCCTGATGGTGCAGTACACCTGGTTTGCCAGCTGGGCAAACTCTTCTATACTCATGGTTTCCGCTCGACGGCCTCCATCGATACCAATGGCTTCCAGGACTTGTCCTACCTGTTCTTTTGACAGGCCGCACACGCCGGTAAGGGAGTTGGACATGGTCTTTCGTCGCTGTCCGAAGCCCGCCTTGATGCACTGAAAAAAAATCTTTTCATCTTTTAAGTCCACTGGTTTTTCCTGGCGGATATCTAGCCGAATGACCGTGGAATCCACCTTAGGTTGAGGTACAAACACCTCTTTTGGCACATTAGCTACATGGTTTACCGTGCAGTAATACTGGACTGCCACCGATAGGGCCCCATAAGCCTTTTTGCCAGCAGCCGCCTTCATACGGTCTGCTACTTCCTTTTGCATCATGATGGTGATGCTGTCCACTTTCGCCCCCTCCTCCAGAATCTTCATAACGATGGGCGTAGTAATGTAATAAGGCAGATTTCCGATAATTCGCACGGAGCGTACCGGTTTCCCCTCAATAGTGTTGTTTTCTTCAATAAGCTGATTTAAATCCGTCTTAAGAATGTCCTGATTGACGACCTTCACATTGTCGTAGTCTGCCAGCGTGTCCTTCAGAATGGGAATCAGATTCTTATCAATTTCCACTGCAATGACTTTTCCGGCCAAAGCAGCCTCCTCTGCGGTGAGAACCCCGATACCCGGCCCGATTTCAATGACCAAGTCTTCCTTCCCAATGAAGGATTCTTCCATAATCTTATCAATGATGTTTTTATCGGTCAGAAAGTTTTGGCCCAGACTTTTGGACAGCCTAAAGCCGTATTTGTCCTTGATCTGTCTGATGGTGGATGGTGCATATAATTTCATTCCAGTTTTCCTGCTTCCTCTTCAAATTGCGCTCTGGTGATGGCATACTGGTTCAGCTTGTTGAGAAAGGCAGCTGAGTTTCCATAGCCAATCCCCAGGGCCTTACCCAAGCCAGACCGCTTGTCCGCTGCCCCTGGGCCCCCTGCCAATCCATACCGCATCAAATCCTCCATGGCGAATTCTTTAGTCGCAGTCTCTTTGGTGCAATGAGCTTTTTCCAGAGCCTCCAATATGGCGGCTGGTTTAGCATTTTCAATGCCGATATCGCCATCTGCGGTGGCATCTTTTCGATCCAAATAAGCGTGTTTCGCCTTGGGGAACCGTTCCCGCAGCCGCCTGCGGATTTCTTCACCGGCAAAATCTGGGTCAGTAAAGATGATGATTCCGCTGCTGTCGTACGCTCGCTGAATCAGCTCCCAGGTTGATTTGGCGATGCCGTATCCGTGAGTGGCAATGGTAGGTGTATCTATAGCCCGCTTGATGGCAGCTTGGTCGTCCCGGCCCTCTACCACAATCACTTCCGCTATCCGTTCCATGTCTATCCCTTTCTAATCCGCAGCTTCGCCCGCCGGCAGCAAATCATTATTCGTCTGAGGAACGATGGTGGATCCCGTCTCTCCCTGTGGGGGCAGCACGTAAAGCACTTCCCCGGGTTTGACCATCCTCAGCTGCTGCCGAGCCTGCTGCTCAATATATTCCGGATTATTCACGTTGCTGAGTTCTTCCGTGAGATCCTGTTTTTTTCCCTGTAATGCCTTGTTCTGGGCCACAATGCTCTTATATTCTCGTTGCAAAGAGTAAACATGAAAAATAGACGCACCTATGAGCAGCAGAATCCCCAGGACAATACCGACATAAATTAGTCTCTTTCGATTTCTCTTATTCACTTTTCTCTCAGATAATTCTTTTGAAGCAGCCTGCTGGCCCTTGTCCTGTTTCCTGTTAACCGCCTGTTTTCTTTTTTGGCGCCTTTCAGTACGGGCCTGCTCCAGGTCAATTATTTTCTCGGAGTTCCTGAACTCCCTGCTTCTTTTTTTCTTTCGTTTGAACATTTGCCGTCACCCATGGATATTGTAGCATAAAACAATAGATTCCACAAGAAAACTCCACATGCAAATGCACATATTACGTGAATGCTGATAGCTCCATAGGCACAATAATATAAAAACTGGCAGGTCAGTATGCCAGCAAAGACCCAAAAAAGTACTTCATAGATCGCTGCGACCACCTGTTTTTTTATAAAAACCTTTAAGTTCCTATTAAAAAGCCCATAGAGCAGGGCCACCACCATGCCGCAGCCCAGCATGACTCCGCATTCAAACAGCTGGGCCCGAACCAGGTCCGTCAGCTGCATATTCAGTTGAAAATGAGGCAAAATAGCTGACCCGGAGGATACTACCATTATTCAAATATCCTCCGCATAAAACTCTTTTCACTTTTATTTTTTTTCTCCGTATATACAGCGGAGTTAATCTCCCCTGTAATAACCACTTTTCCTTCCGCTAAATCCAGCTTTTGAATGTGCAGCTTCTGGCCTTTTACAACCAATCCGCCGTTTTTTAACGTGATTAGGATGGTTTCTTCATTAAAGCTGTCTACATCCGCCACTTCCGTTACGGTAAGTCGTTCTCTATTATCAATATTTAAAACATGGTTTTCCATATAGACTCCCTCCTCCTATATCATGTATATGCCGGAAAAAAGAAAAACAGCACACAAATGTATGCTGTTTCTATTACTCTATATTACGAATCCCCCGCTTTAAGGACAGTGGTAAGGTGATAATTACCTTAGTGCCCTTATGTTCACGGCTTTCCAGCTCGATAGTCCCCTGGTGACTCTCCACAATTTGTTTAGAGATAGCCAGTCCCAATCCTGTGCCGCCCATGGCTCTGGACCGAGCCTTATCCACTCGGAAGAACCGCTCAAACACTCTGCTTTTTTCCGCTTCTGGGATGCCGATACCATTATCGGTAACGGTTATAATGGCGTTTCGATCTTGTTTCAGGGCATCAATGTCGATACGCCCGCCCTCGCCTGTATATTTAATGGCGTTACTGATGACGTTCAAAATAACCTGCTCCACCCGGTCCTTATCCATGTCCACCGGAATCCGTTCCTCTTCATTGAACAGACAGTTTAAATGCTGGTCCTTATTGGCCGCCGTCAACTCCACCTTCTTTACCGCTGATTTCAACAGGCTGATCAAATTGCCTTCCTTCCTGTTGAGGATTTCCTGGCAATTATCTAGTCTGGATAGTTGCAGCAGATCTTTGACCAGCCGATTCATGCGATCCGCCTCATTGTCGATAATCTCTAAGAATTCACCCATGGTCTCTGGGTCCTCTACACAACCATCTAAAAGAGTCTCGGTGTAGCTTTTGATTGTAGTCAACGGAGTCTTCAACTCGTGGGAGACATTGGCGACAAAGTCCATCTGCATATTTTCCAGCTTCTGCCGCTGTGTAATATCCTGAATCAGAATAATAATACCCACATCGTTGCCATCTTCATCCTTAAACCAGTCGTAACGGGTGGCATAAGTATTTCCTCCCGTTTCAAACACATCAGACAGTTCCCCTTCTTGACACCGTACCATCAGGTTTTCCAAAGACAGCTCGCCATAAAACTGGCGAATCACCGTATTGTACCCTTCCTGCTCTGCTTCCTCTTGAGTAACTCGCAGCATTTGTAATGCCGCCGAATTAGCGTGGATAATCTGACCTTCTAGGTTAACCGCAATGAGGCCGTCAGCCATGTGGCGCAAAATGGTCTCCATCTTATTTTTCTCACTAGACATTTCAAAAAGGGTGGTATCCAGCTGAGTACGCAACAGGTTGAACATGTCCGCCAATCGGCCAATCTCGTCGTTGGCTTTGACGCTAACTTCCTGAGAAAAGTCCCCTTGTGCCATCTTCTCTGCCTTTTCCGTCACATCGTTAATAGGCGTTGTAATGCTCCTGGCAATGAGGGTACCCAGAATAACGGTAATAACTAGCCCCACAATCATAGCCTGAACAAATATTTGCTTTGACTGGTTGATGGTGTCATAGACACTGGTCATGTCTGCCCGAATGTAGATTACACCAGTAATCTGCTGACCTTCTCCAATGGGAAAGGCCATGTTCATAACCGGTATGCTGGTATTTTTGCGAACAATGCTTCCGTAGGACTCGGAAATCTCCCCTTTCGCTAAAGCGTTCATGATAATAGGTGTTTCCAGTAACCCGACGGCACTCTTACCTTGGTTAGCGTTGTTGGAAGCAATAATCATAAAATTATCATCAATAACGAAAATTTCTTCCTGAATGGTTTTGCTCCAAGTCTCTACGTTGGATTGAATTTCCTCCTCGTGCTCGCTCAACTGTTCATAGGTTTTTAAGGAAGAAATCAGGGTGCCTCTCTGCAAGGTATCGGTCAAATTTTTCTTGGTGGAATCCATGTAGTAAGCTTCCAGCCGACTCATGATGAGCACGCCGATGATGGTAGTGGCGATAAATACCAGCAAGCAGTAAATCAAGACCAGTTTCCATCTCATGCTATGGCTAAATTTCCTTATATTCATCCCTTACGGCCTCCTAAAGTAATACCCGATGCCTCTCTTGGTCATGATGTATTTAGGCGAGCTGGAATCGTCCTCCAGCTTTTCTCTCAGCCGTCTGACGGTGACATCCACTGTACGGATATCCCCGTAATATTCGTAGCCCCAAACCTCTTCCAGCAGCTGTTCTCTGGAAAAAACCTTATTTTCTCTCTCCGCTAAGTATTTGAGCAGTTCAAACTCTCTGAGGGTCAGCTCCAGCACCTGCTCGTGTTTCCGTACCTCGTACCGGTTCATATCGATTTCCAAATCCCCGAAATCGTGAACATTGGAGGGTTCGGTAGACGCACCAGAAACCAGCTCTGTCCTGCGAATATTGGCCTTTATCCGGGCCACCAGCTCCCTCATACCAAAAGGTTTTGTTATATAGTCATCTGCACCCAACTCTAGGCCCAGCACCTTGTCTACCTCTTCTTCTTTTGCTGTCAGCATAATGATGGGAATAGCGCTCCCCTCCCGTACTCGCTTGCAGACCTGAAAGCCATCCATAGAAGGCAGCATCACATCCAGCAGAATCAAATCCGGCTGCGTGTTCAAGGCTTTTGTCAACCCTTCCTGTCCGTCATAAGCCCAGTCTACTTCAAAACCTTCTTTTTTCAAGTTGAACTTGATAATGTCTGAAATGGCTTTTTCATCTTCGATTATTAGTACTTTTTTTGAGTCCATATTATGCGACCTCCCAATCCTCTGCTGTTTCTACTTAATAAATCTATTATAACACACGAGCTACGCCTCCGTGTGTTTCAATGGATTTTACCTTGCGGCGAAGCCGTCTAAATCATAAATCCATTATAACGTACGAGCCACGCCTGCATGTGTTTCAATAAATTCCCCCTACGGCACCGGCCTTGCCTGCAAAATTTTTTCAAACCTTTGGGCAAAAAGGCAACGGCTTCCTAATCATAGAACTCATTATAACAAATAATGGCCTTTTCGGCAAACGTATTATGGCTAGAAGGTTTTGCTAATGAACCCCTGCCCCAAAAAAACTTCCTGCTGCTGAGGCGATAGCACCGGGCCTTCTTCCTGCATATGATGTATAAATACCAAAATACACCTGAATGAAGGAGGGCTTAAAATGAAGAAAAAAAATAAAGGCTCTATGCCTGTGATCATATATTCTAAAGACGATCTCCACTCCATCCGGCAATGCGTGCTAGATAACGCCGGAAAAATAAAATATGAATTACCTTTTATCAACGCCCTGTGCGCTGACATGCCGGTCAAAAAAATCAGTAAAATTAAATGCAATGCCAATATCTCACTTATTTCTATGGATGCAGAAGTTTCCAAGCTACCAATTGAGACCGCACCTATACTTACCGGTCCTCTTCCTCTGGCAGGAAAAAAAAATGCCAAAAACAAGAAGCTTCGAAAAAGTGTGTTTTCCGGATCCCTGTGCGGAGAGGGCGTCACCATTGCCATCATCGATACCGGCATAGCTCCGCATTATGACGTCATCAAACCGTCTAACCGGATTGTAGCTTTTAAGGACTTCATCAACAACAGTATGGTCCCCTACGACGACGACGGCCATGGCACCCACGTGGCCGGTCTAGCTGCAGGAAACGGCTATCTTTTCGGCGGTACACCCATCGTGGAAACCGTCCGTGAAATGTTTCCCGATACCTGTTGCTCCATGGTCTGTATGGGCACCGCCCCCAAGGCCGGAATCGCTGCCCTAAAAGCCCTGGACTACGAGGGCAACGGCAACACCTCCGATATCCTGGCCGCTATGCAGTGGGTGGCAGACAATCATCAGACTTACAACATCCGAGTTCTCAACCTGTCCTTAGGCATCGACGCCGCCAGCTTCGACATGGACGGAGACGGCATGAGCGACATGACCGACCCCTTAATCTTAGGCGTTAATGCCCTATTCAATATGGGCATTACCATTGTGGTGGCGGCTGGAAACAGCGGACCAAAGGCTGGCAGTATCACCTCCCCGGGTACCAGCCCTTGTGTCATCACCGTGGGCTCCATCAACTCGGACGGAGAGGTCCCAGACTTCTCCAGCCGTGGGCCCACCGCCACCGGGGCAATAAAGCCTGACCTGCTGGCTCCCGGCATGAATATCTTGTCCTTAGATGCCATGACGAACAAGCGGTATATCCGACAATCCGGCACTTCTATGTCCGCCCCCTCCGTGGCCGGAGCTGCCGCTTGCCTTCACGCCGCGAATCCAAAGCTGACTCCTACTCAAGTGAAAGAATATCTTATGCGCACGGCTATTCCCCAGGCAAAGGTTGACCGCAACGCCCAAGGAGCAGGACTGCTAAACCTCTAAAGGAAATAATCCACTATTTTTCAGGTAAGCCTATGGATATAGTGGGTTTTTTATTTGTTCAGAAAGCATCAAAGCAAAGCTGGCTTCCTAAGATTCTTCAACTCTTCAAATAAAGAATCCTCTAGCTTGCTGTCCCCCATTGGATACACTCGCCCTAGGGCTTTGTATTTTCCCCTGCCGAAGCTGTGGTATTTCAGCGGCTCATAGCTCACGCTGGGTTTATTTTCAATAAAGCGGAGAATCGCCTCCATATCTTCCTCGCTGTCATTAAATCCAGGGATTACAGGAGTTCGGACAATCTTATTCAAGGTTGGATAATCGTTGCATAGCCGCTGAAAGTTCTCCAGAATTTTTTCATTTCCATATCCCGTATACTCCTTATGCTTCTCCGTATTCATGGATTTGATATCAAACAATACCGTATCTAAATATTTTGCGGCTTCAAAAAGCGTCTCATACTCGCCGTAGCCACAGGTTTCCATCGCCGTATTGATTCGCCTTCTCTTGGCTTCCTTCAGTAAAGGAATCAAAAAATCCGGCTGAGTCAGCGGCTCCCCTCCGCTTACCGTAAGGCCTCCATCCCCATGACTGTAAAAAGCAGCATGTCTTTCAATTAGGTCTATAATTTGGAGAACAGAATAGGCCTCTCCTTCCGTCCTGATGGCCTTGGAAGGACAGACCGCTGCACATTTCAGGCAATCCTTACATTTTACTCTGTCGATTACAGCTTTTTCCTTGAAAGAAATAGCCCCTTCTTCGCATATATTCTTGCACAACCCACAGTCCTTTAATCCAATACATTTACTGTCTACATAGGAGATTTCCCGGTTGTACTTCTGCGATTCTGGATTGCAGCACCATCTGCACCTTAAAGGACATCCCTTTAAAAATACGACGGTCCGTATACCCGGACCGTCGTGGAGTGAATAATGCTGTATATTGAAAACATACGTATTATCTGGTTTCATCATACCGCCTCATGCTGTGTTCTGGAAATAATATCATCTTGTAAATCCTTTGTAAGCTCCGTGAAGTATGCACTGTATCCAGCAATACGAACCAGCAGATTTCTATAGTTTTCTGGACTCTTCTGCGCTTCTTTCAACGTATCCGTATTCAGTACATTAAACTGAATATGCCAGAGCTTCAAATCCCTCCATGCCTCAATAAATTGAATCAGCTTTTCTGTTCCTTCCTCACCCTTGACACAGGACGGACTAAGTTTAATATTTAGCAGCCTTCCCGCATGCCCATTCATATTAAAGTTCTTGGTAACATAGTTGGACAATAAGATGGCCGTAGGTCCGTTTATATCAGCTCCCTGAGAAGCACTGGAGCCGTCCGACAGCGGAGTATATGCAAATCTTCCGTTTGGTGTGGCACTGACCACTTTGCCAAAAGGTACGTGAGAAGTAAAAGGCACTAGCCTCAAGTCCATATGAACGCCCAGTTCATCCCCATACTTTTGGGTGAATTCCTGTGCTTCTCTGTCAAGCAGCTTACCAATCCAGTCCGTATAAGGATCATCATTGCCATAGGCTGGTGCATTCAATAAAAGCTGCCGAATGGTCTCATACCCTTCAAAGTTGTGTTCAAGGGCTTCTTTAAGCTGGGCGAGGGTCAGCCTTTTCTCTTCAAACACGACCCGCTTAATGGCAGCTAATGAATCGATGACCGTGGCATATCCCATATATTCAAAATAGCCCAGATCGATGCCTCCTTCAATTTTAGGCTGGTGAATATCCGTATACGTGTTTCGGCAAAGCTGATGCAGCGCCGACCCAAGAGGCGAAGCAAAATGCTGTGCTCTTAAACGGATGATTTCTCTCTGTTGAATAAAGGCATGCTTGATGAAGTGTCGCTGCTGTTTCAAAAATGCCTGTAAAAGTTCCTCAAAGCTTTTATACTCTTCAAACTTTCCAGTCTCCAGCCCCAACACCTCATCCCCATACTTTGCCATCTTCCCATTGTAAATAACCATTTCCAGGGCAGCGGCAAAGTTTATATAGGCATTTGGACTTGTATAAGTATCCCGGTTAGGCATGCGGCATTCCGCACAGCCGGACACGCTGTAATCATACGCCTCTTCAAAAGTAGCTCCCTTTGACAGTAAAAGCGGGACAACATCCTCATCATTCAGCAATTTTGGAAAACCTTCTCCTGCCTTAATCGTTTCTGCCACCTCATACAAATATCTTTTCGGACTGCCCATATGTATTCTGGCTGCCAGATCCGGATAATTCAGCGGAAATTCCCGTTTTGATTTCAAGAGAATATAGGACAGTTCATTTGTGGCATCGTACCCTTCTTTGGTCTGGCCTCCGATTGTAACCGCCTCCCAATGTGCATAGCCTTCATTAAAGGCTCCGCCAGTTTCTGATAAATAGAGATCTATGAACTGAGCCATGGCCACCCACATACATTCAAAGAGCTCCTGAACCTGATCTTCTGTAATTCTTCCCGCTTCTATATCTTGTTTATAAAAGGGGTATAGATACTGATCCATTCTGCCATTAGAGATAATGGTTCCGGTTTTCTGCTCCACCCTTGAAAACATCTGTGTAAACCATTGTGCCTGCATGGCCTCATAAAAAGTTCTCGGCGGGTTTTCCGGTACATAATGGCAAATCTCCGCTAAGGTTTCCAACTCTTTTTTCCTTACCGAATTTTCTTCCTGTTCAGCAAGTTGTGCTGCCAGTTCTCCGTGTCTGTTTGCCCAGAGAATAATGGCATCACAAGTAATGATGGTGGCCTCCAGAAACGGCTTTTTCTCTGTATAATCCAAGGGGCTATATTCATCTAGGGCTTTCAATCGTTCCTCTGCTTCTTCTTTAATCCCCTTAAACCCTTTTTCCAGCACGATTTCGTAATCATGGACCCATTGCAGGGAGGAACGGAACGAAGCCGTTTCATTTACGATGTATCTAGAGGTCAGTTCCTTATCTGGATTATAGGTCAGTTTTTCAGTCTCTTTTGTAAGAGATTTCTCAAAGTTTTCATGAAAAGTTTTACCAACCCAGTAAGGGGCAATCTCTTCGGTAATGATTCGCGCATCCTCCTCAGAAACAGCAAAAGGGGAATTTTCTCTTGTGGGCATCCGCTCGATGACTTCACTGTAGATATTGCCGTCCAGCTCAGGATATAAGATGCCATATCGGCCTTCTTTTCCGCTTCTCCCAACTAAAAGCTGGTTGTCATCAATATAAACGGTAGCGTTGGCGGCATAATGATAAAGAGCCTTAGCCCATCTTAAATTTAAAGCCTGGCCCTCTGTTTCCTTAAAAGACTGTGTAAAAAAAAGACCTCTTTCAACGTCAATCTGAGGCTTTGCATTTCTGACTGTATTTAATATGTCTGCCGCTCTGCTTCTGTTTCTAAACGTTTTGACATTATTTTTTATTTCATCCTGAAGTCTCTCCTCCTGAGGAGATAATATTTTTTCTATAGACATACAAAGTTCCTCCAAATCTATAATCATTGCAAAGCTGACAGGCTCTCGCTAGATACTATATTCTATAGGTATTTCGGTATCCTTAAAGAATTCTCTGTAGATTGCATCTCTTGCTACATTGAAAAGCGGACCGGTTCGTCTTCTCGGGGTGCCAAGGTCTACATCCATTATTTTTTCAATTCTTCCTGGCCGGGTGGTCATTACCACCACTTTATTGCCCAAATAAATGGCCTCATCAATATCATGAGTGACAATTACCATGGTAATCTTTTCTTTTTGCCATATATTTAACAGCTGCTCCTGCAAATTTATTTTTGTTATGGCATCCAGCGCCCCAAAGGGCTCGTCGAGCAGCAGTATTTTAGGTTTGTTGGCGAGGGCTCTGGCAATCGCCACCCTCTGAGCCATGCCGCCGGATAACTGCTTTGGATAAGCGTTTTCAAACTCCGAAAGTCCAACCAGTTCCAGATTCTCTTTAATTAGCGCATTATTATTTTTCTGTGTCTCCGGCAGGCTGAAACGAATATTTTCCTTCACCGTAAGCCAAGGCAGCAGCCGGTGGTCTTGAAAAATAAACCCCTTTTCTCTGGAAGGCTTATAAACACTCTTGCCGTCTACCAAAACTTCCCCCTCATACTGAGTCTCCAGCCCTCCGATGATTCGGAGCATGGTGCTTTTACCACAGCCGCTTCCTCCGATGATAGAAATCAAGTTTCCCTCTTCAATGTCCAGATTAATGTTATCCAATGCGACAACTGATTTGCCGTTATCCTCAAAGACCTTTGTCAGGTTTCGGATTTCCACGATATTTCCCATATAAAGCCTTCCTCCTCAGTTCCAGGTTATAAGTTTTTCTCGGATAAGCTTAAGCAGGTCATCCATTATTTTTCCTACGATGCCAACAATAAGCATCCCAAGAATCACAATGTCTGGCCTGGACAGGCTTCTTCCGTCTGAAAGCATATAACCTACACCACTGGTTGCGCCAATCATTTCTGCGGCCACCACACATACCCAGGCATTTCCCAACCCCAGCCTTATGCCGGTCATGATGGAGGGCAGTGCTCCGGGAATAATTATTTTTCGAATTAGTTTTTGCCTGGACACTTCATAAACCTGAGAAAGTTCAAAATACTTGCTGTCTATATTTCTTACTCCATCCACGGTATTCACAAATATGGGGAAAAAAGCACCGAGAAAAATAATAAATATTTTTGATTCCTGGCCTATGCCAAACCATAAGATTGCCAGAGGTATCCAGGCAATAGGCGGGATAGGCCGCAGAATCTGAATGAGTAAATCTGTAAACAAATTAAATTTAGGAAAGATAGAAACATTAATACCGATTATAAACGCGGAAACAAGGGCTAGTAAAAATCCTTCTATGACCCTTATAAAACTAACTGTTACATTTTCAAAAAGCTTTCCGTTTTGTATGTAATCGATGGCGGTGTTGATGATTGCCATTGGTTCAGGCATCGTATAAGGCGTAAGCTTTCCCGCCAAGTTATAGCCCTGCCACACAGCAATAAGGATGAGAGGCAATGCGATGTAGAGAATCACACTGCCTATATTCCTTTTGTTTTTCACGTCATTGTTCATAGTAATCACCCTTATCAACTATCTGCGATACAGGCCTGAAGTATTTTTATTCCGCTGCCTTTACATACTCCGTGTTAATGAAGCTGTTTATATCGACATCCTTACTAATAATACCTGCATCTAATGAGAAATCTTTAACTTTTGTTATTTCTGCAATATCTTCTGCTGTCAGCTCTGTGGAATAAGTAAAGTTAGAGATTATTTTTCTCATAAGCTTTGTATCCACACCGAAGTCGGCAGCAACTGCTTCTGCTGCTTTATCCGGATCGGAGGCAAGAAGTTCATCTGCTCTGTTTAAGGCTCTAATATAGGCCTTTATTACATCTGGATTGGCCTTTGCATAGTCTGAAACCACATAGGTAATCATATTTCCCCGCTTCACGCCGGTACCGTCTGCCAGAACCTTTGCGGTACCGTCACTGGTCAGCTTTGAAATGTATTGCTCCCAGATAACGATGGCATCCACTTCTCCGTTTGCTAAAGCAGCAGGTTGGTCGCTGGCTCCAAGATTTATCGTCTGCACATCATCTAATGTCAAGTCTTCATTTGACAGCAACAAAGCAAGTAAATGCTGAGCATAAGACCCCGTTGCGTAGGCGATTTTCTTTCCCTTTAGGTCAGCTATACTCTTTACAGTCGAGTCCGCTTTTACAAGAACAGCAAGCCCTTTTTCACCATAAGCTATATTTGAAACAATTTCGATAGGCTGACCTGTGGACTTTGCAATAATAGCCGGCAAATCTGCCATAAAGCCAAGATCGGCTTCTCCTGCGGCAACGGCTTCATTTACCAAGGGACCTGATTTAAATTCCTGCCACTCATAGGTTGCCCCTACGGCTTCAAACTCTTCTTGCAAATAACCCAACTCCTGAGCTACATACACCGGTGTGTAAAGCGGATACGGCTGCGCTGCAATCCGTAAAACTGCGCCACTCTCCGAATTGTTTTCCGTTTTGCCCGAAGTGCTGTCATCATCTGTTCCGCATCCGACTAATGTTAAAACTGCTAACACGGATATCATGAATACTGCTATAAATTTTTTCATTTTCATCCTTCTTTCTATTATTTATTTTATCTTTATAACCATTTCATATAAAACAGCATCGAGATTTAAAGACCGCTTAATCATTATACTGTTTTCCTATATGAATTACGGATATTTTATTTACTATAATACATTTCAAGCTTTTGTGTAAATGCGAAAAAATTTTAAATTTTTTCATAGGTCATTTATCCAGCTATATCAAAAAGACAAAATGAAAGTTGATATCCTATATTTTAGAAAATCTACCCCATAAATAACGGTGTGGACAGGTATCGGTCCCCTGTGTCCGGCAGCAGAGCAACAATGATCTTTCCTTCGTTCTCTGGTCTTTTAGCAAGCGCTGTAGCGGCCCATACTGCTGCTCCCGATGAAATCCCTACTAAAAAGCCTTCTTTAAGGGCAATGGCTCTGCCTGCTTCAAAGGCATCTTCATTCTCAACCGTTATAATCTCATCGTAAACAGCTGTATTTAAGGTGTCCGGAACAAATCCCGCTCCGATTCCCTGTATCTTGTGGGGCCCTGCCGTCCCTTCTGACAGCACCGGAGATCCGGCCGGCTCTACGGCCACAATTTTTATATTGGGGTTTTGCTCCTTTAAATACTCGCCTACACCGGTGATGGTTCCCCCTGTACCGACTCCTGCCACAAAAATATCTACCTTTCCATCTGTATCCCGCCATATTTCTGGGCCAGTGGTTTCTTTATGGTAAGCCGGGTTTGCCGGATTAGTGAACTGACTCGGGATAAAACTGTTCTCTATCTCAGCCGCCAGCTCTTCTGCTTTGGCAATAGCGCCTTTCATGCCTTTGGCTCCATCGGTTAAAACCAATTCGGCACCATACGCTTTTAATAGATTTCGTCGTTCTACACTCATGGTCTCCGGCATGGTAATAATGATTCGGTATCCTCTTGCTGCGGCTACGGCTGCAAGACCGATTCCTGTATTGCCTGAGGTGGGCTCGATGATAACTGCACCTTTTTCTAATATTCCTTTTCTCTCGGCATCGTCAATCATCGCTACTGCAATCCGATCTTTAACCGATCCTGCCGGATTAAAATATTCTAATTTCACCAGCAGAGAAGCTTTTAAATCGTTCGCTTTCTCATAATTCTCAACCTCCATCATCGGGGTGCTGCCTATCAACTCTGTTATTTTTTTATAAATCCTTGCCATAAAAGATTTCCTCCTTTATTTTTATTTTTTTAATTTACCAACTTTTTATATTTGATAATCATATCCACCAGAATTTCTGTATTCCGATGGCGGTAAGCTGTATTTGCTCTTGAATAATCTTGAAAAGTATCCGATATCTTTGTAGTCTAATCTTTCTGCTATATCAAACACCTTTAAATTTGTCTCCTTCAACAGCCATCCGGCCCGTTTTAGCTTAACGGTTGTCAGATAATCTACAAAGCGGACTCCTGTTTGTGCAAAAAAAACCGTGCTCAGGTAAGAGCTATTTATATTAAGTTCTTCCGCAATACTTTTTTGTTTTAAATTATTTTCCGGGTTGTTCAATATATACGAAATGACTTCCGAAATCTTAGCCTTGTTGCAATGTAAAAGCAATTCACAAAATTCGTCAAAGAGATTATATAGGATTGTTTTATAACGCTTTTTATAGGTTCCATGATTGCTTTCATTAATCCCGTCAAAAGTATAAAAATCTTCCTGCACAATGTATAAATCCAGCCATTCATGGCGGTTGAAAACCTCATCGATAACTGTCCGGCATATATTTCTTGCCTTTTTATCTGCTTTTAGTATGTCTTTATTGTTCGCATATATTTCTTCTAACATGGTCGAGACATAATCATAAATACCTTTATCTCTATTTTCAAAGAAAGTAATTATTTCTTCGCCATAGTAGACTCCTACCGCTTCGCTTTCAAAGGTTTCATTCTTAATGCGATTAAACATAGAAAAGAAAAGGGTTTCATCAAAGGGTTTAGCAAAATAGTCATACGCTCCCAGAATAATCCCCTGTCTGGCATAATTAAAATCTTCAAATTCACTGCAAAGGACCATATGAGAACAGGTTCCCTCTTTCTTTGCATTCCGTAAAAGCTGGAGCCCATCCAGGCCCGTAATGCGGATTTCTGTTATCACCAGGTCATAATTTTTCTCTCTCATTTTTCGGTAAGCGGAGGTACCGTCATTTACAATATCCTCAATCTCAAATTCAGAAGATTCTCCCCATATTCGTAATCTCTTTATTTCTTCAAGAAGGTTATAATTATCAAAAACAAGCAATGCCTTATACAAATTCTCCCTCCTCTCTGTAGAATTGCTGCAAGACCTTTTTCAGCTCTCTATTTAAAATTTTCGTTTACGTAGGTCAATGCCTGATGGAAGTCTTCCATCAAATCTTCAATATCTTCAATCCCCACACTCACCCGTATGAGGTCTTCATAAACCCCTGCTTTTTCCTGCTCTTCTTCATTGCTATGGGCATATATCGTAGATGCCGGATGGATGACAAGGGTCTTCGTATCGCCTATGTTGGTGATATTAATTGCATATTTTAACTGATTTATAAAAGCAAAGGCTCTCTCTTTTGTATACAGGCGTAGCGTAAAGATCCCGCCGCCTTTATCCTTAAACTGCTTTTTTGCAATAGCATAATACGGATTTGACTGAAGAAGCGGATAGGCGATTTCCCGGATGCCTTCTTTGCCATCCAAGCTTTCGGCCAACTTTAAGGCATTGGTGCAGTGCCTTTCCATTCGCAGGCTCAAGGTTTCCAGCCCCAGGGCATTGTAGTATGCATTCATGGGGCTCAAACAACAGCCCAGATTGCGAAAAGTATCACTTCTAAGTTTAGCTGTAAAAGCCAGCCGTCCCAGCCTGATGTAATCTTTCATGATCGGATACTTCTCCAGACTCCATGCATAATTACCGCTGTCTGTAATAATTCCGCTTATTGAATTGCTGCTGCCATTAATATACTTTGATGCAGAGTTGATGATAATATCTGCACCTAAGTCAATACCCCGTACCAGATAGGTAGTGGCTGTGGTATTGTCCAGGATAAAGGGCAGATTATAACTGTGTATGATCTCGGCAGCCTCTTTTATATCCGTTACGTCAAGTTTTGGATTTCCTATTGTTTCTGCAAAAACAGCCTTTGTACGATTGTTGACCAGTCCCTCCAGCACCTCTTTTGTAATATCCTCCACGTAACGGACTTTTATTCCTAGGTTTTCCAAATCCTTAAATAAATCAAGGGTGCCGCCGAAAACTGAGCTTTTAGAGATGACTTCATCTCCGCTTGAAAGGATATTGAGAAAGGCGGCGGCAATGGCCGCCATCCCTGAGGAAGTAGCAACAGAGGCTATACCGCCTTCAAGATAAGTTATGCGGTTTTCAAAAGAAGCTACCGTCGGATTATTTATTCTGGTATACGCAAACCCTGCCGCCTGATTGTGAAAGATCTTTTCAATCTGTTCTGCGCTGTCCTGTCCAAAGGCACTTGTCTGATAAATAGGAATCAGGGTAGCCCCAGTATTCCGGTCTCCACTAAAATTACCGTGTAATAAAGATGTATCATATTTCAATTTTTATCACTCCTTACAAAATTCCCGCACATTCTGTCTGTTCATAATCAATCAGTTCTCGAATGGTGGGATTTTCGCCACAGACCGGACAGTCCTTCATGGCTTTTGGCAGTTTTATCTTTCTGAATTCCATTGTAAGGGCGTCATAAGTCAGCAAATAGCCCGTCAGCAGGTTTCCCGCACCAAGAATATATTTAACCGCTTCCATTGCCTGCAGACTTCCAATCACACCGCCCATGGCTCCAATTACGCCTGCCTGCTTACAAGTAGGTACGGCATCCTTCGGCGGCGGATTTTTGAAAATACATCGGTAGCAAGGCCCTTGTCCGGGAACGTAGGTCATCAGCTGACCCTGAAATCGGATGATACCTGCATGTGAAAAGGGTTTTTCCGCCATGACACAGGCATCATTAATTAAAAACTTTGCCGGGAAATTATCGGTGCCATCTATGACAAAGTCATACTCTTTTATGAGGTCCATGATATTGTCTGCGCTGACAAAGGTCCGATATGTATGCACCCGGACGTCTGGGTTAATGCTCTCCATGGTCTCTTTCGCTGAAAGAACCTTGGCTTTTCCCACATCCTCGGTCCCATGTATAATCTGGCGCTGCAGGTTTGACAAATCTACCTCATCCGCATCGGCAATGCCGATGGTTCCCACTCCTGCTGCGGCAAGGTACATAGCGGCGGGCGCCCCCAGGCCTCCTGCACCAATAATCAGTACTTTACTGTCCAGAAGCTTCTTTTGCCCCTTAACGCCGACCTCTTTTAAGATAATATGCCTGGAATACCGTTGAATTTGCTCATTGGAAAA
Source organism: Aminipila butyrica (assembly GCF_010669305.1). Taxonomy (NCBI): domain Bacteria; kingdom Bacillati; phylum Bacillota; class Clostridia; order Peptostreptococcales; family Anaerovoracaceae; genus Aminipila; species Aminipila butyrica. The sequence goes on along the minus strand of NZ_CP048649.1, from coordinate 269,886 downwards.
GGCCATGACAACATCCTCCTCCCATGAAGTACAAAAACTCCAAAGTGTCACCGTCCTTTAATACGGTTTCTTCAAAGGCTCCAGCTCCCAGAAGCTCATCATTCACAGAAACGGTAACATATTCAGGAGTCTGTACGTTTTCTTCTGTAATAAGTTCCGCTAGGGTAATTTCATCCTTATATTCCTTTACTTCTCCGCTTACGGTTACTTTCATCTTCTATTCCTCGCCTTTCTCAACAATCAAATCATAGGTTCCATCATCATTTTTATTTAATTTAAGAACTTTATGCCCTTCTTCTTTCATAGAGCGGGGAACATTCTGAATCGGCTCCCCTTCATTCATATGAACCGAAAGAATCTGTCCTGGCTCCAGTTCCTCAATGGCTACCTTTGCTTTAACAAAAGTTATAGGACATACCACATCGGTTATATCTACATAATCGTCAATTTTAATATCAGCCATGATAAGCCTCCTTCATTTTTTCTCTGAAAATTTCTTCCCCAACTCGTTCTATGGTAAAGCGGAACCGTTCTCCAGAAGAACCGTTCTCCTTAAAGAAATGAACCGCTGCATCAATAACCCGGAATAACGTTTCCTTGTCCTGTATAAGGGGCAGCAGCTCTTCCCCTCTATGGATTCGGTTGCCGAAAAGGCCGCCAAAGGACAAGATATAGCCTTCGTCGTTTACCCATGAATCAACAGGACAGGCTTTTGTACATCGACCACAGTAATTGCATTTGCTTTCATCAAGAAGAAGCTTATTATCCTTAAAACTTATTGCTTTCGTTCTGCATATGCTTTCACAGACCCCACAGTGGATACATTTGTCCTCTATCCACGTGACCCGTATACCGCCTTTGATGCCAATATCATTTTCTTCGGCTTTGAGGCAGTTGTTCTGGCATCCTGTGACGCCAAACTTAAATTTATGGGGCAGCTCCATGCCAAAGAACCGCTCACTTAATTCTTGAGCCAGCGCATAGGTGTCCACACATCCGCTGGGACAAATCTCCATTCCCTGACAGGCGGTGACCGTCCGTACTCTAGGGCCGCAGGTTCCCGGTTCACAGTCCCCCTCCGCCAGAGCAGTCTTTACCTCGTCAATATCCGCAAGCTTTATAAAGGGGATTTCAACCCCCTGTCTGGATGTCAAATGTACATGCCCGTCACCATATTTCTCCGAAATCTCTGCAATCTTTAAAAGTTGCTTTGCCTCCAGATGTCCGCCCACAACCTTTAATCTCAGAGAAAAGCAATTTTTTTGCTTCTGGCGCATAAATCCGCCTCTTTTTAACGTCCCATAATCTACAGCCATCTTATTTCCTCCTATATATATTCAATTTTTTCTTCCCTACTTACCTGTTCTGAAATCCTGAAGGCTTTTAATACAGGCTCTTCTATGTTCATAATGGATAGAATTAGATAACTTGCCTCTTTGTCATAGGCAAGACGTTTATCTTCTTCAGAAGGCCTGGAAGGGCTCTCTGGATGGGAATGGAAATTTCCAAGAGGGACCAGTCCTTTTCGCCGCATGTCTTTGACCGCTTCCAGCTGATCTTTTGGGCTCATGGAAAAATGCTCCTTCGAATGATCTATATTTTCAAGAAGATAGATTTCTTTTACTTCCCTTATGTCCCCCTCTTTGATTCCGCCTATCAGTCCGCATATTTCTTCCGGATTGCCTACTTTAGCCGCCTCCAGCATTTCACCGTACAGATGTTTTGGCAAGCGTATCATCTTGTGACCTCCTTTATGACTTCTTCAAGCTCTGCCTTTTTTACAAGCCCGCTTATTCGGTGCACTTCCTGGCCTTCTTTAAAAAAAATAATGGTCGGAACACTCATCACACTGTATTTACCCGCGGTTTCTGCTCCAAAAGCTACATTCATTTTTTTAATTTTTAATTCGTGGTATTCTTCCTCTAACTCTGCCAATGTAGGTGACAACCTCTTGCAGGGCATACAGCCATCTGAATAAAATTCCAACAACACTGGTATATCAGAATTCAAGATCTCCTCTTCAAAATTGTCATTTGTTACGTTTTGCATCTTCGCCCTCTTTATTCCTAGTAATTCTATATGTTTTATAGAAATTAACACAATTTATTATTATCGTCAATATGAAAAGTTTTGAATACCTATGATTTTTTTTAGATTCCATGAAATCTAAAAAATGTTTTCTCTATTTACATTTGATTACGCTATTTCTATCGAATTTTGGCTTTAAAAATAGCGTTTTTATAGGCTGCGTTCTCCAAGAGGAGTGATATAATGAATGCCTTTATTATATATACGGCGTTGCCGCAGAGAAACATTCATTGAATCACACGGCGACGTAGCTTGTGTGATATAATATAGAAGTATTGGTGATTTTTGTAAAAGAGTGTAAAATAGTGAGAGAGAAAGGGAGATGTATATGAATGTAAAACTATCAGGGAATTACCGACATCCGTTGGGAGATATCCGCAACAGCGCCGCCTATCAGGGGGGCGGTTCGAAAAAAACGACTGCCGCCAACACTGGCCTAGCCTACAGCTTTCGCAATCTGCTGGCTGACAAGGAGGGAACAATCACTCCTACAGCCAGTACCGGCAGCGTGCGAACAGACACCCTGACCCTAACCGGCAGCGACCCTATGCGACAGAAACTAAAAGAGCTGCAAGAACTCCACGAAAAGACGGACTACAGCGACATGACCGATGTAGAGATTGAAAAGTTGCTTGAAGAACGGTATGAGTCAGCTTTTCCAAACCATCGCGGAAAAATATTAGTAAACATGATAAAGTATCAGGACATCGGAAAACAGCATTGGGAAAATTTGCGTCAAACCGTAAAAAGTCCAAAATCCATTAACTTGTATGGAGAAGCGGCAAAAGAGCGAAATAGAATCGTACTAGGTTATGACGGACTGTCCAAAGAAGAAATGGTAAAAAAAATACAAGCAGATGTGCCGGACGACGGCAGTTTAGTCTCCAAAGCAGAAGTCATGGCCCGTTTAAACGCTGTTGGCGCAATTAGTGATGAGGCTTTTACAGCTTTTACCTGTACCATTTCCGCAATTAAGAAGCAGGCCTATATTGATGAGTTTCAACCCCTGCGCTTCGACAAGGCCACCATCGAGCACTACGACCGTTGGGAGCGAAACGGAGGCATTGACGACATGGAGACCACCTGGAGCCAAGTCAAAGAATATATGTATGACAGTCTGGACCTCGGTGCCCAGTACGGCGAAGTTGTCCAAAGAGAAATCGATGACCTTCTTGAAGAATTAATTACAAGTGAAAAATAATAAAAGAAAAGAGATAGCAGTATGAAAAACAATTATCAAGTCTGCACTTTTACTGGCGGCTAATACAAAAGAAGGCTACCTTTTAGGCTGTCATACAGCCGTCTAAAGGTAGCCTTCTTTTCTTCTTATTGTTTTTATAGCTTATGCTCTTTCTTTTCCATCTGAAGCCTGGCAAAAGTCATTAATCCCGCTGCTACCGCCCAAGAAAAAGGATATACCGCTGCAATCCCTCTGATATCGTGCCATTGGCTAATTAAGACGACTAAAGCTGTCAGTCTGACTACGCAAAAGCTGAATAATGTAATAACCATGGGAATAGTTGCTTCCCCTCTGCCCCGTATTTCACTGCTGCTGCACTCAATGATTACATACAAGAAGTAAAAAGGAAAAGTAACCTTCATGATCTGACAGCCGTAGAAGATTACCTGCTGATGATCCGTAAACAACCGCATGACTAACGGCCCCTGGAGCAGCAACAAGGCGCTGATACATGCCGTCATAAGGATACCCCAGCGGATGGACAGGCTGGTCCCCTTCTTAATCCGCTCATACTGTTCGGCTCCATGGTTCTGTCCCACAAAAGACACGAGAGCCTGACCCAGCGCTAAAATAGGCAAATAAATCAGCATTTCGATCTTATAATAAGCGGCAAAGGCGGCCATAACATGAACGCCGAATTTATTAATCTGAGATTGAAGAATAATAATTGAAAAGGTGATAATCATGGCTTGAACCCCAGACGGAATCCCAATGGCTAAAATCCTTTTCAGTAAAATCGGGTTAAATCCTTTTACCTTAAATTCCAATCGAACCGATTGTTTCTTACTGTGAAGATGCCCCAAGATTAGCAGCGCTGCCACCGTCTGAGAAATAAAAGTAGCCGTAGCCGCTCCTGCTACCCCTTTTCGCCACACCGCCACCATCAGAATACATCCAACCACATTCAGCAGACCGCCTATTACCTGAAAAAACATGGGACTTTTAGAATCTCCCATGGCCCGCAATATTCCTGAGCACAAATTATAAAGAACGATGGCAGGGAGGCTGAGCAGATAAATACGCAGGTAGATTACGCCCGTATCCAATATGCTATGTGGTGTGTTCATCCACTTTAAAAAGTGAGGAGACAGAGTCAGTCCCACCACCATGAGCAAAAGACCGCCGATGGCTCCTGCCGTCCAGACGGTCTGCATAATCTCTTTCAGAGAGCTCCTGTCTGAGCTGCCGAAAATATGCGCAGTAACTACATTAGTCCCCACTGCTATACCATTAAAAAAGCCAATAAGACAAGTGATAATCAGCGAACTGGCCCCTACTGCTGCCGTAGCCTCTGCCCCGATGAACTTGCCAATCAAGACTAAATCGACCACACTGTACAATTGTTGTATCAGGCTGGATACCAGAATGGGTATTAAGAAAAATAAAATACTTTTAGAAATGTTCCCTTCTGTTAATGAATTTGTTTTCATTTAAGCCCCTCTTACGGCATGGCAAGCCACATAATGCCCTTCACCTAATTTCTTTAAGTCCGGCTTTTCTGTCTGACATTTTTCCACACACACGCTGCATCGGCTTTGAAAAGGACAGCCTGGAGGTAATTCTAACGCACTGGGCATTTCCCCCTCTAATCCAGCCATCTTCTTTCCATAATCCATACCCAGGTGAAAAATAGAATCCATCAAGGTCTTGCTGTAGGGATGGCAAATCTGCTCTGCCATCTGTTTGCCTTCCAGCACTTCCACCACATTGCCTAAATACATGACAGCAATGTGGTCGGATACCTGGGAAACTAAAGCAATATCATGACAAATAAAGCCGATGGATATATGTTTCTCCTGCTGGAGCTTATGGAGTAAATCGACAATGCTCTTCTGCACCGATACATCCAGTGCAGAAGTAGATTCGTCGCAGATAATAACCTCTGGTTCTAGCGTCAGGGCCCGGGCAATACCGATGCGCTGCTGCTGGCCGCCGCTCAGGTTATGGGGATAACGGTCTGCCAGTTCTGGATCCAGTTCCACCATTTGCAAATATTTTCTGGCTACCTGGTCCCTTTCCCGCCTTTTAATCAGTCCATAATTAATCAAAGGCTCACAGATGATATCCTTGATTTTCATCTTCGGGTTGAAAGCGGAAGCTGGGTCCTGAAAGACCATCTGAATCCGGCGTCGGTGCTGCCTCAAGGCTTCTCCCCGCAGCTCCGTCACCTCTTTGCCATGAAAAAAAATGTTTCCAGCAGTGGGCTTTTCAAGCTGCACCATCATCCGCATAAAAGTGCTCTTGCCGCAACCGCTTTCCCCTACCAGTCCCAAGGTTTTTCCCTTATAAAAATTTAGAGATACTTTATCACAAGCCACCAGACTTCGATCCTTGGAAGCGGCAAACTTTTTAGTGACCTGTTTCGCGCTTAAAATAAGGTTTTCTTCTTTAAACATATCACTGCCCCTCCAAAATCGGCACAGAACCCAACAGCTTTTTTGTGTATTCATTGCTGGGATGCTTTAAGATGTAGTCCCTGTCGCCCATGTCCACAATCCTTCCGCCTTTCATCACGATAATTCGGTCAGACATATAGGCAGCCACGCCTAAATTGTGCGTAACTAAGAGAATTCCCGTATGAAATTCCTCCCGCAAGCCCATCATGTGACTCACAATCTGGGCTTGCGTGGTGGCATCTAACGCACTGGTGGGCTCGTCAGCCAGCAACAACTGCGGCTGGAAGGTCATAGCCATAGCAATGCCCACCCGCTGCCTCATGCCGCCGCTCAACTCAAAAGCGTAGCTGTCCATAATGTTTTCACATCCCGACAGACCCATCTTTTCCAGCATAAGCTGCCCACGTTCCCAAGCTTCCTTTTTAGACAGTTTCTCATGCTGACAGATATATTCCATAAACTGGCTGCCTATTTTCCGCACCGGATTAATCATCGTGCCAGAATCCTGAAAAATCATGGAGATTTGACTGCCTCGAAACTGCCGCCACTGTTCTTTGGAATACCCAAGAACAGATTCCCCGCCAAATCGGATATCGCCTTGAATCACCCTTCCGCCAGTAGGCAGCAGTCCCATAACTGCTCGTATGACGGAGGTCTTTCCGCTGCCGCTTTCTCCCACTAGGCTGACGATTTCTCCAGGTTCGATGTCCAAGTTAAACTTCTCCACCACAGGCGCACTTTTTTGATATTGTATGGAAAGATTTTCTATGCTAAGCATACTGCCTCCAATGCTTTACTTGGCCGGTTTCATAGCGGTGGTAATCCAGTAATAATCAGCCGTATTAATATTTGCTCCCGTAACAGCCGTGGAGCTGCACATATTGCTGTGATAATATCCGTGGACTAAAGCCGCGGAATCATCGATAAGAATCTGCTGCAACTGCTTAATCAGCTCAATCCGACCACTTAAATCCATCTCCTTTTCCAACTGCTCGTACAGACGGTCATACTCTGCATTTTCATATCCACAGTAGTTTGCCGTAGATTTGCTGTACCAGTTGTCTAGGTAAGAATATGGATCTCCTACGGGAACGGTCATCCAGTTGGTGGCCAGCAAGTCGTATTCTCCTGCTACCAACAGATTCCACTCCGTATCTGCATCGGTCGTCTTTACAGTAGCCTTTATGCCTACAACATCTAACTGAGTAGCTACCGCCTCTGCAAAGTCTGTCAGATTTCTGCTGTCATAGGTGAGGTAGTTCAAATTAATGTTCTTTCCATTGAGCTCTCTATAGCCGTCCCCATCTGTGTCCACAATTCCCGCATCATCCAACAGTTTCTTGGCTGCATCTACATCATAAGGGGTTGCGTCGGTCAACTGATCGTATCCGTAATCTAATGTAGAAGGCAGCACGGAAGCACCAGCGGTGTACATGCCGCCTACGGTTACATCGCACATGGTCTCATCATCCAAGGCTAGAAGCACAGCTTTCCGCAGGCTGTCATCTGCTAAAACACCCTTCTGATTCATATAGGAAAAACCAATTCGCATACCAATGGTTTCCGAAACATTAAAATCCTTAGATTTTCTTAGCTTATCCAAGTCACTGGAAGTAACAATATTCTCTACTACATCCACGTCACCGCTCTGGAGAGCCATGGCCTTGGTGGAGCTGTCATCGATAAAGATTACATTTACCTTATCGTAAGGAACGGTTCCATTCCAATAGTAAGGGTTAGCTGTCATGGCAATGGATACGCCAGCATCATACTTCTCAATGGCGTAAGGACCCGTACCAATTGGTTCATTGGACAAATCCGTGCCGGCTTTTACATCCAAGATAGAAAAGTATGGGTGAGCCAACACGGCACACAAATCGGCATAAGGTTTAGCGGTAACAATTTTTACTTCATTGGAATCATCATCTGCCGTCATAGACTCAATCTGCATGTATACAGATGGCGTAGAGTTTCCCTTTCCGCTCTTTTCCTGATCATACATGTATTGAATAGAGTCTGCCACAGCAGTAGCGGTTACATCCTTACCATTCGAGAACTTAATTCCATCTTTTATTTTAAAAGTCCAAACTCGATTACTATCATCTACGGTATACTTCTCTGCTAAGTACGGTTGCGCATTCATTTCTTCGTCAAAGCGGTATAGACCTTCACCAATGCTGTATCTGGATACACACCACGCCGCGTTGGTCATGGTGGATGGGTCTAAGGAATCGGAAAAGTTGGTACAGCCAAAATTCAGGACCTTTTCATCTCCTGTAGAGCTTCCCGCTCCACATCCGCTCAACAGCGCCCCTGCTACCAGTACTACCAATAGACAAGCCGCAATTTTCTTTCTAAAATTCATCTAAATCCTCCTATTTTATTAAAACGTTATAGCTGCCTTGGGTCTAAGATATCCCGCAGACAGTCTCCCAATAAATTAAACACGACCACTACAGCACAAATCGCTATGCCGGGAAAAATCATCAGCCACGGACAATCAAACATGTACGCCCGTCCTTCGTTGAGCATAAGACCCCATTCTGCCAAAGGAGGCTGTGCTCCAAACCCCAGAAAGGATAGTCCCGCCAGTTCTAAAATCATCGTTCCCATATCTGCCGCCCCGGTGACAATCAGCGTTGGCAATGCATTTGGAATCAGGTGCTGCCGCAAAATATCCAGATTTCTGGTGCCCATCAGCTGAGCTGCATAAATATAGTCCTTGTGGCGAATCTTTAAAGCTAAACTTCGAGCCAGCCTGGCATACTTGGTCCAGCTGACTGCTGCTAAGGCGACCATAGCGTTGGTGACGCTGGCCCCGGCTATTCCTGCCACCGCAATAGCCAAAACCATACCCGGAAAAGAAATCATCATATCGGAAATCCGCATAATGATTCCATCCAAAATTCCTCCGTAAAAACCCGCCACCGTACCTAATATGGTTCCGATAACAAATACGACCACCACCAGCACCAGAGAGGCCGTCAAAGAGACCCTTAGCCCGTAGATGATACGGGACAACATATCTCGACCCAGCTTGTCCGTTCCCAGCCAATTTACCTCGTTGGGCGGCTTAAAAGCATTGGTCAGATTGGATTCATAAGGACTAAAAGGCGCTATGTACTGGGCAAGTATCGCCATGAGGATGAGCAGCAATGCCAAGAAGGCCAGAAAGGAAAATTGCTTATGCTCTTTTATAAATACCGCTGCTCTCCTCATATGCTGCTCCTCTTGCGAATCCTGGGGTCCAAATACGAATAAGAAATATCTACTAATATGTTAATCACCATGTATATCAAGGCCGTCCATAAAACGTAGGCCTGAATCAAGGGGTAGTCATAAGCCTTGATAGCAGAAACCGCTAAGTTTCCCAGTCCCTGATAAGAAAAAATCACTTCCACCACTGCCGTTCCGCCCAGTAAGGAACCCAGAGACAGCCCCAACAAAGTAACCAGCGGCAGCAGGGCATTGGGAAACACATGCTTCCATAAGACCGTATGCTCCTTCAGCCCTCTGGCTCGAGCGCCGATGACGTAATCCTGATTCAATTCTTCCAGCACCGCGGCTCTCACCTGTCTGGTATACTTAGCCGCCATAGCGAAAGCCAACGTCACTGCTGGCAGAATTAATCGCTCAGCACCGCCCCCGGCAGATACCACCGACAGCAATCTCAGTTTTACCGCTACTACATATAGCAGCACCAGCCCAACCCAGAAGTTTGGTATGGAGATGCCAAAAAAAGTACAGCTTCGGATTAGATAGTCTGTAATTTTATTCTGCTTCACTGCCGCCAGCATGCCGAAAGGTACCGCTACAGCCACCATCATAGCCAGAGAAACAAAAGCCAGCTGCAATGTCGGCCCTAACCGGTTCAGCAGAAGCTCAGCCACCGGCCTGTTCATGGAATAAGATGTGCCGAAATCTCCGCTGAGACAGCCTCTTAGCCAATTCCAATATTGGACTAAAAACGGCTGATTCAACCCCATCGCTTCTCTTGTTTTTTCCAGGACCTCCAAGCTAGGCATACTGCCAGTAGCTGCAAACATGCTTCGCACCGGATCTCCGGGAGCCAGATAAGTAAGACCGAAGGAGATAAAGCTGATGCCTGCTAGAACGATGAGCATTTCTACCAGTCGGTTCCTCAGCTGTTTCCCGCTCACCTATCTTCCTCCTGGGCCTTAGTCAACAGTTCCAGCTGCTCCTCGCAGATTTTCCCGTAGGCAATGACCGTCTCTTGCTTCTGAACGGTTAAGCTGCCAATCTGATACAAAATAACGCAGGTCTCACTTGCCCGATGGACTTCCAGTACCTGTCCAAAATAGTCTCGAATTTCTCCCAGGATTTCACCTTTTTCTGCTGTTTGTCCTGGCTTAAACCGAGGATACCAGCAACCAGCCTTTTCTGCTCCCTGATAGATAGCCTCTGTAATAAGCACTTTTGGAGAAGTATTCTTTTTCACTGTTTCCGAAGCTTCCTGCGCCTCTGGCAAAACCTCCAGCAGCCGAAGAATCCGCTTCACATCCTGCACATCTGCTTCGACCTCTTCCGGAGACCAGCAAGCCATGTTTCCCCGCTCCAGCAAGATACCTGGGATGCCCAAGGCACCAGCGTAATTATAAGCGCCTCCCGTGCCACTCTGGGACTGAACGATATAAGGCACTTGCACCTGGCGGGCCATCTGTTCCGACATGCGGCACACTTCTTCACTGGCCTTCCCCTGGCAATACACATAAGGTGCTAGGGCTTCGAACCCATCACCACAATGCAGGTCTATGTAATAATCAATCTCAGAAAAGACTTCTTTTTCTATAAAGTAACAGATTTGCTGCGCCAAGGTCCCATCAGGGTTCCCTGGAAATTCTCGGTTGAGGTTTTTTCCATCCTCGTAGACCAAACTCATGGTTCGGTGCTCAAAGCCTGTGGTATTCACCAGCGGCAGAATGACGATCCTGCCCGTTATCTCCGCGGGCACCAGGGCCTCTGCTAGGGTAATGGCCGCTTGGATACCTACATATTCCGCATTGTGAATACCTCCGGTCACCAAAACGGTTTTACCTTCTTCCTTTCCGCAGATTACTGTAACTGGCAGCAACACGTCTTCTCTGCCTACAGTCAACAGACCTTGGATTTTAGTGTTTTTATTTTTTAGTTCATCTTTCAGTCTTATTCGTTTCATGATCCATCCTCATCTTTCTCCCGTCTTAAAGACCTCATGCCGTAGTCCCTATGGGGCTTTAACCGAACTTTTTCTTGCTGCCAGCCCACGAAAAAAGGCGACCGCATCATACGGTCGCCAAAAAATTCCAATATAATATAATGGATGTTTCTCTCTTCTGAGCACTTTTCAACAGCCGTAAAAAATTGCACAACTACATACAAGCAGTTCTCCTGACTTAAGTTCATCACCTTTTACGCCTTCCCAGTTTCCCAGTGGCCCTTGTAAAAAGCTCCCTATTACAGTGACGGGTTCGTATTGGATTCTCACCAATTTCTCTATTATTCCTTCGCGGAACTTGCATCTTTGCTTTTTATTCTATTGTTCAATTATATGGTTTATTCTATCATAGTTGCTATAAGGTGTCATATCCACTTTGGCACACCTTTCCGTTCCATTTCGTCACATTTCAACAAAAACCTGTTCTAAAAAATCTTTTGCCAAAGAGGATAAGCCTTCTTTTTCTCTTTTTACATAGCCCAGATAAATCTTGCCGTCTGCACAGGTCACTGGAATGCTCTTGATGGAAAAGGCTTCTTCCAAGGACTCGTTCAGCCGATAAGTCAAATAAGCCCGGTCCGTGTTTTCCAACAGCCGAATCAACGCATAATCACTATTGGTAGTCACCGCGTGTTCTAAATTCTTCACAATACCTAAATTCTGAATGGTGTTTTGCAGATGATGAAACTTAGAATAAGAGTCCTCATACTGTTTGACAAATTGCAGCCCCTGAATCTGCTGGGCTGTAATGATTTCTTCCTTCGCTAAGGGATTTTGTTTTCCTACCTCGAGGGACAGTTCTGCCTCCCGCAACTGAACAAACTCCAGCTTCTTTCTCCTCAGGATATGCTCAAAGACAATTTTTTGCTTTTCGGCCACATAAATAAACCCGATTTCTGACAAGTCTTTTTCCACGTCCCCGATAACCTGGTTCACACTGCCCTCCAGCAGCCGAAAGGAAATAATATTATGGTCCTGCCGCTGACAAAACTCTGCAAAGCTGGTAGACAGATAGTTGCTGGGATTCATGGACACCGACAAAAATTGTGACCGTTTCTCTCGGTTGACACTTTCAATATGATCCATGCGCTTGATAATCTCTAAGGCGTGTCGATAGACTTTCTCGCCCTCCGCAGTTAGACACACACCTGTCCCCCGCCTAGTAAAGAGGGTCATTTGTAATCTTTTTTCCAGCTTTTTTACGACCTTACTCACATTGGAAGGGGTCGTGTATAAAATCTCCGAAGCACTGCTGAAGCTGCCCGCTTCTGCGGCAGTAACTAGGTATTCCAATTGTTTTAGTTCCATGGTTGGCTCCTTCCACCAGTGGCTTTGGCCCTGGCAGCAAAATTCTTATTTAATCATTCCTTCTTGCTTCGTACCATCCAGCATCGATGTCAGCCACCCTTCTTTCCCTTTCCTGAGACCTAAATAATATAAGGCCAAAAATATAAGTGCTGCGTTCTGGAAAAGTTTAGCGGTGTGCCTCCAGAACTCAAGGTCATGCATTTCTTCTGCCGTAATATGATGATTACCAATTAATTGATTGGAAATCCAAGCATTGTACCCTAGTACGCCTATCAGCATAATTAAAAAAGTTACAAAAATTATAAATCTAATTGTTTTCAAATTTATATATTTTTTCAGCACCCCATTATCCCCCTCAAAATTAAAATAGCACAATTGGTCTGGAACCGAGCACTTAGCTATCGGAAACAGAAAAATGGCACCAGACGAGTAATCCTCCAGTGCCATTTGTATTAAAAATTAGTAGTTAATCTTCCGCACTTCAAAGTAGCTCTGTGGATGGTTACAAACCGGACAGACACCAGGAGCTTCCTTGCCTACATGCAGATGCCCGCAGTTCCGGCATTCCCAAACCTTTTCTTCAGCCTTTTCAAAGACTGCGTTGTTTTCTACGTTGCTCAATAGTGCTCTATACCGCTCTTCATGATGCTTCTCCACTTCTGCTACGGCTCTGAACTGTGCAGCCAGGGCGGTAAAGCCTTCCTCATCTGCATCCTTGGCAAAAGCTTGGTACATTTCTGTCCACTCGTAATTTTCCCCTTCTGCTGCGGACAGCAGGTTCTGCTTTGTATCATTTAATGCGCCTAAAGCCTTAAACCAAAGCTTTGCGTGCTCTTTCTCATTGTCGGCTGTCTGAGTGAAAATCGCGGCGATCTGCTCATACCCTTCCTTCTTTGCCTTTGATGCGAAGTAAGAATACTTATTTCGGGCCTCTGATTCTCCTGAAAAAGCTGCCATCAAGTTTTTCTCTGTTTTTGATCCTTTTAATTCCATCGTCTTTCTCTCCTTTTCTTTTGAAATTTTACCGTTATATCTTTTCAAAATCAACCGCACCGTGCTTGCAAATCGGACAGATGAAGTCTTCTGGAAGCGGATCACCTTCATATACATATCCGCAAATCTTACATCTCCAGCCCGACTTTTCCACCGGTTTAGCTGCCGGTTTAACGTGCTGCTGGTAATAGCTGTACGTCAGAGTCTCCGCATTGGAGAAACATTCCGCATCTGCTACTTCTGCCTTAAACAGCGTGTGAGTACCAAAATCGATAGCTTCTAAAACCTTCCCTGAAAGATAGGCATTTGTGTTTTCTTTAATATATAAAATACCATTTTCTGTTCTCTCTACTGATTTAAAGTCTGCAAACTTGTCCGCATTTCTGCCGGACTGAAACCCAAAATTCTGAAAAACAGAAAACTTAGAATTTACATCCAGTACCGATACGTTGAACTCTTTTGTCCGCATAATCATATCGTGGGTGTAGTTCTGCTTGTTGACACCTACGGCCAGAACCAGCGGAGAGCTGGTCACCTGCATAACTGTATTGACAATACAACCGTTATCCTTCTCACCCTCTCGAGCAGTTAAAACATAAAGACCATATCCAATTTTAAATAGTGCATTGTTGTCCAAGTTCTTATCCTCCTTGCGTTTCTCCCCGTCTTTCTTAAAAAGAAACCAGGGCTTGTCTGCATTTGCTTTTCCCTCTGTTTGAGGTTTTCTGTAAATGCTCTTACTGTTAATTTATTCTATTATGCCCTTTTTGTCAACCCGTTTAGGCCCTTTGGGCAGTTTTCGTCTGTTCTATTCTTCGTCTAGCAAAGCATGTATACGCTGATTCAGCATCTGCAAGGCTACCATGTTAAACCCGCCCTCAGGAATAATAATATCCGCGTATTTCTTGCTGGGCTCTACAAACTGCTCGTGCATGGGCTTTACGGTAGTTAAATATTGATTTACCACGGAATCCAACGTCCGTCCGCGCTCTTTTACATCTCGGAGAATACGGCGAATAATCCGCACATCTGCGTCTGTATCCACAAAAACCTTGATATCCAACAAATCCAGCAGCTCCCGGTTTTCAAAGATAAGGATCCCCTCTGACACGATAACCTTTGTCGGCTTCAGCCGCACCTGTTCCGCCGTCCGGTCATAAATGGTAAAATCGTATACCGGACACCAAGCGTCTTCCCAGCTTTTCAGCTGCTTGATGTGCTGAATCATCAGGTCTGTGTCAAAAGCGTCAGGATGATCGTAGTTTAGCTGGGCACGTTGCTCAAAAGAGCGGTCACTTCTGGCCTTGTAATAGGAATCGTGGGAAATCACCGTGACATTGTCGCAGAATTCCTCCTGAATCTTTTGAATCAGGGTACTCTTTCCGCTGCCTGTGCCTCCTGCGATACCGATGACGATAACGCTTGTCTGCTTCATTTCAGCTTTCCTCCTACAGATAGTTCAGTGGATTTTTCGGTGTGCCATTAATCTCCACCTGGAAGTGGCAGTGCGGCCCAGTGCTTCTGCCGGTGTTGCCTGATAAGGCAATCTGCTGGCCCTGATACACTTTATCACCCTTTTTAACCAGCAGCTTGCTGCAATGTGCATACAAGGTGAGCATTCCGTTGCCGTGGTTAATCTTCACTACATAGCCATAAGACCCGCTGTAACCAGAGTACGTGACCGTACCTCCGTCAGCCGCACTGACCTTCGTCCCCACTGGACAAGCTAGGTCGATGCCATAGTGCATCCGCCCCCACCGTGGCCCAAATTTGGAACTCAGCCGATAGCTGGAAACCGGATAGCGCAAGTTACCCGTTCCCACCGTAGATGGCCGTACCTTGGTACCCCGCAGAACAACTTCCGTAGTCGGATTAGAGAGAACTTCCGAGGAAAGGATGGTAGCTGCTGTCTGAACCCCATTTTCTCTGGTGATTCGAGCGGTCACCGAGCGGGTGCCAACCACACCAGAAACTTCGGTACTGTTTTCCCCCTTATACATAGTATCGGTATCCTTGTATTCTGTCTCAAAGGCGATAGCCTCCGGATAAGTGGCTACCTCTACGGTCTTGATAGTGACCATTGGTGCTGGCTTGGTCAGAATAATCTCTTGCCCAATGTTCAGCTTTTCCGGATTGATGTTTGGGTTAGCCTCCTTCAATTCAGAGGTGGCCATCCCGTAGGCGGCGGCAATCCCCGTCAGGGTATCGCCTGGCACTACGGTATGGACCTGTTTAGAGACAGCTCCCGTCATCAGCTTCTGCATAACCACATCAGCATTTTGAATCCGACCCAGCTTCGTATCAATCTGCTTGAGCTGTATCTTCTCTTTAAAGCCTACGGTTTCATACTCTACGCCTCCGCTGTTCACCATGTATGTAGATTTAATGGTATTTAACAGAGTCTTAGCCGTTTTACGGCTGTCTACAATGGCTACCCGCAGATCATTTACATAGATAGCATAAGCTTTAGCATTCATATTCTTCATGTAGGTCAGCCGTTTCAGAACTTCTTCTGTGTCATCAATATCTTGATGGAAGGAGGTCACCCGATTAAAAGTAATGTCCAAATCCTTGTCGATATAAATTTCCGCATTGTGTTCCTTTGACAGCTGCTCGCTGACAATATCCACGATTTTCAGCACATCTTCCTGTTTCTTGACAGTACCCAGTGTCCGACCGTTATAGGCGTATTCATAGGCGGTAAAATAACTAAAGACTTCTACTCCGCACAGTGCGATGACGATGAGCACAGCAAAATGCAATAGTAGCTTCCGCTTGTTAATCTCCGCCCATTCCCGCAGGAAGTTAAACTTTCGATTTCCCTTGGCCATGACTACGTTAGTCTTGTCTGCCAGCTTCTCATTCTTTCTGTCCATGCGATTGATGAAGCCTGCCATTCGCATAGATGCGGCCTTTTCCTTGGCCATCAACGTATTTCTCAACTGAATGAATCGACGCATATGCCGCCGGTTTTTCCGCTGCCTCTGCTGCCGTTTATCTGGATTGTTTCTATAGTAGGCTTGAATCCTTCTGCCAATCATACCTTTTATCGCTTTTGCACTGTCTGTTGCTGCATGAAAAGAATCCGCCACTTCTTGACGAAGGCAGCGCCCCAGCTGCTGAAAAGCCCCTACAAAAGCCAAGAAAAATCGGCCAATGCTCCGTTCAACCCCGGCTGCCCCTTCCAGCAATCCGTTCAGAAAAGTCCAGCCTTTCGTTTCCAGCTTCTCTTGAGTCGTCTTTACCTCCCCACTGGGAAGCTCCGAGGGCTGATGCATCTCCGAGGACTGCTGGGGAGCAAATTCCGGCTTCCGTTGCTTCTGCTCTTTTTGATGCTCTGCTTCCCACAAGGCCCGGCGATTTTCCTCTTCCTGACGCTTCGCGCTTTCTTGGGCAGCCCGAACCTCTGCTTCCGCTTGAATCCTGGCGGCTTCTTCCTCTTCCGCAATCTCCGCTGGAGTTTTAGGAAATCCCTTCAAAAAACCCTCCTGGTGCTCGCCGCCCAAATCGTTCAAATCTGCAATCAATGCTCCGGGTTTATTTTTTCCGCTGCGTTTCTTTTTCTTTGATTTATTTACATCTTCTTTGAAGAATTTTGCCATATTTCTGCTTCGTTCAACCGCTCATTAAAACAGCTGCAACGTTCCCCCATATCATTTGTTCCCGTATCCTTACACTGTCCGCATTTATAGCGGATTTCCATATAGTCTACAGGGAAATTGTTTTCTGTCAGCTTAAAGGCCTTTTCTTCACCTAAAGCGTCTATCTTCACTCGGAACCGTTCCAGCTGCTCCTTGGCGTTATCCGCCCCGGAGACCATAACTCTGGAAAGGCGCAATCCCAATTCTCTTACCTCTTCATCAATTTGTCGAATTTCTGGCAGCTGCTCATATACCTGCTGCCGTCTGGTGGTCACTTCTGCTTCCGCTTTTTCCCGGATCATGTCGTAGTAGCGGAATACCGTGCTGGCGTTGATAGCCGCCTTGCTGCCGTCTGATT
Organism: Aminipila butyrica; assembly: GCF_010669305.1. Classification (NCBI taxonomy): domain Bacteria; kingdom Bacillati; phylum Bacillota; class Clostridia; order Peptostreptococcales; family Anaerovoracaceae; genus Aminipila; species Aminipila butyrica. Next base: position 252,647 of record NZ_CP048649.1, on the reverse strand, counting down.
TTTGCAGGGTTTTGCCGCCGGATGCTCCGCCGCCGCTCTCCTCTTTCCAGTTTTTAAGTATTTTATTTACATAGTTGATGTTTGGATTGGAGATACCGCTGGTCTTGCCACAGGCCTCCAGTACCTTATCCAGTTTGTAATCCATGTCTCCAAACCAACTATCCATCAAATGCTTCTCCTGCTCTGTGGCATTTCGGTTAAACCCTAAGGCTTTCATTACCCGCTTGTATAGGTAGTGCCGATTGTCCACCTCTTGCAGGTGCGCTTCAATTTCCTCTTTGGTCCGCAGGTTCTTCCCTGCCCATTCTTTGACTACCGTGCCTACATAATTATGAGCGTCTTTTTTCCTAGTCTCTTTACAGTAAGAGTACGCATAGGTAATCATCTCTGGCGAAGCACCGTATTCCTCCATCCAAGATAGGATAGCCACCGGCTCTTGGCCTCCTAGCAGACGTCCTGTAATCTTTTCGATAGCGCTATACATTGCCTTTATATCCACGTTAACCAACTGGTCTGCCATATCTGGCCGTTCTTTTTTCTCTTTTTCTTTTGAGGGTTGTTTTCCATATAACAGTTCCTTTAAATTAAGGAATTCTACCTGATAATTAAACCGATCTTTCGGATTTTCAAAATGTTTTTCAATAACGCCCATCGCTTCCCAATAGGACCAAGCTTTGAGGATATCCTCGTCAGCCATGGCCAGCTGCTTAGCAATAGTCTCGTTGTCCATGTAATGGCCGGCCTCTGCATACATCAGTGCAAACAGATAGACCTTTACGAAATCTGCCGGTGCTCCGGCCATATATTCACTGATGAAGACGTTGTCCACGCTGGTGTCCAGCAGGTAGAGCTCCCCCGCCTTCTTTTTTATAAAAATATTCTGCATGTCGTCTTTCCCATTTCCTTTTTCTTTAGCGGATTCCTTTAGCGAATATTGCTCTTGTCCACAAATCTTGTATATTTGCCCAGCCAGGTCAGCTCTACCGTTCCCGTCGGTCCGCTTCGCTGCTTGGCGATAATCACTTCACAGACGCCGGGCTTATCGGTTTCTGGATTGTAATAATCATCTCGATATAAAAACAGAACGATGTCGGCATCTTGTTCAATAGAGCCGGATTCTCTCAAGTCCGAAAGAATCGGACGATGGTCGGTCCGCTGCTCCGGCGCTCGAGAAAGCTGAGAAAGCAAAATAACAGGACAGTCCATTTCCCGCGCAAGAAGCTTCAAGTACCTTGACAGCGCAGAAATTTCCTGTTGCCTGCTTTCGTTTCTTCCTTCATAATTCATCAGCTGGAGGTAGTCCACAACAATCATATCCAGACCCTTCTCCGCCTTTAACCGCCGACATTTGTTTTTCATTTCCATAATGGAAATACCTGGCGTGTCGTCGATAAAAATATTGGCCTTGGATAGTGCATCCAGCCCCAGGTTGATGTCCTCCCAGTCTTTTCGTTCCAGCTGACCCGTCTTTAGTTTCTGCATCTCAATCCGAGACTCCATAGACAAAAGCCGCTGACCCAGCTCTTCTTTGCCCATCTCCAAGCTAAATACCAGTACAGTCGCCTTTCCCTTAATAGCAGCTTGTAGCGCTACGTTTAAGGCAAACGCTGTCTTTCCCATAGCAGGCCGGGCAGCTAAAATAATCAAGTTAGATCGCTGGAACCCTGCTGTCTTGGCATCCAGGTCAGTAAATCCCGTAGGCACGCCTGTGATATTGCCTTCCATCCGAGAAATCTCATCGATCATCTCCATGTTAGACAACAGTACGTCCTGCAACGCTGTATAATCTTTGTTCTGCCGTTTCTGGGCAATCTCAAAGATCCCTCTTTCCGCATGATCCAGAACCGTCTCTGGGCCCATCTTTTCCTGATAGCTTTCTTCCACAATATCACTGGCGGTCTTAATCAGGCTGCGAAGCACCGCCTTTTCTGCCACAATCTTAGCGTACTGCACCGCATTGGCTGTCGAAGGAACACTGCTGGCTAAAGATAGCACATAAGCTCGTCCCCCTACCAGCTCTAATGCTTTTCGTCGTTTCAGTTCCTCTGCCACGGTGAGCGCATCTACTGGCGCACTCTTCCGGCACAGTTCCATGACCGCATGGAAAATCTCTCTATGTATCTCGCTATAAAAATCCTCAGGCTTTACCGCCTCGATGATGTCAAAAAGAGCATCCTTGTCCAGCATAGCTGCACCCAGCACGGACTTTTCGGCATCATCGTTATGAGGAGGTATTCTCTCTACCATGAAAATCTCCTAATCTTAAACCGAAACGTGCACATTCACCGTGCCTGTCACCTCTGGATACAGCTTTACCTCTACAGCAAACTGTCCAGTGGTTTTGATGGGATTCTCTAACACTAATTTCTTTTTATCAATATTAATCTTGTGCTGCTTATTCAGGGCCTCCGCAATGTCTTTCGAGGTGATAGAGCCAAACAATCTGCCGCCTTCTCCGCCTTTAGTCACGATAGAAACCGTCAATTCTTTCAGCTTATCTGCCAGCTTCTGCGCAGCTGCCTTTTCCTCGGCCTTCTTTTCTGCCGCTATGGCTTTCTGCTTTTCCAAACTCCGCACATTTCCTTCGGTACCTTCTTTGGCCAGACCCTTCGGAATCAACATATTTCGGGCATAACCATCACTTACCTTTATTACATCTCCGGCTTTTCCGGAACCTTTTACATCTTTTAATAATATAACAATCATCTTATTTATCCTCCTTGTTTTTCATCGGCTTGCTGTCCATGGCTTCTATGATTTCTTTTATCTTCTCCAAAGCCTCTTCCGGTGTACAACTTACCTGGGCCCCTGCGGTGGTCAAATGTCCGCCGCCTCCCAGCTTCTCCATGATGGTCTGCATATTCATCTCGCCCAGGGATCTGGCGCTGATGACGGTGACCCCCTGCTCATCTTTGCCTGCAACAAAACTGGCTCGCACATTTTTCACGGTCAGCAGTTCATCTGCCGCCTGTGAATTAATGACCTGAATATCTGGATGGTGCCCATGGCTTACGGAATAGGCCAGACCGTTTGGCTGAATTTCAGCCTGAGCAATGCAATTGGCTTTAATCTTAAAGGCTTCTGCGTCCGTCTGGAAAAACCGTTTGACCGCGGTGGTATCCGCGCCGGAACGGCGTAACCAGGAGGCGGCCTCAAAGGTCCGCACACCGGTTTTTACAGCGAAGCGGTTGGTATCCATGGAGATACCTGCCAACAACCCCTCTACCTCCAGCTTGGCGATGTTCTTTTTGTCCCCGGAATACTGGAGGATTTCCGTCACCAGTTCTGAAGTAGAAGAGGCGTAAGGCTCCATGTAGTACAGGGTAGCATTTTCGATGTATTCCTCCGCTTTGCGGTGGTGGTCAATGACCACAATTTTTTCCGTCAGATCCAGCAGTTCCCGACATTCTGTCAGGCTGGGCCTATGGGTATCTAAAACAATCAGCAGCGTGTCCTTGTCGGTCATAGCGATAGCCTTTTCGCTGTTGATAAAGTTATAAATCTCACTTTCCTGGGCCTGATTATAAATTTCCGCCAAGGTTTCAAAGTAGTTGTTGATAACAATGTAGGCGTCTTTGTTTCGATTAGCCACGATCCGATATATACCTAATGCCGAACCGAAAGAATCCATATCCGGGTTTCGGTGTCCCATGATGAGCACTCGGGAGGACTGATCTACCAGCTGTTTTATGGCGTGGGCAATAATCCGAGATTTTCCCTTGTTGCCTTTTTCTACAGTCTGCATCTTGCCCCCGAAATATTCAATCTTCGAGCCCCGCTTGACCACAGCCTGATCTCCACCACGGCCCAAGGCCAAGTCTAGCGCCGCCGCTGCGAACTGGTCGGTCTGGCCCGGATGCTTTCCGCCGGCCCCAATGCCGATGCTCAGGGTTACAGGGAAATCTGCTTCCGTCTCAATTTCCCGAATATCATCCAGAATGGCAAACTTATTTTCAACAATCTTGTCCAGATAGGAGTTTTCAAAGACCATGAAATACATGTTTTCCTTATAGCGAATAATAGAGGCATTTCCTCTGGCTGCCCACTGGCGCACCGCTTTGTCGATGTCGGTACTCAAGGCAAGGCGTTTTTCTTCCGAAGTGCTGGAGGTCAACTCGTCATAATTGTCTACATTGATAGTTGCCATACAGACATGCTCTCCGTGGTACAGTACTTTCAGATTCTCGTAGTTGGTGATATCGTAGAAGTAGATAATGGCCTTTTTTTGGTCATCTCTTCCGATATAGCACACTTGAATACGAAAAATCTTCTCATTTCTGGAAAGAGTCAGGAATTTTTCGTTGACATCTTCAGCAAAAAAATCTCCGTGCTTGATGCCAGTAAGGGCAAAAATATCTGCGCCTTGGATTCCGTTGTACTTAAACACTTCATCAATCCGGTCACTGGCCCGAGTCACCTTTCCTTGGGTGTTGATGATACACATGGGCAGAGGCACATAGGCAGAAAGAATCTTTTCAATCCGCTTTTCTGTATTACGGTTTTCAGGTCTTTTTTCATCCATTTTATTTCCTCTTTTCACTAATCAAAACACGCTATGTTAATGTCTTTTTACTATGAACTTTCTTACATTGAACCCTAAGTCGAAAAAACCCACCAAACACAACAACATTTGACCGATGGACGTAGGCAGGAAAAATAAACTCAAGACCACGGCCAGACCTCTCGGCCAGCCTCTGGAATCGCAAAAATAAAAGACTACAGCTAAGCCCTGTATCTGAAAGGCAAACTGAAATAAGATCTGTATATTGATTTGCAGCACGTTGCTGCTTGCAAACCCCAGCAGAGAGACTATAAAAGTCAGCAGGTATATGAGAATCCATCCCCACATGGCCTTTTTGGGCATGCTGAAATCCTTCAGCTTTCCCAAGACAGGAAGGGGATAAGACGCTTTGGCGCTTATTCTGCTGATTACAATATATTCAAAATAGGCAATAATAGTAGCCCAAATCAGGACTACAGCTGGCAAGGCATTGATAGCATAGGTGTATAGTCTGGTAATGCCACTGACCCGTTCTCCAAAAGAAAGGCCCTCCATCCCCATCATTTCTACAACCTGACTGTTTTTAGCTGCTGCCTCCGAAAAAGACTGTAAATCCGAAGATATGGCCTGTCCCACCGGATGGCCTCCCAGAGATGCTACCAAAAACAACAACAACATAGCCCCGGCCACACCCAAGACCCCTTGAAATATGGCACGATAGCCATCATTGGTCTTTCTAGCTGCCGACGCCATTAGCGGCAGAGGTAAAAAAATCAGTACTGAAAATATAATTAATGTATACATCCCATTCTCCCTACTATTATAACCTGTTAATTATATCATAAAGCGTTTCAGATTTCAAACATTACAAAAACAGCCTTGCCTCAAAAGATTGGGGACGTTATCTTCTCTGTACAAGACATAGATCCCGTTTATAAAAGTTCATTTCATAAAGATAGAAAAGACCGCGGTTTATTCTAAACCGCGGCTTCTCTTTTTCCACATAATTCAATCAATTTTAATTATATTCGACTTTTTATGTACAGTCAATAGTCCTTTTATCCGCCATAAATCGTTCTTCTAGCGGTAAAAATGGCTTTTTAAGGTGAAATAGCTCCCTAGTGCGATCAGATTGGTTGAGATAAGCAAGTTGTTTTGCTATAGTTTATTTATTAGCCGTCAAAAAGACGGTCATTTTATTCTTTGAAAGGAGCATCTGTTTATGCCAAGACGCGGAGAAAATATCTATAAACGTAAAGATGGCCGCTGGGAAGGCCGTGTATTGGGTTCTGGAGGGAAATACCAGTATGTTTATTCCAGGACTTACAAGGAGGTGAAAGAAAAGAAAAAACTACTTCAAGAATCAATCAACAGACCTACGCTGGCAGCCTCACACACCAGTTTGAATGCCGCAACGGCATTTGCTGCGTGGCTCAATGGCAACCTCACGATTCGAGTGAAGCCATCGACCTATGAAAGCTATTACCGATGTGTCACCAAATATGTCATCCCCTTTTACCAAGAAGAAGGAAATGAGCAGCTTTCCGTTCAGACTGCTATGGATTTTTCAAGCCGAATCAATAATTATCAAGGACTTTCCCGCTCTTATAAGAGAAAAATATTAACTATTTATAAAACCGCCCTACGAGAGCTGCTGAAGGATACTAGTGAATATAACACCGTATTAAATGCAATCTTTATGCCTAGGCTCTCTGGCACAGATGTATTAGTGCTTTCTGTCAGGGAGCAAAAATTAATCGAAATGGCCATTGTTGGCTCAAATGACATGAAGTTGTTGGGTGTTCTTCTGTGTTTCTATACCGGAATCCGTCTTGGTGAGGTTTGCGGACTAAAATGGGCAGATATTGATTTCGAAGCTGGAACCATGGTAGTTGCGCGAACCGTATCCCGTGTAAAAAACTTTAATCAAACAGGAGGGAAAACAACCCTTTATATTGGCACCCCGAAAAGTGCCCATTCAAACCGAAAGATTCCATTACCTGGTTTTTGGATTGAATTAGTAAAAAAGCTTAAAAGGAACTCTTTTAACGATAATTTCTTTATCTTATCAGATACAGAACGGCCTCTTGACCCTAGAAAATATCAAAACCTATTCCAGACCCTTTTAAAACAATCCGGTGTAAAAAGCCGCAAGTTTCACGCCATTCGCCATACCTTTGCCACCAGAGCCCTAGAGCTTGGAGTAGATATTAAAACCCTTAGTGAAATTTTAGGACATTCCAATGTGTCTATTACCCTTAATATTTATGCGCATTCCATGTTTGAGCAAAAAAAGAAAGCAATTGAAAAGCTGAATACCATGTATATTACACATACCGAACCAACGATATTCGCCGTCAATAACTCCGTCGTAAATGCATAGAAGCTGATTGATATAAGGACCTTTTCTGATAAATTAACAGGGTTTAGAATAAACTGCGTTGTGAAAATCTGTACTTTTTATTCTATCCTTCCCCTCTCATCTTTTTCTATTCATCTTATTCCCCGATACTTACTTATTAAAGCTACCTTTGCCAATCTATAACCTGTTTAGGAGGAAAGACATGAAGAACTTATCTATAGGAAAGAAGCTGTCATTGACGTTTGGACTTGTGCTGGTGCTGTATGTCGGAGCATTGTTTATTGCTCTATTTTTTGGCATGAGAATCGTTGGCAATTCCTTTTCGGGCTTTTACAGTGGTCCCCACGAAGTAATTTATACCGCCATGGACCTACGCAGATCGACGCAGGTCATTGAAAAGGGTCTGCTTAAGTTAGCTACTGCCGAAAATTCCGCCGACCTCACAGAGTACCAAAATGAAATAGAGCAAGCGGCCAATGATTTCAATACCGACATCACCTTTTTGAAGCAAAACCTCACCCTCGACGAAAATATTAAAAAAGCCGATGAAATTCTTGCCAAGCAGGGATCGTTGAAAGCGGCACGGCAAGAATTTTTACAGTATATCCAGCAAGGAGACTCGAATAAAGCGCTGGCAATTTACAACTCCCAGTATGCACCTTTGGCTGATGAAGTTCGTGATCTTGCCATTGCAATTAGTAACACCACCAAGACTGTCGGCGATGATTACTACAGCCACGCGAAATCCACCGAATTAAGAGTAACCCTGGCCGTCATTCTATATTTTCTGGTTTCCATGGCCATTGCTGCAATTTTATGTGTATATATCATTCGCAGCATCACACGCCCTATACGAGAAATTGAGGCTGCTGCCAAATTGCTGGCTGATGGAAAGTTAAACGCAGATGTCAATTATAGCTCTAAAGATGAACTTGGCTCTCTAGCAAATAGTATTCATATATTGATTAAAAAATTGAGCAGCTACATCTACGATATTGAGCGGGTTTTGCAGCGCATATCGGATGGGGACCTGACTGTCTCTATCGACATAAATTATCAAAACGATTTTGCTCCAATCAAGCAATCCATGGAAAAAATTATTACATCGCTAAATACCACCCTTTCACAGATTAGTACCTCTTCACAGCAGGTCGCAGTAGGCTCCGAGCAAATGTCTTCCGGCGCTCAAGAGCTTGCACAGGGAGCTACCGAACAGGCCGGCTCTGCGGAGGAATTGGCGGTATCCGTTGCTGAAGTCTCAGAAAAGGTGCAAGGCAACGCGAATCATTCCCAGCAGGCCAGAAATGATATGAAAGAAACCATCTCAGAAATCCGTCAAGGCGATGAACAAATGAAAAAGTTAGTCTCCGCAATGGATGAAATCGCTAATTCATCAGGTAAAATCGAGAAAATAATTAAAACTATTGAAGATATTGCCTTTCAAACAAATATTCTAGCACTTAACGCCGCCGTGGAAGCTGCACGTGCTGGTTCTGCCGGCAAGGGCTTTGCGGTAGTTGCCGATGAAGTACGCAATCTGGCCAATAAAAGTGCATCGGCAGCAAAAGACACCTCGGGGCTAATTCAATCTGCTATAGAAACCATAAAAAATGGAGATGTCATGGTAGCTGAAGTGGAAACGTATCTAAATCAAATTGCGCTAAAAGCTGAAGGGGTAGCCTCACTGGTCGATGAAATAGCAGAGTCTTCCGAATATCAGGCCAATTATATCGAACAAATAAATACAAACGTTAATCAGATATCCAGTGTAATACAGACCAACTCCGCCACCGCAGAAGAAAGTGCAGCTGCTAGTGAAGAATTATCTGCACAGGCAGAAATGCTCAATGCTTTAGTATCTCACTTTAAATTGCAAAGTGAATTTGATTCTAACTTAAATCAATAGCAAAATATGTACAAGAAGATCAGATATAATGCAGTAAAAAAATGAAGGTGAAATATGGAGAAAACTTTAGGTGTCACCAGGCCTATTGCAGAGATCCTTAAATTACTTCCGACAGAGGAAACGCATCATATGCTGCGAGTGGGAATATTAGTAGAACATTTCACGCAGGAACTTCTCGCCCATGGTGTTATAAAGGACCCTTGTAAGAATTGTAAATATTTTGGGGCGGCCGCGTTTTATCATGACATTGGCAAGGCCTGGATTCCACACGAAATATTGACGAAGCCGGACAAGCTGACCGAAACAGAAACATTGATTATGCGGAATCATCCCGTATTTGCACAAAAACTTTTTGTGCAGTTAAATCGCGGAATCATTGTTGGCATACCTGAGCACTTAATACAATTAGCGAGGGATGCCGCCATGTACCATCATGAATGGTGGGATGGAAACGGTTATCCTTATGGCATGAAACAAGATGAAATCCCGCTTATTGCAAGCATCACTTCTATTTGTGATGCTTATGATGCGATGACCAGCAACAGGGTATATCGAAATCGTCACTCCCGTGATCATGCACACAAGGAACTGCTGAAACATGCAGGAACTCAATTTAACCCTCATCTCGTTCAGGCCTTTCTGGCTAAAAAATAGAAGGCGTGCAAATATGTACCCGCCCGATAAAGCATCTCCTTATGTTCTGAACAAACAGAATAAGCAGCGCACAGACTTACAAAATCTGTGCGCTGTTTATTTGTTTAAATTTTACATATCCTTTACCCTATTGTGATAGCAAAAATCGACAAATAGATTACAATACAAGGACAGGCTAAATAAAGATATAGGTAGGTGTATTAAAAATGTATGGTGTAATCGATATTGGCTCCAATACCATCAGGCTGGCGGTCTATGAGGTGGAGAACAAAGAAATCAAATTGCTTTTTAATAAAAAGAGTGCCGCCAGTTTGGCCTCCTATGTGGATAAGGAAGGTGCCTTATCTACCAAAGGAATCCATAAAGCGATATCTGTTTTAAAGGATTTTAAAATCTTTGCGGACAATCTTCCCCTCGCCCAATTATTTGTGTTTGCTACCGCATCCCTTCGCAACATCACAAATTCTGAAAGTGCCGTTGCTCAAATTTCTCAAAAAACGGGACTTGCTATTGATCTTGTCTCTGGGGAACAGGAGGGCATTTATGATTTTTTTGGCGTTTCTTTACAGACTCAGTTAAATACAGGGCTTTTAATTGATATCGGCGGTGGAAGCACCGAATTTGTGGTGTATCAAGATGGTGTAATTGAAAAATCGGTATCTATCCCAATTGGCTCTCTTAACTTACATAAAAAATATGTAAAAGGTGTTCTTCCCTCACAAAAAGAGGTCCAAAAGATATGCAAGCGGATAAACAAAGAACTAGAAACCATATCCGGCATTCAAGCAGCTCCTTTGTTGTATGGGGTAGGAGGCACCTTGAGAGCTGCTTGCAAGCTGAACAATCAACTGTTTGATTTACCTTCCGACTGCAATAAAATTAAGCTCAAATCATTACAAGAAATTATCTTAGGGTTTTCTGGCAATGCCCGAATTGTGATTCAGAAGATGTTGGAAAGCACACCAGAAAGAATTCATACCATTTTCCCTGGCATTTTAATTCTCCATGAAATATGCAAAAAATTTGACACAAAGATTATCTATGTTTCTTCCTATGGCATCCGAGAAGGCTATCTTTTCACTAAATTGTTCTCAGAGGAGGATAACCATGTCAGAATATAAACCGTTGCAATCCTATACCCAAAACCGCGAACTTTCCTGGCTTCGATTTAATGAACGGGTTTTAGATGAAGCTTGTGATAAAACAGTTCCTTTGTTGGAACGACTAAAGTTTATCTCTATATTTACTAGTAATTTAGATGAATTTTTTATGATTCGTGTTGGCAGCCTTTTTGATTTGTCTTTAATGGATGACTCATACCAAGATAACAAATCTGGTATGACAGCAAACGAACAGCTAGAAAAGGTTTATCAAATGGTAAAACCTCTCTATGAAAAGCGGGCTGACGCCTACCGAGAGGTTCTTTCCGAGTTAAAGAATTATGATATTTATTCCCTGGAATATCACGAACTGACTAAAAATGAACAAGTTTACCTTGAAAATTATTTTAAGACCAACATTAATCCAATTCTTTCCCCGCAGATCGTGGACGTTCATCACCCGTTTCCCTTTATGCCAAACAAATCCTTATTTATCGCGGTGCTACTAAAGCGCAAAGGACAAGAACTGGCGGGAATTCTACCCATGCCGCAGATGCTGCCTGAACTTATTTTCCTGCCAGGGAACGACGTGCGGTTTATCAAAACAGAAAAAATTCTTTACCACTTTTCAGATAAGGTGTTTAAGAAAGATCAAATTTTAGAAAAAAACTGTATTTGCGTTACAAGAAATGCGGATATTCGCTTCGAAGATGAAATTTTTGAACTGGAAGAAGACTTTAAAGCCCGCATGGTGACCTTACTCCATAAAAGAAAGAAATTAAGCACTATACGGTTAGAAGCTCATTACGACTTAAGCACTAAGCTTTCCGATTATTTTTGTGATAAACTGAGCATAACTCCTGAGCAGGTATATATCACCCTTGCAGATATAAAGGTAGATCATGTGTTTTCCCTCTTTGCAAAGTTGTCTTCCAATCAGCTACGGCAGCTTAGTTATGCGCCTTTTACTCCGGCCCCCTCCCAAAATATTGACAATTCTAAGAGCATTTTATCTCAGGTAAAAGAAAAGGACTTACTATTGTTTTATCCCTTTGAAAGCATGGGAAGTTTCCTCCAAATGTTGAAAGAGGCCGCGGCTGATCCCAAAGTTATATCAATTAAAATCACCATTTACCGCTTGGCCAGAAATTCCCGGCTGGTGGATTATTTATGCACTGCCGCAGAAAATGGCAAAGAAGTAACGATTGTCATGGAGCTCCGGGCACGCTTTGATGAACACAATAACATTGACTGGTCAGAAAAGTTGGAAAACGCCGGATGCCGCGTGTTATACGGACTCCCTGAGTATAAAATCCATTCCAAGGTCTGTCTTATCACCTATAAAGAAAAAAATACAGTAAATTATATTACCCAAATCGGAACAGGCAATTACAATGAGACAACCGCTGAGTTATATACAGATTTTTCACTTCTCACCGCCGATACAGCCATTGGTCAAGATGCGGTTGAGTTTTTTAAGCACCTGTTCATTGGCAATATTGATGGAAGCTATAACCGTTTGTTTGTATCCCCCTCTCAACTGAAAGCACCGCTGCTGGCATTGATAGAGAAGGAGATACAAAAAGGCGGCGAAGGTCGCATCGTCATAAAAATCAACTCTCTGACAGATCTAGATTTTATCAATAAATTAGTAGAGGCCTCTCGCGCGGGTGTTCAAATCAAGCTGCTTGTCAGAGGTATTTGTTGTATACTCCCCGGTATTCCCGGCTTGACGGAAAATATTACGGTCATCAGTGTTGTCGGAAGGTTTTTAGAGCATTCCAGAGTTTATAGTTTTGGACATGGAGACGATCAAAAGCTTTACATATCCCTCAGCAGACTTAATGACACGCAACACAGAACGACGAATCGAGGTAGCCTGTCCCGTGCTGGACCGGGAAGTCAAGTGGCAGATTAATCATGCGATGGATGCCATCTTATTGGATAACGTGAAAGCGAGAATTATGAAAAGTGATGGCATGTATATTCCGCATCAAAACAACCGGGTACCTCTTGATAGTCAGCTGTATTTTATGCAGAAATATTCCCATGTTGCTTTTCAGGCTAGTCCTCCGCCCCAAAAGATTCGTTTTATGATGAAAAATTGGCTAAATAAAGTGCTTCTAAGAGCACATAGCAGATAGGGCAGTTGTTGATATCATCACAGGCTGCGCTGCTGCTCATGCCCGTATAAAAACCCAACCACGCTTTTAAGCGTAGTTTTCTAGATACAAAAGGCTGCCAGATTTGGCAGCCTTTTTTCAAATTATCTTAGCAAATAGGAGGTTCACTAAGTTCGTTTGTATTTTTTATAAAATCAGCAACAATATTTTAAGCCTTACTGCGCATTGCGATAGAGGAAGGTTACGATTTGACCGCGGGTGCAAGGATCCCCAGCGCTAAATGTCGTATCGCTTACGCCAGTGGTAATCCCATTCTGCGCAGCCCACTGAACCGCATTATAGTAATAGTCTGCCTCGGCCACATCCTTAAAAGAATTCGCCTTATCCGCTGCCGGGCTGCCCGTAGCGCGCCACAGGAAAACAGCGGTCTGGCTGCGGGTCACGGTAGCATCGGAGCCAAAGGTAGTAGCAGACGTTCCTTCGGTGATTCCTTTCTCTAAAGCCCATAGTACGGCATCGTAGTAGTAATCCTCTGGATTCACATCCGTAAAAGGATTGGTCTTGCTTACCGGCTGAGGGCTGCCCGCAGCACGCCACAGGAAGGTTACCGTCTGTGCACGAGAGCAGCTTCCTCCTGGCGCAAAGGTCGTACCGCTGGTTCCTGCTGTAATACCTTTTTCTAACGCCCACTGAACCGCATTGGCATAGTAAGCATTTTTAGCGACGTCACTGAAATTTTTCTGAGAATTATCGGTGACGCCTTCACTGGTTTTAGGGGTAGTCTCAGCCGGGGTGGAAGTAGTGGGTGCAGAAGCTGTGTTTCTTGAATTATTTTTGCTTCCGGAATGCCCCTTGCCACCAGAGCTGCTAGAGGTACGCAAAGTATAAGAGATTAGGTGGTTGCCCTCTGCGGAGTAAAATGCTAGAACAGTCTTTCCATTTTCTGTTGTTATCGTATATTTGCTGGACTCAGGTTCTTCATTGTAGGCCACATAAATGCCGGTCTTGGTGTCAGCTTTGCCGTCATTATCATAAGCGTAGAAGCGATACGTATCTGTCACGGCACCGTCTAGATAGGTGGTCCCTGTTCCGTCAGCTTTCAATACACAATACAGGCTTTTCCCCGCCAACTCAGGATACCCGCTCAAATCTGCGTCCCAAGTTCCTACCAAATCAGTCACGCCCGCAAGGGAACTAGGTGTCCGTGCTTCAGTGTAGTTCATATTTTCCAAGCAGAATAACCCAATAACCTGCTCAAGCGTGACTTCCTTTGGATCTGTCAATGCACTTGTGGCAATGCCTGATCCCATCCAATATGCATAATCTCCTGCATAGAGCTGTAACAACTCGTTCATATCTCTCCCGTAGCGGAACTCAATATGGTGGGTGGTTGCTGGTGTATCCGGGCATAATGCAAAGTATTTATATTCATCCTCATTGCCACTGGTACTTTCAAAAATATAAAAGTTAAATCCCTCCTGATCGGTAGATGCTTTATAACCAACATAACGGTAAGGATGCGAGAAAAGATTTTGCCCATCTTTGTCTATACCGCTAATCTGGGTTCCATTGAAAGTTATTTTACTTACACCATTGATAAACCCGCAGGCAAACTGCGTATTTTCAGGATGTTCATTATAAGCGGCTACTGCTTCCTGTCCAAAAATACTGCCGCCTATACTTTTTTTAAGAGTGGCTACTGCTATATCCGCATTTTCTTTACCGAGAATAGCTGCGCAATAATCATACCAGTAATGGCTGTACTCGTCCTTGAAAGTGGCTTCTTCAAACAGTGGCTGATAAGTCCCGGTCAATCCATAGAGAAGTGCTCCGCTATCCTGCTCTTCATCGTACTGATCTCCGCTTTCGTACATGGTATTGGTTGTTCCTACCTCGGTATTTGCCTGCTGCCCATTGATTGTCAGACTATCAAAATTGCAACCGCTTACATCACACCCGGTTGCTCGGCCTGCTACGCCACCGGGAACCGTCATTCCATAGATAGAGGGCTCCTCCGTCCCCGCAAGAATTGTGCCTTCTACCGTGCAATTCTCAACATTAAAACGATCCTCCATGCCATAGAAATAAAGGCCAGTACCCACTAGCCCGCCGACATGGGTTGCTCCTGGGGCGTCAATATTAACCGTTACATGACAATCGAAAATCTTGGTGGGCTCGTTGACGGTTCCCTGATCCGCTCCGGTACCTTCATTGCCTATGCCAGCATAGCCACACAGCCCGCCAATGGCATGGCCGCCTTTGGTGGTTTTAATGATAACATTTGCCGTGTTACCCGTAATGGACTCCATGCTCTGAAGGCAGCCGCCGATGCCACCCAGTCCAACGGGCTCAGTTCCCTCCGCTGTAACAGTACCTGTAGCCGTGCAATTGTTGACGCTGCCGTTAAAGGCCCCGCCAACTACTAAGCCGCCACACTCCGCAACGTCGCACTGAACGATGCGTCCATTAGCGAAATCATTATTGCCGATTACAACGATGTTTGCATCCTCTGCCACACAGTAACTCAGATTAGCACTACTGCCTCCGACGATTCCACCTACGCAGTTAATCCCAGTGACCGTGGCATCTTTGACTTCTACTTTTGAAATCTCCCCTTTTATGGCATAACCTACAACACCACCCACAGCCATACTAGTTTTATCACCAGTGACGGTCACCTTTTCAACCTTAAGGTTTGAGATCTTCCCCGTGGAGCAAGCAAACAGACCGCCTACGCCCAGCATATCCTGATCTGTAGTCACGTTTATACCTGAAATGGTATGGTCTTGTCCATCAAAGCTGCCAGAAAAAGCCTTCGTCAAGTCCATATCTCCCGTCTTCATATCTACGTCTTGCGAATAAGTCAAGATGCCGATGGGTTTCCAACCCTCATAATCGGATAAGTCCAGATTATTTTGTAAGACAAAGTAATTATCTAAGTGCTCACGTACACTGTCCAACTGTTCTTCCGTCTCAATTTGATAAGGTTCATCCTGCGTGCCTTCCCCTCCGGCGAAAACCACCTCTGCAGGCCCTTCGACTTCAGCTGGTGTATCAAGGGACTCCAACGTAACGCTTGTGCCTTCAATGGAATCGCCAAGGGATTCCTCTGCCATGGACACCGTCGGCGCTAGCGACAATACCAGAACAATCGCAACAATCCAAGATAAAATTCTTTTATTTTTCATTTGATAGATCCTTTCTTTCAAACTATTCTCTTGCATTACGAAATAGCAATTCTTTGATGTCACCTCCTTCTCCTGTTTTTTTTCGGCAAGCTGCTGATGGATATTACTGCTGTCTGCCCGTTAAATAAAGATAGCCGTAGCGTTTGTTTTAGCTAGTCCTATCAAGTTTATTGTTTAGTTTAGTTAGCTATAGCTAACCTCCGGGTGTTTGGATGGCTACATAATTAATTTACAAACGCCAGTCTACGTTTCTGCAGTTTAGTTAGCTATGGCTAACCAGTCTACAGGTAAATTTTACTACTTTCTTCCAATTAAGTCAATAAAAAAAACCGAGCCATCATGACTCGGTTTCCATTTTCGGTTATTGACTAGTCTGCTACGTAAGGCAGAAGAGCAACAATTCTCGCTCTCTTAATTGCCTTGGTAACTTCTCTCTGATGTATAGCACAAGTTCCAGTAATTCTCTTCGGAAGAATCTTACCTCTTTCGGTAACATACTTCTTCAATTTATCTACATCTTTGTAATCGATAGCTTCTGTCTTATCTGCACAGAACTGGCATACTTTCTTTCTCCGCATGCCGCCGCGTCTTTTATCCATCATAGCGGTTACGCTCCTTTCGTTAAGGTTTTTTTAGAATGGAATATCGTCATCGTCCAACGATGAAAATCCTTCCGGAATAGATGGCTCATCCATCTGCTGGAATCCAGTAGGTACTGAACTGCCGCCTCGGGCCGGTTCTCCGCCTCTGTCTCCCCATTCCAGAAATTCCACATTGCTTGCTACAACATCTGTGGTGTATACGGTCACACCTTCTTTATTTTTGTAGCTTCCAGTCTGGATTCTTCCCTGAACTCCTACAAGTCTGCCTTTTGTAAGAAATCGCTCACAATTTTCAGCCTGTCTGCCAAATACGGTTATCCGCGGGAAGTCCGTCTGTTTTTCCTTACCCTGACCGGTGGGCCGATCGATGGCTAGCGTAAAACTAGCTACAGCCATCTGGGTGCTAGGTGTATATCGAACCTCAGGGTCTCTAGTAAGTCTACCAATGAGAACTACACTATTCATCTGCTACCCCCTATTTCTCATCCTTGTTCACGATCAGATGTCTCATAAACGCATCTGAAATTCTCAGTCTTCTGTCTAATTCCTTCGGCAGTTCCGTGCTGGCCTTGAATTCAGCCACTACATAGTAGCCTTCATTCTTCTTCTGGATTGGGTAAGCCAACTTCTTCATGCCCCAAATATCAACCTTACCAACTTCGCCGTCAGCTGCAATGATTTCCTGTACAGTAGCTACTGCCGCTTCCTTCTTTGCATCTTCTAATGTTGGGTCGATAATGAACATAACCTCATAATTTGTCATTTCTTTTTCACCTCCCTATGGACTAAATGGTGCAGACTTCGAGTCTGCACAGAGAGCAATCTTTTGTTCCTGGGACTCCAGTATGGTAGTCCTACAAATTTCATGCCTTTTAATTATACTATATTTTTTTCATAATGCAAGGGAAATCTTCTAATCCCTGCTTAAATTTCAACTGTTCTTCAAAGTTTCTTACTTTTTTAGGCTAAGTTGGCAGTTGTCCACTTGTGCCGGCAAAGGAATAGAAATAGAGGCACCCTTAGAGGACACCGCCAAGGCCGCTGCTTTGGAAGCTCGCTCCAAAGCCTGCTCCACCTGCAAATTTGCTGTCAATGCCGAAATGAAATATCCCGTAAAAGTGTCCCCGGCGCTGGTAGTATCTACCACCGGAACCTCATAGCTGCCCCAGGAGATTCGCTTGTTGCCTTCTGCATAGCGAACACCCTTATCCCCTAAAGTCAAAACGACCCGGCTTTGGGGATATCTTTGAATCATGATATCAAGAATCTCCTCAGGCTGATTACTGCCGGTAATTTCTTCTCCTTCGATTTCATTCATGAGAAAATAAGTAATCTTGCTTAAATCCAGTTGATGGATTTTCTCATCCATTGGACTAGGGTTGAGAACAATCTGCATGCCCTGGTCATAGGCCATATCTACAATTTCTTTTAAGGAACTAATTTCATTTTGCAGAATTAACATATCCCCGGCCGCAAAGGTACCCAATACCTCCTGCGCAAAAGACGGAGTAATCTGCTGATTGGCTCCCCCAAAAAGAATGATGCAATTTTGACCGCTTCTGTCCACTTGAATAAAAGCGTTACCTGTAGGTACATCCATCTCTTGGACAAACTCCACATTCACGCCGTTTTCCGCCAAGTTTTCCTTTAGGAAGAGGCCGTCGCTGCCAATTCCTCCGGCATGGAAAACCGATGCTCCTGCTTTAGCTAGCGCCACAGATTGATTAGAGCCTTTCCCCCCACAGTACCGGGCCACCTCCAAGGCTGACATGGTTTCTCCCGGTCTGACAAAGTGATCGACGTTGTAGACCCAGTCTATATTTAAGGAACCAAAATTTAATACCTTCATCCGCCTTCTCCCTTCACGGTTGTTTTCAGCCTAGCAGCTTCCAGACCTCTTCCGTCCAACATTCCAGCTAATCCCATCTATACAATGTTAAAACGATTCTTGATTTCTTCCACCTGCTCCTCCGTAATGGGCTGTAACGTTCCTGGCAACATCCGGGCCGTAATCACAGCTTGGGAACTGAACTCCAGCACCTCCAGCTTATCAAAAGCGTTAAACAGGCTAGCGCCCGTACAAATGCAGCAGTCGTTTTCCACCATGGCTACCGGTGACTGATTTTTAAAATAAGCCGCCAGTTCTTCCTGTTGCTCAATCGTGGCCCCAAAGGGAAACTTACGAATCTTTTCACGCAAGACAATATAACACTCAGGAATGGTCTTCAAATCGTACTCTGCCTGAGTAACGGCAAAGACCATTGCATGCTCGGGAGCAGCCATGATAATTGCATTGATATGAGGATTTTCTTGATAAATCTTCTGATGAAGACTGGCACTCTTGGAAGGCCGCCTGCTTCCTTGGACCTTTTGTCCTTGGACTTTAACAATCTCCTCCGGCGTCAATTCCCCATTGTCCGCTCCACTGGCAGTAATCAAAAAGCTGTTCTCCTCCAAACGGACGGAAATCACGCCAATATTCTGGGTGAACAATCCACGAGCATAAGCTCGGTTGCAAAAATCGATCATCTGCTCTTGCACGTCTCTTTCTCCCAAAGAAACAGACTCTGTTTCTTCTGATGCCAACACCTGCCAAACCGGCTGCTCCGCTTGCTGATACCGCTCTAACTGCTCCTGAGAAATCCGTCGAGGAGCCTGCCCAGAAAAGTAATGGGCCTTTGCCTGAAGCCGAATACTGAAATCCAAATCCTGAAAAATGCCAAAGGCATGCTGCAAGCCTTCTTCACTGGCGACAAAAGCCCCATGATTCTCCAAGATCGCCGCCCTTACATCGCTCTTATTGCAAAATTCTCTGGCCACATTTTCTCGCAGCTCCTCACTGCCAGGACACCCATATGCCGCCAAACAAATCTCCTTAACGGCAGCAGCCACCTGTGGCAGGAGCCTGAGCTCCGGCAGCTGCCTCAGCAGGCTGATTGCCACCAGCCCGGCGGGATGGGCGTGAACTACGGCCTTAAATTCTGGCCGGTCTGCTAAAAGAGACCGATGAATACCCGTCTCCACCGATGGTTTTCCGCCGTTTTCCACTTGCCCGTCAGAACCGATTCTCAACATCTCGGAAGGCTGATACCGCCCCTTGTCTCCCCCAGAAGGAGTCACCCACACATTTCCAGCGTCATCCCTTAGGGACAGGTTTCCACCTGAAACAGTAGTGAGCTTGGCGTCATAAATCCGAGACATAACACGGCAAAGCTGCTCTGCTGGCCTAAGCTTTTCCAGATTCATCTTTCCTCCATCTCCTCCCTGTCTCCTTATCCCTTCCTGAAATCTGGCGTTCTAAGACCATATCTTCTCCGGATACAGCCCTTTATCTTTGCAGGCTTGGAGCGCACTGACCACCATATCCTTATCTTCCTTATAGGTAACACCATACCACTTATCTGCTGACTTTAGGACCTTTACCGTAGCCAACTCTTCCTTTACTAAAGCATCCACCGCCAGCGGCAGGAAGTATTCGCCCTTTAATGGATTTTCCTCCTTTACCCGATCTAAAAAAGCGGGAAACCTGGCTGCCATTTCATCAATCATACTCCTGCTAAATCCCCAAAAGTTCATGGATACCGCTGTACCCCTGCCTAGCCCCTCCCAGGTCTGGCCTTCATCTTCGGTGAAACCAATGCTGCCGTCTTCCATCCACTTAATCTTTGTTCGTTCCACGATTTCCTGCAAAAATCCATCTCCAGAAATCTGACAAACCCCTCTGGCCACCGTGCCGTTTTCGGTCAGTGTATTTTCAATCTGATAACCGATCATGCAATACCGGTACTTGTGGTCATCCTTGGCTTGGGACAGAAACTCGTACATGCTCTGAAAAGCTCCTGGTCCATAATAATCATCTGCATTGATGACAGCAAAAGGCCCTTGTATCATTTCCCGGCAGCTGAGGACTGCATGGCAGGTGCCCCAAGGTTTTTCCCGGCCTTCAGGCACCTCATGGCCCTCTGGTAAATCCTTCAAATCCTGAAACGCATAGCGGATGTTTAAATAGCGATCCGCCCTTCCAGCCATCAGTGCCTTAAAATCCTCTTCAATCTCCCTTTTTATGACGCAGATTACTTCCTTAAATCCCGCCAGATAAGCATCGTACAGCGAAAAATCGATAATCAGCTCCCCGGCAGATCCCACCGGATCCATCTGCTTCAAGCCTCCGTAGCGGCTGCCCATACCGGCTGCCATGATTACTAAAACGGGTTCATTCATATGTTCACAACCTTTCTTTGCTTTGTTGCTTTTTATTGCAATATTTCTTCCGGCTGCCTCCTGCTGACAAACAAGATGCACCATATTTATAGCTTTCATAAGTCTTTTCATTTTATACCAAATTTAAAAGAAATACAACCTTTTCAAAAGCCTATACAATGTGCTACAGTAAGAATAGGGAGTGCTTCTACAGCAGCTTGTTGCAGAAGGATTTTCAAAAGCTGCACCATCCTGCGGGAATGGGCATAGGAGACTATAAAAAGGAGGGTTTCATCATGAAATATACAGGTGAAGATGCCGAAAAGAGGGCGGCTTTAGCGGTAGCCGATCTCATGGCGGCGGCGGCCAGAACAGCTCCAAAGGGCTGTGGTGTGGATAACATAGAGGTGCTTATTTTGGACGGAGAAGAAAAGGCTCAGCTAGCGGCGGAGATGCGGCGGGTCGCTAAAGAAATTGATGCCGAGTTCTTTGACCGGGACGCCGGCAACCTAGAAGTCTGTCACTGCATTGTACTTATTGGCATTAAAGATAATCCCCTGGGTCTTGAAAACTGTGGCTACTGCGGATTTGAAAACTGCGGGCTCATGAAGCAGGCCGGGGCAAATTGCACCTTTAACATTACAGACCTGGGGATAGCTGTTGGCTCTGCTGTCTCCGTGGCAGCAGACAACCGCATGGACAACCGGGTATTTTATTCCGCTGGAAAAACCGCCGTTCTCTCTGGGGTTTTCTCTAAAGATGTACGGGTGGCCTACGGAATCCCCCTTTCCACTTCTGGTAAGAGCATTTTCTTTGACCGAAATCCTGGAGCGGTATTGGTATAGAACAAAATCCGAAAAAAAGGTCTTGCTAAAACTGAAAAGTTCTAGCAAGACCTTTTTTTCTTTCTATCATATGGTGCGGCCTTTAGCCCTTAAGCCATATTTAACACCTCATATAAAAGTTGATAGAGCTGTTTGGCCTGCTCTGGAGACACGGACAAACATTCCTGCATCTTTGCCGGGATGTCTTTAGCCTCCTCTCGGAGATTCCTTCCTTCTGGCGTCAGAAAGACTTGCACCACCCGCTCATCTTCCTTGCTTCTAGTACGGGTAATATGGCCAGCAGCTTCCATTTTCTTTAGTAAGGGCGTCAAGGTACCGTTGTCTAAATACAGCTTCTGCCCTAACTCTCCCACAGTGAGACCGTCCTGCTCCCACAGGACCAGAAACACGAGGTACTGTGTATAGGTAATGCCCAGAGGCTTTAAATAAGGGGTATATCGGTTGACCACCTTGCGGGCACAGGCGTATAAAGGAAAGCACAGCTGGTTTTCCAGCTTTAGCCTATCATAATTGTTTTTCTCTTCCATGCTTTCTCACATTCCAATCAAATTTATTTGATTCAATATTATTTTATAAGATAGGTTATGTCAAGATGGGAATGCTGAATCAGCTCTTATAACAGGGATGTCACGCAACGCTCCAGCTCTTTCATATCTGCAGTCGGCTCAAAGCGGGCAACAACGCTACCATTTCGATCAATTACAAACTTGGTGAAGTTCCACTTAATATCTGGATTGCTTTTGAAATTCTTATCTATTTTTTTCAGCATTAAATCCATCGCCAGTGCTTTCGCGCCCTTACCAAATCCCTCAAATCCTTTTTGGCTCTTTAAATAACCATACAGCGGCAAAGCATGCTCACCATTTACGTCGGATTTCTTCATCTGCGGGAACTGCGTATTGTAGCGAAGGGTACAGAACTGGTGAATCTCTTCATCTGTGCCTGGCGTTTGCCCAGCAAATTGATTGCAGGGAATATCAAGGATTTCCAAACCTTGTTCGTGATATTGCTCGTACATCGCCTCCAAGGGCTTATACTGAGGGGTAAATCCGCAGCCAGTTGCCGTGTTCACAATTATTATCACTTTACCCTCATAATCTTTGAGGGAAATGTTCTCTCCAGCGGGGTTTATAACAGAATAATCATAAATGTTCATAGTAAATCTCCTTCCCATGCCATTCGTTTTTATATTTTATTAAATAATATTTTATCAAATATAATTATTTTGTCAAGTCTCTTTGTTAAATTATTTTTAAATTTTAAATAGGACTTGTCCAATGAATGGCAAGTCCTGTTTGTTTCATAGACTATGGTCTAAAAGTCTTTAGTGCATTTATGGTCTGTTGAATCAACTCATCCAAAGTCCACCCTAACATATCTGCACCTCTTTCTATGACTTCACGGGAGCAGCCCGCGGCAAATCCCTTGCTTTTATATTTCTTTTTTACCGACTTTACTTCTAAGTCCTGAATGCTTTTAGACGGCCTCATAATGACTACTGCCCCAATCAACCCGGTCAGTTCGTCCACGGCGTATAAAATTTTCTCCATTTCATGTTCTGGCTTTATATCAACCGTGATGCCATAACCGTGACTGGCAACTGCGTGGATGATTTTTTCATCTACGCTCCGTTCTCTCAGTATTTCCTGTTCTTTAATACAGTGCTTTTCCGGAAACTGCTCAAAGTCTAAATCGTGAAGTAAACCGACAATTCCCCAGAATTCAGCCTCTCCTTCATAGCCAAGTTTTTTTGCGAAATACTTCATTGTACTTTCCACAACCTGTGCATGCTCTAAATGAAACTCGTCCTTATTGAATTCTACTAATAACTGCCACGCTTCTTCTCTGGTCATATCTTCTATCTCCCCTTCTGCCTATGTGGTGTAAAACCTTTCTGTTTCTTTGTCTCCGAATGTCTACGCGGAATCTCCAACTATCTTTTCAATCCATTGACCAGTTATCTGCGTCAATTTCACCCGATTGCCGCAAAGAGCGTGGTCGGTATGCAATGTCACATATTCTTGTACAAAACCCTTTCTGTTTTCCTGGAAAGGATTTGCTTCTTTCAGTTTGTTCCATAAGGGTTCAATCATTTCTTTTGGCGGAGCTACGTCATCTAAATCGGCGCCAATAAACAAAACATTGCGCCCTTGTAAATCCTCATGTGCATTTTCTAATGCCAACTGGCGATGCTGTTTCCATGCATCGACAAATACGAACTCATCACTGTCATGCTGTAAGCATTTGCCCTCTAGTTGAATCATATCTAAAAGCTTTCCTTCTTTGCCGCTTTCAAACCAATAGTGAAGATCATATGGGGCGATAGCAATGACGCCTTTAATAAAGGGCAGCTTTCTCATGGCATTGATGACAGTCATTCCACCCATGCTGTGCCCGGCAAGAAAAATATTTTCCGTATCAATGTCATATGCTTTTGCAATTTTTTCACTAACAGCCCACCTTGCAATCGATACCGCATCTTCTACCAGGTTGCTGAACAGATATTTCCCTTCACTTCCCCAGGCCCCTCTATGATTTACATGCACTACAATGCAGCCCATCCTGCGTAGGGCGTGTTCCAAGTCATTATTAGTTGTATACCCCGGAAATCCATGAAACATTAACACACAGGGGTGTTTCTTTTCATACTCCACTCCTGGCAATAACATATATCCGTATAGGTGTGAGTTGCCGCTGAGGATGTCAACAGCCATCGATTTAGGCATATCCTCCTTATTTTCATAGATTGTATCTTTAAATAAATTATCTGCATTTAGTTTCATTTCCTTCACCTCCTTCTAGGAAATAACACATTTAAAAAAACAGGGCTGCAAAACAGTCCTAGAACATGATTTTTACTGTGCCGCTTTATTTATATGCTTGAGAATTTAGCGGCGTTGCCTGGATTCGAACCAGGATTCTAAGTTTATGAAACTTTTGCCTTCCCTTTGGCTACAACGCCAACTTTGACTCCAATTATATCCCGGGTATTTTAAAAGTGTTAATACTTATAATATACAGCCTGTTATAAGTTAAACCTATGTCAAGAGCCCACCCTTAGGATAGAGGGTGGGCTCTGTGCAGGTTTGCCCTTAGCTTATTGATTTGTTGTTTTATTACTTATCCAGACACTGTGCTATTGTTCCACGAAGCGCCTCAACACCGCCGAAACCTCGGCGCGAGTGGCCGCTCCCTGCGGGCCGTAGAGATTATTGCTCTTCCCTTGTATGATACCTGCCATCTGAATGCGTTTTACAGAAGGCGCCGCCCATGTGCCGATTTTGGCGTTATCGGCAAAGGTGCTCTGTGCGTAAACTTCCGGCAGATTAAACCCGATCGACGTGGCATATCTATCCATAATAACCGCCATTTGCTCACGGGTCACAAGACCGTCGGGATCGAATTTGCCGTCGCCGATGCCGACCAGTATGTTGTGCTTTACGCCCCACTCGATATAGCTCATGTAATAGGCATTGGCTTTCACGTCGGTAAAGCTGCTCTTTGTAACGCTGCTCACATCGGCATCTGCCAAACGTCCCAGGGCTGTTACAAACATCCCCCTTGTCATAGAGCCATTAGGGCTGAACGTGGTGACACTGGTGCCAGTCATGAGGCCACGATTTGCGACAAAAAGAATATCGTTCTTTGCCCAATGACCATCAATGTCTGTAAAGTCGGAACTGTCTTTGTAGGCGATGCCGTAGGTAGAGAAATGACTGGTGGAAAACATCACCGTTCCGCGTCTTGTATCATAACTGGAGTCGGTGAGATAGGTCACTTTACCTTTTGCATCCACATATACAGCATAGACATTGCCCGCAATTTCACCTTTTTGCAAGGTATAGGGAATTTCCACGCTGACGCTGCCTTTGCCAAAATCAGTCACGGATTTTCCGCTGCCATAGATTGCCTGGAGCTCGTATGCGGGCCGGTTGCCGATGGCAGCCTTTGCATCACCAGATAGTTTGGTATTGTCCATGCGGGTGGCGGAAAGCTGAACGTCGGCTTTTGCCTGCCGGTTGATTTCGGTCACCGCCGCAAGGTTCATGCCAATAGTAAGGTCGGGACGGTCAATGACAAGCTGAACGCTGGAAATCTTGTTGTCAATGACCTGTTCCTGCGTAGTCTTGGGCAGATTGACTGTCACCGTGTTGACATCCGTTCCACCAGTTGTGACGTGGATTACCGCCGTGATGTCGCCTGCGTTCACACCTTTTTTTACAGCCTCGGCCTTTGCATCCGCAATGGTGTCGATGATGTTTTTATCGGTCAGGCTGACGTTAGCGTTGCCCTTGCCATCTCCTGTGGCCTTGTTTTCCGTGCTGCCGGTAACAGGCTCGGTAGGCTTACTGGAGGAAGCAGGCGTATTAGTCCCACCGCTGTTGCCACCACCACCGCCAGTTCCTCCTGTATAAGGCGTTGCCGTGATGGTGATGGTTTTCTGCACGGTGGTCTCACTTTGACTTCCCTTGGCTACCGTAACAGTAAAGGTGTAGATACCGTTTGTACCTCCGTGAATCGCGGAGGTTCCTGCAATTGGTAGGGTATAGCTGGCTTGAGTTATGGTCACTGAAATATCGCTGTTACCAATCACTGTTTGTGCGGTGGACATCAATGCCGCCTTAATAGCCTCCTCGTTGGTTGCCGCCGCTTGGGTCATGTTACCGTAGCTTGCGTTTTCCGTAGCGGTTTTTGCCGCAGCAACGATTGCAAGGTCTGGGTCAGGAACAACAGTTACCGTGGTGTATGCACCTGCCTCACGGGTAGCGGTGGCTTTCAGTCTCACATAGTAGGTTCCTGCGGAAAGACCTGTGGTTTCTGTAGCGGTGCAATCATGAGCACCAGCAAAGCTGGCATTATCGGCATATTCCATAACGGCGGTTGTGCCGGTGATTTTTCCGTCTGTGCCGCCTGCACTTCTTGGCGCAACCCCCGAAAGCCCGGTAGGCGCTGGAGAACCGTCAGCCTTGGCAATGCTCCATGAAATGTTTATGACTGCGGTGGTGCCGTCATTCCACTCATAGCCGGGCAGCAGTGTTGCCGTGGCATTGTAATCGTCAACCGCTGTTGCCACAACAGTTCCGCTCAGGCTATAGCCGGTTCCTGCATTCACACCCGTTTGTTCATTTCCCGTCCATTTCAAATCTGCATTTGCAGTGGGTATGGGTATCATTATAATGGGTGCCTTCCACTGTGCGATCAAGCCGGTCACGGTATTGGGTACCGTTGAACCCGCTGCGTAAATTGTATTGCTGGCTGTGTCCTTCCAGCCGGAAAAGGGCTTATCATCGGGTGGAGTCAGCCCATCGCCGCTGGGTGCTTTAAAGCTACCGCCCGAGCAGATGATTTTGATGTCCTCTGTGCTGTTTTTTAGCTTACCGCCATTCAGCTTCAGCGTGACCGCTTTCAGTCCTTCATCGCCCAGTGTGTCAGGGTTCAGTACCTCAAGGGCGGGGCGAAAGCCCACCTCCCAGTCCTGCAGGCTACTACGGCCCGTACCCCAATAGCTCACTGTAAGGCTTCCCCTCGCAACACGAAAATCGCTATCTAATTGACTGGTATCCTGCGCCCAAGAGTAACCGCTATTCCAGTTTTTTATCCAGCCCGATTCATTATCGGTTGACTTTGATTTATCCAAAATCTGATCCCACTCGTTGGTGGCCGGAGAGCCTTTACTGTCCGCGTTACTGCTGCCTGCGCTCAAAGAGCGTAGCTCGTAGTTTGCATCAAAGGGTTTGCCAAAGATAAGGTCTGCTGTGTTCAAGTTGTTCCAATTGATGCTGTAACCGATATTATAATCCCCCACGAACAGGCTGCGGTCGCTTGCGGTCGCATTTGCAGATGCGGTTTTGCTGCCGCTGCTGTTGCTGTCAAGGCTATACGCATTCACCGTGCCTGCATAAGTAAAGGGCACATAGTGCAGGATTGTGTCGGGCAGGTTGGCGTTTACCGTGCCGATGTTGACCTTTTCACCCGACAGGTCGAAGTAGTAAGTGCCGCCGGGGGCAAGATTGAATTGCTCGGGGATACCCTGCGCAGGCTCCATCTTAATATATTTGTAAGTGGCGATGTTGTTACTTGCCAATGTTACTGGGCTGGCATTGCTGCCAGTTATATCAGCATCAGCCATAACCTGCACGCTGGCTAAATCTGGTGCCTTATTCATTGCAGCCTTGACGCCCTTGGCAGTTACCTCACCACTGCGGATAGTGATATTGCCGTTATTGGCGTATATGCCGTAGCTTGTGGGGGCCGTACCACTTTCGGCAGTTACTGTGCTTTTGTTGATGGTGATATCGCCCTTCCTGCTGAATATACCGTAGCTGCTGCTGGTGCTGCTGGTGCCGGTGGCTTCCACTTCGGCACCGTCCTGAATGGTGAGAGTGCCGTCAAAGATGTATATCCCATAGCCTAAGTTGCTGGTGCCACTGGTGGCCTTTACATTGGCGGTACCACTGATGGTGACGGCGTTATCGCCAAAGGTACCGTAGCTGCTGCCGCCGGTGGCGGTGGCGGTGCCGCCGGTGGCGGTGACTACAGCGCTGCCCTCAATGCTGACGGCGGTAATAGCGTATATGCCGGAGCTTCTCCTGCCCATGTGGGTGGTGGTGACAGTGCCGCCGTTGGCGGTGACTTTGGCGTTTTCCTCAATGCTGACGGTTGTAGCGTATATGCCGTAGCTGTTGTCGGTGACAGTGCCGCCGTTGGCGGTGACTTCGGCGCTTTCCTCGATGCTGACGGTTGTAGCGTATATGCCGGAGCTGTTGGTGCCGCTGCCGCCGCTGGCTGTAAATGTGCCGCTGCCGCTTATGGTAAGGTCGCCTCCCCCATAAACAGCGTGGCTTTCCCCAGCGCTGCCGTTATCCGCCGGAGTAATCGTGTTATTGCCCTCCAGCTCAATGGAAAGGGGCCCGGTGGAGTAAATGCCGTACGTATTATTGTTATTTGTATACGCGCTTGTAATGGTTGCGTTGCTCAGCGTCAGAATTTTCGTGTCCGCGTCGTAGGTGACGGTTCCGGTGATGTCAGAGCCGCTTACAGCACCTGTGGCGGTCACCTTCGTTTCGCCCACCCAGAGGTCGTAGCTGGCGTTTGGGGCCGGTGCACCCATTGCCTGTATAGCCGCCGGGGCGGCAAATGCGGGTGTGCCCACTATTACGGTAATTTCAGGCAGCTCGGTGCTGACCGTATAGTCCTCAATCACCGGGGTGAATACATAGTCACCGTTGGTATCCATGTCGTAATCAGCACAAGCCCATGTCACCTGAATATCAACTGTGGTTTCTTCCCATTCAGGGTCGGCGTATTCACCTGTTTCCTTCTGCTTGCCAATCTCTGCGTTTATGGCAGAGCCGGTGGCAGCCTGTATTTGAATCGTCCCGCCATGATCACCGCCGGCAGATGGCTCCTGCGCGTCGGATGGTGTACCGGTAGGCTGACCGTCAGAATCGTCCGTCGCGGGGGTGGTGCTGCCGTTGTCAGAAACGGTACTGCTGTCCTGTGTATCAGATTGCTCTGACGACGCCGATTCGCCGGAATCCTGCGCAGGTTTCGCTATCCGCACCGTGGCGATCAGAGTCTCAGGCAACTCTAAATCCGCAGCTGGTATTCCGGGGGATACTGCTATTTCTGTTTTTGCAAGCGGCTCAAAGTGAATAATCTCTCCACTGGTTTTCTCAGTCGTATGGATTACTTCCGCTATAGACGAAACCGGCAGCATGGTTACTACCATACACAGTACCAGCGCAACGCTTAATAGTCGTTTTTTCATTCCTTCGTTTCCTCCCTTTTTGATTGTTTCTTTGGATAATAACACACACCCACGTCCAAAGCACGGGGCTTGTCCAGATGAAAATCCGCGTAGACGCAGTACCAGCAGGTTTTCTCCAACCCACCGCTGCGGGGGGTAAAGGCTGGGCAAGACTGCCTTGGCCAAACGTTGCCCTCCGCATTAGGGGCGGAAAGAACCTGATCATTCTTGCGTCGGGCTGTTTTGCTCATAAAAAATCGCTCCCTTCTGTTTCGTGATTTCCTGAAGGCAGGATAACACGAAACCAAAGAAAGCGACCAATTTCTACTTAAAAGACTTGTTTTTCTACTTAATGTTTATGGATAAACGCAAAATTAACTCTTGACAAAGAAAACCGTCTGTGCTCAGATCATCACCCGCACATTAAAAATGCCGTTCTGCGCCTGATAAAGAATCTCGCCGCCGTTTTCCCTCACAAAGGCCCGGACGCTCTCACCACCCAAACCATGCCCTTCCTCCCGGACGGCGGGATAGCCGTTTTCATCCAGCGGCACCTCGCCGAAATAAGGGTTCTCCACCTCCAAAATGAGCTGCCCTGTGTAGATGGCTCGGACGTAGAGGCAACGCTCTCCTTGAGGCTCAAGTTTTTCGCAGGCGTGTATGGCATTTTCCATGAGGTTAGAAAGCGTCATCGATAGAGCCAGCTCGGAAAAGGGTAGCTTTTCGGGGATATCCAGCCGAAGATCACAACGGATTCCCCGTCCCTCGGCCAAGGCGGCATAGTAGCTTACGGCAGCGTTTACAGCAATATTCTCACAATAGCGTACCGGCTTTTGCGGTAAAACGGCAATCTGCCGGCGGAGCAAATCGGCGGCATGTTCCACATCGCCATGTTGCATCAGCTCCAAAAGGGTGGCGTTCAGGTGACGCTGGTCGTGCTGCACAACCCGCATTTGCCCTACCGCCTCATCCATAAGGGAAAGACGCTGCTTCATGGCCGCACCGGACAGCTCCAATAAGGCCTTATCCTGCTTCAGGCGGTATTCCGCGCCCACGCTTTTGAGACAAAGAAACACCGAGCCGTACGCTGCCAGCGTTACAAGGACGAGCCAAAGCAGCGGCACGGCTTGTACCGTAAGGGTTTCTACAATATCATCGCTGCTGAGCATGAACCACGAAAAAGCAAAAAAAGCGCTGCCCGCCACATAGAAAAACACCGTCCAATGCTCCGCCGCCTGACGGTAGAGGGGCCGCAGCACCTGGCGGAACAGCAGAATAACCGCCGTAAAAAGAACCAGCCGCCATAGGGTATTTGCATATGCAGGGTAAGGCAGAGACCTTGAAAAAACAAAACTGAGAACCAGCACGATAAAGCTTACGTTTACCACCGTGATGTAAGAGAACAGCCACTGCATGAAGCTGTCCCGAAAAAAGGGCCGCGCCGCAAAACACAGGAGCGCAAATAATACCACATCAATCTTTGCAAGCAAGGTGAGGTTGCCGCTGATATAGCAATAAACCGCCGTTGACAGATTCAGCGTAAGGATAGCGAGCATAACGAGGCTGGTAACTTTTCGGCTGTATTTCGGCTGCAAAAGCGAAACGAAAAGCACCACGTTAGCAATGGCAGATACGGTACCCCGCAGGAAGTGCGCAAAAAACAGTTCCATTAGTTCTCCTCTCTGCTCAGGCGATAGTTCAAATAAGCATTGCGCACGGCAGCATGCTGCCTGGCGGATACAGGCACAAAGCCCCCCTCGCGCAAATAAAAACCCTCCCGTGCCAGCTTTTCCACACGGCTCATATTAATCGCAAAGGAAACATGGGGCGAAAGAAAGCGAGCATCCCGCAGGAGCGGCGCGATATGCTCGGCAAAGCCGCAGGCAAGTGTGGTGGTTTCCACCTGTTCGCCGCCAATCAGCGTATAGCAGGCAAGGTGCTTTTTATACTCACAGCAGGCAATTTGGCCTGTGGACAAGGTGCGCAGTCCCTCTTTAGTTTTCACGGTAACAGTAATTTCCTTGCCGGAATCCACCTTGGAAAGAGCCAGCTCCAGTACGGAAAATAGAGCCCGCTTTTCTACAGGCTTAATCAGGTAATGCAGCGGATTGACCGCATAGGCATCCAGCGCATAGCCCGGTTCGGTGGTAATGTAGATGATCTGCGCCTCTCGGCTGATACGACGGATGCTCTGGCCTAACTCCAGCCCGCTGACCATAGGCATAACAATGTCCAGCAGGTAGAGATGAAAGCTCTCGGTTTCCATGGCAGTCAAAAGCGTATCAGGGTGAGCAAATTTCTTCATCTCTGCATCCAATATATGCCCGTCAAGGTATTCTTTTATGTATTTGTTTATGATTTCCAGTTCTCTCGGCTGATCGTCACAAATTGCAATCTTCAACATAAGCTACACCTCTTTATCAGAACGATTTTCGTTACAGCTGCGCATCCATCGGTCAATCTCATCTGGTCTGTATCGCCAAAATTTTCCCACTTTAACAGCGCAGAAGTTTCTTGTTGCATGGAAAACTCTCCTTTATAGCAATATATGCTATTTACTATAGCAAGGAAGAGTCTAAATTACAATGAATTTATCTAATTGAGTAAAGTTGAGTAAACTTTAAATAATTGTTTTTTGTCTTTGGATATTCGGTTCCAGCTTGACAACCTCCACTGGGCCTATTACCATAAATTCACGGCAGAAAAGGCCGTATCAAAAGAAGAATAACGAAGAGAAGCAAGGCCTGGTAAAATCGACACCTACCACTGCCAACCAAATTAAGATGTTTATTTCAACTTTGCGAGCAAAGTTCAGAGGACAAGAGTCGCCGTAGGACTTGAAATCCTACGGCGACTCTTAAAAATTGAAAACATCCTTACTAACGTGGGGCATTGAACAACCACTTCTTTCATTGACTTACTCATACAACCCTGTACTGAAATATCGATCACCTCTATCTGGAAATACAACAACAATATTCCCTTTGTCAAGGTTCTCTGCTAGTTTTAATGCAGCCGCCATAGCTGCTCCGGAGGAAGATCCTGCAAAAATCCCTTCTTTTAAAGTAAGTTCTCTGGCTGTCTCAAAAGCCTCCCTGTCGCTGACCTTAATGACTCTATCCACCAGATTCATATCCATGGTCTCTGGAATAAAGTCATTTCCGATACCCTCAATATTATAATCTCCATGTTCACCGCCACCCATCGTCGACCCGATGGGATCTGCCAGCACGCCCTGAATGTCAGGATTTCTTTCTTTTAAATATTTTAGTACACCCTTATATGTCCCTCCGCTTCCTGCTCCAAGGACTACATAGTCAAGATTCCCTTCCAGCGCCTCATATATTTCTGGTCCGGTGGTTTCATAATGT
This sequence comes from Aminipila butyrica, assembly GCF_010669305.1. Classification (NCBI taxonomy): domain Bacteria; kingdom Bacillati; phylum Bacillota; class Clostridia; order Peptostreptococcales; family Anaerovoracaceae; genus Aminipila; species Aminipila butyrica. The sequence goes on along the minus strand of NZ_CP048649.1, from coordinate 220,045 downwards.
GCCAAAGGGTTGCTTTGATTTCTAAACTGTTCTAGGGATATGGCGCCAGGAATTTGTGCTTTTATCTCCTCTGCTTTTTCAACAGCACCTAACATGCCTTTTTCCCTTGGGGTATTGATGACCTCCGCCCCTAATGCCTTCATCAACTGTTGCTTTTCAACAGAAAATTTGGTAGGAACAACAAAGATGATTTTATAGCCTTTGTTTAACGCAGCAAAGGCAATGCCAAGTCCGGTATTTCCAGCCGTCGCTTCTACGATGGTGTCCCCTTTTTTCAACTGGCCTAAGTTCTCCGCATGCTCAATCATTGATTTACCGATTCGATCTTTTACACCCCCTCCCGGGTTAAAAAGCTCCAATTTAGCAAAGATATTTATTTCCTTTTTTTTATTAATGTTGCTTAACTTAACCGTCGGCGTGTTTCCAATCAGTTCCTGCATGGATTCATAATACTTCATTTTAGTTTTCCTCCCCTGCGGCTTTTATTGCACGCTCCAGATCTTCTATGATTTCATGTACGTCTTCAATGCCAACAGATAAACGAATCAGCCCTTCTGTTATGCCGACTTTCTGTCGGATTTCATAAGGGATGGAGGCATGTGTCATGGTGGCTGGATGGCACACTAACGATTCTACCCCGCCAAGACTTTCCGCCAGCGCAACAAGCTGAAGCTGCTCAAAGAACCCTTGAATACTGTAGTTATCCTTTAGTTCAAATGAAATCATCGCCCCTCCATTCTTCGCTTGTGAACGGTTAATAGTGTACCCCGGATCGGCTTTAAGTCCCGGGTAATATACTTTGCTTACGGCTTGATTTCTCTCCAGATACGCTGCAATCTTTTCCGCATTTTCAACATGGCGGTCCAGCCTTACCCCAAGAGTCTTTATGCCCCTAATCAGTAAAAATGAGTCAAAAGGTTGAAGAATACCCCCTGTTGCATTTTGAATAAATGCCAATCTCTCTGCAAGCTCTTTATTGTTTGCCACCACAAGTCCGGCGATCAAATCGCTGTGACCGCCGAGATATTTTGTGGCGCTGTGGATGACGATATCTGCACCGGATTCAATGGGCCTTTGTAAATATGGAGTCATGAAGGTATTGTCCACGATAGATAGAATTCCATGTCTTTTAGTAATAGCGGATACAGCTTTTAAATCGGTGACGGTCATCAACGGATTCGCAGGGCTTTCTACATAAATGGCTTTTACATCTGCCGTGATGCTCTGATCCAGTCCATCAAGATCTGTTGTATCTTCAATAGAATAGCCGATTCCGAAGTTTTTAAAAATCTTATCTAGAACTCTAAAGGTTCCCCCATATACATTACTTGAAATGATCACCTTATCTCCAGCTTTAAATAAGGATAACACTGCCGTAATTGCTGCCATGCCGGAGGCAAAAGCAAAGCCCGCCACACCCCCTTCCAGCTCTGCAATCAGCGATTCTAAGGCTTCCCGGGTGGGATTGCCGGTTCTGGAGTACTCATATCCCTTGTGTTTTCCAAGGCTAACTTGTTCATAGGTGGACGTCTGATAAATGGGGATGTTTACAGCCCCCGTTCTCTCATCCCCATAAATACCTCCATGAATTAATACCGTCGATATACTCTTGTAATTTTTCATCTTAATTCTCTCCTCCCTTATAATTTGCCAATATAAAATGTACATGATTTGATGCGCATAACTGATCTTCTCTGCTGTCAAAATAAATTTTCTGTATGTGCTCCGGTGATTTATAATCCAGAACAGAATAGCCATTTATTAAAAGCTTATCTTCCAGACTCTCATAACTGAACCCCTCCTGCATGGTTTCCCCAAGGGTTGCGGTAATGTGTTTCAGCTTCTTAAAGTGCTTATCCTGATGCCCTTTCAAATCTGGATAATCGAATACGAGACAGCTGCCTCCTGCGGATATGCGGGAAAGACTAGAAAATACCGTCTCAAGGGTATCAAGAGATAGATAATACGACACGCCCAGGATGGAAAAAAAGGTTTTTACTGCTGGATTGAATCCATGGGCCATTAACACGTCAGCCATACTTTGCTGCTTAAAATCAATGGGGACAAAATGAACATTTTTTGGTATTGTCCATTCCATTTTTTGTATTCTGTCCAGTTTGTACCGTTGTGTGTCGGGATGATCGAGCTCAAAAACTTCAATATTCGGATTTTCATTCCGAAAGGAAAAGCTGTCTACACCAGCACCACATATAACATATTGACAGAACTCATTTTCTGTTGCAAACTCCTTTAGTTTTGTTTCCGCATAACGAATGCGGGGCAAGATAATTGGTGAAACAAGTTCCTCAATCGCTTCATTCCAGGACCTTTTTTCATTAGGTTCTGTTGATTTGAATAAGCTTGCAATTAAATCTTTTATGGAGTCATACTCCTCTCTGCCCAATAAATCATATGCCAAATAATCATCATAGATTTTATCTCTGGTAAAATATGAATGGTACGCTCTTGTGAAAGCGCACACTTTAGCCGTCATGCTTTCTGTTTTTTCTAACATATTAGCTTCCTTTCTGATTTTCTTCATGCAAAAAAACCTGCCTTCATTTGCGAAAGCAGGTTCCTATTGTGTAAATCAAATGAATGAATAGAATCCATTTGTCATATTAACATATCAACACAGATATTTGTCATGAAGGTCAACTTTCTCAATTAACTTTATGCTATTTACTACTTCACAACAACAACAGCAATTCCAAAATCTTGTCATCTTGCCTTCCTCCTTTTTCATACTTTTCCTACGGTTTTACTATGTTTTTATAATATGCTAATGCCCTTTAAATGTCAATCCATGATTTTTACTTTTTTATATAACTGGTTATAGTAAAATTCTATAGGTAAGCTTAGAATTAAATCTTATAGTCATCGGCCAGTTCCATCAGGCCATATTCAAATAAAATCTCTTCCAGCCTTTCCTGGGTCATGGGTTTTGGAATGACAAAGCTGGTATTCTCTTCAATGCTTTTGGCAAGTGCTCTGTATTCCTCTGCCTGCTCCGAGTCGGATTTATACTCAATGACCGTCTTTTTTCGAATCTCCGCCTGCTGAACAATATTATTTCTAGGAACAAAATAGATCAACTGGGTACCCAGCTCTTTCGCAAATGCCCGCAGCAGCTCAATCTCTCGGTCCACATTTCTGCTGTTGCAAATAATGCCTCCAAGCCGGACTCCTCCTTGTTTGGCATATCGCTGAATCCCCTTTGCGATATTATTGGCTGCATAAAGGGCCATCATCTCGCCGCTGGCTACAATATAAATTTCCTTTGCCTTTCCTTCGCGAATAGGCATGGCAAAGCCCCCACAGACAACATCTCCGAGGACGTCGTAAAATACATAATCTAAGTCCTCTGTATATGCCCCTAAGCTTTCCAACAAGCCAATAGAGGTAATGATCCCTCGGCCGGCACAGCCCACACCAGGCTCCGGACCTCCGGACTCAACACATTTTATACCTTTAAAGCCATCTTTTAAGATATCCTCCAGACTGATGTCTTCTCCCTCTTCTCTTAACGTATCCAAGACGGTTTTCTGGGCTAGTCCCCCAGTAATAACCTGGTGGAATCCGCCTTAGGATCACAGCCCACTACCATTAGTTTCTTTCCTGCCTCTACAAGACCGGCTGAAAGGTTTTGTGTGGTGGTAGATTTCCCAATTCCACCTTTTCCGTATATTGCAATCTGTCTTACCGCTTTAGCCATAATTCTTTTCCTTTCAAATTTTTACTTAATCGACTTGTCTAGCTTCTTATCTCATTCTGCCAGCTACTTTACGGTGGCAGAATACACTTTTTCAAGTAAAGTCAGGGCACCGTTATAGCCGATATAGCTTCTGTTAATGACCACTTCTGATGTAACCGGCGTGCTGATTGGAACCAAGATTCCTCCCAGTTCTTTCACCACATCATCTTCCCAGCTTGAACCGAGGATTAATGGCACACTTGAACCATAATCCACTTTTTTCACTTCCGCTTCAATCTGATACCCATCTTCAATAAAGTCCACTTCTAGTGAAATCCCCTCTGAAATATTGCGATACAATTCTCGGATACGATCTCTGTATTTTTCCGGCGTATTGTCGGTAATAATCTGTCTGACTGGAATCAGCCCCACCTGATCTGTAAAAAACTTCGTAATTGCCAGATTATAGGCCGCATCTGCAACCGTTGTAAATTTGGCCGGAAGGCCAAACCAGTATTCGGAGAAAAACTCTGAAAAATGTTCTAAAAAATAATAATACCTTGCGGCTTCCTCCTCTATAAAAGCTTCTGATTTTTCCTTGTCTATGCCTGCAAAATCGACTACTTTTCGTACAAAAGCTGTCGTGGCTTCTTCCCCAATTGGTATGATGGGAATATGTAAAAACGGCTGATCATACTTTTCCTTCAAATGCTCTGCGGTTTCCAGTCCCACCCAAGGCGAAACAACTAAATTAAACTGGGCCTTTGGTATCCCCTTCCATTCATCAGGTCCTTTGGCTTCGGACCCAAATAAAACTTGTACCTTAAAACCCGCTCCTTCCAGAATCCGCTTTATCTCAATATAATCCCCCCGCCAGTTTGTATGAAAGTAAGGGACTTCAAACCAGAGATTAATCAGCCCTTTTTCCTTCTCCCCGTTATAGTCCCCTACATATTGATCAATAATTGCTTTTACTACAATTTCATGCCCAATCAGATTGTTTCCTTTAAATCCAGCGGCTTCCGCATAAACTACCGGGTAGCCTTTTTCCTGATACCCTTTCACCACAGCCCCTACATCGTCACCGATCAGTTCTCCCGCACAGCCTGTCAATACCACGAACAAGTCTCCATCCATGATTTTAAGCGCCGATTTTATTAAATCATCCAGTTTGTTTTGCCCGCCAAACACAATCTCATTTTCACCGATATTTGAACTGGGCAGCGCACCGCCGCCACTATATCCAGCCCCTTGAAATCCATTGGAAAAAGAGAGCATAAAATATTGCTTATCCGCACAACCCGGGCCGCAGTTGGCAATCGGAATCCCTCTTGGAATTGCTGCAACACTGTTTACCGCACCGATTGCGCAACCATAACGGGAATGTACTATTGAATTGCTTTTTTTTACCTTTTTCTTTTCTGTCATTTTACTGTTTCCCTTCTTCTAAGATTTCCGGATGCTTGGCTAAAATAAATGGGTCTGCCTGACTGAGCCACCAATCGGTATAGGGAAGCTTTACATGCCGTTGTAAAACCTGATTAAACTTCTTGCGAGCAAGGATTTCAATTAAGGCTTCTCCCACCCGGATGATTCCATCGTATCCTACGGGAAAATGCTCATCTCCCATGGCAAATGCCGGGATTCCGACTTTAGCAGCCAGTGGAGCCAAACCATTGTGCCGTATAATAATGAAATCCGGATTTACACGTTTTAGCAATCCATAAAACTGAAATTGCTGAGTCTTGCTGACAGTAAAATGCTCGATATCTCCATAATTATCAACCAAGTGCTTCAAGGTATTTTGTTCCGTATGTCCACTATCGTAAACGGGATCATGATGAAACACGATAGACCCATTTACTTCTATTCCCAGCTCTCTGAGTACGGAAATCATCCCGTGAGCATACGAAGACCCCGTAGAGACAAAACCCTTTATGCCCTTTAGCTTTTCTCTTAATTCCTGAATTTTAGGGAGGACTCTTGCATGTTCACTGGCGATATACTCTTCTATAATCTCTTCTTTGCCCATTATTTTTGCAATGGCCCGCAACCAATCGTCGGTACCTGCAAAGCCATAGGGCTGGGACGCATTAACTTGAGGGACTCCATATTTTTCTTCCAGGGCGGTGGCCATATAAGAACCCAAGGTATGGCAGAATGTAGCGGTGGCTGCTGCTTCTGAGGCCTGTGCCAGTTCATCAAAACTAGCCATATCAATAAGATAATTCACCCGGAGGCCTAAGGGCTTTAGCAATTCCGTAAAGTAGTCGGTTCCCCACAGGGCAACAATGTTGATTAAATCTTTTTGCTTTTGAGGGTTTTTGTTGACGATTTGCCGCACAACTCCATGCTGAGAAATATCAAAACCGGTACTCCAGTGTTTACTTCTAAATCCCTCACAAAATAGTGGGATCACTGGAATGTTAAGCTCCCCTTCCATTTCCATGGCGATACTTTCAATGTCCTCCCCAATTATGGCCGTGGAGCAGGACATAGATATAAATATGGCCTTGGGATTAAACCGCTCATAGGCATCACGAATACTCCGCCTGAGCTTATCGCTTGCGCCAAACACCATATCCCGCTCTAACAAATTGGTACTGACGATTTGAAGATTTTTAACCTCTTTTCCTCGCCTCATCAGGCCAATCCGATAGCCCAGATTGAATCTTGGATGGATGGCAGAACATCCGATTGGCGAATGTTCAATCAGAATACAATCCGGGATGTTGCCGACCTGACATCCTACAATTGAGTGATTACACATGGTCTGCTGATTAAATGGCATATTTAACTCACACAACTTGCACCCCGGTCCTTTTTTGCCGGCACATCCGCCCCCTTCTCCAGTCCTTTTCTGACCTCGAATATCATAGTTTGACGCTTCCGCCAGCTCACTGGCGCTTCCATCCCATGAAATGATGGACCCTAGCCGCATCTCCCGATTTTCTACACTCGACAAGTCTAAATTTATTTTTCTAGTCATCATGACCTCCTATTCTTTCCCTCTAACACCTTTTCTGGTTTGCTACTGCTTCCAACGAAGCAGGTATTTCTGGAATTTGTTAAAAAAGAACGTGATAACACTTACCACAATTCCCAATACAATAATTCCTGCGACAATTCTTGTGAAATCTCCAAAGTCCGAATAGTACTTAATATAGAACCCCATACCAGTTTTCCCGCCGATCATTTCTGCTGATGTCAACAAGATAAAAGAAATGGCCAGACCCTGATTGCAGCCGATAAAAATTTGAGGCAATGCCGCCGGAAGCATCACATGAAACAGCATGGAGACATTTCCTACATTTAAAGTCCTTGCTGAATCAATTATTTTCCGTTCAATATGGACTACGCCCGTCATGGTTGCCCCAACGATAGGCCAAAATGATGCCGCAAAGATAACGAATACAGAAGAGTCTCGGAACGTAGGCAGCAGCGCAATCGCATAGGGAATATAAACAATGGGCGGTATGGAGCCTAAAAATTGCGATACATGCCTGAAAGAACTGCCTAGCCGCTTGTTCCATCCTGCTATTAACCCGGTGGGAATTCCCGTAATTACCGCCAAAATATATCCTTCTAATATGATAAGTAAGGAGCTTCGAATACCCTCTATTATCTTTGGTAAATCATCTATAAACTGTTCAATCACGGTTCCCGGTGCTGGAAACAGCTCTTCGCTGAGAAATGCGGTTTTAGCTGTGAGCAGCTGCCATACAATAATCAGGAAGTAAGCGATTGCAATAACATCTTTAGCCGTATTTATTTGGGCTTGCTCCTTTTTTATTAAAGAAATCAGGAGGAAGCTTCCTTCAACCACCACAATAAATAAAATAATATTTTTTCCATAGGTATCATTGCTGTATTGATTCGGGAGAAACTGAATCAGAAGAAAAATAAGAAAAAATATATTTGTTATATTTAGTACCTTTTTCACGCATTTTACCCGCTACAGTGCAACTTCAGCGCCATGGATTTTTTCAGACTTCTCATTGAAAAACGACGACATCAGTTCCTTTCTAAAATTTGCATACTCCTTAGATTGAACTAATGCTTCTCTATTCCGTGGTCTTGGAAAATTAATTTGAATTTCTTTTTTGATACGTCCCGGGTTAGCCGCCATCATGATAATACGGTCGGAAAGCAGTATGGCCTCATCAATATCATGGGTCACAAAGACGACGGTTTTCTTATCCTCGCCCTTTTCCCACAATTGAAGCAGCAGCTCCTGCAAGATCACTCTGTTTTTTGCATCCACCGCTCCAAAAGGTTCATCCATTAAAAGAATGGAGGGGCTCATGGCCAATGCCCGGGCTATGGCTACACGCTGCTGCATACCCCCAGAAAGCTGGGCGGGATATTTCTGTTTAAACTTGCTCAAACCGACTTTTGAGAGATATTCATCTGCGATTTCAAAAAGCTTTTTCTTCGGCAGCTTCCTGTTCACCTGCCGGACTCCATAGGCAACATTTTTTAATGCCGTCATCCAGGGAAAAAGCGAGTAGTGTTGAAACACTACTGCTCTCTCCAAACCGGTGCCCGTAATCTCACTTCCGTCAATCCTGGCAATTCCTTCTGTGGGAGAATTTAAGCCCTCCAGAATACTTAACAAGGTGCTTTTCCCGCATCCGCTGGCACCAATTATACTGACAAATTCCCCTTCTTCTATGGCAAACGAAATATCCTTTAGTGCGGTAAAGGTGTCTTTTTTACCAAAATAGTCCAGTGACACATTATTTATCTCAATCTTGCTCACCTTAGGCCTCCCTTCTGTCTCTCTTCAGCATCCGCAAGCGCTTATTTATTTTCCTCATGATATTTCACAAGGCTTTGGTATACCTTGTCTTCCGGCTTCTCTTTTATAATTGAAGCCAGTGCTTTCTCATATAATTCCGTATTAATACTTGCTTCAATATCAAAAGGTTCTACGTACTTTAGATTTACCATGGCATCATAGAATGTAACCGTTGAAGCTCTATCTGGATCTGGATTAGAACTGATGTATTTTCCATAAGTTTCTGCCTTTAGAATGTCTTTATCAATATCTACATAGTTGGCTATGATATCCACCGTTTCCTCTTCATTTTCTTGGTAGAACTTGTAGGCTTTAATCAGCGCTCTCAGAAATTTCACATAGGTATCCGGATTTTTTTCCAGCTCTGCCGTTTCAGCAACCTGACGGCAGCATGGATGATGCCCAAACCCTTCTACTTCCCCACTATAAGAAAGGATTTTGTAACCCGCATCTTCGGCTAACTTTCTAAATGGTGTAAATAAAATAGCTCCGTCAATCTCATCATTTTTCAGTGCTGCAAATGCTGCCGCACCACTCTCAGCAGATACAAGTTCCACATCTTTTTCCGGATCTAGTCCCGCATCTATCAGCCCCTGACGAAATACTACGTCCGCCGTCCCACCAAACGTATCGGCTATCCTCTTTCCTTTTAAGGCCGATAAGTCTGCCTTATCGCCAAGACCTTCCACTACTTCTTTTTTCACGACCAGGGCATGGCCTTCTGTCATGGCTCCGCCAAAGATGGTTACCTTATGGCCTTGACTGATGTACTGTATGGAATTTGTGGAGCCAAGAGCTCCTGCCTGTAGTTTTTTATTCTCCAGCGCAGTCAGCATACTGTTATTTTCAGCGAACAGCACCAGATCCGCGTTTAGCCCTTCCTCTTCAAAAAATCCTTTGTCTTTAGCAACGAAGTACAGCAAATGCCCCGTTGAAGGCAAATACCCTATGCTAAAATCAATTAAATCACTTTTTTTACTGCTGGTTTTACCTCCAGCAGTTCCGGCGCAGCCCACCGCTGTAAATAGTAACGCACAGATCAGCAGGGCACTGAGCCACCTTCTTTTTATGTTTCCTTTTTTCATCAATATCACCTTTCCTGTTAAACCTTTGTTATTCTTGTTATCAACCATGTGAAAACGTATCTTTATGTGAAATCCTCTTCAGATAAATCTTATCACCAAAGTCCTCCCCTCCTGGCACACCAATTGCGTCCGCTCTGCAACGCTGGCAATGCCTGAATACATCTATGTACGGTTCCGCCTGCTGCCTTGCCGAATCTGTCTGCTGACAGGTAGGGGCCTGACAATGTGCCAGTTCATGCTGGGGGACTAAGGGAATGATATTATAAATACTGGCGCCTGCCTCACGGACTGCTCTGGCAACCTCTCCAATATGATGCTCATTAATCCCCGGTACCAAAACGGTATTTACTTTGATAGTGATTCCCGCTGAGGCTATCCGTCTAATTCCTTCCAGCTGATTGGCAATTAGGATCTTTGCTCCTTCCACACCGCCATAATACTTTCCGTGATACGTAATCCCCCCATTTAACTTCGCCTCTATTTCCGGGTCCACCCCATTGACGGTTACGGTCAGAGAATCAATGCCAACTTCAATTATTTCTTCCGCCTTATCCGGGAGAAGCAGGCCATTTGTGCTCATACATTTAATCAGCTGCGGAAATTCCCTCTTAACCAAACGAAAAGTTTCCAGCGCATAGGGTGTCGCCAGGGTATCTCCTGGCCCAGCAATGCCCACCACCGTAATCGCCTGACACATTTCAAGGGACCGTCTGATGATGTCAATGGCTTCTTCCGGCGTTATAATCGTCGACGTAACCCCCGGCCGCCTTTCAAAATCATTAATCTGCCGGTCACAGAATCTACATTCGATGTTACACCCTGGACTCGTGGGAAGATGGATTCTACCGGTATTGCCTTTTTTGCCCTTGGCAAAGCAAGGATGTTTTACTGTTAGCTCGTCATATGAAAATCCCATTACGCTCCTCCTTCCAATAAATTGTCTTCGATGATTTTTTTCATTACCCCATCAATTAGATAAGGGGCTTCAAATACCAGGAATCCTTTCGATTCCAAGTACGTACTGGCTCCCTCACCAATTTTAGCTACGATGATAGCACGGCAATCTCTTAGTGCTTTAGCTACCTTGTCAAAAGCCTCGTGGTTGTGTCCCTGGCTATGGCAGCAGGCACTTACCGTTCTGGACTCCAGATGCCGATAGCCACCTTTCCCGATTTCAAAAATATGAAAGTGTTGTGCCCGGCCAAAATGTTCATTAACTACTTTTCCGTCTGTACTAGCTATGGCAATTTTATTATTCATCTGTTTCCTCCCACAGTGGAGACATGGTCCTCAGCTTGTGAATAATCTCCCGGAGGTTATCCAGGATATAGGTAATCTCTTCATCCGTTGTCTCTTGGCTAATGGACAATCGAATCGAACCATGGGCAAGCTCCGGCTTCAAGCCTATTGCCAGCAATACGTGGGAAGGTTCCAGTGAACCGGAAGTACAAGCAGAGCCGCTTGACGCACATATGCCCACTTGATCCAGCAGTAGCAGCAGGCTCTCTCCTTCTATCCCCTCGATAGAAATATTGCTGTTTCCCGGTAATCGCTTTTCCCGATCTCCATTGAGCCTGGTGCCGGGAATGGCTAATATACCGTCAAGAATGCGATTTCTTTTTTCTGTCACTTCGTTGATTTTATTTTCCAGATTTGATACGGCCAGTTCCATAGCTCTGCCAAGACCTGCAATAGCAGGAACATTTTCTGTACCCGGACGCTTGCCCCTTTCCTGACCGCCCCCATAAAGTAAGTTTGACAGGACAAGTCCCTTCTTCACATAAAGAACACCAATTCCTTTTTGTGCATGTATTTTATGGCCGGAAATCGAAAGTAAATCAATCTCCTGCTTTCTTACGTCGATATTCACATTACCCACGGCCTGAACCGCATCGGTGTGAAAGAGTACCCCCTTTGCATGGCATATGGCTGCGATTTGCTCGATGGGCTGAATGGTCCCAATTTCGTTATTAGCATACATGATACTTACTAAAGCGGTATCGTCTCTTATGGCCTTGCGTACATCCTCCGGATTTACAAATCCCTTGCTGTCAACCGGCAGATAGGTAGCCTCATATCCTCTCTTTTCAAGAGCCTCGCAGGTATGTAATACGGCATGATGTTCAAATACACTGGTAACAATATGTTTTTTACCTTGGGGCAGTAGCTTTTCCGCCACCCCTCTAATCGCCCAGTTGTCTGCCTCAGAGCCCCCGCTGGTAAAAAATATTTCCTCCGGCTTACTTTTGATTGATGCTGCTACTTTATTTCTCGCCCTTTCAATTGCGGCTTTTGCCTGCTGTCCGATTTCATATGCGGTAGACGCATTAGCAAAATTATCTTGAAAATACGGGAGCATTTCTTTTAACACTTCATCCGAAATACCTGTCGTTGCCGCATTATCTGCATAGATCAGCCTTTTTACCATTTTAACGCCCCCTTTCTTTTCCTCTGCTTACGCAAAAAGGCTGTTTAAAGCTCCGCCTCATGGCAAAGTTTTAAACAGCCTCTAATTTTTTTAGTCAGCTTATTTTATTTAATTATGTTATATCTTTACTTACATTAAAGTGTTAAACATTACAGGTATAGCTTTCAAATTTTTTTAATTCTTATTTTCTCCTGACATTCGATTTGTATGATTTTTCCGTCTTGAACGATCAAGGTTATGGAACCATACTCAATCTGGCGAAGAAATTTTTCAATCTGTTTCGTCACATCCTTATGTTCTGCCAAACTATTTTTATCCATTCAAGAACTCCTTTAAAACAATCTGGGGATTAAAAAAACTGCTTCCACATAAACGTAAATTTTTTTGTGAAACAGTCTCCATATGTGTCGCCCATCCTATTTGCTTGCTTTATTTTATCCAGCAATACACATTCGCGCTGTTCTCATTATTTCTGTATTCATTAAGTTTTTGCCCATACACAGACAGACATCTCTCATCATACAATCCTTAAAATTTTTCATATCATTTACCTCCCAATAAAGTGTTGATTTAAGCCCGCTGCTTTCAGATTTGTTTATAAAAGCAGCCTGCCGAATCATTTTCTTGACAAAATCAATCATATCATACTCAAAAAATATGTGTTAATACTTGAAGATGATACCCGGCCATAAGTTTATCTTATAACCCGCCTTGTCCACAACAAACTGGTCAACCCATAACATTTAAAAATGTATTTTGCTCAATCAGCTTGATTTACCATCATCCCCTACCCGCAGCATACGATATCCAACACCAATATGCGTCTGTATATACTTCGGCTGTGAAGAATTTTTTTCAATTTTTTTGCGTAATGTTGCCATAAAAACACGTAGTGCCGGAATATCGCTATAGTAGTTCCCCCAAATCTCATGGATGATAAAATTGTGTGTTAAAACTTTGCCAACATTCTTTGCCAGCAAGCAAAGCAGTTTATATTCCATAGGAGTTAAGTGAACTTCCTCGCCATCCAGCCACGCACAACCCGCGGCATAATCAACCTTTAGGTTGCCATTTAAGAAGACCGTCGCATCCTTTTGCAGCTTTGCATTATCATAACGTACTCTGCGCAAGCTAACTCGGAGCCGTGCCAAAAGTTCATCCACACTAAAGGGTTTTGTCAGATAATCGTCTGCGCCGGCATCAAGTGCACTAATCTTGTCACGGTCTTCACTTCGTGCGCTTACTACAATAATAGGCATATTAGACCATGTCCGAACTTTTTTTATAATATCCACCCCGTCCATGTCTGGAAGCCCTAAGTCTAGAATCATAATATCCGGCTGCTTAGTAACAGCCTCAAGAATTGAACTTTCTCCCGTTCCTGCTGTGTGGTACTGATAATTTTGTGTTTCTAAAGTAGTTGTAATCAACTTTTGAACGGCCTTATCATCCTCAACCACCAAAATCAATGGCTTATTCATGAAGATACACCTCCTCTGCCTGTAACGTAAATCCAAATATTGTTCCTTGTGGTGTATTGTCTCTTACATAAATGGAACCGCCATGCGCATTAACAATAGATTTACATAATGGCAATCCCAAACCAAGTCCACGCCGACTATCTGCACTGATATTCTCACCCGTATAAAACATATCAAACAATTTGTCTTTGACATCATCTGAAAGTCCAGAACCATTATCAGCTATTTCTACACGAACAAATTCTCGGTCTCTTTTTACTGAAATGGTAATGCATGAATCCTGCTGTGTATATTTAATTGCATTGTCCACAATATTAATAATCACTTGAATAATCAGCCTGGAATCCATTCTAGCCATTAAAAATTCTTCCTCCAATGCAGTCTCAATCGTATGCTCTGCACTTCTTCGATTAATATGAAGCAACGCTTCTGTAATTACCTCGTCTAAAAGCTCCGGACGCATATCTAGGTTCATTGTCCCATTATCTATTCGGGTAATGGAGAGTAGATTCTCTACCAGATTAATCAGCCACATCGAATCATCAAAAATATCGGTATAGAGTGCCTGCTTTTGTTCCTCACTCAAAATTTGAGAATTGCCTCTTAGAATCCCTGCATTGCCTGAAATGCTGGTGAGTGGTGTTCTCAAATCGTGAGAAATAGCTCGAAGTAGATTGGCCCGAAGCTGTTCTTGTTGCATTTGTATGGAAATTTGCTTTTGAGTTTCGTGCAGCCATTCTTTTTCCAGTGCAAGTGCACATTCTCCCAGCATAGCGATTACCAAGCTTTTTTCAAAGGCCTCTAAAGGCATCTGCTTATTCACGGCAATTCCTGCAACAGCAAAGACCTTATCCCTTCCGCGTACCGCAAGATATAGGCATTTTGAGGCAGAAAGAGTATTAGTTGTAGCTCCTGCATGTTTATTATTTTTATATACCCATTCTGCCACAGCACGTTCATCTGCCTTCGTGTAAACTTGTAACTGATTACTTGCTTCTCCAACAGAAAAAAACAAGGGCTCCGATAGACAATCTTCTTGTGCAGCATAAAAGACTACGGTTCTATCCAATAGCCTTACTAATTGCTGTGCAGTTTCACTCAGAATTTCAACTTGGTTGCTGGCCTGCTGTAATTTACGGCTTGTACCTAAAAGAACCTCTGTCCGATAAGCTTTCTCTACCGCCTGACGGGCCTGCTCTTTTACACGCTTCGTAAGTGTACTGGTAATAATCGCCGCCGTCAACATAACAATAAAAGTAACCGGGTATCCTGGAATAGTCGCTTCTAAAGAGAACCTTGGTTCAGTAAAAACAAAATTAAATATCAACACACTTAAAACAGAGGAAGCTGCACTATATATTTGACCTCTGGTGATAATTGCGTTCAGTAATACACCTAAGATATACGCCGTGATGATGTTCGCTTCGGTAAAACCAAGATAGTCAAACCATAGCCCAACCAATGTGCAGGCTATTAAAATGCCTATTGTCTTTAAAGAATCCACCAGTGAAAGGTTTACTTGTTTTGAAAATTTAGGTGTCCGCAAATGAAAGGAGGACTGCATATCCGGAATGATGTAAATATCTAAATTGGGGGCAAGTGCAGACAGTTTATCCACAAAATTAGACTTTCCAAACCTTTTTTTTATATGACTGGAACGGCCCATAACGATTTTAGAAACACGGCTCACCTTGGCATACTCTGCAATCTGTCCAGGGACATCTTCTCCATATACCGTGGCAATTTGTGCCCCCAATTGCTCAGCCAACCGAAAATGTTCCCTGAGACTTGTCTTGTCTTTATCTTCCATTCCTAATGTTTTCGGTGTCTCTACAAAAAGTGCGGTAAACGCACCGTGGAAGGCATCCGCCATTCTTGCAGCTGTACGAATTACCTTAGCATTTGAAGAAGCTGAGGATAAGCAAACTAATATATGCTCATTTGAATAAGCACCGTTATTTTTAGCTGTCTCTAAATTTTGAGATGCTATTCGGTTGACCTGGTCGGCCGTGCGGCGAAGTGCAATCTCACGAAGTGCAATTAATTTTTCTTTAGTAAAAAAATTTGAAAGTGCTCGCTGAGCTTGTTCTTCTCGATAAATTTTTCCTTTGTTAAGGCGTTCAATTAGCTCATCTGGTTC
This sequence comes from Aminipila butyrica, assembly GCF_010669305.1. Classification (NCBI taxonomy): domain Bacteria; kingdom Bacillati; phylum Bacillota; class Clostridia; order Peptostreptococcales; family Anaerovoracaceae; genus Aminipila; species Aminipila butyrica. The sequence goes on along the minus strand of NZ_CP048649.1, from coordinate 204,416 downwards.
AATATCAACCACTTCAATTTGATCTGCACTATCAAAGACGCTATCTGGAATTCTTTCTCTTACGGTAATACCTGTAATAGACGCCACTACATCGTTAAGACTCTCTATATGCTGCACATTGATGGTAGTATATACATCAATACCTGCACGCAAGAGTTCCTCAACATCTTGATACCTTTTCGTATGGCGGCTGCCCTCAGCATTTGTGTGGGCTAACTCATCCACCAAAATCAGTTCAGGCATTCTGCAAAGAGCACCATCCAAATCAAATTCCTTTATTGTTACGTTCTTATAGGTTATCTCCAAAGAAGGCAGCGTTTCAAATCCTTTTAAAAGGGTTGCTGTTTCTGGACGAGCATGTGGTTCAATGTATCCAGCGACGACGTCCACACCATTACTTCTCATTTCATGAGCGTCTTTTAGCATTGTGGAAGTTTTTCCAACACCAGCGGCGTAACCAAAATAGATCTTCAACAGTCCCCGCTTTTTTTTATTTGGTGTAGCATAAAGCGGATTAGAATTCATATGGAAATCATTCTTATTACCAGCCATTTCAAACTCGCCCTCTCTGAGAAACTATTTTGTATAAGTATATCACGCAAAAGATTACTATTGTATTATGAATTTTAGCTTGGCATTAAGATTAAATAAAGATGAAGTGATGCAGATTCCATTCTACTTAAATAGTTCCATAAAAAAATAGAGATTATCTCTAGGTTAAAAAAGCAATATAGGATATACGTGTATCCTTAATGTTATCTTAATACGTATCGAAAAATCCTAATCCCAAGCTTATGATGGATATGTTACTTTAATTAATAGCAAATAAGTCAAAGGAGGAGTTGTAATGAATTTTGTAATGGATTTAATGATGGTTGGTACCCTTGCAATCTGCTATCTATTGATAAAATGCTTTGCTGATTGGTGTGGACATCTAGTAGAAAAGTCTTAGAGGAGGAAAATTCATGATTATTTTGGGGATTTTAATTGTGGGGTTAGCGACATATTTGGTATATGCTCTTATAAATCCCGAGAAATTTTAATGGAAAGGTGGAATCGAATATGTTGCAAATTGTATTATTTCTAGTACTCTTTATTGCTGCAATTCTCCCAATGGGGAAATATATGTACCATATTGCCGTGGGGCAGCGAACCTTTGCCGATCCGATTTTTGACCGGGTGGACAATGTGATTTATCGGACCTGCGGCATCGACCAAAAAGAAATGAATTGGAAACAGTATGCTTTTGCTATGCTGGCAACCAATGGAATGATGGTATTTGTCGGATATCTGATTTTGAGACTACAGGCATTGCCGATTTTTAATCCTAACAGTGTCGCAGGAATGGACCCCAGCCTGTCTTTCAACACGATAATTAGCTTTATTACCAATACGAACCTTCAGCATTATTCTGGTGAATCTGGCCTTTCATATTTAAGCCAGATGGTGGTGATTATTTTTATGATGTTTACTTCCGCCGCCACTGGATACGCTGTAGCTGTGGCCGCTGTCCGAGCTTTTTCCGGCAAAGTTAAAGCTATGGGTAACTTTTATGCAGATATTGTTCGTATTACGACACGTGTTCTTCTTCCGCTTTCCCTGATTGTGGGGTTACTTTTGGTTTCCCAAGGTGTAGTACAAAATTTGTCACCGAATATAACCGTTCAAACTATTGAGGGAAAATATCAAGACATTGCCATGGGTCCAATTGCTGCATTGGAATCCATTAAGCATATTGGTACCAACGGCGGCGGGTTTCTTGGCGCAAACTCAGCAACACCGTTAGAAAATCCAACGGTCTTTACTAACATGTTGGAGATGTTGTCCATGATGCTTCTGCCCGGTGCTTGTGTAATCATGTTTGGTCTCATGGTGAGAAGTCATACAAAAGAGAAAAATAAAAAAAATCAGGCGGCTAAAATTTTATTTTTGGGTAGTGAAGCAAAGCCTATTTTTACAGTTATGCTTCTCCTTTTTATGATAGGCCTCGCCGTTTGCTTTAATGCAGAACAAGCTGGAAATCCTGCGCTGGAGCAAGCAGGTCTCAGTCAAAGCATGGGTAACATGGAGGGCAAGGAGATGCGCTTCGGGATCACACAGTCCTCATTATTTACAGCTGTAACAACAGCCTTTACCACCGGCAGCATTAATAATATGCATGATACGCTGACACCTCTTGGGGGACTGGTTCCCCTTGTAAATATGATGCTTAACATGGTATTCGGCGGCAAGGGTGTTGGCCTCTTAAATATGCTTCTGTATGTGATTCTGACTGTGTTCATCTGCGGACTAATGGTAGGGCGCACGCCAGAGTATTTAGCAAAGAAAATTGAAGGCCGGGAAATGAAACTGACTGCGCTCGGTATCATGATTCATCCACTGCTGATTCTGACTTTCACAGCATTGGCCGTGACCATCCCGGCAGGTTTAGCAGGAATCAGCAATTCAGGCCACCATGGGTTAACCCAAGTCTTATATGAATTTGCATCTTCTTCTGCCAACAATGGTTCCGGTTTTGAAGGATTAATTGATAACACCCTTTTTTGGAATATCACCACGGGGCTTACCATGTTCTTCGGTCGTTATCTATCCATCATCATCTCTCTGGCTATAGCCAATTCACTGATGATGAAGCACCCTGTCAGTGAATCTATCGGCACGTTGAGAACTGATACGAGCACATTTGCAGTCGCTTTATTTATGGTGGTGCTTGTTATTGCTGCACTGACGTTTTTCCCGGCACTGATTCTTGGCCCAGTGGCCGAACACATAGCTTTGTGGCATTAAGGGGGTATTATTATGCACAATGAAAAGAAAACAAAATTAATTACAGCGGATATTCTGAAATCCTCTATTATAGGAGCCTTTACAAAGATAAACCCCTGGTACATGATTAAAAATCCTGTCATGTTTGTAGTAGAAATAGGTTTTCTCACAACACTATTGCTTTGCTTTTTTCCGAGCCTATTTGGAGATGAAGGAAATAATTTGCGTGGGTACAACCTTATCATATCCATAATCCTTTTTATTACTGTACTCTTTGCTAATTTTGCGGAATCCGTTGCAGAAGGACGGGGTAAAGCACAGGCAGAAAGTCTGAAAAAAACGCAAAAAGATATGCAGGCCCGAATTTTGAACATGGATGAAACGGAAACAATCGTAAGTGCCAGCTCTTTGAAAAAGGGGGATATGGTACTAGTTAAGGCAGGAGAGTTAATTCCCAATGATGGTGAGGTGATGGAAGGAATCGCTTCTGTCGATGAGTCTGCTATTACCGGCGAATCTGCACCTGTACTCAAAGAGAGCGGTGGTGATTTTTCATCTGTTACGGGTGGTACAACCGTATCCAGTGACTGGTTAAAAATCCGGATTACTTCCAATCCCGGAGAATCCTTTTTGGACAAAATGATTTCTTTAGTAGAAGGAGCTTCCCGCAAAAAAACGCCTAATGAAATTGCATTAAATACGCTGCTGGTAAGCCTGACCCTCATTTTTTTAATTGTTGTTGTTACGCTATACCCTATTGCGCTCTACAGTGGCGTTAGGCTTCAACTATGCACATTGATTGCTCTGACAGTATGCTTGATTCCTACAACCATTGGTGGCTTGTTGTCAGCAATCGGCATTGCAGGAATGGATCGGGTAACACGATTTAATGTGATTGCTATGTCTGGTAAAGCGGTGGAAGCCTGCGGCGATGTGGATACCATGATTTTAGACAAGACAGGCACTATTACCTATGGCAACCGAATGGCTGCAAAATTCATTCCTGTAGATGGCGTTAGCGAACAGGAGTTGATTCATTTTTCTGTGCTTAGTTCCCTCAAAGATGATACCCCTGAAGGAAAATCTGTTGTTCAGCTGGGAGCACGGCTGAGTGGCAAAACGGATCACCCCATCAGTGGCATGGAGTTTGTAGAATTCACTGCACAGACACGCATGAGCGGTGTTAATCTCCCTGATGGAACCAAAATTCGAAAAGGTGCTTCTGATTCCATTCAGAAATATGTACAAGAGCTGGGTGGTTCTGGTCCAAAGGACCTGGAAGCGCGAGTAACTGAAATCGCTAAGCTTGGTGGTACGCCACTGGTGGTCTCTGTTGATAAACGTATTTTAGGTGTTATCTATCTAAAGGACACAATAAAAGAAGGTCTTGTGGAGCGATTTGCAAGACTCCGGGAAATTGGTATTAAGACCATTATGTGTACTGGAGATAACCCCCTGACGGCGGCTACCATTGCGCAGGAAGCCGGTGTGGACAGCTTTATTGCTGAATGTAAGCCCGAAGATAAGATTCAGGCAATCCAAGCTGAGCAATCCGAAGGCAAGATAGTTGCTATGACAGGTGACGGCACCAATGATGCTCCTGCTTTGGCACAGGCCAATGTGGGTATTGCGATGAACAGCGGAACTCAGTCAGCCAAAGAAGCAGCCAATATGATTGACCTGGACTCCGATCCTACCAAGATTTTGGATGTGGTAGAAATTGGTAAACAGCTTTTAATTACACGTGGCTCGCTTACAACATTCAGCATCTCCAACGATATTGCTAAATATTTTGCGATTATCCCTGCCATGTTCATGGTGGTGATTCCCCAGATGCAAACGCTGAACATCATGGCTCTTTCCACACCGTACAGTGCGATTTTATCTGCCTTGATTTTCAACGCGATTATCATTCCGCTGCTGATTCCCTTGGCAATGAAAGGTGTAAAATATAGACCGCTGCGCGCTGAAAAGCTGTTAACTCGTAACATGCTAATCTATGGACTTGGTGGTATCGCAGCACCTTTTATTGGTATCAAACTGATCGATATTTTGATTACTCCCTTATTGGCAGTCTTTGGATTATAAGGGTCTGCTTGATGCTAAAACCGTAGACTAAACAAAAATCGTGTATTTGTGGCGTAAATGCCCTAATTATAGAATTGGAGGTTATCGAATATGATTAAATCTTTGAAAGGAATCAAGAAACCACTGCTTATTACAGTAACAATGCTCCTAATCTGCGGGCTGGCTTATCCCCTTTTGCTTACTGGAATTAGTCAACTTCTCTTTCCATATCAGGCAAATGGCAGTCTCCTTGTTTTTGATGGGCAAGCAATAGGTTCAGAGCTGGTCGGACAGGATTTTACAGACCAGCGCTTCATGAAAAATCGCCCTTCCGCTGTGGGTTATAACACCTATACACAGGAAGAAAAGGCTGATGGAACTTACACCGGTATCAGTTCGGGTTCCAAAAACTATGCTGCAACCAATCCTAAACTTACAAAACGCGTAGAAGCCGACATTGCGGAATTTCTAGCTGTAAGTCCTTCTATTTCCAAAGAGGATATCCCAACAGATTTACTGACAGCATCAGGTTCTGGCCTTGATCCACACATCAGTCCAGAATCGGCATCTATTCAGATTCCAGCTCTAGTTGAATCAACTGGATTATCGCAGGAACAATTAGAGGGTATCATTCAACAGCATACGCAGGGTAGACTGTTTGGTATTTTCGGTGAAATAACCGTCAATGTCTTAGAAGTAAACTTGGATATTGCTAAGGAATTAGAATTAATCAAATAACTAGAAGAATTTTCTTTCACCACAACTTGAGAGTCGTGACGTCTGACAATGGCATCTGCCTGAGCAGCAAGACTGTTTACAGTTGTACCTTCGGCAATTTCCATGGTGAGAGTTTTGGATACAAAATCGACGGCTGCAAAGGACACACCGCCAATTTTTCCAATATCCCGCTCAATTTTCGCCGCGCAGTTACCGCAACAGAGTCCCTCCAGTATATACTCTTTTTTCATTGCAGCCATATCATCATCTCCTTATGTATATTATTGTACAACTATTCCACTAATTGGCAAAAAAAAATATGCTTAAAGTCCAAGAATACCGATTTTTGCGGCCAAACCAATCGTAATTACAGCTCCTATCAATGTAACGATACGATAAATCCTAACTGATTCTTGGTCATATTTTTCTTTACTCCAATAATAAATTCCTGCTCCACATACAGCAAGGCCAATCAGAAGTCCAAATATAGTAAAAATGACAGATTGCATTTTAGCTCCCCCTTCCCTATGAATAAATAAGACTTTATGCTGCTCCTGTACAGCCAAAATGGTCTACAAGAACAGCCCCTGTTAAATATTAAAATATTATTTTTCGCAGACATGAATAAGTCCTTCTTTGAAAATGCTCTTAACATGTTCGTCCGCAAGAGAGTAATAGACCACACGCCCATCCTTTCGATATTTTACCAGCTTTACTTGTTTTAAAATTCGAAGCTGATGTGAAATGGAGGATTTTGTAGTACCTAAAAGAACAGCAATATCACAGACGCACATTTCTGCGCGAAACAGAGCATAAAGAATTTTTACCCGCGTAGAATCACTAAATACTTTAAAAATATCCGCTAAATCAAGGAGCGTATCCTCCTCTGGCATATGTTCACGAACATCATTTACAACTTCTTCGTGAATCGTGTTACAATCACATCGGTCAATATCCGGTTCATAAGCGCACATAAGATCACCCCTCATAAGTTAAATAGTTGTATAATCTTTCAACTATTATATTCTCAGTTATATTTCCTGTCAATACGATTTTAAATTTTTTACCTTTTCCAATCTTCAATTTTTAAAACCTCTATATTATTTGTTTTTTATATGTTTAATAGCATGCCAAACAATCCATATTGAAAAAATACTCATAGCTATAAACAAAAGGAAGGGGGTAAACAGCAATAACGTTTTCAACATAATCCATTCCTTTCAATCACAAAAATAAGAATAGAGATTTTAACCTCTATTCTTATAATACAGAATTCTCTATAAAGCACACGCCCAGAAAATAGCCATTTTCTATTTACTGTAGCCCTGCGTTCATGTTGCCCATCTTGTAGCCCTGCAAATCCAGCGATATGTACTGAAATCCCAGCTCTTTGAATTTCTGGTGAACGACCTGTCGTCGACTCTTTTCCATCATGCTGTCAAAATCAGCTTCCTCTAACTCAATTCTGGCCAAGTCTCCATGGGCCCGTACCCGCAGCTGCCGATACCCTAAGCCTCGCAGAAATTCTTCTGCCAGCTCTACTCTCTTCAGCCTTTCCAAGGTCAGAGTCTCCCCATAGACAAACCGGGAAGCCAGACAGGCATAGGACGGTTTATCCCAGGTTGGCAGCCCCAGCTCCTTAGAAATCTGACGAATTTCTGCCTTATACAGGCCTACTGCATACAACGGGCTGGTCACTTGAAGCTCAATAATCGCTTTTTTCCCCGGGCGGTAATCAGATGCATCGTCCATATTGGACCCTTCGGCTACAAACTTCCTGCCCATCTCCTTGCTCTTTTCCAAGATGGCAGAAAAAATGGCCTTCTTGCACAGATAACATCGATTCTCTGGGTTGTCCTCCAAACCTTCCACAGACAGCACCTCCATACTCAGCACCTGGTACGGAATCTGGTGAGCTTCTGCAAAAGCCACGGCCTCTTCATATTCCCGATCCGGTACAAAAGCTGACTTGCAGATGATCGCTGACGCTTGATCGCCCAACGCCTCCTTAGCCGCATATACCAGCAGCGTAGAGTCCACTCCGCCGGAAAAGGCTACCGACACACTGCCCAGCTTCTTCAGTTCCTCTTTTAACTGCTCATACTTCTTCATATATTCTTTTGCTGTATTTTCCATGATCTTTTTCTCCTTGTTTACACTATTTTTCTCTCGGCAATGCCCCAAGAGACAACACCGTTGTCTCCAATACAGATTAAAATAGTACTATTTCAATGCAAGATTTTTGCCATACTGCTTTCATATTACCTTATAACCACATAGGTTCATTATACCAAAAAAAAATTACTATGGCACTTCCTTTGGCCATAGTAATTTTATATAACAGGGTAAAGCTTACACCTTTACCTATAAACAATCAGACTTTAAAGACAGGTAATCCAACTCTGCTTTAGACAGCTTTACATTCAGAGTCTGAATACAAGAATCAAATTCCTTTCGACTTCTGCTGCCAATGATAGCAGCTACACCAGCAGGCTGACAAAGCACGTATGCTAAGGCAATATTGATGGAGTCTACACCCTTTTCTTTGCCCAATTCCTGAGCTCTCTTTAACCGTTCAAAATTGTCATCATAGAAGAAGGCTTCCTGAATATCTTTCGGCGCACTGCCATCTCGAGGGTAAATATCGGCAAAGAAGCCGTGTGCCTGGGCCGCCCAGCTAAACAACGTGATGTCTTTGCCTTCATGCCATGCAGCATATTCATCGTCTGCATACACGGTTCCCGGCCACCGGGCAGTACGTACCTTGGCAAGGGAATAAGAAGGATTATTTACTGCTAAACCAGTGTAACCCTTTTCCTGGCAGTATTCGTAAGCTTCTTTCACCCGGTCAAGCTCCCAATTAGAGAAGCCATATGCTCCAATCAGGCCTTCCTGACGATGCATTTCCAGCCGATCGATGATTTCAGATACAGGCAGCTTTGGCTCATCTCGATGAAGCAGGTAAATATCAAAGAAATCGCAGCCAGTATGAAACAAGCTGTAATGCAGATCATCGGTAATCAAATCTGGCTTTACTCGCCAATATTCTGGATGATGAACACCATCCGGGGTAATGATAGGGTGACAGCACTTATCCACGATAATCAAATCCTTCCGATTATTCCTGGAATCAAACCACTTTTTCAAAATACCTTCGGAACGAGCGATTCCATAAAAACGGCCTGTGTCGATAACGTTTCCGCCGCTTTCCACATAAAGGTCTAACATCTTAAAAATTTCATCCTCGAAGTCCGGACTGAACCAAGCCGTACCCATAACCAATTTTGATGCAGGTTTCTTCACACCTTTTACGTTAATGTACTCCATAATTTACCTCCATTAAATATTTATTGTATCGCTTTTTTACCGCTTTGACTGATTATCATGATGACGTCTACTAGAATACCAAGTGCCGCCACACCGATGGCGACTATATAGGCCATGCTGTAAGCGTGGACTCCCAGGCTGTCGTTAACCGCATTGGCTGCAATCTGTGGTCCCACCAGGGAGCCAATCGCATAAGCAAAAAACATGATGCCGTAATTGATACCGAAGTTCTTTACGCCAAAAGTCTTTGAAGTCAATGGTGGAAATACCACCAGCACGCCGCCGAAAGAAGCCCCCAACAGAATTAGGAAGAAAATGAAGAGCATTTGCGTGGTAGCTATTCTTAAGCCAAACAGGCCGATAATAGTCACCACCAAAATTCCCAGCAAAGTCTTCAGTTCTCCGGTCTTATCACAGAACCGCCCTACAATCAATCGTCCGCAAAAGTTGGACAGGCAGTTAATAGCTACAAAGTTAGCAGCAGCTAAAGGGGTAATAGCCAGTTGTATCTGAGCAATCTTGGACAATGAACCAATCATCATAATACCTGATGTGCAGGATATAGCAAAGAGCACTAGCATGAGCCAGAACTTGCCTGTGCGGAGCATCTCGCCTGGGGTAAAATCCCGTTGCAGAGATGTAACCCCGCTGGCAGCCAGCTGCTGAAACCCTGCTGGTTTCCAGCCCGCTTCTGGGGCTTTCATCTTCCAGCCCACTAACCAGATTAGAATCCAGTAGGCCAGACCAATATAAATAAAACCTTTTGTGCCAAATTGTTCACAAAGCAACGCGCCTGCTTTGGCTAGGACCAAAGGTCCTAAGGATGCCGATCCTAGCAGAATACCGGACATCGTTCCTCTCTTTTCCGGATACCACTTTAAGGCCGTGTTGATGGATGGATTGTACAAGAGCCCGTTTCCTGCACCAGCAATAAAGCCACAAGTTAAATACAGCAGCGGCAAGGTGTTTACAAAGGCCGTCAACAGCCAGCCCAAGCCAAAAATAAGCCCGCCTGCGTACATCAACATCCGCGGACCAAATCGGTCTACAATCTTTCCCGAAATAATCCCGAACAAGGCCATGAAAGACTGATAGATGGTCAGGGTTAGGGCGACTTGAGCCGCATTAGCCCCCGTAGCGTTTTGAAGGGGTACTGAAAAAACTGAAAATGCTGCGGAAGCAGAACAGCAGAATATAACAATAAATGCTGCCGAGAAAATAAGTACTCTGTTCTCCTCCGTTTTTTGTGTGACTAAATCCATGGGTTTTCTCCTTCTTCATACTTTTTTATGTAGGTTGGTGTCTCGTTATTTTTTTCACACCGTTGGCTCATTTTAGCTTATCGTTATCGGAAATACTAATACCAATATTTCTGCAAATTTATAGACATTGTCTATAGGTATCGATATAATCAAAAAAGAAGCCTTTACACCCACATAAAAAGAGAGTAAAAAATGAATCTGAGACAACTGACCTATTTTAAAAAGCTGGCAGAATTGCAGCATTATACCAAGGCCTCCTCAGAGCTGTTCATCAGTCAACCTAGCCTGAGCTATGCCATTTCCAGCTTGGAACAGGAGCTGGGTACCCCCCTCTTTCAGAAGCAAGGGCGAAACGTCGTATTAACCAAATATGGCAAAGAGTTTTACCGCCATGTATCAAAAGGTCTCACCGAGATTGAAACAGGAGTCCAACTGCTAAAAAAGCACAGCAGTGTGGAAACGGGGCACATCGACATGGGAGTCATTCCCACTATGACAGGGGATTTCATGCCCCGTATGATTCAGGAGTATCTAACTGTGCACCCACAGACGGATTTTCAAATTTTCCCTAATTATACAAAAGAGGTGATTGAAGGTGTCAGAAATGGAACTTATGACTTAGGAATCTGCTCCATGGATGAAAATGAATCCTCTTTAGTTTATATCCCGGTATTTATTCAAAACTTCGTCGTTATTGCCAGAAAAGACCACGAATTTGCCCAGAAAGAATGGGTGGATCCAGAAGAGTTAGAAGACCATCCCTTTATGACCTATCGACCAGCCCTTCCCATTGGCAAGGCGGTGCGAAATATGTTTCAAGAACATCAGGTGGTGCCAGATATTATTCGGACCTTTGACGACGAAACCACGATTGGAGGCATGGTCCATCATAACTTTGGCATGGCCGTAGTAGCCGATACACCGCTGCTGCGACAGTTTGACTTGGCGGTAATACCGATTCATTCCCCCCTAAATCATCGAATCATTTACCTTGCCCATCACAAAGATCGATTTCTAACAGATTCCGTCTCTGCTTTTATCTCCTATATGACGGAAAAAGCGAAGGCCTCTATCTCCAGCCTGTAAAACAGGTAGAAAAAGAGGCCTTCGCTTTCGTTTTAGTAAAAGGAATTATTGTGAAATTTATAGAAATTTATTTCTATACAACTTATATAGAGGTTCCGAGCATCATCCGCAGAGCACCGAAAAGCCCGGTCTCCTTCTTACCCATGCCATAACCCACCTTGTCAATCGTCCAGCCTTCCTTCACCGAACCGATTTCATCTGCCAGGCACTTAACAATACCACAGCCCGTCGGCGTGACTAGCTCGGTGTCCACCTCTTCACTAATCACTGGGATACCGCTGCCTTCCAGCATGGCCGCTACAGCGGGTACAGGCACCGGAATAATGCCATGCCTGCACGTGACGAAACCATGTCCATCGTGGAGCGGAGAAAATATAATCTTATCGGGGTTTATCCAATCCACCAAAATGGCAGTACCCACAATATCCACAATGGAATCAACTGCTCCTACTTCGTGAAAGTGAACGTGCTCCAAAGGCTTTCCGTGAACCTTAGCCTCTGCTTCTGCAATCTCCAGGAAAATCTTCTTACTTAGTGTCTTCGCCTTATCGGTAACGCCGCTGGCGTCAATAATCTGGCAAATCTCATAGAAGTTTCGTTCCTCTTCTTCCTCTTGAGCAGTAATACGTACATCTACATCCGTCATCTGAATGGCGTTTTTTCTCTTCTTTTCTATGATTAGTTCATACCCAGGAAGATTTAACTTTTTTAATTCCTCCATCAAGTATTTCTCTTGTCCGCTAACGTCTGCCAAAGCGCCCAAAGTCATGTCTCCGCTGATGCCAGAGGAGCAATCTATATAAAGTATCTTCATCTTATTTTCCTCTTAATTCATATGCTTTCTCATACATCTGTGCCCAGGTATCAAAGGAGGTCTTCCCTTTGACGCAGCAATCAAAAGCCTTTCTGTCTTCCACGATAAAATCAGCTTTCCAGTCAACAAAGACGGCTCCTGAAAAGGTAAATTCCTCAAAGGTGTTAAAGTTGGTATAGGTCTGCATGAAAGTATCGCTGAACAGCTCTTGAAGCTCTTCTCTCGACTCATAGAGGGCCGTCATCCTCGTCTCGTATAAAGCGGCTTCTCTGCCCATATAACGGTCTCCTTTCAGGTTTTTATCCACGTCTTCAGCAGCAGGGCGCCGATGCCCTGCCGTCAAAGACACCTTGCTTACAGCCGATCTAGGGCTTTCGCCACTTTAATCAGCCCTTCTGTAAGATTTTTCTGAGTTTGAGCAATTTTTTCCGGCGGCCATTCTTGTAAGCCTTTTCCCGTTTTAAAGCCCAGCTCTCCCTTCTCCATCCGTTCTGTCAGATAGGCCAGCGGCTGGTGGGAATCTTCCAAATGCGGAAATAAATAGTTGTGGATAGAATACGTTAAATCCAATCCGCCCATATCCATGACCTCCATTGGTGCAGAAATCCCCAGGCGCATACCAAATCCATATTTGATGGCATCATCTACATCCTTCGGTTCGGCGATACCCTGTTCCACGATGGACAGAGCCTCCCTAAATAGGGCATGCTGCATACGGTTGGCCAGAAAGCCCGGTACATCCTTTTTCACAATAACCGGCTTCTTGCCTACCTCCGCCAAAAGTTCATAGGTAGCAGATACCGTCTCTTCTGATACATATTTCGTGCGAATGACTTCTACCAAAGGAATCAGATAAGCGGGATTCCAATAATGGGTACCGATAATCCGTTCCTTGTGCTCTGCATTTTCTGCAATTTCTGTAATGCTGATGGCCGAGGTGTTGGACGCCAGAACGGTACTAGCCGGACAAAGCCGGTCCAGCTGTTCAAAATAATGCTGCTTTACCTGCAAGTCCTCTACAATACATTCAAAGATGATATCGGCGAAGTCCGCTGCTTCCTCCAGACTCTCTGTAAAGGTAATCCGGTCCAGGGTCTCCTGAATCTGTTCCTGTTGAATGACCCCATTTTCGTATAGGGTATTCAGATTATCTTTTAAAATATCCAGGGCATTGCCGCGCTTCTTGTCGTCAAAGACGTAGATGACTTTAACCGGATGGCCTTTGCTGGCAAACAGCTGGGTGATACCCAAACCCATTTTTCCTGCACCTAAAACGGCGATTTTTTTACATGATGTCATCGATTAATATACCCCATACTTATATTCTCTGGTGGTTACACCCGGTACCACGTCATCCTCATCAATAAAGGCTACCATGCGGACAATGGAACCATCACCCTTCCACCATCTCAATGGGAAGGCGGAGATGGTGCATCTCTTTCCTGTGACCATCTCGATGTCACCGCCTACATTTTCAAAACCCATGACATTGTTTCTGAGCAGGATATCGTGAACCGGCTCCCATTCTGGGAAATCCTCGATTGGCGGATGGCCGAACTCTTTGGTATATTCGTCGATAAGCCTTGGCACAAATGGTCCCGGACCGTGGTCAATCATGTATGTATAGCACGGGTGGTCCAGCGCCTGCATATCCACGCCCAAGCCTTTGATTTTCTTCTCTACCAGCCATTTAGCCCCTTCGATGGACAACCCTGGGCTGTACATAAAGTAATTGTCATTTTCGCCCCAATACTTATGACTTCCGGTATTGATGATGACGATATCGCCTTCGCGGATTTCCGGCGTAGCATTTTCCAAATCCTCTACCGTGATTAGCTCCCATCTTTTCTTTGGAATGCTGACGATAACGGCGTCTCCGTAATAGTTCTCCAGCGGCAGCTCGTGGGTATAGGCTCCTTCTGGAATAACGTGAGACGGAGAGTCGGCATGTGTGCTGTTGTGCATATGAAAATCGTTAAAGGTTTGCAGTAATCTGTAATGCATTGGCATATGCTGTACTCGGTCAATATGAAAATCGCCGTTTGACGGCCAAAGTGGATTTCCCTGTCCAAAAGGATGTGATAAATCAACTAATTTTAATTTTCCCATTTCTTTCTCCTTTTTCATCGGTCCATGAGTCCGCTGACTGCGAACGCCCACTGGACTAGCTTCTCCTTGTTATGTGGTTAACAGGTGTAATGTAGCATTAAATTCACTTATATATAAAGCAAATAGCGTGCCAACCCCTTTATGCCAGAAATAAGGCCTTTCGCCTCTTTATTTCTTTGTCTTCTTGCAACAAACCCTGCAACAACAGTATTTCGTTGCATTATTGCAACATGCTGAGGTATACTAGAGCTAGGAATGATATTGGGGTTTATGGAGTAAGCAGAAAGTTAAAGTAAGAATGGAGGATGTTATGGATCAGGTATTAGCCATTTGCAAAATTAGAGAAAAGGTAAAGAAGCTGGCGACTCAAATAGAAGGCCCTCAGTCCAAAGAGCTGATTAAAGAGGTTTACGATGACTTGGGTGTTTTTTTAGATACCGGCATTGACTTTAAGGAAGTCGTGGATGCCCTGGATGACAGTATTTTTATCACAGATAAAAATGGAGTCTGTCTATACGTAAATCCGGCCCACCTTCAAAACACTGGTATAGAGCCAGAGGAAGTACTCTCCCATTCTGTTGCCGACCTGATTCGGGATAAAGTCTTTACAGGGGGTGCTGCTCTGGACGTCATCAAACACGAAAAAAAGATTTTTCGTCTCTCTACTACCTATCGGACCATCCCTCCCCGTACAGGTTACGCCGTAGGTGTGCCCATTTTTGACGACCAGCAAAACCTGCATCAAGTGGTAGTCAGCAGTCGGCCTATTCTATCCCTCCACGCCCTCCACGATGACTATGGCAAATTCCTTGCTGCACTGAGCGAGCCCAAGTCCGCGATCCAGCTGATGGAGCGACCCGCTAATGAACCGGCCCGACTGGTAGGCGCCTCTATTTCCTTGAAAAAAGTCTGGGAAATTATTGATAAGGTGGCGGATACCGATGCCACGGTACTGATTACTGGAGAGTCTGGCGTAGGGAAGGAAATTGTCGCCGATGAAATCTACAAGAAAAGTAATCGGTGCAACAAGCCATTTATCAAAGTAAATTGTGCCTCTATTCCCGCCAACCTGCTGGAGTCAGAGCTCTTTGGATACGATAAAGGGGCGTTCTCTGGTGCCAATGCCTCTGGCAAGCAAGGCCTCTTCGAGTTAGCCAACAACGGCACCCTGCTGTTAGACGAAATTGGCGACATGCCCATGGATCTGCAAGTAAAATTACTGCGGGCTATTCAAAACAAGGAAATCACTCGAATCGGTGGTTCCAGGCCCATCTCTTTGGATATTCGCTTCATTGCTTCCACCAACAGCGATTTAAAAAACAAAATCGCCCGAGGGGAGTTCCGAAGTGACCTTTACTATCGGCTGAACGTTATTCCTATCCACATCCCTTCTTTACGGGAGCGGATTGCGGATATCAAACCCCTCTGTGATTTTTTTGTAAAAATGTACACAGAAAAACATCACAAATACATTGCTCTCAGCCCGGAACAGATAACGCTTTTTGAACATTATAGCTGGCCAGGTAATATTCGAGAGCTGGAAAACGTCATTGAATATTTGACTATTTGCAGCTCTGGCACCGGACAGGCCGACGACGACCTCATAAAGGGACTTCTGGATATTTCCAACACCACTCATGCTGCGGAAAGTCCTGGTGCAACCTTAAACGACTCTGTGGAATCCCATGAAAAGGCCTTAATCGAAGATGCTTTGCGAAAAACGAAAAACCTTCGTGAAGCAGGCGCCCTTCTCCATGTGAACGCCTCTACTGTTTCACGGAAAATTAAACAGTACAATATTAATTATGAAGACATTAAAGCCCGGCGGTAACCGCCGGGCTTTGCCTGTTGTCAATATATCCACGTTCTCTATGACCTCAGCCAGAGGCCTCCTTTTTCTTACTGCAACCGTAGAATCTCTCGTGCTTCCTCTGGGGTAGCGATGGTCTTATTCATCTCCTGGGCCAGCCTTTTTACCCGTTCCACAAAGTCTACATTGGAATTTGCCAACTGCCCATAGTGATAAAATACATTATCCTCCAGGCCCACCCGGATGTTACCTCCCAGCGCCAGAGCAGCCATAGTGATTTCCATAGCTCCCTTGCCAATCCCAAAGGTACTCCAAGTGCAATCTTCAGGCAGATGATTTACTAAGTACAGCAGACTCTCTGTGGTGGCTTCCATGCCGCCGGGAGCCCCGAGGCATAGCTGAAAGTGCGGCGGTTCTTTAATAATTCCTTTTTTGATGTAGTAGAGCGCATTGTTTAACATCCCCATATCAAAAATTTCAATCTCCGGCTTCACATTGGCCTTTTGCATTTCTGTTCCCAGAAACTCTAGAAACTTTGGTTCGTTCATAAATACATCACTATGGAGCCAGTTCATCGTGCCCGCATCAAAAGAAGCTAACTCCGGCTTTAGCTCCCGAAAAGGCCGAACCCGGTCCTCGTATGTCTGATTCTGCGCGCCCGATGTAGTCAAGTTCAACAGAATAGGGCATTTGGCTGCCCGTATAAGGGTTACAGTCTCTTGAAACTTTTCAAAACACATACTGGACTTATCTTCATCATCCCGCACGTGAATATGTGCTACACTGGCCCCAGCTTCATAGCATTGAATCGCTGCCTGTGCAATTTCCTCTGGCTGGGTAGGCAGGCCAGGGTTATCTTTCTTGCTTGGTATTGCCCCGGTCAGCGCCACCGTTAAAATAACTTTATTTTTATGATTAGATCGTCTTGTTGCTAACATCTTGTCTCCTTTTCTAGTCTTTACTTGCTTAGAAGTTCATCTTCTTTCTTGTAATCTCTATTGTATTTCTTCGTATCAATGATGCTGATTAAAATCATATTAAAGAGCAGCAGTCCTAAAAATACGGTGTAAGACCCTCTCAGGCTTCCCGTCAGTCTCAGGGCCTGGGCATTAATTGTGTAATTCGAGAAAAGTATTGCACTCATAATTGGAAAGTATACCGAGTGAACCTTGGCAAAGCCGTGCCGTCCAAAGACAGATACCGGCAGAGAGGTAATAAAGTTTGCTGCGCCGCCGATGGAAAAGCCCATCATAAATACCGATATGTATACTGCCGTCATATTTTCCGTAATGTTCATAGCCAGAGCCACACAGTACCAGGCCAGAAAGATGAGGATGGCTTTTTTAACCCCTAGCTTCTGATCGATCCAACCAAACGCATACCCCCCTGCAAAACCAATGACAGCACAAACCGTCATCAGCGCGATAGCCGTGTTTTGAGACAAACCTAAACCCACATTTCGCACAACCAACTGACTCATGACCCCGGTGGTCACCAGCTGGTTAATACCTACAACCATTGCCACCAGCCACAGTTCTTTTGTCTTTAACAACTTCGGTACGGTCCAAATGGAAGTCTCATCTACCGTCTCTGTAAAATACTCCGCCTCGTAAATCTCCTTACTTACATTGTCTGGATAAATTCCTCTTTCCTGCGGCGTATTGCGGATAAAAATGAGTCCAATGACTCCTAACCCTAAGGCGATAAAGGCAGCCATGGTGGTTCCCTTGGCAAAGCCTACTGAACCAATCAGGTATGCAATCATTGGAACATAGAAAGCGGAACCCATGTGATGACCCATAGTAGTCAGGCCGTTAGCCAGTCCTTTCTTCCTTGGGAACCACTGCACCACCAAAGACCCTCCAGCTATGTAGGCTGCCCCATTGATGAAGCTCACCACCAGTGCCAAGCCAATGCCATATTGAAGCAGACTCTGAGCATGGCCATAGAACATATAGGAGAGGCCAGCACCGATCAGGCAGATGCCGGAGGTATACCGGGCCCCAATCTTTACGTTAATCCTGCCGATGATATAATAAGCAAAAAGACCTACAAATCCGGCATAGGTAGCCATGGACAACACGTCGGCGTATTCCAGTCCATGCTCTTCGGCAAAAGCCGGTGCGACAATATTCAACCCGTCTATCGAAAAGCCGATTAGCAGGAAAAACATGATCATACAGTAAAAAATTATACCCCAACCATGTTTGCCAAATCTTAAGTTGGTGTTATCGCTAGACAAGCGTTTTTTTGCACTCATAAAAAATTTCCTCCAATTTTTAAAACCTTATTCGCTCTGATTTGCTTTATTCGGTTACCTTATCGTTCTGTCGCTTTTCTGCTACAATCTTATCAATATACGCGTTCCAAATCGGTTCTTCCGCTGCCATTCTTTCTCGGAATCCCGGTCCAATCTCTGTCTGATCCATGCGGTCAATAATAGCCCAAGCAATGTGGGGCTCTGAGGGCGGACATCCGTGGACAGCTACGCCCCGGCCTCTATATTTAGCTGTACAATTACCACAAAGAATTAATTTTTCAGGAGGTATGTCTTCTGGAATAGATTTCTTTGCGCCTAGCACAATAACGGCGTCTTGATTTTTGTCATATTCTCCTAAAGCCTTTAGTTTTTCCATAGTAAAGGCTACCAGAGACTGACAGCTAGAGCAAGAATTTTCGTGCATAATATTATATTCCGGCCAAGTATCAAACTTTTCAAGGTACGGCAGCCACATTTTCTTGTAAACTTCTTCGATGGACTTACCTTTAACGATAATGCTGTCTGGATCGCTGGTTCCCAGTCCTCGCTGACGAGCTGCCTCGAAGTAATCCACTAAATCGATATCCAAGCCTACCATTCTACAGGCCGTGGCATCCAAGGCCACCGGATCTTTGCTGGCTACTACGCAGCCAAAGTCTAGAGGCACTGCAGAATGCGGGCCAAACCCCTCTGCTGGATAAATCAAATCCGCAATGGTTAGGTCCGCCTTGACCACAGACCAAATATCCATCATAGCCATGGCCAGATTTGTCTTATGCATTTCGTAGTGAACCTTATCCTGAACCACGCCCTTAATGTTTTTTAAAGCGCAGCTGAATACCATACTGGCGTGGGATTTGAATACCGGAAGGTTAATAATGTGCTCCGCCTCCAACAACAGCTTTGGCAGCATGACATGGGTAATATCAGAATGAGCATCTCGAATCTGGACCTTTACCAAGTCCTTATCTGATTTGATGTCATACAGCTCTGCCCCTTCCTCTCTAGCTACCTGCGCATGTCCCGCCGACTCAAAGCAAGCCATGGTATCACAGCCGATGGCCGCAGCCTCACCGACGATGACTCTCTTAGCGCCCGCCTTCTTTACCGCCTTAATGACGGAGCGGAGCATTTCATGGTTGGTATTGATGCTGGTCCCCGGCGCGCCAAGGTGCCCGGCGTTAGGCTTAAGAATAACCGTGGAATTCTTTTTAATTAGAGTCTCTGCCCCGCCCAGGTCCCTCAGCACCTGGTCTACCATGACATCTATACTTGGATCTTTTGCTATCGCTACAATTGATTTTGCCATAACGTTTCAGTTATCAGCTTATATCTGATAACCTACCTCCCATCTTTTACTATTTAGTTTGTTTTTATAATAGCTACATTACGGACCTATTAATTGCAAATTGTGTGCCAATTCCGAATTCCACTCCATCCTTCCATCTAAATTAAACCTGTTAAATAGTTTAAGATCTTTTCATTCCCGCAATGGGCCCTTCAAAAGCCAAGTCATAGATAGCCTCCGCAGACTCTCGATCAACAAGTTCTAGGCCGCCTCCCAATACCGAGTTCCCCGTCGGACAAGCCATCGCCGCCAGCCGTTTTGCTTCTTTCTTGGAGTCTCGCCTATGGATACCTACGGTTTTTAAATCTACTGCCAAGCCCAAATTTTCTATAAAATCAACAAGGCAAGCCACCGCATCCTCCCCGCTGCCGACTCCCCAGACGCCCTGTGCAAAGGCCTGAAATTTTTCTGGGTGGCGGGGATTCACATATCTGCACCAGGCTGGCAGAATAATCGCTAAAGCAGCGCCATGAGCCAGTCCGTACTCCCCCGTCAGCGGATGAGCCAACCCATGACAGGCAAAGTCTCCTCCCGGCCCCAGCATGTTGTTGTGAGCCATAGCTGCCGTCCACATAAGCTCACTTCGCAAGTTGTAGTCTGTTGGATTTGCCATCAGCTTAGACGCCAACTCCACCACCGTACGCATCAGCGATTCGCATAGACCGTCCCAGAGGAAGCTGCCCCGGCGCAAATCCACATACCGCTCAAAAGCATGGGAAAAAATATCCACGGCCGCCACCGCCGTGTTATAGCGCGGCAGACTGAGGGTGTACTCAGGATTGAGAATAGCAAACCGGGGCAGGGTATAACGACAATACAAGGCCCGCTTTTCTCCTGTCTGGTCATTAGACAACACCGACATACCATTGCACTCACTGGCAGAAGCGGGTATGGTTACCACGGCACCGATCGGTAGGGCCCGGTCTACTTTTACCGCATTTTTATATAAATCCCAGACAGGTGCCTCCGAGCAAGCTCCCATAGCAATGGCCTTTGCCGAGTCTATGACACTTCCTCCGCCGATGGCCAAAATCAGCTGCACCCCTTCTTTTTTGCAGAGCCTTACCCCTTTCTGAGCCAATTCAACCTGAGGATTGCAACGGACGCCGCCCAGCTTTATAGACTCCAGCTGCCGCTCTGCCAACAAAGCGGTAATCTGATCTAAGATACCATTCTCTTCAATTCGCTTGCTTCCATAGTGAATTAGCACCTTCTTTCCGTATTTTTCTGCCAACTGACCTATTTTCAAAGTTGCTTCTCGTCCAAATATGATTTCTGTAGGCATCGAAAACTCAAAGTTCATCATTGCTCTTCCCCCTATTTCCGTTATTCCGCTAAAATAAAAATTTTTACTAAAAAAGTTTTCTCCAATAAAAAGCTGTTTTTTCATAAAAAAGGGCGTCAATCCGTTGCACCCCCGCAACAAACTGACGCTCCTTTTTCCCATTCTGCAACAGGCTGACTTTACTGCATTTCCACTAACACCGCAGTGCCCATGCCGCCTCCAGCGCAGAGGCTGGCCAAACCATACTTTTTGCCCTGTCGTTTTAACTCATTTACCAGAGTCACCACCAGCCGAGTACCCGTTGCGCCCACCGGATGGCCCAGGGAAATACCGCCACCATTTACGTTCAGCTTTTCCCGGTCAATGCCTAATTCCTTCTCACAGGCCAAGCACTGAGCAGCAAAGGCCTCATTGATTTCAAAGAGGTCGATATCGCCAATCTGGAGTCCCGTCCGTTCCAAAGCCTTTTTACAAGAACTGATAGGTCCGATTCCCATTACTTCCGGTTCCACCCCTGTGGTAGCTACCGATAAGATTTTCGCTATGACTGGAAGCCCCAGCTCTTTTGCTTTTTCTTCGCTCATCAGCAACACTCCTGCCGCCGCATCATTCATGCCGGAAGCGTTGCCTGCGGTAACCGTGCCGCCTTCCTTAAAGGCTGTCTTTAACTTCTGCAAGTCTTCCAGATTGGCATCTCGCTTTGGATACTCGTCTGTGTCCAAAACCTGCTGGCCTTTTCTGTTTTTCACAGTCACCGGCACAATCTCTGCTTTGAATCGGCCCGCATCTATGGCTGCTACGGCCCGCTGTTGCGAAAGCAAGGCATATTCATCCTGCATCTCTCTAGTGATGCCATACTGCTCCGCTACATTTTCCGCAGTAACCCCCATAGCTGGACCGATACCTAAGTTCGTCAACGAATCCCACATCGAATCCCGCATGTCCAGATGACCGAACTTTTTTCCGTACCGGGCACCAAAGACCATGTGAGGGGCCGTGCTCATGCTGTCTGCTCCCCCTGCCAAAATGCAATCTGCCTCACCAGATTTAATCTGATAGTACCCCATCTGGATAGAGGACATGGAAGAAGTGCAATTTCTGTGAACGGTAATACCAGGCACAGAGGCTGGCAGGCCAGCTTTGACCAGTGCCACCCTCGCCAGATTATTTTCTAAGTACGTCCGCTGATAATTACAGCCCCATATTACATCTTCAATGATAGCGGGGTCAATGCCGGCCCTCTTGACCACCTCCTGCATGATGGGAATGGATAAGTCCAATGCGGTCAACTCCTTAAACTGGCCGCCGATTGTTCCAATTGGTGTTCTACACCCAGCTACGATAACTACATTGTTCATTTTTTGCCTCCTGTTGTTGTTATTCCTGCGATATTTTTAGCTAGTTCCTTTTTAGCATTGATATTTCCTTGTCGGGCAATCATAATGCGCTGAGCCTGGGGTGAGCCTGCTCCGTGCATGGATTCCGTCCGGTAGCCCACTGCTGCTGCACCCAGGCAAACATTTTCCAGGAACCGCAGCACCCGCATACGCTCCTCTGTAGTAGCCGCCGGGTTTCCTGCAAAATACTTGTTACAGATTTCACCGATGGTTTCTCCGCTTTTACCTACTACCGTTTCTGATTTAAAGTCCTTTTCCGAAGGCATGGTTACCATCAGTCCGCCGGCGATATCCTCTGCCAGACGAACGATTTCATAAGGATACCTGGTGATGTTCTGCTTGCAGACATTAGCTAACAGCAGGTCAATCTGATAGTTGCCTGCCGCCGTTGGCTGGCCTTCTGTAGAGCAGGCGAGACCGCAGCAGTAGAGCGTTTCATTGAGGTGAGTCATTTCGATAAGCTTATCCTTTATGTGTGCCGCTTTTTGAACCCCGTTGTAATCAGCGGCTAGAGCTGCGGCACCGATGACCACATCGCCTACACCCACTTTACAACCCCCATAGGACTGCCGATGGTATCCAGCAAACCGTTCTACCATCATGCCAGCAAATTCATATTCGCCGCAGAGGAAGATTCTTTCCTTTGGAATAAACACATCATCGAAAACCACCAGAGCTTCCTGCCCTCCAAATTGTTTGTTACCCAGATCGATATCCGCATCCGCTTCTAGTTTCCGGGTATCGCAGGACTGTCTGCCGTAGATCATGTATAAGCCTTCGGCATCAGACGGACAGGCGAAGGAAACGGCGTAATCTGCATCTGCTTCCCCCATCGCTATAGTTGGCATAATCAAGTGCTCGTGAGAGTTGATGGAGCCGGTCTGATGGGCCTTAGCTCCCCGGACTACGATACCGTCCTCCCGCCTTTCTACAATCCGCAAGAAGAGATCTGCATCTTGCTGTTTAGACGGCGATAATGCTCGATCGCCCTTGGGATCCGTCATCGCCCCATCTACTATCAAGTCCAGTTCTTGAACGTGCTCCAGGTACTGAACAAAGTTTTTATGATAAGTTGTACCAAATTTCTGGTCGATTTCGTAGGTCGTGGAAAATACTGCATTAAAGGCATCCATCCCTACACATCGCTGAAAGCAGGAGGCCGTCTTCTGACCGCACAACCGCTGCATTTTTACTTTTTTCTTCAGATCCTCCGTGCTCTGATGCAGATGCCCAAAGCGATTGATGGTCTCGCCGGTCAGACTGGACTTCGCCGTCATTAAATCGGCATAATGAGGATCGTGAGCCAAATCATAAGTCATGGCCACGCAGTTAATGGATGGCCGAATCATCGGATGATCCACCCAGTTTTCTATCTTCTCACCAAACATGTACACTCTTGTTTTTAATTTTCTCAGACTCTCAATGTACTGAGCTCCTGTCATTAGCATAAATATATCCTCCTTCGCTAATTGGTAAAATACCGTGTCTGTTTTTAGTTAAATGCAATTTGTATGCCAATTAGCAAAATAATTCTCTTCTATTCCAACCGAAACCGGCGAACTAACTGATCCAACTTTTCTACCTGAGCGGCTAACTCTTCGCTGTTTGCTGCCGACTTCTGGGATGATCCGGCATTTTGCTGTACTACTACAGCAATCTGCTCAATCCCCAGCTTTACCTGATTTACAGAGGCTGCACCCGTCTGAGACATCTGTGCAATCTCCCCGATTAACAGACTGGACTCCCTAGTCGAGCGAACAATTTCTAATAGGCTTTCTCCTGTCTCATCGGCTAGAGCTGTTCCCTTGTTGATGGCCGCTATAGAGTTTTCAATGAGCTGGGTGGTCTGCTTCGCCGCTTCTGCCGATTTTCCCGCCAGATTTCTCACTTCCTCTGCGACTACAGCAAAGCCCTTTCCGGCTGAACCCGCTCTGGCAGCCTCTACCGCTGCATTTAACGCCAATATATTTGTCTGGAAGGCAATATCATCAATAACCTTAATGATTTGCCCGATTTGCTTAGAGGACTCACTGATTTCATTGATGGCGTACAGCAGCTCCTTCATCTTTTCATTTCCGCTTTCTACTTCTCCTGCCGCCTTTTCGGACTTTTGGCCCGCCTCATCGGCTTTGTCCGCCGCATGATTCATGGAAGTATGAATTTCATTTATTTCTGCAGATAATTCTTCAATTGCACTGGCTTGTTCGGTAGCGCCTTCCGATATGAGCATGGCCCCAGAAGCCATCTGCTCCGCGTGGCTGCTGATTAAGCTAGAAGACTCCTTGATTTCTCCAATCACTTGCTTCTGCATATGGCTTACCTTTGTCAGGGCATTTTTTAACTTCTCGAATTCACCGGTGTAATCGTTAACCAAGTGTAAGCGAAAGTCCCCTTCCGCATACTGATTCAGTGTTTCTGAGCTTTCCCCTATATAGTCAATATACTTTTTTAATCGCTGTGTAAGGCTGTCAATCGACTCGGCCAACAAGCCGACCTCATCCTTTGATGAAACCTGAATGTTCACATCTAACTCCCCAACAGCCAGCCGCTGGGCTCCCCGCTGAATCGTTTGAATAGGTTTTACAATTTTTTTGGAAAGCACACTGGTGACAAGGATACACAAAAGGGCTGAAATAATCATCACAAAAATCATTCCACGCTGAAGCATGTTTACATCCCTGGTAAATTCCGTTACCGGCATGAAGGTAATCACGTACATATCAAATTCCTTCACTTTATTGTAGGAAGCAATATTTTTTTGACCATCTAGGGTAAAATACCCAAACCCTGAGCTATTACCTATAACTTGACGGTAAAACTCTTGAGTGTCTTCTTTTTCTTGGTTCAGGTTCAGCGTTAAAATTTGAGAAGTTTCTTCTGCCCCTAAAATCTGCCCTGAAGAATCCATCAAAAAGGTTTTACTCTTATCTATCACATTGGTTTTGACTAGAGTCTTTGTGACCGCATTGAGGTCCGTAGCCACGGCAAAAGCTGCTAAAATCTCCTCTGAATCGGAATCGATCACTGGATAAGCCAAAATAATATTTGGAATATTCGAGACTGGAGAAGGTTGAGGGTTTCCTATATAACCACTTGGCTGACTCATGACGGTCTTATACCAGGGTTCTTGCTCTTCATCATACACATGGCCCACAGACCCGCCACCCAGGCCGTCTATTAAAGTCATACCGTTATAGCCAAAAAAAACATTCTCATATAGGCCCCCGGCATGATCAAATAAGCCTTTAGTATATTCGGATAAAGCTTGTCTTTTTTGAGGATTTTCTCCATAGTTATGTAGTTCTTTAAAATACTCCTCTACGTAGGGCTGAGTAGCCACCGCCTGGGTAGTCTTAGAAATATCTTCAAAGGCTAAAGAAATTTGCTCGGATTTCTCCGATGCAGAGTTTGCTAGAGAATTTTTAATTTTTTCCTCCAAAGAGTCGGTGGCCGACAGGCTGATATAAAACATGTTTACCACCAAAGGAATGATCATACATAAGATCGATACGGCAAAAATCTTAAAAAATAAATGATTAAACTTTTTCATATTCCATTTCTCCTACATTTATCACAGAATTATTCATTTATTGTTAAATTATTGCAACTTACATGCCAAAAACAAAAAAGGAGCAGGTTGTTACGACTGAACATCATAAGAACCTACTCTCTGTGCTACCTTACCTTGGAAGCGGTCTCTTCTAACCGCTCCTGCCTGTTGGTCTGTTCACAATTTATTTACTATTTATCCAGATTGCTGCTGCATTCCCGTAGATAGGCTAGTACCCGAGGGGCAGCTATCAGAAACCAGGGTGCAAACGTCCCTGGATCTTGCACCAGCTCCTGCTCCAAATCAGAAAAGCTGATCCAGCGCATAGCCGCTACCTCCTCCGGATTTATTTTAAACTGACCTTGAAATTCTCCCACCATGACGTGATCATACTCATGCTCATACAAATCATCGGCAAACTGATGCTCATATTCAAAGGCGAAGATTTCCCGCACCGGACAGCGGATACCAGTTTCTTCATATAACCGCTCCTCCGCATCATCAATGAGGTCCAACTCACCGGCCGGATGGGAGCAGCACGTGTTGGCCCACAGACCTCCGGAATGATATTTATGAAAAGCTCGCTGCTGAATTAGCAGTTTATCCTCATGGTATAAAAATATGGAAAAAGCTCGATGCAGCAAAGGATTTCTATGGGCTTCCGCCTTTTCTGCCCAGCCTACAGGCCGATCCGCTCTATCCACCAAGATTACCTGGTTTCGATCTATATTCTTTTTTCTCATACACTCTCCTTGTCTCCTATCCGTGGCTCGCGCCTTTCCCCTTTTCGAAACTTATCCACAACAGTAACAGCCACTGTCCAGATGGCCAATCCTAGGAGCCATCCCCCCATGACATCGCTTGGGTAGTGGACTCCCACGTATATCCTGCTGATGCCGATACATAAAAATAAGAGAATACAACCTGTCCCTAAAACTTTATACACAGATTTATCCACAGGTGTGTGGAAAAGTAGATAAGCAAACAATCCATAAAATACAAGGCCTGAACAAGAGTGTCCGCTGGGAAAACTGAATCCACCCTGAGAAATCAGGAAGTTTTCCACAGGGGGCCGGGGCCGTTGTATCAGCCACTTTATAATAGTTTGAATCGTGGCCGAGCAGGAAGCTGCTATGGATAAAGGAAATCCGTAATTCATTCTAGTCCCTTTAAAAAATAACAGAATGATGCAGAAAAAAACGATAGTAAGGGAATTACCTAAATAGGTGATAGCGATGAGCAATGGATTTAGCAGGGGATTCCTACACCCTATGATGGCAGACCTCACGATGGTATCAAAAGCCAGCGGAATTCCTGATTGCTTCGCGTTAATAACAGCAAAGGCTATAGAAAGAAAACCCAGCAGAGCTCCGCATAAAATAAATATTCTTTTTTTATTCATATATCCATACTCCTTAGGTCATCATTTTATCTATAGCAGCAATTGCCTACTTAGATTGTACTATATTTGCTTAAAAATTAATCATTAATATTTTATGTATTTTGTGATATGATTAGAAGATACTGTACATCGTCATAAAGGTACAGATTTGCACCTTTTAGGACAGAATGGAGAAGCTTATGAAAATTATCAGAAATATACCCATGGCCGTAGAATTTATGGCCGCCTTGACAGAACTCACCCGGCATAAAAAGAATATCTTTAAATACCGGCAACTGGGCGATTTAGAAAAGGAAAAAGAATATATCCTTAAAGCCACATCAACCTGGGGAAAACGCCTCGTCAATGATTTAAACATTCAGCTAAATGTTATGGGTAAAGAAAATTTACCGGAAAGCGGCCCGGTGGTCTTTGTCGCCAATCATCAGGGCTACGGGGATATTCCCGTATGCTGCGCTGTGCTGGACAAATTCCAGACTGGATTCATTGCCAAAAACAGCCTTTCCAAGCTGCCTTTCTACGGCGAGTGGATACAAAACATCCGCAGCGTTATGCTTAATCGGGATGATCCGCGAGAATCTTTGCGGGCTATCGAAACCGCCATCGGTTTTATTCAGGACGGCTTTTCTATCGTGGTCTTTCCAGAAGGACATCGGAGCAAAGGGGGGGACATGGCCGAATTCAAAAAAGGCAGTCTTCGGCTGGCTACCAAGCCCGGGGTTCCGGTTATACCTATTTCCATCGACGGCACCTATAAACTCTTTGAAGAAAAGGGCTATATGCAAGGCAACTTTACCGTGGACTTTCTAATCCATCCTCCGGTGGAAACGGCTGGACTCTCCAGGCCGGAAGCCTCTAACCTGGCTGCTGTCATCGAGGAGATCATCCGCAAAGGACTTCATCAAATAAAGAACCAAAAAAACGAATAGTTAACTCTAATGAAAATGCACCTCCTGTTAGCACGCTGACAGAAAAGGTGCATTTTATATATTACATAGGTGTTCGGAAACCCTTTCCCAGTATATTGCTGGAATTGGTGATGATTACAAAAGCGTGCGGATCATTTTGCCGGATATAATCTCTCAGAATCTTTGCCTGAGCCCGATTGACTACAGACATGATGACAAACTTTTCCTTATTGTCATATGTACCAATACACCCGTACTTCGTAGCTCCTCGGTGAACTTGCTGGTGGATGAACTCACTGATTTCATCAGGCTTTTCCGTAATAATGGTAAAGCTTTTTGTCACATTGATGCCTTCCATAACATTATCTACTACTACCGCCTTGGCCAACAGGCCCAATACTGAAAAGAGTCCGGTGGTAATACCAAACATAATGCCACTGGTGACAGCAATGATTGCGTCTGTACAAAACAACGCTTTTCCAATATCCAAAGCCGTGTATTTCTTCAAAATCATGGCGATGATATCTGTACCTCCGCTGCTGGCAGAATAGTTGAAAAGAATAGCCGAGCCCACAGCAGGCAGAACGACGGCAAAAACCAGTTCCATCAAAGGCTGATCCGTCATGGGGCTGGTCAGGGGTATCAAGTCCTCAAAGAGTTTGACAAAAAAAGAGAGGACTACCGACCCATATAAGGTACGAATACCAAAGGAAGTCCCCAAAAAGAGAAATCCGATCCCCAAAAGCAACATGTTCACAATTGCCATCAGTGTAGCTTTAGACATAGGCAGTACCGCCGATAACAGGATAGAAATACCGCTGACTCCTCCTGTAGAAAAGTTGTTAGGCATCTTAAAGAAGTAAACCCCTGTAGCTACAAAAAACAGACCTAGAGTAATCAACGAATAATCGATGAAGACTCGCTTCCAGTTTATATCCTTTTTTATTCCGTTCATATTATTTTCCGAACCCCAAGCCAAATCTTTCTTTTACCCGCAGCATCGTCTTTTCTGAAATATCGTTGGCCTTTTCGGCCCCTTCTTTTAGAACATCAATCAATTCCTGAGAATGACGTATCTCTTCATACTGTTCCCGAATAGGCCGGAGGGCTTCTGCCGTAACCTGAACTAAGTCTTTCTTGAAGTCACCGTATCCGCAGCCTTGATACTTTTTCTGAATATCTTCTATGGATAAACTGGAAAAAGAGCTGTAAATATTCATCAGGTTGCTAATGCCCGGCTTGTTTTCTATATCAAAGCGGACTTCTCCCTCGGAATCGGTGGTAGACTTCATAATAGCTTTTTTAATTTTAGATTCATCGTCTAACAGCGATATACGACTCAATGGATTTTCCGCACTTTTACTCATTTTTCTCGTAGGCTCATCTAGAGCCATGATTCGGGCCCCTTCCTTCAGAAACCGTCCTTCGGGAACCACAAAAGTCTCTCCATATTTGTTGTTGATTCGAATGGCTAAATCTCTGCACAACTCAATATGCTGCTTCTGATCGTTTCCAACGGGAACCACATGGGTGTCATAAAGCAAAATGTCCGCTGCCATTAGCACCGGATAGGTAAACAACCCTGCGGGAGCAGATTCTCGGCCTTTGCTCTTGTCCTTGAACTGAGTCATTCTCGACAGCTCACCGGTATAAGCACTACAAGTCAATACCCATGACAACTCTGCGTGGCCTGGTACATCAGACTGAACAAAGACCGTGGCCTTTTTCGGATCAACACCAATAGCCAGATAGAGAGCCGCCACATCTAGGATATGCTGCCGCAGCTCCTGAGGCTGTTGAGGCACGGTGATGGAGTGCATGTCTACGATGCAGTAAATACATTCATTGTCGTTTTGCAACTCCACAAACTGCCTTAATGCACCCAGATAATTGCCTATATGTATATTTCCTGTGGGCTGTACACCCGAAAAAACTCTTTTCATCCGCGCTTCCTCCGTCTAACGGTTTAATTCTTCGTGAAACATTTTTCTTATATTTTTTTCCGCCCTGGAAATGGTCATCTGAGAAACCCCCATATGATTGGCGATTTCTGCCTGTGTCTTATTGTTCAAATAGCGCAGCTTGAAAATCGTCTTTTCCTTGTCCTGCATATTTTTAAAGACTTGTTTGATCACCTCAAAATCTTCGATACTGCTATAGCCTTTTTCCTCTATGGAGGCAAACTTATCGAAGGTCATCAGGTCGTCATTGTCCAAAGTTTGATTCAGAGAATATGTAGTATAAGCTCTTCCGCTTTCGATGGCCTTGACCACCTCCTCATTGGACACGTCCAGGTGCTTTGCCAACTCATCTACTGTAGGAGTTCTTCCCAGATGATCGGTCAAATTTTCTTTGGCCGCAGGAATTCGCAAACTAATTTCCTTGGTTCGCCGAGGAACCTTAATGCTCCACTCCTTATCTCTGAAATACTTTTTTATCTCACCTAAAATAGTCGGTGTGGCAAAACTGGAAAATTCAAAGCCTTTATCCGGATCGAAGCGATCAACCGCAGAAACCAGAGCCATGGCACCTACCTGATAGAGATCGTCGTAGTCTACGCCCTTATTCATATATTTTCTTATGAGAATTTCTACCATATACAAGTAAGCTTCCACGATTTGATTTCGCACATCGATGTTCTTGCTACTCCTGTACTGTAAGAATGCTTCTTGGTTCATCATTTACTCTTCACCATTACTATGCTTTTTTGTTCGCCGTACATTGCTTTAATTTCTACCTGATCCATTAAGGTCTTTATGACCACCATGGCCAAATCTCCGTCCTGCGGGCAATTTTTACATGGACAGTATTCCTTGGTAATACTTCGCCCATCGCCCACATCTGTAACCGCAATGGTCATTTTATCTTCTTGAAGTTCACAAGACACCTCATACATATTGGTCCAGGAATTGAACCCGTGACAGGTGATGGCCTTGCAAGCTTCATCCACAGCCAGCTTGATATCATCCACAGCTTCTACATCGAAACCGACATTTCCTGCCAAAGTGGCAATGCCCATTCTAACTACTTGTATGTACTCTGGTTTACCTGTAACTGTAAACTTAATGAAATCCGCCATTTTTCGTTTTTTCTCCTTGATTATCATGAAAATCTACAAAGCAGATTTGTGATCGTTGAGTCGAATCCCTTCATCCATCTTTGATTAAATTTGTTCATAATTGGAATTGGGAATCGCCCATAATAGACGATCCCCCTCATTTTATCATTATTTTGTTTTTATTTCAATCTGTGAAACAGACTCGGAAGAAATTTCATTTTCAGTTT
The DNA here is from genome assembly GCF_010669305.1 of Aminipila butyrica. Classification (NCBI taxonomy): domain Bacteria; kingdom Bacillati; phylum Bacillota; class Clostridia; order Peptostreptococcales; family Anaerovoracaceae; genus Aminipila; species Aminipila butyrica. The sequence goes on along the minus strand of NZ_CP048649.1, from coordinate 173,023 downwards.
CATCCTCTTCCTTGATGACCTTAGCCATAGCAATGATATTCGCTTCTTCGTCTACCCGCATGATTTTTACACCCTGGGTAGCCCGTCCCAATCTGGATACTTCACCTGCTCGGATTCGAATGATGATGCCATCGGAATTGATGAGCATAATCTCATCATCTTCGTTGACCACCATAGCTCCAATCAACTGACCAGTCTTTTTGAACTTGGCTTTATCATAAGTGAGCAATCCCTTGCCCCCTCGAACCTGAACCTTGTAGTCCTCTACCGGAGTCCGCTTACCGTAGCCGTTTTTGGTTACTACCAAAAGTTCTTCGTTAGACTCTACCAATTCCATTGAAACCACTTCATCATCATCTTCCAGCTTGATTGCCCGCACACCGCCGGCAATTCGGCCCATGCTGCGCACATCTTCTTCGGAGAAGCAAATACACTTACCTTGCTTAGTAACGATGATTACTTTGTTTCTTCCCGTCGTCTGATTAATACCGATGAGCTCGTCACCATCTTTTAAGCTAATCGCAATGAGCCCTGTTTTTCTGTTGGTGTCAAACTGAGACAGCGGAGTCTTCTTGATGGTACCGTGTTTCGTTACGGCGATAAGGAATTTGTCTTCTGCAAATTCCTTGATTGGAATGACTGCTGTAATCCGCTCCCGCTGCATCAAATTTAGGAAGTTAACAGCTGGCATGCCCTTTGCCGTCCGACTGGCTTCTGGTATTTCATAAGCCTTAAGCTTATGGGCCTTTCCGGTGTTAGTAAAGAACATCAGCGTGTCGTGAGTAGAGGTCATAATCATGTTTTTCACAAAATCATTTTCTCTGGTAGTCAGGCCAGTAATGCCCTTTCCGCCCCGTTTCTGTGTCTTGTAGTTGTCTACAGACATTCGCTTGATGTATCCTAAATGAGTCAGCGTAATCGCTACATTTTCTTCTTCAATCAAGTCTTCTTCTTCCAGCTCGGACATGTCAGCTACAATCTTCGTCCGCCGTTCATCGCCCCACTTATTCTTGATTTCCAGCATTTCATCTTTTACTACACCCATGAGCATCTTTTCATCTGCCAACAGCTGAATGTAATAAGCAATTCGATTCATCAGCTCTGCATATTCACTTTCAATCTTTTCCCGTTCCAAGCCTTGTAATCTAGCCAGTCTCATATCTAAAATAGCCTGAGCCTGAATTTCTGAAAGTCCATAACGATCCATGAGTTTTTCTCTGGCATCGTTGTAGCTTGCCCGAATCAATTTAATGATTTCATCAATATTATCTAAGGCTATCCGCAGACCCTCTAAAATATGGGCCCTTGCTTCTGCCTTTTTCTTATCAAAAATAGTTCGTCTGGTAACAACATCTTTCTGATGTTTCAAGTATTCGTCTAAAATCTCATATAAAGTTAAGATTCTCGGCTGACCGTCTACTAACGCAATCAGAATCATGCTGTAGCTTTCTTGAAGCTGGGTATGTTTAAACAGCCGATTCAATGTAATCTGTGGATTCGCATCTCTTTTCAGCTCAATAACAATCCGCATACCTTGCCGATTAGACTCATCTCGGATATCTGAAATTCCATCCAGCCTTTTTTCCTTGACCAAATCAGCAATTCGTTCAATCAGCCTAGCTTTGTTTACCTGATAAGGTATTTCTGTGACAATAATCTGCTGCTTGCCTTTGCTGGTTTCTTCAAATTCTGTGGTCGCACGAACCAAAACCTTGCCTTGTCCTGTTCGGTAGGCATCTTTTGCACTGTTCTTTCCCATGATAGTTGCCCCTGTAGGAAAGTCCGGTGCTTTAACAATTTTAATTAAATCCTCAATATCAGCATCTTCATTGTCAATCATGTAGACTGCTGCATCAATTACCTCGTTTAGATTATGCGGTGGTATCGACGTAGCCATACCGACAGCAATACCATTGGAACCGTTCACCAATAAGTTAGGAAACCTCGCAGGCAGAACCACTGGCTCTTGTTCTTCCTCGTCAAAGTTAGGCATAAAGTTTACGGTATCTTTTTCAATATCCCGAAGCATTTGCAGGGCAAAAGGCGTCATCCTAGCTTCCGTATAACGCATAGCCGCTGCACCGTCTCCGTCTACGGAACCAAAGTTACCGTGCCCATCTACCAGCAGATAGCGGGTAGAGAAATCCTGAGCCATTCGCACCATGGCATCGTAAATGGAACTATCTCCGTGAGGATGATATTTACCCATTACTTCACCGACAATACGAGCGGATTTTTTATGAGGTTTATCCGGGGTTACTCCCAGTTCGCTCATTCCATAGAGAATTCTCCGATGTACAGGCTTCAGCCCATCGCGAACGTCAGGCAGGGCTCTTCCCACGATGACGCTCATGGAATAGTCGATATAGGAGTTTTTCATTTCGTCATGAATCTCATGCTGTATCAGCTTGGAATCTTCTAATAAGTTCATAATTCTGTATTCCTCCTATCTTCTAAATATCCAACGTAGCGTATTTCGCATTTTCTTCGATGAATTTTCTTCTCGGCGGTACCTTATCTCCCATCAGCGTGGTAAATATTTCATCTGCTGCTGCGGAGTCTTCCAACGTAATCTGAATGAGAGTCCGATGATTATAATCCATGGTGGTTTCCCACAACTGATTAAAGTCCATTTCACCCAGACCCTTATACCGCTGAATATCTGCTTTTCCCGGCTTGTCTGACAGGCTGGACATCAGCCGTTCCTGCTCCCGCTCCCCATAGGTATAATAGACCTCCTTACCTTTCTTCGTCTGGAACAAAGGCGGTTGAGCTGCATAAACATAGCCACCTTCAATAAGAGGAGTCATATACCGATAAAAGAAGGTCAGCAGCAATGTCCGAATGTGTGCACCATCCACGTCCGCATCGGTCATGATGATGATTTTGTGATAACGAAGCTTCTCAATATTGAAATCCTGCCCGATACCACAGCCAAACGCCGTTATCATATTTTTAATTTCTTCTGAGTTTAAAATCTTATCTAATCTAGCCTTTTCTACATTGAGAATCTTACCTCGCAAAGGCAGTACAGCCTGCCGCTTTCGATCTCGGCCCTGCTTGGCACTGCCGCCGGCGGAATCTCCCTCGACTAAAAAGATTTCAGATAGAGCTGGATCCTTTTCTGAACAATCCGCCAGTTTGCCCGGCAGAGAAATGCCATCCAAAACACCCTTTCTTCTGGTCAAATCTCGAGCTTTCCGGGCTGCTTCTCTGGCTCTGGCTGCTCGCAGACACTTGTCAATAATAATTCTAGCTTCGTTTGGATGTTCCTCCAGGAAAGCTGTCAAATTTTCATTGGTACTAGTCTCTACGAAACCTCGCATCTCGCTGTTGCCCAACTTCGTCTTTGTCTGACCTTCAAACTGAGGCTCCATCAACTTTACGGAAATAATAGCCGTCAGTCCTTCTCGCACGTCTTCACCAGACAAACTGTCTTCATTTTCCTTGATAAGCTTATTTTTTCGGGCATAATCATTGACGACTCTGGTAAGGGCCGACTTAAAGCCCACCATGTGGGTTCCGCCCTCAGTGGTGTTGATATTATTCGCATAGGACAAAATCAATTCGCTGTAGCTGTCCGTATACTGCATGGCCACTTCTACTTCCAGATTATTGCGGACCAATTCAAAATAAATCACTTCCTGGTGGATAGGCTCTTTATTTTTATTCTGGTGTTTTACAAATTCCTTAATACCACCTTCATAGTGGAATACCAGCTCTCGCTTACTTCCCTCACGCTGGTCTTTCAAGGTTATTTTGATGCCCTTATTTAAAAAGGCCATCTCTCTTAAACGATGCTCTAAAACAGCATAATCAAAAACAATATCCTCAAATATATCAGGATCTGGCCAAAAAGTAGTCTTTGAACCAGTATGTCTGGATTCGCCTACTACCGTAAGCGGCATGGTAGTCTTCCCCTGGCTATAGGTCTGCTTGTATATTTTGCCGTTTCGCTTGATTTCTACTTCCATATTGGTGGAAAGGGCATTAACTACAGAAGCACCTACCCCGTGAAGTCCGCCAGATACTTTGTATCCGCCGCCGCCGAACTTGCCGCCAGCATGGAGCACAGTATGAATAACCTCAACCGCAGGAATACCAAGCTTCGGGTGAGCATCTACCGGCATTCCTCTGCCATCATCCTCTACGGTAACGGAGTTATCTGGATTGATAGTAATGTTAATGGACTTGCAGAAGCCAGCCAAGGCTTCGTCCACACTGTTGTCCACTACTTCGTACACCAGATGGTGAAGCCCTCTTGGGCCAGTGGTTCCGATGTACATGCCTGGTCTTTTTCTAACAGCTTCAAGACCCTCCAGAACTTGTATCTGGGCCGCATCATACTGTTGATTCTTTACTTCTGTACTCAATTTAACTTCTCCTGTTCTCCGGACAGGATCTTTTCTATTTTTCCAATTCATCTAGGCATAGAAAAATAGAGAAGACCCGGCCCCCCAATTTCTAAAAGTTTATACCATAAAAATATTGTTACCAAATTTTAGATACAATATAACTAATCTAGTATACCTTAAAATTTGCGTTTTTACAATCTTTTTTATTATTTTGAACTTTCTTTTTAAAATTATATTTTACCAGCCTTAAATCGTTTATTTAAGGCTTTCTATTACACTCTCAGTATTACACTTCTTTTCTTCCTCAATCTTTCCCTCTGTTACATAAAAAGTCTTTCCCTCCGGCAAGCTGGCCCGCACTTTTTCTGACAGCTCTGCTGATGTAATAAACAGTTGAATATCTGAAAGGGAGTTAATTAGATAATTTTGCCGCTCTTCGTCCAGTTCAGATAAAACATCGTCTAATAGCAATATACAATTTTCTTCTGTTTCTTCCCGTATAAGCATAATTTCAGCCAGCTTTAAGGATAGTGCTGCTGTCCGCTGCTGCCCCTGGGAGCCGTATTTTCGAATGTCTATCCCATTAATGGTTATTTTTAAATCATCTCGATGAGGACCCACGCTAGTAGTTCTTCTGGATAAATCTTTTTCCAATGCCCCTTTTATTTTTTCTAAGAATAGTGCCTGCTGCTCGTCCATACTCTTCATAAAGGGAACATTTGCTTCATACTGCACGTGAAGTTTCTCTTTACCATTCGTGATATTTCTATGAATCTCACTGCTGATACGATCCAGCTTCTTGATAAATTCAGCCCGCTCTATGATAATTCTAGATCCATACTCACAGAGTTCTTGATCCCAGATCTCTAACAGAGACAGCTTCGGCTTCTGCTCCTTAAGCATAGTATTTCTTTGCAGCAAAATTTTTTTATATCTTGCCAAACGATTAAAATACAGGGGCTTAATCTGACACAGCTCTCGATCAATAAATTTTCGTCGCTTTTCTGGCTCTTCTTTGACAATCTTTAAATCTTCTGGAGAAAATACCACAATATAAACGTTCTCCAATAGTTCTGATATCTTGCGGATTTTTCGACCATTCAGCTTTACAGCTTTACTTTCCTTGCTGACCGCCATTTCCACACATACATCTTCATTTTTTTTCTCTGCCTGAATTTTCACCCGAAAAAACTTCTTACCAAACTGAATCATTTCTACATCATTAGCGGTACGAAAAGATTTCCCTAGGGACGAAAGATAGACTGCTTCAATCAAATTCGTCTTTCCTTGAGCATTATTTCCCAATATCAAGTTGACCTTTGGATGAAAAGACAGGTTTAAAGATTCATAATTTCTGAAATCCTGCAATTCCACGGTTGTTATATACATATCTCTTCCCTATTTTCTGCACCGCATTATACCTGGTACCTAATAAAAGCTGCCATAAATGACAGCTTTTATCTTTCTTAATTTCCTGACAGCCGTACAGGCAAAATCAGATAAACAAATTGTCCTCCTTCTACTGGCTTTACCAGACAAGGGCTGACTCCATTGTTCAACTCCAGCCGTATGTTATCATCCTCTATGACTTTTAATACATCAAGGAGATATTTGGAGTTAAACCCAATATCTAAATTTTCTCCTTCCGTGGAGATAATCACTTCTTCCTTGACGTTTCCTTCTTCCGATCTAGAGGTAATAGTCATGTTATTTTCACTAATAGACAATTTTACCAGATTATTTTTACCTTCTTTGGCAAAAAGCGAAGCTCGCTCAATACTCTCCAAAAAATCTCCTCTATTCAAGGTGACAATCGTTTTGCATTCTTTAGGAAGAATATCTCGGTACTTGATAAATTCTCCTTCTAAAAGCCGCAGAACAATTCGAGTCTCATCGAGCAACACTACTGCTTTTTTATTATCCAGGATAATACCTACATCTTCGTCTTCTACCTCTGAAATAATTTTGCTTATTTCAGATAAAATCTTCGCTGTAATGATGATTTTTGTTTCTTCTTCGTTTTTCATCTCTTCTCGGACTACAGCCATTCTAAATCCATCTAAGGCCACCATATTGAGATGATTTTCTTCCAGTTCTATGAGAACTCCTACAATAACACCCTTCGACTCATCTAAGCTGGCTGCAAAAGCGGTCTTGCGAATCATTTCTTTAAATAGTTCTCGGTTAAGCATTAGCTTACTTTGTTCTTCTACTTCTCCAATATTGGGAAATTCATCTGGTGGAAAGCAAACGATATTAAACTGTGAAGACGAACACTGGATAGTGATGTTGTTATCTTCTTTTAGTTCGATGGTGATTTCTTCATTAGGAAGCTTGCGGATGATTTCACCAAAGAGTCTGGATAGAACGACAACCTCTCCTTTTTCTGCTACATAGGCATCTATTTTCTTTTCTATGCTTAAATCCAAATCGGAAGCGGTCAGTACCAGTTGGTTCTCTTCTGCTTTCAGCAAGATCCCCTTTAGAATAGGAATAGTAGTTCTGTTTGTTACAGCCTTGGAGACGGTGTTGATTGCTCTAGATAAAATTTGCTGATTACAGGTGAATTTCATGGGCAACTCCTTTATTCTTTTTAATTTATTTATAGTAGTAATAGTAGTAGGGGCTGTGGATTTGTTGATAACTACCTGGACCCCTTGAAACTGCTAGTGTTTTGCCTGTTGATACTTTGTTGATAACTTGTCTTTTTTTTGCTTGCAAACTCCGTTTTTTTGTGTATAGTTTTTTGGAGGTTACATGCGGCTTTGATTGATGTTTCGCTGAATGGATTCTACTACTTCCTTGATGGATTCATTCATTTTCATTTCAGAAGAAATTTTTTCGCAGCCGTGCATAACAGTAGTATGATCCCTCTTGCCAAAAGCCTCACCAATCTTTGGCAGCGATAAATCGGTCATTTCCCGGCATAGATACATAGCAATTTGTCTTGGAAAGGCCAAGGCTCTAGTTCGTTTGGCGGACTCAATGTCGACCATTTTTATATCAAAGTGTTTGCAAACATATTTTTTAATTACTTCTGGATTGATGATGACGTCTGTATTGGAGATAATATCCTTCAGCACTTCTTTAGCTAGAGATATATTGATTTCTTTATTCATTAGATTTGAAAAGGTAATGACTCGGGAGAAGGCCCCTTCCAACTCTCGGATATTGGATTTAATCTTTCCGGCTATCAAGGCGATAACTTCCATCAGATTATCATCTATGGTGATATTTTCAAGTTCAGCTTTTTTCATCAGAATAGCTACTCGATTTTCATAATCGGCCGGTTGAATGTCAGCAATCATGTTCCATTGGAATCGGGATCGCAGCCGTTCTTCGATGTTTAGCAGCTTAGCTGGCGGTCGGTCACTTGATATAATGATTTGTTTATTCGCTTCGTACAAGGTGTTGAACGTGTGGAAGAATTCTTCTTGAGTGCTGTCTTTACCTTCAATAAATTGTATATCGTCTATGAGCAATACGTCTATATTTCTGTATTTGTTTCGAAATTCCAATGTTTTTCGATCCCCGATGGCCTTGATTAACTCATTGGTAAACATTTCTGAAGATACGTAGAGAACTTTTAGCTTTGGGTAGTTGATCAATATGTATTGTCCAATGGCGTGCATTAGATGCGTCTTACCCAGTCCGGAACCTCCATAAAGGAATAAAGGATTGTAAGAGTCGGATGGATTGGCGGTCACGCAGGATGGAGATTCAGCTACAGCTAGAGACGCTGCGTGAGCATAGCGGTTGTTATTACCCACTACAAAAGCATTAAAATTGTAGCGGGGATTGAAATAATATTCGTCAGGGAACCGCTTGACAAAAGACTCATCGTATTCCTTTTTATAAGGGGCGGGGTCTTCATCCATATCATCCAGCGTTAATTCAATGTTGTATTTTTTAGAAAAAGCGATGGCTACGGTGTTTTCTAGGATAGGCATATATCGGCTTTTAACGATGTTTAAATTCATGTCGTTTAAAAGTTTTAGATATAAGGTATTGTTTTGTTCATCTATTTTTAAAGGGACTATAGGTGAAAACCAAGTGTTGTAGCTGACCTCTGTCAGTTCGGGAGCTAGCAGCTCTAAGGTTTTTTTCCAATTTTCGTTCATATTGTTCATCAATTTACATCCTTATGCTTAAACTAAAATATGTTCCATCTATTTTTAAAGTTAAAGATTGATTTCTGTTAAATATATAATAACAAGTAAGTTATCCACAGGCAATAGCTAAATTTTTTATATTGAAGTTTCAACATTAGCGATTTTATCCACATATAGTGGATAAAATTGTGTATAGTTTTCCTGTGAACAACTAGATATAGTTTTTTAGAGAAAAAAACAAACAAAAAAATATTTATTTATATCTTATAGTCTTTAGAAACTGGTTAAAATCATTGACAGAGAGAATAGTGGACTGTATAATGATATGGCATGTATAGGACATGCGTGGATACGTGTCCGTTGAAATTTAGATGGACGCGAAATTTAAATTAAAAGAAAGAAGCAAGGAGGTATTTAAAGATGAAACAGACTTATCAGCCAAAGAAGAGACAGCGATCCAAAGAACATGGATTTAGAAAAAGAATGAGCACAAAGAACGGTAGAAATGTGTTGAAGAGAAGAAGATTAAGAGGAAGAAAGAAGTTATCTGCATAGAGACCGCAAATGTGGTCTTTTTGTTTTAAAGGTTAACCAAGATACTCTTTAATGGTGAAGTAGTGCTTAAAAAAGATGTATTGCGCAAAAAGAAAGATTTTTCTTCTATTTACAACAGAGGAAAATCCTTAGGTGGAAAATACGTGGTTTTGTTTTATAAAAAAAATCATTTAGGATATAACCGCCTGGGTTTTCTAGCTAGTAAAAAAGTAGGAAATGCTGTGATCAGAAACAGAGCAAGAAGACTGATGAAAGAGAGTTTCAGAAAGATTGCACCAAATCTCGATCAGGGATATGACTTAATTTTCATTGCAAGAAATACTATTCAAGATGTGAAGTGTGATGAGGTGTATAAATCAGCTTCCTCTCTTTTAAAAAAGGCCGGATTGATAAAGAAATGATAAAAGGATTTCTATGTTAAAAAAGATCGTAATAGGAATGGTTAGGGGATATCAAAAATGGATTTCTCCTTTATTTCCGCCGACTTGCCGGTTTTACCCCACGTGTTCGGCATATTTTATTCAAGCAGTGGAAAAATATGGTGTAATAAGGGGCAGTTTTCTTGGGATTAAACGGATCTTAAAATGCCATCCATTTAATCCTGGTGGCTATGATCCTTTAAAGTAGCGGAGGAAATTGATGCAAACAATTATTGGTTTTATTGCAGTGCCTCTGGGGTGGTTGTTAAGTTTTATCTACGGGTTGTTGAACGACTACGGTATTACTTTGATAATTTTCACCGTATTGGTAAAAGGTTGTCTCTATCCACTCTATGCAGCGCAGATTAAATCAACTGCCGGCATGGCAGATATTCAACCAAAAATTCAGGCTTTGCAAAGAAAATATGCAAATGATAAAGAAACGCTGAATGTTAAAATGATGGAACTCTATAAAGAGGAAAAGTTCAATCCGATGGGCGGTTGTTTGCCAATGCTCATTCAGATGCCGATTATATTCGGGCTTTTTGCTTTATTGAGAAGCCCTATGCATTATATTTCAAGCGATTCCATGCTATTGGCCATTCACGAATCCTTTCTTTGGATTATGGATTTGAGTCAGCCGGATTTATGGATCCTTCCAATAGCAGCCGGTATTACGACTTTTATTTCTTTCAATCAGACCCAGTCCCAACAGCAGGGCAACAGCATGAATAATCAGATGGCTCCTATGATGAACATGATGAAATATTTATTTCCAGTCATGATTGTATGGATGGGCCGATCTTTCCCAGCTGGTCTGACTATTTATTGGTTCGTAGGCAACTTAGTACAAATTGCTTTTAACTTTAGACTCAACAAATTGAGAAAAAAGATGAAAGAAGGAACAAATAAAAAGCGGAAAAAATAAAAGTGTATAGATTTGAAGGGAAGTTAATATGGATTACGCAGAAAAGTGTGCAAAGGACGTAGACGAAGCCGTACGTCTGGCCCTCATTGATTTAAATCTTACGATAGATGAAGTAGATGTAATTGTATTGGAAGAATCTTCAAAAGGCTTTTTCGGCATCGGATCAAAGCTTGCTACGGTAAGAGTTCAAAAAAAGGCGCCGAGAACAACGCCTGAAAAGCCTGCAAAAGAAGCTCCGAGTGCAACTGCAGAAAATAGCTCTGTTATAGAGCCTGCAAAAAAAGAAATCGTAAAAAAAGAAAAGAAAGAATTCAAAGATAACAGACACAATAGGAGAAGTGATTTTCTCTTAGATGACATACAAGCAGAGCGTCCAAAGGATTTAGTCCCTGTAGAAAAAGGTCTAGCCTTAGATTTTCTAAAAGATGTGACGGAGAAGATGGGCATCGAAGTGACTGTTACTGCTGAAGAAAATGAAAATAGCATTTACATCGATATTAACGGCAAAGATTCTGGAACGGTTATTGGAAAACGCGGACAGACTCTGGATGCCATTCAGTATTTGACACGCCTGGTTGTAAATAAGGAAGATGAAAAATATAAACGGGTAGTAGTCGATGCAGAGAATTATCGAGCAAAGAGAGAAAAGACTTTGGAACAGCTAGCCAACAGACTGGCAGACAAGGTTGTTAGAACAAAGAAGAGTGTAAGGCTGGAACCAATGAATCCGTATGAGCGGAAAATTATTCACGCAACTCTTCAAGGCAACCCTATAATCACTACAAGAAGTGAAGGTGAAGAACCTTATAGAAGGGTTATTATAGAAATGAAATAATGAGAAATAGCCCTTTGGGGCTATTTTTTATTAGATGGTAAATCTTAATCTACTTTTAAGTTTTACTGGCTAGAGCAAAACGGTGAACAAGATTTACACTGGATGGAGAGTATAGATGGAAGATACAATAGCAGCTGTTGCCACTGCCTACGGAGAAGGGGGCATCGGTATCGTGCGCATAAGCGGGGAACAAGCCCTGCCCATTTTAAACAGAATATTTCAGCCTATGAGAAAGAATCGAATTCAGGGAAATCCCGATATTAGATTTCAACCAGAAGGCTTTGGAACTACTATAGGAGAGCCTATAGTAAATAGGCGATTAACATACGGACATGTTATTGACTGGGAGACTAGTCAAGTATTAGACGAGGTATTGGCTGTTTATATGAAAGGTCCTTACACATATACGGCAGAAGATGTGGTGGAAGTCAACTGTCATGGCAGCATTGTTGCTTTGCGAAAGGTCTTGGCGTTAATTTTGAAAAGCGGAGCCAGGTTGGCCGATCCAGGGGAATTCACTAAAAGAGCCTTTTTGAATGGTCGGTTGGATCTTACTCAAGCAGAAGCAGTCATTGATTTAATTCGGGCTAAAAGTGATCGAAGTTTTGACGTGGCCTTGAGTCAGCTGGATGGGAAGCTGTCTCAGACAATTCAAGAAATCCGCAGCAAGCTTATGGATCAGCTAGTGAGTCTGACAGTAAATATTGATTATCCAGACGAAGATATTGAAGAAATAACCTATGAGTCTTTATTAAACAATCTATTGGTAATAAACGATATGATTGTGAAATTAATAGACTCAGCGGATACCGGCCGCATAATTAAAGAAGGCTTTAAGGTGGCTATTGTAGGGAAGCCTAATGTGGGAAAATCCTCCCTGATGAATGCTCTCTTAAAAGAAAATAGAGCTATCGTTACGGATATCCCAGGAACTACTCGGGATACCATCGTGGAAGATATGACAATCAGAAACATTCCTATAAAGCTTATTGATACAGCAGGAATTCACTATACAGAGGATCAAGTAGAAAAAATTGGTATTGAAAAGAGCAAGGAATCTTTTAATCAAGCCGACTTAATTCTTTTGATTTTAGATGGAAGTCAAGCCTTATCGAAGGAAGATGAAGAGATCATTCAGGTAGTAGGACAGCGAAAAGCAATGATTTTATTAAATAAAATGGATTTGGGTCAAGTGATAGAAGAAGAGGCCTTGAGAGAAAAGCTACCTCAGGCGGTCTTTATCAAAGCAGCAGTAAAAGATGGTCAGGGAATCCGTGAGATTGAAGAGCAAGTTGAAGAATTGGTTTTCAAAGGACAGGTAAAGCAAAGCGGCAGCACTTTTATTACTAATGTTCGGCAGGTGGAACTGCTGCGTTTGGCTAAAAGTTCTTTGGAGGATGGGATTCAGATGGCTCGTCTGGGAGAGGCCCTGGAGTTTATCGAAATTGATGTAAAGCGAGGGTTTGAGCTTCTGGGTGAAATCATTGGAGAGACCGTCAGTGAGAGTATTATTGATGAAGTATTCTCCCGATTCTGCCTTGGGAAATAATGCGGCAGCTAGAGTCGGTGCTCATGAAATATAGTGTAGTGAAAAGAAAAAACGGGATGAAGTATAGATGATGCAAGAGATAGGTGGTGAACGGAATGAATTATTATAAAATGGGTGAGTACGATGTGATTGTTATTGGTGCAGGCCATGCGGGCTGCGAAGCAGCGTTAGCTTCGGCTCGGATGGGAAAGAAGACCTTAGCTCTTTCTATAAATTTAGAGGCTGTGGCCATGATGGCCTGCAATCCTTCAATAGGTGGTACCGGCAAAGGCCATTTAGTTCGAGAAATTGATGCTCTCGGAGGAGAGATGGGCTTGAATATTGACAAGACCTTTATCCAGAGCAAGATGCTCAATACAGCGAAGGGTCCAGCTGTTCATTCTCTGCGGGCTCAGGCAGACAAGCATCGCTATCACGAAGAAATGAAGCGGACGATGGAGCAGCAGGAAAACCTTGATTTGAAACAAGGGGAGGTTGTCGACCTCTTTGTAGAAGAAGGTAAAGTAACTGGCATAGTGTTGCGCACAGGTGCTGCATACATGGCTAAGGCAGTCATTTTGGCTACGGGGACTTTCCTGCGCGGAAAAATATTTATTGGGGAATGGTCTTTTAATAGTGGTCCTAACGGTCTGGCGCCCTCTATGGAGTTGGCGGATAACCTGAACAAATATGGTTTAAGCCTTCGGCGGTTTAAGACAGGGACTCCTGCTCGAGCTCTTGCCAGCAGTTTGAATTATGAGCGGATGCAAGAGCAGCTGGGAGATGAAAAAGTAGTACCTTTTTCTTTTATGAACGATCAATTAGAAAAAAATCAAGTATCTTGTTGGTTGACTTATACGAATGAAACAACCCATGAAGTTATTCGCCGAAACTTTTCCCGGTCGGCTTTGTTCGGGGGGCAGATTGAGGGTATAGGGCCCCGGTATTGCCCGTCTATTGAGGATAAGGTAAATCGTTTTAGCGATAAGGAGCGTCATCAGTTATTTGTAGAGCCGGAAGGCCTTCAGACGGAAGAAATGTATATACAAGGGATGTCTTCCAGTTTGCCGGAGGATATCCAAGAGGAGTTTTACAAGACTATTCCTGGATTGGAGAATTTGAAGATTACTCGCCCAGCTTATGCCATCGAATATGATTGCATTGACCCGTTGCGGTTGAAAAGTAGTTTGGAAAGTCGAGATATAGATAATTTGTTTTGTGCTGGTCAGTTCAATGGCAGCTCAGGTTACGAGGAAGCCGCAGCACAAGGACTTATGGCTGGTGTTAATGCAGCTCTTCGCGTGGACGGAAAAGAACCTTTTGTATTGGATCGGTCAGAGGCCTATATTGGTGTGCTCATTGACGATCTGGTCACGAAGGGAACCAATGAGCCTTATCGCATTATGACTTCTCGAGCTGAATATCGGTTGGTGCTCCGACAGGATAACGCAGATTTACGGCTGACAGAAAAGGCTTATAGCCTAGGGCTGGTGACAGAGGAGCGATATAAGCGGTTTTTGGCAACAAAGGATCAGGCGGAAGCAGAAATGGCTCGACTGCAAACCGTAATGATTTCCCCCTCAGAAAAGACAAATCAATATTTAGAAAGTATAGGAAGTTCTGTTTTAAAAAGCGGTGTCACGCTTTATGAATTATTGAAGCGGCCAGAACTTACCTATGAATCTTTAGCGATTTTGGACCCGGAGAGAAAAACGAATTTATCTATGCATGCCATCACCCAGGTGGAAGTTCAGGTAAAGTATACGGGGTATATTGCTAAGCAGCTTCAGCAGATTGAACGGTTCAAAAAACTAGAGAATAAAAAGCTGAGTCCAGAGCAAGATTATAGTCAAGTAGAGGGCATGAGATTGGAAGCTATTCAAAAGCTGAATCAATTTAAGCCCATATCGGTAGGACAGGCATCGCGGATATCTGGAGTATCTCCAGCGGACATTAATGTCTTACTGGTGTTTTTGGAAAAAGTGAAAAGGAGCAGAAAAAACGGATGACTATGACATTATTGGAAAGAGCCTTTGAGGAACTGAGAATTCCTTATGATGGGGTAATAATGGACCGATTTCAGAAGTACATGCAAGGCATTTTAACCTGGAATGAAAAGATCAATTTGACAGCCATCACGGAAGAAGAAGAATTTATAAAAAAGCATTATATGGATTCCGTAGCCTGTTATGGTTTTCCAGAGATTCAGAAGGCAGAGCGGTTAATCGATGTTGGGACCGGCGGGGGATTTCCAGGGGTGCCTCTGGCTATTCTTTTTCCGCAAAAGCAGTTTGTTCTCATGGATTCTTTGAAAAAACGTTTAAATATAATAGACGATTTGACTTCGGATTTGGGCATAACCAATGTAACGACTCTTCATGGACGAGCGGAGGATTTGGGTCAGAGCAAGGAGCACCGAGAGCAGTATGATATTTGCATATCTCGGGCTGTGGCTAACCTAGCGACCTTGTCAGAGTATTGTTTGCCCTTTGTTAAACCAGAGGGAGCATTTCTGGCCTATAAAGGCGTCAAGGCGGAGGAGGAAGTTCGAGAAGGGAAGAAAGCGATTGCTCTTTTAGGAGGACAAATTTCCCGGGAAGAGTCTATTCCGTTTTCCAACTACGATATGGATCATTTAATCATCGTCATCAACAAGGTTCAGAAGACTCCCGCAAAATACCCAAGAAAAGCGGGAACACCATCGAAAGAGCCACTGAAATAGCAATTTCAGTGGTTTTTTGTTTATCATAAGGGGCTTTTAATTGGACAGGCTTTTCGATAAGATAGAAGTAACAAAGGGTATGCTTCAAGAAGTTTTATTATCGGGAGGATGGTTTGATGTTTCATAAAAAAAATACAGAGGTTCCTGTTGATTTGATTCGCATGAATCCAGATCAACCTAGAAAAGTCTTTAATGAAAGTGATATGTTGGAATTAGCTGATTCCATACGGGAATATGGGGTGCTCCAGCCTATTATCGTCAGCCGGGACAAAGAGGGGCAATATTTTTTGATTGCAGGGGAACGTCGGCTGAGGGCATCTAAAATGGCAGGGCTTTCTCGGGTACCGGTAATCATTAAAGAGGTGGATGCCAGAGATATCGCGTTGATTGCTCTGGTGGAGAACGTTCAGCGGGAAAATTTAAGCTATCTAGAAGAGGCGATTGCCTATAAGAAGTTAATGGAGGATTTTGGACTTTCTCAGATGGAACTTTCAAAGCGGGTAGGGAAGCAGCAGTCTACTATATCAAATAAGATTCGATTGTTGGCACTGCCAAAGGATATTCAGGAAATACTGATCAGCAATCAGTTGACTGAGCGTCATGCTCGTGCTCTTTTAAAATTAGAAGATGAAGACTTGCGAAAGAGGGTTCTGGATCGAGTAGTAGACAATAACCTGAATGTTAAGCAAACAGAACGGCTGATAGAAGATGTGCTCAGTAAAAAGCAGGAGGAGATGCGTAAAGCCCATAAGTTAAGGTATATTAATTATAAGATTTATATTAATTCCATCAGAAAGACTTTTGATCAGATTAAGGATGCAGAGTCTAATGCAAAATATTACCAACAGGATTTAGGAGATATGTTAGAAATCAAAATTTTGATACCAAAAAATAGTACTTGTGATAAAGTGAGCTGACAAACAGAAGTAAAAATAAAATTACAAAAAATGTAAAATCGAACGAGAAAAAAGCTAGTGTAAACCAGTTGTTATCTTTGTAGAACAACTGGTTTTTTTGCGAAAAAATGTTTATAACTTATAGATGTTTCACGTGAAACATTTATAAATTAGTTAATAAAAAACATCTGCAAAAATAAGAAATATGCAATCCATTAATATAATACTAGGTTTAGTTGACGTATGTTTCACGTGAAACATAATAGACTAGTAAAAATACAAGATTTGACTTCGGATTTTGCTTTTTTTATGTTTTTTTTGTGAAAATATGCGATATTCTATAAAAAGTAGTGGTTAATTGTACTGTTGTATAATATAATATTACTTAGGGTATAGAACTCTTATTAAAATGAAATTATCTAGAAAATTACATAAAAATAAAAGGAGATAAGCTTTGGGAAAGACAATAGCGATATTTAACCAAAAAGGCGGGGTAGGTAAAACTACCACCAATATAAATTTGGCAGCTTGTTTGGCACTAAAAGGTAAAAAAGTATTAATTCTTGATATTGATCCACAGGGAAATACTACTAGTGGTGTAGGCATATCAAAAAAGGGTTTAGATCGGACTACTTATGAGATTTTAGTAGATGATAGCATCACTCCAGAGGAGGCCATCATACATACTAGTGTAGAAAATATGGATATTATTCCGGCTAGTGTGCAATTAGCTGGAGCAGAGATTGAATTAGTCCAGTTAGAAGGCAGAGAAAAGCGGTTAAAGAAGGCCATTGACAGGATTAAGTCTAATTATGACTATATATTTATTGATTGTCCGCCTTCATTAGGTTTATTGACTATCAATTCGCTTACTGCTGTAGATAGTGTGCTTATACCAATTCAATGTGAATTCTACGCCTTAGAAGGTGTTAGCCAACTAATGAGCACGATTGAATTGGTTAAGAAGAGTTTAAATCCAAACTTGCAAATTCAAGGTGTTATTTTAAGCATGTTTGATGGAAGAACCAATCTATCTATTCAGGTAGTAGAAGAAGTGAAAAAATACTTCCGAGAAAAAGTATATACTACAGTAATACCGAGAAATGTACGATTAGCAGAGGCGCCTAGTTATGGAATGCCTATTACAGAATATGACCCAAAATCCGCTGGTGCAGCAGCTTATCATGAATTTGCTGAGGAGTTTTTAGATTTGGAGGCAGAAGAATAATGGCAGTACCCAAGAACAGAGGATTAGGGAGAGGATTAGAAGAGCTTTTTAGTGCTGTTGAAATTAATGCCAAAGAAGTAACTAAAGAGGAGAGCAGTCTAGAAGATATAGAGACAGCGAATAAGAATACTATTTTGTATTTGGACATTAATGATATAAAACCCAATGCAAATCAGCCTAGAAAGCGGTTTGATGATGAAAAGATTGATGAACTGGCTTCTTCTATTGAGACTTATGGTGTTATACAGCCTATTGTTTTGAGAAAATCAGCAGTGGGTTATGAGATCGTAGCGGGAGAAAGAAGATGGCGGGCTGCGAGAAAGGCTAATCTTAAGAAAGTCCCTTGCATTTTAAAAGAATTGACCGAAGAAGAAAACATGGTTATTTCTATTATAGAAAACATGCAGCGGGAGGACTTGAATCCTATAGAAGAGGCAGAAGCGTTGCAGCAGATGATCCAACGGTTTGGGTTGAGTCAAGAACAAGTATCTAAAAGTGTAGGCAAGAGTCGACCTTACATAACCAATGCCCTACGGCTTTTAAAACTTCCTTTTGAAGTTAGAGCCTATGTATTAGAAGGACGGTTGACAAACGGTCATGCCAGAGCTATTGCCGGTATCGAAGATGAAACCCTGCAAGTAGCTGTAGCAGATAAAGCTGTAGAAGAAGGGCTTTCTGTTAGGGAAGTAGAGAACCTAGTTAAGAGCATCGGTGAGCCTAAAATTAAAAAACAAAGTGAAAAAAGAATAAAGTCACCAGATGTACTAAAGGTAGAAGAGGAACTAAAAGAGGTACTGGGCACAAAAGTCAGCTTGAGGCATACTGGTAACAAAGGGAAAATTGAAATTGAGTATTATACTCGTGAAGACCTGGAGCGGTTGATTGAGTTTTTAAGAAATGTAAAATAAAGAAAAAGAATCGCATTTATAGTTATATATGAATGCGATTCTTCATATTCAGCTATATGTTTCACGTGAAACATATAGCAATTATATAATTGACATAAAACTACTACCCGATAATATTTTTAAAGGTAGGAAACAAGTTAGCCATAAAGATAAAATAGAAAGGCGAATTTATTTATGCTATATAGTCTCTTAATCATCTATGCTCTTTGGAATATTGTTACTTTTCTTCTCATGGGAATAGATAAGTATAAAGCGCAGCATGACAAATGGCGAATAAGTGAAACGACTCTTCTAATAACGGCTTTTGCCATGGGAGGAGTTGGAAGTGTAATGGGCGGGCAGATCTTTCACCATAAGACACGAAAAAGAAAATTTAAAATTTTACTGCCAGCAGCACTTTGTTGTAACTTGGCGGTGCTATCCTATATTTTGTTGCATATAGGATAACAATAGTTGATATTTCATAGCCTTTCACAGGATAAGCCGATAGCCTTTATATCTTAATAAGACAAAAAATAGAAGTAGCACCGTTTACAATCTCTCAAACGCTTGTACAGTAAACGGTGCTACTTCTGTTCAGTTTGCATTTCTGGTGGACTCACCCCTTTCTATCGATACCAACTTCTAAAATAGCTTAGGTTTCCAATGAATGGAATCTATAGTAGATTTAGTACCTTTTGCTTGTGTTGTATCTTTATTATAACATAAGTTTTTAGAATTGCAAGTATTTTCTGAAAATATTTTGATTGATTTTGTTGAAACTTTTAATAGAAATTTTATCTAAATTTGCGTGTTAACAAGCAAATAATAGTCGAAAAACGAGGAAAATAATAGAATAGCATAGGGGATAAGGGCAGAAAGAGGCGATTGTTAAGAAAGAATTAATATATGAGAGAAGAATTTTACTGTATAATTAATGCTGTAGATAGTGCGCTGTTTTCGCAAGGGAGCATCGATTAACGCATTAAATTTTACGTGTATGTACAGAAGGGGATTGAATAAATGGCAAAAGATGAAAAGAAAAAATTCAAGAAAAAATGGATTATTATTCCAGTAGTTATTTTTGTAGTAATAGCTGTGGCCTGCTTTTTCACACAAAATATGGGCAAAGCTAAGACGACCGGCTATCCGGTAACGGCAGGCGAAGCAAAACAGACTACTTTGCGAGAAGTGGTTTCCATAAAGGGTAATGTAGAAGGCTCGGAAAAAGCTGAAATTCAGTCTACTCAAGCCGCAGAGGTTAAAGCTGTCTACGTAGACGAAGGAGATCGGGTCAAGAAAGGTCAGTTGCTGGCTACCTTGGACAGCGGAGATTTAAATGAACAATATGCGAAGGCACAGATTACAGTTGCCGAATCAAAACGTAAATATGAAGATGCTAAGCTACTGTATGAACAGGGAGCACTGGCGGAAAACGACTACCTGGTAGCCAAGGCCGCTTATGATTCGGATGTACTGTCTCTAGGAACTTATGACTTTGATAAAGTAAATATTACCAGCCCGATAGACGGAACGGTAACGCGAGTAAATGTCACCGTAGGCAGCAATTCTAACGACACCACAGACAATAAATCCATGTTTGTTATCGAAGATTTACAGCACCTGCAGTTGAAAGTAAAGGTCAGTGAATACGACATTAGTAAAATTCAAGTGGGACAAAAGGTTACCATCACAGCCGACGTGCTGGGCGAAGGAACGGCTACGGGCATCGTGGCAAAAATAGCGCCTTCTGGTGAAACGAAAGATGGTACTACCAGTGAAAAGGTCATCCCGGTAGACATCGATATTAAAGACAGCGAAGGAAAGCTAATAGCGGGTGTAACGGCAAAGGCTGAGATTCTCATTCATGAAAAAACAGATACGCTGGCAGTTCCAGTAGATGCTATCCTTGAAGATGTTAACGATGGGGCTGATTACGTGTTTGTCATAAAAAAGAGTAAGCTTCAAAAAGTTCCAGTAGAACTGGGTATTGAAGGAGACTTCGACAGCGAGATTATTACCGATAAAATTAAAGTAGGTGATCAGGTAGTATTATCGCCTAATTACGATTTGACTGACGGCATGGAAGTCACTGTTTCCGATCCAAACGCCATGTAAAAGAAAGCAGGGATAATATGAGCAGTGAATTAATCAATATATGCGGTCTGATTAAGACCTACAAAAACGGGAGCATTGAGGTACAGGCTCTAAAGGGTATCGACCTTGCCATTGAGAAAGGGGAGTTTGTAGCCATCATGGGCACTTCTGGATCAGGTAAATCGACCTTAATGAATATATTGGGGTGCCTGGACCGACCGAGCGGTGGAGAATATATGCTGGAAGGCATCAATATCAGTGGAAAGAATGACAAGGAACTATCCTATATACGAAATAAAAAGATTGGTTTTGTGTTTCAATCCTTTAATCTCATATCCAGGACCAGTGCCTTAAAAAATGTGGAATTACCGATGATTTATGCAAAGTTAGGGGCCGGGGCTAGAAAAAAGAGAGCCTTTGAGCTGCTGGAAAGCGTTGGACTTGGAACTAGAGCGGAGCATATGCCAAATGAGCTGTCTGGAGGGCAGCGGCAGCGGGTAGCCATTGCCAGAGCCTTGGCCAATCAGCCACCTATTATTCTGGCAGACGAGCCGACCGGAAATCTGGACTCTCGCTCCTCCGTGGAGATTATGGAGTTGTTTACTAAGTTGAATCGGGAAAACGGAAACACCGTTATTATTGTTACCCATGAACCGGATATAGCAGAGTTTACTGATCGAGTGATTACCTTTAAGGACGGTCAGATTATCAGTGACAACTGGACAAAGAATGGTGAAGCGCAGCGGAAGCTAAAAGAGGCAGTGAAAGCCAGAGAAGAAGCTAATGTGCCTAAAAACGAAGAGGAGGTGGAGACATGCTCCTTATAGAGAACATTAAATTGGCACTTTCCGCCATTCGAGTAAATAAAATGCGTTCCTTCCTAACCATGCTGGGCATCATTATCGGTATCAGCTCAGTTATCGCCATCACTTCCATCGGAGACAGTGCCAAGGGTGCTGTCAGCAAAGAGTTTGAAGGCTACAATGCCAATATGTACATCATGGTTAACTGGGAGATGACAGAGGACGGCATTGATGCCAGGGATTTCTTTTATAAAGATGATTTGGAAGCACTAAGAGCTCGTTTCCCCGATAAAATAAAGTACTCCGTTCTGGGATCTAGTGCTTCCAGCGAAGCAAAAATCGGCAGGTTGAAGGGTAAATTTGAGATGAGCGGCATTGACGCAGACTATTTTAACTTTGACGTAAAGAATATCCTTATTCATGGCCGGAGTATCAACAAGAGTGACGTGGCTGCCCGAAAGGAAGTCATCGTCATTGAGGAGAAAGCCGCTAAATACTTTTTCAATAAAGAGGATGCAGTTGGCCAGACCATTCCTGTCACTATTCTAGGAAATAATGTGGATTTAACAGTGGTAGGAGTCTATAAGCAGGAAGCTTCTGTATTTTCTGGACTGAACAACTCTGGAAACTATTCTGCTTATATTCCTTATACCTTGGGTCTTAATCCAGATGAGGGAGCTTCGTACATTGATATTTATGCGGATGAGAATTTGGATCAAAGTGCTCAAGCAGAAGAGTTTGCTGCTTATCTGACCAAGATAAAAAAGGTGCAAGATGGGTTTTACCGTGCAGACACGGCAGAATCTCAGCTAGGCACCATCAATACCATATTGGGGACGCTGTCAATCGCCATTGGGGCAATTGCTGCGATTTCTCTTCTGGTAGGCGGAATTGGTATTATGAATATTATGCTGGTTTCCGTTACGGAACGGACTCGGGAGATTGGTATTCGTAAATCTCTAGGCGCCCAGACCAAAGATATTCTGACTCAGTTTCTTATAGAGGCGATGATCTTGTCTGTTATCGGCGGAATGATTGGTACGGGCATTGGTATCGGCATCGCAGCTATCGGCATGTCTGTTGCGGGTATCAGCGTAGTGATTAATCCGATGGTTATCGTAGTGGCTGTGGCCTTTTCCGCTTTCGTGGGTATTTTCTTCGGAATATTCCCAGCTCGGAAAGCCGCCAGTCTGGATCCAATCGAAGCTCTGCGCTACGAATAAAGACAAAGCCATCAAATGGCCTAGCAAGACTGAGATATATCGCAAATCGTATAAATGTTCTAACAGAGGCCTAAAATTGCTTAAACAGCTATTTTAGGCCTCTGCTTTTTTTGTCTTTTTTCTGGTCATTTGTATCCCTTTTATATTATATAAAAGGGAGGCTTGATTTTAAATTTTTATTCCTGGCAAGATTTTAAAAAATGTAAATTCATTTTCCTCCTTAATCTGTGTATCCTATCACTTGCCAATTAACTGGTAAGTAAACATAAATGATGGTTCTTTTTAATGATGAAATTACAAATTAACCTCACTTTATCAATGGACTATTTTCAATCATCTTTTTTCTAACTTCATTCTAATTTTTCTAAAAAGCGGTTTATAAAAAGTACTCGGCCAACTTTTTAAAAGATTAAGCATTAAATTAGAGTCGTTTTATGTTCAGCCGAAAATTTTACTTAAAGTTTTGGCTCAAAAAACCTAAAAATTATTTAAGGTTTACTCTATATCAGTGCATACCAAAATTATAAATTGCACGAAACCTTTGAAAAACAAGCATTGAAGAAAAAATCGGCATTTGTTTCATGTAAAAGTCAGTTTGAATCTTTTTACTGTTTAGAAGATAGAGAAGAAGCTTCAACTGTTACGTTGTATTATAATTGTAATACAATAAAAAGAGCTAAATTTAAGAAAAATACCAAATAATAGAAATTTACACCGATAGGTTGAAAAAACGATCAAAAAATGTTGAAGAATACTCTTGTAAATCCAGCAAAAATACTTACATATTATGTAAGTAGCCTTTAAAACTTAAAATAGAGGTTTTGTTTTGTTGTATAGAGAAGAAAATTTTTTTATACAAAGAAAAATACGTCGACAGCAGGAGACGACAAAATATTTTTATTTTTTAATATAAATCTGGAATAAAAGGAAAAGTTAAGTATACAAATCCTGAAATTTAAACGATTTTGTCAAAATTTGAAATGAAAATTGTATTTTAAACATAATACAATAGTACATAAAATTCGCAAGAAAGTTTCGTAAAATATAAAAATAGGACAAACTTGTATTAAACAAATCATACAATATGACAAAAAAAGAGCTCAGAACTCGAAAAAGAGAAAAAGAAGCGAAAATGAAAAGGGGGTAAGGCAAGGAATTTTATAAAAATAGGCCTTAAATCGCCGATTTAAAATTTGGATTTCCACGTAAAGTATAAGAATCTTAATTTTTTTAACGCAAAGAGACCCAGTTACATTTTAAAAGGGTACTGGAGTTAACTTTAAAATTATAATTAATGAGTTAAGGTATCCTATTGAAAAATGAGGGGTTTATAAAAATTAGAAAAATATATTTGTACTATTTATATAATACAAATAAACATAAATAGGGACAATTTTAAAAAGAAACAGCGATAAAAGAAAAAAATCAATTAAATTGATGTATTAATGAAATAGTACAATTAGGGATAAAAAATACATAATTTTACATAATGGGGCATTTTGGGGATTGACAAATAGAAATTGCTGTATTATTGTATTATCAACGTGACACAACGGAAATAGATCGATTGCAGACCGTTCAGGGGGGCCAGAAAGTTTATCAAGGATAGATAAATAATGGGATGAGGAGGAAGAGGGATTTGGAAACCGCCACACCTACTTATATGAGAATCATGCAGGGCATTCGGCGTGATATTGTTTCGGGGGCTCTGGAGCCAGATCAAAAGATGGATTCCATTAAAGAACTGGCTAAAAAATATGAAGCGAATCCTAATACCGTTCAACGGGCATTGGCTCGTTTAGAGAAAGAAGGGCTGTTGCGGTCCAATCGCACTGCCGGGAAGTATGTAACGGAAAATAAGCTGCTGATAAAAAGTATTCGCTATAAGGAAGCCAGAAAGATAACAGATGACTTTATTTCAAATTTAGAAAGGTTAGGGATTCAACCTAGCGAGTTGGTCAAACTTTTTTCTGACCCAGAGTTCTTTAAAAAGAATTCGGAAGAGCACTAGAGGTAAAGGGTGCTAATAAAGATGAAAGAAAACCCATATAGCAAAGAGGGAGGTGATATTTTAGTGAAGATGGCAGAGGTGCAATTCAATGAAAGCATACCAATTTATTTACAGCTGATGGAGCGAATTAAACACGATATTATATCAGGGTCTTTGGAACCAGGCGCCAAGATGTCTTCGGTAAGAGATTTAGCAGCCCGGTTTAGCGTTAACCCCAACACCATGCAGAAGGCCTTGTCAGAGTTGGAACGGGAAGAGCTGCTCCATGCAGAGCGGACGGCAGGTCGATTTGTAACCACCAACAAGCTGCTTATTGAGAGTATTCGTTATAAGGAAGCTAGGGGTATTACTGAGGATTTCATTCGGCAGATGCGTAGCTTGGGCTATTCAGAGGAAGAGATGATTGACTTTTTACCGTATACATTTAAGGAAGAAGAATAAAGCCAAGGGTGTGAAGGCACTTTTGGCTTTTTAGCTATCGACTGGCCTAAGAGAAATGGAAAAATGAAGCATGGAATACATCGATAACCTATATAAAAGCGTTTTGCAGGAAGCTAGGGCGTTAGAAATCCCAGTTTCTAATAAAATAAAAGACAAGATTACGATTAATCGACGAGCTAAGAGTCGCTTTGGCTGCTGCAAAAAGATTACAAAGGGACGGCAGGAGAGCTTTGAAATTGAATTGTCCTATCGATTGCTGGACTGTGGAGAAAAGGCTATCAAGCAGACCTTGGCACACGAAGTCCTGCATACCTGTCCCAACTGTGACAATCATGGAGCCCTGTGGAAGAAATATGCTGCCTGCATGAACAAAAATTATGGATATCATATTAAGAGGACCGATACGGCGGAGAATTTAGGCATTCAGGAAGATCCTCAACTGAAAAGACCACCTTTAAAGGAAACGTATATTTTGCTTTGCAAGAATTGTGGCAGCCGGATTTCCCGCAGCCGAATGTCCAGTGTAGTAAAACATCCATCCAGATATCGATGCAGATGCGGTGGAAAGTTAGAGCGAGTCCAGTAAATAACCATACTTGCAGGTGGCATCTTGAATCGGTGAATATTGCCCTAGGGGCAGAAAAGAGGACTGGTAAAAATGAACAGAAGGAGAACTTTGAGTATCCATCAATACAGGGGCGCAACTGGGAAGAAGATAAAGGAATCTAGAGTCAGTGATGTGGTGTTGATGGTCTGTCCGGAATATTGGCAGGACGGGGTAGATGCAGCTATCTGTGAGGGCATTCGACTTCTCGGCGGCATCGAGAGCATATTTGGTAAGGAAGAGCGAATCCTGCTGAAACCTAATCTGCTGGCCAAGGCAGAGCCCGATCGGGCAGTGACGACTCATCCGACAGTGTTTAAAGCAGTGGGTGCTTATTTGCGGGAGCAGGGATATGAGCATCTATCTTATGGAGACTCGCCGGGGAATCCTCTTGGAGGGGTGGCTCGGGTAGCAGCTGGCTGTGGCTTGAAGGAGCCGGCAGAAGAACTGGAAATCCCTTTAGGAGATTTTAGTCAGGGGCAAAAAGTGAATTTTGAACAGGGGCAGACGGAAAAGGAATTTATTATCAGTAAGGGCATTTTAGACTGTGACGGAATTGTAAATATTTGCAAGATGAAAACCCATCAGCTGGAACGAATTACGGGGGCAGCAAAGAATATGTTTGGCGCTGTCTACGGAGTCAATAAAGGTGCTTTTCACGCGAAGTATACAGATGCGGATAGTTTTGGGGCCATGATTGCTGATTTGAACAATCTGGTTAAGGCTCGGCTGCACATCATGGATGGAATTTTGGCTATGGAAGGTAATGGGCCTCAGTCGGGGACACCGGTGGCCATGGGTTTATTGCTGTTTTCTAAAGACCCCATTGCATTGGATACTGTTTTTTGTCACTTGATTGGATTGAATCCAGAACTGGTGCCGACCAATCGATATGGTCAGCAATATGGCGTAGGGACCATGGATGCAGAAAAAATTCGTGTCCGCACGATTCAAGGGGATATGACGGTAGAAAAGGTAGCTAAACGGTATGGAAAAGAAGATTATGATGTATACCGAGGAACAGAAAAGGCTACTCAGATTCGACTGCTAAAGCCTATTCAGTCCTTGCTTCAGAAAAAGCCTTATATCCTGCGGGAAAAGTGTATCAAATGCGGAATCTGCGCAGAAAGCTGCCCCTTGGAAAAGAAAGCGCTGGAGATGTCCGGTTATCCGAAATACGCTTACAAAGCCTGTATCCGTTGCTATTGCTGTCAAGAAATGTGCCCTCAAAAGGCTATTGATGTCAAGGTTCCTCTGCTCGCTCGGATTATGGATCGAAATTGGAAGATATGAGAAAATATAAAGGTAGAAAGGATACCTTCAATGAAACGTACAGAAGTGAGGACCTTGCTGGAGCAGCAGGCTGAAGAAAATTATAAAGAGTTCAATCACAAGCTCATACCGGGGGTGAAAAATATCCTGGGCGTGCGGATGGGCCCCCTAAAGGACTTGGCAAAGAGTCTGGCAAAGGAAGATTACTGCGCCTATTTCCAGGAGCTGGACCAGAGCAAAACAGAAACTATTTATTACGAAGAAATCATGCTTCAAGGTCTGATCATCGGGCAAATTAAAATGGACTCAGAAGAAAGATTTGCCCTCATAGAGGACTTTATTCCGAAGATTGATAACTGGGCGGTTTGCGATTCCTTTTGTGCAGGACTAAAATTCACTAAAAAAGAGCCGGAAAAGATGTGGGCCTTTATTCAAGCTTATCTGGCAGATTCCCGAGAGTTTCCTCTCCGCTTTGGAGTGGTTATGCTTATGGATTATTTTATTGACGAGGAGCATATTGAGACCAATTTGAGTCTGCTGGAGGGAATTCATCACCAGGGATATTACGTAAAGATGGCAGTGGCCTGGGCTCTATCTGTGTGTTGGGTAAAATTTTCTCAGCAAACGAAAGCCTTTTTTATCAAGGAGAATAACTCACTGGATGATTTTACATATAATAAAGCTATTCAAAAAATCAGAGAATCCTATCGTGTCTCTCAAGAAGACAAGGATTTTTTAAAACAGTTAAAAAGGAGAAACCTATGGCATTCTTGCAGAAAACAGTAAACAGTGTGCCCTTTCTCATGGCAGACGGATTTGGTGAGGGCGTGGTTCACGGCTTTTCTACCCGGCAGGGAGGTGTGAGCGAAGGAATCTATGCCTCGTTAAATCTGGGAATGAGCCGGGGGGATGACCCGGCACGAGTGGCGGAGAACTTTGGCCTCTTTTGTGCAGCCGTGGGCGCAGCCCCGGAGGGGCTTGTTTGTGCGGCCCAAGTTCACGGCAATACCGTTCGTACCTGTACCCGTGCGGATGCGGGAAAGGGGTTTAACCGCCCTGTTGATTATGAAGCTGACGGGCTGGTGACTGATGTACCGGGGTTGACGCTGGTGGTTTTTTCAGCAGACTGCTTGCCGATTCTTTTATATGATCCAGTGCGCGCTGTAGTTGCTGCCGCTCATGCTGGCTGGCGGGGTACGGCATTGGCGATTGCAGGTCGCACGGTGGAGAAAATGATGGATTGTTACGGCTGCGATCCGGGGAACATTCGTGCGGCCATCGGGCCAGGCATATCTGCGTGCTGCTTTGAAACTCATGAGGACGTTCCCGAGGCCATGACCGCCGCCCTTGGAGAAACTGCACTGGACTATATTAAAAGTGTGGGAAATGGTAAATTCAAGGTGGATACTAAAGGTATCAATGCGCTGCTGCTGGAGCAGGCGGGGGTACGCACCGAGCACATTGCTGTGAGCGGAGACTGTACCGTCTGCTCGGGGGAGCGTTTCTGGTCTCATCGGGTGACTGGGGGTGTTCGGGGCAGTATGGCTGCAATCATCTCGTTGCATAGTAAAGAGCTGTAGCAAAATAGCCTTAAAAAACAGAGCCAATGTGACTGCGAAAGCAGATGCAAAGGCTCTGTTTTGGATATGTTTAAATTGATGAGTTGTTCATCACTGCGGAGACAGAAGCTTTAGTCCGACAATGCCGCTGACGATAAGGCCGATACACAAGAGTCGAGGAAGGTCTACAGACTCCTTAAAAAATAAAATGCCGAAAATCACTGTACCCACCGTACCAATCCCGGTCCAAATGGCATAGGCAGTGCCTAAAGGCAGAGATTTCAGGGCCAGAGACAGCATATAGAAACTGGCAATCATACCTATTATGGTGATGATACTGGGAGTCAGCCGGGTAAATCCATGAGAGAATTTCAGACTTACCGCCCAAAGCATTTCAAGGACACCTGCCACACCTAAATAAATCCATTGCATAAAATACTCCTTTCAATTTGTGAGTCCTATAGGGAAAAACAAAAAAGCCTGAGAGATATGAACAATCTCCCAGGCTTTTATCCTTCCGTGTATACAGCAAAGCTGTACGTTTTATCTCGGACCAGTCCAGCCCTGGATATTAAGGCTGCGGAACCCTATAAAACTTTTTAACTATATTAGCATGTGTTTACTTTTTTAAAGTATCAAAAAATGAGTCCATTGTCAACCCATAAAATTTTCCGTGGATTTAGACAAGAAGGAAGATATCAGGTATTGGCAGGGTCGGTGAAACCAGATGCAAATAGAAATCTTTTTGTCAGTATTGCTCTTAGTATATTACCTATGTAATAAAAAGTGTGCATTTTCGCACATATTCGGAACGAAAAACATATATTACATATGGGGAGCCTTTTGCTCTCTAAAATCAGAGAAAGGTCAAATGGAGTGGGTGTATGATTTATTTAGATAATGGTGCGACCTCTTTTCCCAAACCCAAGGCCATGCTGGAAGCCGTGTATAGGTGTATGGCGGAGTATTGTGGGAATCCCGGGCGGTCGGGACATTTCATGTCCATGAAAACGGGAGAAGAAATTTACAAGGCCAGAAAGAACCTGGGTAAATTGCTGAATATCCCAGACCCCAGCAGGATCATCTTTACAGGCAATACTACTGGTGCCTTGAATCAGGGCTTGCAGGGATTACTCAAGGAGGGCGAACACGTTATCACCACTTCTATGGAACACAACTCGGTTTTAAGGCCTTTAAAAATGTTGGAAACCAAAGGCGTGGAGCACACTATTGTCAAGTGCGACAGAACCGGAAGCGTGAGTCTGAGGGACGTGAAAGCCGCCATCAGGCCGAATACACGGCTGATAGTCTGTACGCATGCATCCAACGTAACGGGGACCATCATGCCCATTCGGGAAATAGGAGAGCTGGCCCATAGGAATAATCTACTGTTTATGGTAGACGGAGCTCAGTCGGCGGGGAGCGTTCCCATCAACGTAGTTGAACTGAACTTGGATCTGCTGGCAATGCCCGGTCACAAAGGTCTGCTGGGACCTATGGGAACAGGCCTTCTCTATGTACGGGACGGCATTGAATTAGAGCCTCTTTTGCCTGGTGGCACGGGGACTCTCTCGAAGGAACGGAAACCACCAAAGGAAATGCCTGAAGGTTACGAGGCGGGAACCGTCAACGCTCCAGGTATCATTGGCCTGGGTGCATCGGTAGAGCTGCTGTTGCAGCTGGGAGTAAAAACTATTTACGAATATGAAGAAGAATTAACAGGCCTGTTAGACGAAGGACTGAGAAATATAAAAGGTGTGACAGTTTACGGCGTAGAAGACTGCCGGAAAAAGACTAGTATCGTTGCCTTTAACGTGAAAGGAAAAAGCTGCGAACAGGTGGCGGATGAACTGAGTGAGCTCTATGGCATAGCAGGAAGAGCTGGGTTCCATTGCGCTGGCTTAGCCCACAAGACCATCGGAACGTGGGAGACTGGAGCCGTTCGCCTTAGTGTAGGACCTTTTAATACCAAAAAGCAAATCAAAACAGCCGTCGAAGCGGTCAACCGCATTTCAAAAGGCCGCTGATTAACAGAGGGTAATCGGGAGTAAAGGCCTGACAGCTTACAGGGATTCTCGGACTTGATTAATCCCCTTATTAGCTAAGGCGTCTACCCGGTTGTTCATCTGGATGATATATTGAAAATCTTCAAAAGAAAATCTGGCGCCATTAATCTGAATAAATTTTTCGTAAAGGGCATTGAAATTTGTAGTTTTACTGTTCAAATTTACATGGCCCTTTACTCTATAGAAGGAAATTCGGTGCCCCTTAATCAAGGTTAAGAGTTGTTCCCACAGATCTCGATTTTCCACAGGTTTCTTGCTGGAGTTCATCCAATTATTTTTTAGCCAACCCTCATACCACTTTTCTCGAAAACAGTTCATCAGATAAGAGCTGTCGGAAAAGACTTCTATCGTTTGATTGTCTTTTTTTACAGCAGAAAGAGCTTCGACAAGAGCCATCATTTCCATCCGGTTGTTTGTGGTGTTCAACTGACCGCCAAAAAGTTCTTTTTGATGTTCGCCATATTCCAGGACGGCCCCCCAGCCACCTACATTCTTTTCACTCTGATTTCCCGAACAAGCCCCATCTGTATAAATCTTTAAAATACTCATGTTTTTGTCCCACTCCTTTTGAAATTCTAGTATTACCATTATGCAATAAAAGCAGCGGATTTGCAAATGTAAAAGCATTTTAAAACGGCTGTAACACGGTTGTAATAATAATCATGTATACTGGTAAAGTAAATTGGTGAATTTTATGCTCTATGCCAAATTGTGGCCGAGAAGAATGGGCATATATGGACGATAAATGAAGCAAATTAAAGTAGGAAGGAGGAAGAAGCGTTGAAGAAGTGTTTACTGGTATTTTTGCTCGTATTGTCTTTAGTTTTTGGCAGCGTGGCAATGTCTTTTGGGGCAGTCGATCAAGATGTTACGGTAGTTAATCCGGTAAACGGCAGCGCCATTACCTCCAGCAGTCTCTTGGTATCAATAAAACTGACTCAGCCTAAAACCATCAAGGTTTCCGTTTATGAAGTGCGAAGAGTCTCGGGAGACAGTTCGGTAGCTCTGGGAGAAAGCGATATGAAGGCGATTAATCAGGGGACCTATCAAGATGGTGGTTCGCTAACCTACGTGCCGCTGGTGGCAGGGGAGAGCTTTACCTCTACTAACAATCTAAGCTTTTATACGAAAAATCTGGAGAACAGGAGTCCGGGTGTGTATTACATAAAGGTAGACACGGTTTATCAGAATAAGGCCGTCTACTCGCGAAAATGCTATGTGACCATCAAGAATAAAGAGGAAAGCAAATTATTGGACTCATCCCAGTCGGGAACTGCTACATTCCTGCAAAACTTGATTAAATCTATTTTTAATTAACGTAGACTCAACGGGAGCGTTGAGTTCTGTTTGATTGTGGTCCTTTGAGTCAAAGGCGGTCAAGCCTGGGGGGACGGCTGAGATGGATGGGGAGAGCATGAACGCAAATATCAGGGAAAAATTAAAAAATGTCTTATTGGTAGTATTAGTCTTGATGACGGTACTACTATTATATTTTTTGTGGGGCAGCAAGAGTCTGGAATCTTTCATCTTCAACAGCAATGAGAATACTCATTATGAGGTGATGACTAGCAAGCAGGTCATTTTGCCGGATCAAATTATTTTAGGCCGGGGCAACGAGGACTACTTGCTGGCTGGGGCAAGCAAAGAGTCTCTTTGGAATGATGAGATATTAGGAGCCTTTCGAGAATTTTCTAAAGGAACCAATATTTTAGTAGAGGAAATTACGGAAGAGAAATATAAGGCGGCCATGGCCTACCCCTCGCTGACAGCGGTCTTTTCTTACAATCTGCCTTTTGCAGATTTTTGCCAGCAGTTTGACATTAATCAAGCTCAGGGCTATGATAATATCAGCAGTGTAACAGAAATCTGCTTTTCTGAAGGCAGCGCAGAAGGGACCTTCCTCTACGATGGCAGTAAGGGGAAGTATTATTGGCTGCTGGGGAACAAGTCCACAGAGGTGGTGAAGCAGGCAGAGAGTATTTTTGCACAGGAACAGCCCGTCATCTACTTCCCGTTGAAAATGTATTTGGGGGCAGAGGGCACGAATGATACCTTGATCCCGGTAGAGAGTCCGGAGGGCTTGGTGCCAGTGGATTATCGAATTGATATGGCGGCGGCAGAAAAGGATACTATCGAGTCTCTGGCCCAATTTTACTTTGGAGAGACCTTGGACTTTATCAGAAAGCTGGAAGAGTCCAACGGCAAGATTATCTACATGTATGGATATGGGCAAAAGGTACTCGTTATTAATCCAGTGGAGGGTTCCATCGAATATAAGGAAGAAATCAAGAGTGCCGGTTCAGAACCGCAGTCCTTTTTTCAATCGTTGGATACGGCGTTGGGCTATATTGGCGCCCACGGAGGCTTTAAGACAGATTCTGGCGAGACGATTAACCCGTACCTAAAAAGTGCAATGTCAATAGACGATAAAAAGAATAGTTATCGATTTGTCTTTAGTTTTAAGATTGAAAAGAATAAAGTGTTTTATCAAGAAAATCTTCCGGTTATAATAGAAGTACAGGATGGGCAGGTATCTTATTATAGGAGAGAGCTGCTTGATTTTGACCAGGAACAAGGTGCGGAGCGCTCTGAGGCCAAGCGAATTTCGGCCATCAATATGTTGGCCATGAATTACGACTATATCTTGTCAAAGGCAGGGCTGAAACTGGAGCCAGAGAGAGAAGAAACGGCGTTTGAGGATGTGGCCGATCAGATTGATAACTTGTATATTGGATACTTGAAGCCGTCAGCCGAGTCGACGGACCAGGTGGCAGCTGACAAGGGGAAGAGTTTGCAATTGATACCCGTATGGGTGGTAGAGGCGAAGGGAACGCTGCTTTACTTTGACTTGTATGATGGTCAACCAAGGGGAGGTACCCAAGCGGTACAATAGGGATGGAGTAATATATGGATTGGTCTAAAGCAAAAAATATTTTGATCGTGGCCCTTATTGTCACCAATACGTTTCTCCTGTTTACCTATCTGACAAAAAATAGCACGGAGGACAGGCCCATGGACCAAGAGACTCTGTTTACGGTGCTGCAGGGAAAAGATATTTATGTAGATACGGATATTCCAGATAAATATGAAAACATGCCGGCCATTACCATCAAGTATAACGGCGATAAGCAAGAGCTGATTGAAGCGGCTTTGAAGAAGAATATTTATCAAGTGGCAACGAAAGCTTCGGAGGACGACTATAAAGCGGTGGCGGATCAGTTTTTGGCAGATTGCCAGTTAAGCAATGAAAGCCTGCTTTTTGATAAGGTGATGGCCAATGGCGATACGGCGGTAGTTCGTTATAAGAACAGCTATAAAAAAGTAGCTATTGGCGATAGTTTCATGGAGGTATCCTTTAAAAACGGAAAGGTGACAGATGTAACTAGACAGCGGTTAACCTTGAACTCGAAGAGCAAGAAGAAGCTGAAGGTTACTTCGCCAGAAGAAGCTTTGCTGATGTTTATGAGCGAGAAGCAGCCAGAAGAGGTGATTCACGTAGAAAAAATTCAGCTGGTCTTTTGGGTGAACAGTTCAGAATTTAATGGGGAATCCCTTATCTCCGATACGGCTTTTCCGGCCTGGGAGATTACTTATAATGGGGGACAGACGAAATACATAGAGGCCTATAAGGCGTGAAAGGAAAACAATTAAATGTCATTTAATTTTTGTTCGTTTTCCAGCGGCAGCAGTGGAAATTGCTATTTGATAAAGAGCGATACTACGGCCTTGCTGGTGGATGCAGGAATAAGTGGGAAGAAGATTCTGGAAGGGCTCAGTGCTACCCAGACTCCTCAGGAGCAGGTAAAAGGGATTCTGGTGACTCACGAGCACATTGATCACGTAAAGAGTCTGCGGGTTTTATCTAAAAAACTGCCGGACACTCATACATATGCGAACCGAGGGACTTGGACTCAGATTGGGGATACGGTGCCGGCGGCTCAGCAGAAGACTTTTATTACAAGAGAGGAATTTGTTATCGGTGATATTCGGGTGAAGCCTTTTCCTATTTCCCATGATGCGGCGGAACCAGTAGGCTTTTCTTTGTTTGCAGCAGAAAAGCAGATTACCATTGTCACCGATACCGGCTGCATCACTGACGAGATTTTTGATGAAATTAAGCAGGCAGATTTACTTGCTTTAGAGGCAAACCATGATGAGAATATGTTAAAGGTAGGACGCTATCCGTGGAATGTGAAACAGCGGATTTTAGGCCGTACGGGTCACCTGTCCAATGTGTCTGCTGGAGAATGCCTCTGCCGCTTGATGGACGAGTGTTGCAGCAAGCCGCGGCGAGTACTCTTAGCCCACCTGAGCCGGGAGAACAATTTTCCGGAGATGGCTTATCAGACAATCAAAAATGTGTTGGAGGAATCCGAACACTATCTGGGCAGTCAGCTTCAGTTAACCACCATGATGAAAGATGAAATCAGTATGATTTATACGGTATAAAAAGATGAATATAACAGTAGT
This sequence comes from Aminipila butyrica, assembly GCF_010669305.1. NCBI lineage: Bacteria > Bacillati > Bacillota > Clostridia > Peptostreptococcales > Anaerovoracaceae > Aminipila > Aminipila butyrica. Next base: position 138,012 of record NZ_CP048649.1, on the reverse strand, counting down.
GTGCATCGGCAAGTTGAAAGAAAAGTATTGGGTCAGTGCTATCGAAGAATACAGTAAAAGGTTATCTAAATATTGTACATTGTCAATAGACGAACTGAAGGAAGAACGACTGCCAGACAATGCCTCTGCCGCGGAGGAAGAGGCGGTAAAGCTGGCAGAAGGGCGAAGTATCCTCAAACGGATTAAGAAGGAAGCCTATGTGATTTCTCTAGAGATTCAAGGACAGCAGCTTAGTTCGGTAAAGCTGGCAGATAAGATTCAACAGTTGGGATTGGAAGGGAAAAGTGATATAGTCTTTGTCATAGGCGGCTCTTTGGGCTTATCCGGGGAAGTCAGCCAGCGGGCTGATTACAAGCTGTCTTTTTCCTCTATGACCTTTCCACACCAGATGATGCGGGTCATTTTGCTGGAGCAAGTTTATCGGGCATTTAAAATTAATAAAAACGAGAGTTATCATAAGTGAAGACAAAAAGTATCGTGTTAAGGAATAGAAGCATTCAATCAAATTAGTTGGATGCTTTTTAAATATGTAGATTAAGACTCTACCCCGGGGAATACATGAATTGACTCGATACACCTATATTAACCAAAATATAACAATAATTGGGCTCTGATAAAAATTTTAATTCTCAATAAACTATATAGAAATTAGGCAAGTGCAAATAAATTTGCAGTATTTTATCGTAAAATGTAGTTTTTGTTTTTATTTTTAACTTGTCACAATATTTAAAATTAAATATTTTAACAAAATGATATTATTTTAAGTGAAATTAAGTGGAATATTTTTCAGAAAAGTTTTAAATCTATCAAAATTGTGAATTCTACGCTTGATATGCAAATTTATTTGCACCGTTATGCAAATAAATTTGCATAACGGTGTTTGATTTTTGTATAAAGTATACAAAAAAAGACGGGCAAAAATTTCAGAATATTTCATAAGCTGTAAAAATCAAGGCCTCCATATGTTGGCATAAAAGTTGCGTAATATATAAGTGCTTGCAAGCAAAGAGGAATTATTTATAAGTAGTAGGTAAGTAGTTTTCTGCATAGGAGGCAAAAAATGAATAATGAAAAAGATAATGGACTAAGCTTTACCAGACTTATAGCGGTAATCATAGGCTCAACTATTGGTGGAGGTATTTTTACCAGTGCTGCTGATATGGCGTCCGGTGGAGCACATACTGGCGCTGTATTAATAGGTTGGGGCATTGCTGGTGTTGGTATGCTTGCCTTGATGATGTGTTTCTTTGGGTTAAACAAAATAAGACCTGATTTAACAAACGGAATTTATAGCTATGCTGGTGAAGGATTTGGTTCTTTTGTCGGATTTAATTCAGCATGGGGCTACTGGATTAGTGCACTTCTTTGTAACGTATCATATGTCACCTTGCTCTTTGGTGCAATCGGATTTTTCGTGCCAGCATTTGGTACCGGAAATAATATTTTATCCATTGTTTGCGGCTCAGTAATTATTTGGATTCTAAACTTCTTGGTTATGCGCGGTGTAAAGGAAGCAGCAGGTATTCAGATTGTTGTCACAATCAGTAAACTGGTTCCAATCGCAGTATTCTTAGTTGCAGTTATATTTGTTAGAGCATTTGATCCCTCCATTTTTATGGAAAACTTCTGGGGTGACGGAACGGTAGCTGTTCTTGATCAGGTAAAGGCTACAACAGGTGCTACAGTTTGGTCATTTATCGGAGTTGAGGGTGCCGTTGTACTATCAGGACGTGCAAAGAGATCAAGCGATGTTGGTAAAGCTTCCATAACAGGTTTCTTAGGACTTTTAGCTATTTATGTAATGGTAGCAGTATTGAGTATGGGTGTTATGAGGCCTGCAGATATGGCTCAGTTAGGGAACCCACAGATGGCTGGAATTTTATCTGCTGCTGTTGGACCTTGGGGTGCTGCTTTAATCAACATTGGTGTTATCTTATCCATTGCAGGAGCATTGCTAGGCTGGACAATTATAGCTGCTGACTGTCCATATTCAGCTTCAATACAGGGTGTATTTTCAAAGATCTTCTCTAAATCAAATGCAAAGGAAGCACCTGTAAACTCCCTATATATTACAAATGGAATTGTTCAGATTTTCTTAATCATTGTATATTTCCAGGAATCTACATACCAGGTATTCTATAATCTAAGTGCAAACATGATTATGGTTCCTTACCTACTTAGTGCAGCATTCTATTTAAAGGTAACAATGAATAAGAAGGGCTTTGAGAGCATAGGTGGTACCTCTATTACGAAGGAAAGAATATTTGCCCTAGTAGGTACAGTTTATGGTCTTTGGATGTTATATTCAGCAGGCGTTACATATCTGCTTATTTCAAGTATTCTTTATACTCTTGGTATTATTATCTTTATCAAAGGTAAGAAGGAGAAAAATCATCCTATATTTGACAAGGGATATGAAAAGATTATTGCTATTGCACTAGTTGCACTTGCAATCGTATCTATCGTTATGATAGCAAATGGAAGCATTGGCATCTAATTAAACGATTCATTAGAACTTATATACTTTATAAAAAATAGAAGCATTTTTATTGAACCGACCCCCAAAAGGAAGATTAAAATCTAACGATTGGGAGGTCGGTTTTTTCGTGGCAAAATATAATTATTATTTATCAGGTTTTACATTGGGTTCATTACAATAAATAGCCTTTAATGATATGGACATTGTAACATAAGAGGTTATGGAATATAATGATTTAAAAGAGGAGGTTGGATATGCACATATTATTGCAGCTACAAAGCGCACTGTTGAAAGAAATTGATAAATATGAAAAGTTGGTGCCGGAGCGGGATCAGCCGATAGACTGGGAGCGGGTGCATATTTCCAGCTGCGCCAAACTGGGCTATTTGATGGCAGAGGAGAGAGGTATAGACCCCAGTTTAGCAGCTTGTGCATGTGCTGTTCACGACTATGGGCGCATCATTACGGGCAAGCAGGCCGGCCATGCGGAAGCGGGATATTTGCCCGTTCAGGATTTTTTGAAGAGGACAGGTTTGTTTACAGCAGAAGAAATTAAGCTTTTATCCATTGCAGTAAAAAATCACAGTAATAAGAGTGATGTTGGCGGCCCAATAGAAGAAATCGTAAAAGATGCGGATGTGCTGGATTTCCATCAGTACGGATATGAGATGCCTAGGGCGGAACAACAAGCCCGGTTAGATCGGCTGCTGAAAAAATAGAATTTGTAAGAACCCATTACTTTACAGCATATAATCTTGGCGCCGAAGCAGAATATAAATTGTAAGCCGCTGCAATTTATATTAACGAGGTGCATTATATGCCAAAAGACAGTCAGCCAGATAATAAAGAATCACGGATGAAAAAGTGTAACAATCAGACTCCCATCACAAGGGAGAATCAAAATCAAAATCGGAACGCGAAAAAACAATCTATCAAACATGATGATGTTTAAGTTCTAACGTTCTCTCTCATTCATAATTTAAAAAGTAAAAAGCTCAAAAGAACAGCCTCCGCCTAATCATTTTTGATATGCGGAGGTTTTCTTTTTTAAGAAGATTTTATCTACTCTTTACAGCACTGTGCTTGTACACATACTTTAATTCTAGTAAGCTATCTTTAAAGTTACCTAAATATAGCGATGACCGACAAAAGGAGTGTTGTTATGCAAGCTGTTCAAAAAACTGTAAATGCTATAGAGCAAACCGATTCTACTATTCTGGAAGGAATCTTAGAAGGCAAATACATTAAACCGGTGTATCAGCCGATTGTGTCACTGGTGGATGGGCAGACTTTCGGCTATGAAGCACTCAGCCGAATATCCAATAAGGCGTTTCATATGAATATTGAGCATATGTTTCGTACAGCCGACAGGATGAATAAGTCTTGGGAGCTGGAAGCGTTATGCAGATCAAAAGCATTAGAAAATTCCATTCATATAGATGCAGGAAAAAAACTCTTCCTGAATGTAAACTCCAATATCATTTATGATAATAAATTTAGAGAGGGGTTTACAAAAAACCGCTTGAATGAATATGGATTGGATGCCAATAATATCATTTTTGAAATTACGGAACGCGTTGCCATATTGGACAGTAACGCGTTTTTAGGTTCTATTAATCACTATAAAAGCCAAAACTATGGAATTGCTATTGACGATGTGGGCGCCGGATATTCGGGACTGAACGTCATTGCAAGTGTCAGACCAAACCTTATGAAGTTGGATATGAATCTGGTACGGGGTATCGACAAGGACGAAATTAAGCAATTGTTGTGCAAAGCAATGGTTGATTTCGGAAAAAACGCGGGTATTCAGCTAATTGCCGAAGGCATTGAGACAGAAGAGGAATTAAAAACACTTATAAACTTAAAGGTCGATTATGGACAAGGGTATTTTTTAGGCATTCCCCAGGAATCCTTTGAAGATATATCGCCAGAGAAAATTAAAATAATTAAAAGGCATCATGCAAAGAATTACAGCGAAAATGCTAGAAGCTCCGTTTATCCGATAATCGGATACTTGTCCAAACCTGGATATACAATTTCCTCTGATGAAAAGGTGGAAAGCATTTATGAAACCTTGAGGATTAACCCCACCATCACTGAATTTGCCGTTGTTGAAAGTGATAAGGCAGTAGGATTTATGACGAGAGCGGATTTAAATGAGGTATTTGGCGGTAGATTTGGGTATAGTCTTCACGCTAAAAAATTTATCAACCAGTTAATGAAATCGGACTTTTTAAGAGTCAATTACAATATGCCTGTTGATCAGGTTTCGAGAATCGCTATGCAGAGACCCTTTGAGCAGCTTTACAACCCGATTCTTGTGGAAAAAGAAAATAAATATTTTGGTATGGTAACCGTAAAGGATCTGCTGGATGCATGCACAAACGTGGAAATCGATATTGCCATGCATTCTAACCCTCTGACAGGTCTCCCGGGGAACTTGCTAATTGAAAAAGAAATATTAAGTCGCATTTTCGGGCAGAGTCCCTATTGTATTACCTATTATGATATTGATAATTTTAAGGCATTTAATGATGCATACGGGTTTGAAAACGGAGATAAAATGCTTGTTCTTGTGGCAGAGATTTTAAAAGAATGTGCTGTAAAAAATGAATTTATAGGACATATCGGCGGCGATGATTTTATTGTTATTTGTGATTATCATGAGGCAGAGAAGTATTGCCAGTTAGTCTTAAATAAGTTTTCCGCGCAGATTACTTCGTTATACCGGGATGAGGACGTAGAAAGCGGCTATATTGTATCAAAAAATCGCCATGGTGTGACGGAAAACTTTCCAATTGCCAGCTTGTCTATTGCAGGAATATCAAATCAAAAAAATAACTATCAAAATATTGGGGATTTTTCGCAGGATATTGCACAACTTAAGAAAAAGTGCAAAAGACAGAGTGGCAACTGTATTGAGATAATATAGATAAATCACAAGAAATGACTTCTAAGATAAGAGGTCATTTTTTACTTTAAAAACAATTTCAGGAATAAAAATGAAGTTTATTAATTTTTTTTGTAGAAAAAACATAATCGCAGTTGAAAAGTAATCATGATTATGTTATTTTAATTTTATGAAAACATAAATGTTTTGTGACCAGAAGAAAGGAGCGTGCCATGGAACGCCAAGAAACACAGGTCAAATCGGTATTGAAACAATTGGAAGAGCAGATTGCCGAAATTAGTGACTATATCTTTGAACACCCGGAACTGGGAGATGAGGAATATCAGTCGGTAGCTTATTTGACTAAACTACTCAGAGACCAGGGCTTTCAGGTCGAATGTCCTTACAAAGGATTGGAAACAGCTTTTCGCGCAGAGTTTGGCGACGACAATGCGCCAAGGATTGCTTTTTTAGCCGAATACGACGCCTTGCCTGGCTATGGACCAGAGAAGAAACCGGCCCATGCTTGCGGACATAACTGGATTGCGGCCACCACAGTAGGTGCTGGCTTGGCTTTGGCCAAGCTAAAAGATTCCTTTAAGGGAAAGGTTGTGGTTATTGGAACCCCGGCGGAAGAAACCACTGGACGGAAGATTGACCTGGCCAACAGCGGAGCATTTGATGACATTGATGCCGCATTCCAAATGCACTTATATGAAAATTCTAATTTACGAGGTCGGGCCTTGGCAATGGATTCCGTTGAATTTGAATTTATCGGCAAAGCGAGCCACGCCGCCGTTCATCCGTATGAGGGCATTAACGCATTAGATGCCGTGCAGCTGACTTTCAATGGCATCAGTTTTTTACGTCAGCAGCTCAAGAGCGATGTTCGCATACACGGTATTATCACCGAAGGCGGGGAAGCACCTAATACCATCCCTAATCATTGCAAATGTCTGTTTTATGTGCGAGCAGCTAAAAAAAGCTATTTCCAAGAAGTCTTTGAAAAGGTCAAGAACTGCGGCAGAGGGGCAGCTCTCATGACAGGTACAGAATTAAAGATTAATCAGTATGAGAATGCGTACGATGATTTAATCATCAATCCGGTTTTGGCAGACATTGCAGCTAAATACATGGAACAGGCTGGATTCGAGGCCCTTAGCCAAGAGGACGAAGTACCAGGCTCTACCGATATTGGAAATGTCAGCTACTGCTGTCCGACTCTTTATGGCAATGTGGGCATCGCCGATGGTAAGGTTAAGGTTCATGAGGAAGATTTCTTGGAGCATGCCAACGGCAGCGAGGCTAAGAAGCGGATGATGATGACCGTAGAGACTTTTGTCCGCAGTGCGCTGGAGCTTTACAGCGATGCAGATCTGAGAAAGCGGGTACGAGAGGCCTTTGAAAAGGCTATTGAAGAATAGAAAGAGAGGTTCAATGTAATGGAACACTTGAATGAAACCAGGAGCGTGAGCTGGAAAAAATACGCATCTGTATTTTTACTGACCTTTTCGTGGATTGTATATCTAATCCCGTATTTGGCCACGGACTTTTACAATCAATTTTTAGAAGCATATAACTTGACAGATGGCGAGTTAGGGAAAGTAATCACCTTTTTTGGGCTTACGGCTACCCCCGGCTATTTTATCGGAGGGTGGTTTGCAGACCGGTTTAATGCCAAGAAGCTGGTCATAGCATCTTGCCTTTCCACAGCAGCTGTGGCCATTGCCATCTCTATGGTTCACTCCTATAACCTATTGATTGTGCTGTATCTGATCATGGGCTTTACCTCTGCCGGCCTGCACTGGTCAGCGCACTTAAAAGTTATCCGTTCTCTAGGCAGCGATGAGGAACAAGGCCGTCTGTACGGTACTGCTGATACGGCATATGGAATTTTTACTATTTTAATGACGTATGGCGTGCTGGCTTTGCTGACAACCATGTTAGCTACATACGGCGTAGGCTTCCGCGGTGCCATCATTATTTATGCCGTTATGGCTATTGTTATTGGCATAGCCGTCCTGTTTGTTGTTCCTTTCGATCCGAAAAAAGATGTTGGTGAAGAGGAGACTATTAAACTGGCACATTTGGGACAGGTATTGAAAATGCCAATCACCTATTACTTAGGCCTGTTTACCTTAGGGTTTTACTTAATCCGTTGTATCATCCCGTATGTGAACCCACATTTGACCGCATCCTTCGGTATCTCTGTTACCTTTGCTACTGGATTTACGATGACAGCTAGAACCGGTGTAAAGATGATATCTGGACCGATTGGAGGCTCTTTCCGAGATAAGATTGGCAAGTCTACACCAGTAGTCTTGGTGGGTGCCATCGGTGCTATCATCTTTTCCTTGATTATGGCTTTTATGCCGCTGGGCAAGTCCATGGCGATACCATTCATGGCCATCGTGGTATTGGTGGTGTTTTTCTCAGGGATGACTTCTCCAATGTTGTATACACCTGTTTCAGAAGCCAAGATTCCTCTCAAGTATACGGGAACGATTCTAGGAGTGGCTTCGGCTATCGGATATTCTGCTGATATTTGGCTTTATAGCTTGTGCGGCGGTTGGTTGGACAAGTTTGGTGACAGTGCTTATTCTTATATCTACCTGATGATGGCCTTTGGCGGCGTATTGATGGTAGTCATGGGCTTGCTTCTGAAAACGTGTTATCCAAAAGGCAGCGCCGCTAAATAGATGTGCGGGCTGGTATAAAAAAGTTCCCCTACTCCTTTAACTGATAAATTAGAAGAAAAATGCAGTAAAAAAGAAAAAGTGCCCTGACGGAGACTGGATTTATTCCAGAATCCACGAGGGCATTTTTTCTATATTTAAAATTCTAAGAAGGCTGTGTTGGTGCAAAGACTTTAGAGAAAGCCGGTTTTTTCCGGGCATAAAAAGCCTTTGTAACAGTGACGGATGTAGTTCATGGCCGTCTGAGTATATTCTGACGGCGAGAAAGCCTCCTGGTTTGACAGGACCTTGGATAAGAGGCCTTTATATATGAATATAGTGATCTCATCAATAGCGGGCACATCTTCCTGATTGAAAAAGCCTTCGTCAACACATTCCTGCAAGAGGATATGGTTTCGCTGGTAGATATCCGGCTGGGCTAACATGCTGGACAGGGTGCTGTCGTTGTCTTTGGTATCGGGTGGGAAGAGGCTGTAGTACTCTGCCAGATACGTGGAGTTGTCCTCCTGATCAAAGCTGGCAAAAAAAATTGCTTCATATATTTGTGGGTTTTTAAAAGAATGGAGGCAAAAGAGCTCCCAGACCTTCAGATTTTTTTCAAGAGAGGAATCCACCGACTGTAATTGCTGGAACAAGCTGGTAGTATACGGTTCCATACACTTTAATGCTGCTAGGAAGACCAGGTGATCCAGATTTTTAAAGTAATTGTACAGCGTGGCGCTGTTATACCCTGTTCGGTCAGCAACCTTCCGAAGGGTGATGTTGGAGATGCCTTCCTCCTGAATAATCGCGGTGGCGGTATCTACAAAGTAGTGAATCATCCGGGCTCGCCGGATAGATTTGTTGGCCATAGTAATATCCTGCCTGTCTGTATTAATTTATGCCTGAAACGTACTGAATTTTTTAGTGGCACTCAGGTACTTCATCAGCACTCCGATATTGGCATAATAATAGGAATATTTGTCTTTGCTCTGAGTTTGTACCAGTTCAGCTTGTACAAGCTTTTTTATGTGCTGGGAGATGGTGGCCTGGGAATAATCGAAGGCGGCTACCACGTCTTTGTTGCAGACCGGCAAGCGCTCCTTATTGCACTGCATGATAAACTGGTAAATCTTAATTCTGGCCGGGTGGGCCAGAGCGTCAGAAACCTGAGCGACCAGCACGATTTCTTCTTCCTGCATATAATCCGCATCTTTTCTTAGTCGCATGAATCATTCTCCTTATAAAGCTATATATTGTTTATTAACTATATACACTTTACTATGAAGAGGAAGCCTTGTCAATAGTAGGAAAAAGAAGCTTAGTGCAAATTTATTTGCACTAATATGAGTTTTAAGGTACAATAAAGAAAATATAAGATTTATTTTTAAAATATTTTTTTATCGAGAAAACGGGGGGCACATGAACGCGAAGCAATATGAAAAAGTCATACAGGAACTGGCCAACATCATTGATGAGGGTATTCACATTGTTAATGCTGACGGAAAGAGTATCATCTACAATCAGGCTATGGCCAACTTGGAGAAGACGAACCGGGAAGATGTAATTGGCAAGCCCTTTCGGGCGGTATTTTCTCATATTCCAGAAGGGGAAAGTACCTTGTTGCGTGCGCTGAGGCAGGCAGAGCCTACCAGCAGTAAACAGCAGACCTATCTGAACCGATATGGTAAAGAAGTCACCACCGTAAACACCACCATTCCTATTTTAGACGATTCCGGTGTCGTGGTGGCTGCGCTGGAGATTGCCAAGGATATTACAAACTTCAAAGCCTTGTCCAATACGGTCTTGGAGCTTCAGCGAGAAGCTATTCCGGAGCATAAGGTGGCCGGGCCTAAGATTCGTAAATATAGCTTTAAAGATATTATTGGCCAGAACCGAAGGCTGAAACACCAGATGGATATTGCTGATAGAGCGTCTAAGACTGATGCCGCCGTCTTTATTTACGGAGAGACTGGAACCGGAAAAGAGCTTATGGCTCAGAGCATTCACTTCAACAGCAGCCGGAGCAATAAGCCCTTCTTGGCCCAAAACTGTGCGGCCTTGCCAGAAAGCCTGCTGGAAGGGATTCTCTTTGGTACTGCCAGGGGAGGCTTTACAGGGGCCGTAGATCGAGCGGGTCTCTTTGAACAGGCCAATGGGGGGACCTTACTGCTAGATGAAATCAGTGCTATGCCCTATGAGCTTCAGAGCAAGCTGCTGCGCGTGCTGCAAGAAGATTATATCCGACGGGTAGGGGGCAGCCGGGATATTCCCATTGACGTGCGCATCATCGCCACGGTCAACGAAACCCCGGAAAAACTCATCAATAACGGACTTCTGCGAAAGGACTTGTACTATCGGTTAAATATTGTCAATATCAGCATTCCGCCCTTGCGGGAGAGGAAGGACGATATTCCGATTCTGGTGGAGCATTTTCTGGAAAAGCACAATCATCGCTTTCAAAAACAGGTGTGGATGCTGTCTGACGGAGCCCTGCAAAAGCTGGAAGGCTATCCCTATCCCGGCAACGTGCGGGAGTTGGAAAACCTCATTATGTCGGCAGTTTCTTTGTCTGACAAAGAACATGTGCTGACAGAAAAATACCTCCAGTTACCCCAGGAGGTGGCCATGGCTGATGTAGAATCAGCTTATGACCCAGAGGCAATGAGTATTGATCAATACCTGGCAGCCTTGGAGATTAATATTATTAAGGAAAAGATGGTAGACTTTAGTGGGAATATTTCTAAGACCGCAGAGGTGCTGGGCATAAAAAGACAGACTCTCCAGCATAAGATAAAAAAATACCAGATATAAGTAAAAAATTAATAGAAATAGGTGCATAATTGTCCAAAAGCTGGGCAAAATATAGCAGTATAGTAAAAACCGCAAATATTTTTGCATAATGTATGCAAAAATATTTGCGGTTTTCTTTAATAAAACAGAAAATTTACAACTTTTAAACAGGAAAAATAAAGTCCAAAATAAGGGAATGTTGAAAACAAGCCATCTTTTTTAGTTGGCACGGAGTTTGCTTATTATAATAGTGTGCCGAGGCGGTGAGACAGCACATCTCGAATAAAGCCTCCCGGTTGCATAAGTTTTTAGCATTACTATTAATTAATTAAAGCAATTTGTATTGGAATGGAAAGGGAGAGTAAGTATTATGGAAAATGTAAAAGTAATTCTCTGGGGTCTTGGAGCTATGGGCGGCGGCATCGGCAAGATGATCACCAAGAAAAAGGGTATCGACATTGTCGGCGCTATCGACATCGGCGCTAAGCTGGGCAAAAGCTTATATGAAGTGGTTCCAGGCATCGAAAGAGGCGACAGAGAAGATGTTATCGTGGGTACAGCTGAAGACGTAATCCAGCCAGGTTCTGCTGATATCGTTATTGTATGCACAGACTCTTTTACAAGCAAAGTATATGACAAGCTGGTATACGTTATGGAGAGAGGCATGAATGTTATCACTTCCGCAGAAGAGATGGCTTTCCCTCAGGCTCAGGAACCTGAACTGTCTGTAAAGTTAGACGAAATCGCTAAGAAGAACAATGTAACAGTTCTGGGAACAGGTATCAACCCTGGTCTGATTATGGACCTGTTGGTAATCTTATGGACTGGTGCTTGCGAAACTGTTGATCACATCGTTTCCAGAAGAGTAAACAGCTTATCTCCGTTTGGACCTGCTGTAATGGAAGAACAGGGTATCGGCATGGAAGTAGAAGAATTCAACAAGAGAAAGGCTGAGGGAACTATGGCTGGACACGTTGGATTTGCTGAATCCGTTGGCATGATTACCACTGCATTAGGTTGGAAGCTGGATAAATTCGAGCAGGATATGGAACCAATCGTAACAGATGTAGACAGAAAGTCTCCATATGGATTTGCTAAGGCTGGACAGGTTGCCGGCGTAGCTATGAAGGGTTGGGGTTACATCGATGGCGAAAAGAAGATTGAGATGGATCACCCACAGCAGATTGAGCCAGAACAGGTTGGCGTACACACTGGTGACTATGTAGAAATCAAGGGTATCCCACCAGTAAACATGGTGAACACTCCTGAGATCGAAGGTGGTATCGGAACCATGGCAATGATCTTGAACACCATTCCACACGTAATCAACGCAAGACCAGGCTTAAAGACCATGATTGATATTCCAGTGCCTAGAGCTATCATGGGCGACCTGAGAGATCAGATTGACGAAGAATGCAAAATTGTAAAATAAATAACTGAAAATAACGATGGATGGGCACTCTTGGGATCGGCAGGGGTGTCCTATACATCTAATATGACAAAAATCTAAAAATCAACGAGTGTTGATTTTTTGGTATAAATTCTGCCAGTAGGAGTAAAGGACTGAGCAGAATGTTAAAAAGGAGAATGAAAATGGTTAAAAAAGGCGAATGGGTGCGAATCCACTCAACTGTGCTGGAAGCTGCTGAAAGAACAGCAAAGCTCCCAGAAGACACACAGGCTTGCCCTCTGGAAATGTGGACAAAAGGATTTTTAGAGGCAGATGCAGAGATCGGCGATGAAGTGACCATCAAGACGGCATCTAACCGTTTGGAAAAGGGCACATTAATAGAAGTAAATCCGTACTGGCCTCACAGCTACGGCAAATTTATTCCTGAGCTGGTTCAAATTGATAAGCAGTTGAGAGACATCATGGGCGGAGGTGAGAGATAATGACATTAGCAAAAGATTACGATTCCGTTATGGGAAGATCCAACGACATCATGAAAAAAGCTCTCGGCCTGGATTATGAAGAATTTGAATCGGGTTCCATTGCATTTGATTATGAAAAGTTGATGAAGTCCACAGGTTATACCTTGGATGAAGTAACTAAAATACAGAGCCGCACTGGTGTAGGCAATACACCGCTGCTAGAGCTCAGAAACTTGACTGCTCTGGCAAGAAAATATGCAAAGCCAGGATTTGGCGCAAGAATTTTTGCAAAAGACGAAGCAGCCAATGCATCTGGAAGCTTTAAGGACAGAAGAGCTGCTTGTGCAGTAGCACACGCAAAGAAGTTAGGATATAAAGGCGTTATTGCCGCTACTTCTGGAAACTACGGTGCAGCCGTTGCATCTCAGGCCGCCATGCAGGGCTTGGAATGCGTTATCGTTCAGGAGTGTTTTGACTCCAGAGGGGTTGGCCAGCCGGAAATCATTGAAAAAGCGAGAAAATGCGAAGCATTAGGCGCAGAAGTAGTACAGCTGACCGTTGGACCGGAGCTGTTCTATTCCTTCCTGTCCATCTTAGAGGATAGAGGTTATTTCAATGCGTCCTTGTACTCTCCGTTCGGCATTGCTGGCGTAGAGACTTTGGGCTATGAAATTGCTATCCAGTGTCGTGAAGTACTGGGTAAGGACCCAGATATGATCGTTTGCACCAACGCAGGCGGTGGTATGATTACGGGAACAGCTCGGGGATTAATAAAGGCTGGCGCCAAAGACACCCAATTGGTAGCAGCATCTATTAACCTGACTGGTCTGCACATGGCTTCCGATAAGCAGTTCAACATGAAATCCTGTACAACAGGTCACACTGGTTTCGGCGTACCATACGCTACGGATCCAGATCATTCCGATGTGCCTAGAAGTGCGGCAAGACCTCTTCGGTACATGGATCGTTATGTTACTGTATCTCAGGGTGAGGTTATGTACATGACAGAAGCGCTGGCAAACCTGGAAGGCATCGAGAGAGGCCCGGCAGGAAATACCTCTTTGGCAGCAGCTTTCTCCCTGGCTCAGGATCTTCCAGAAGATGCTATTCTGGTTGTCAGCGAGACAGAGTATACTGGAGCTGGTAAGCATGTACAGCCACAGCTGGATTTTGCCAGAGATAATGGCGTAGAAGTACGGTTTGGTGATCCAAAGGAAGAAGTACCAGGCGTAAGCGTTGTACTGCCAAAGGATCCAAGCTTCTTTAAATATGTGGAGGCAGACATTCAACATTTCAGAAAATCTTTGATCAAGAAGGCCTGCAAGGGACATGATCTAAAGAACATATCCGATGCAGACATTGAGTTCCTTGTACAGGAAACAAAGACCGACACTGAATTTGTTAAGAACGTTATTGCCAGTCTATAAGTCTAAAAGGAGAAAAAGGAATGAAAACAGGAATGAGAAGAGAAGACGACTTTCAGGAAAGACGCAAGCACATTGCTAATCTCACCGACGAAGAGCTATATAATAAATTCTGGGAATTAACAGAGAAGGTAGTAGATCCACTATTGGAACTGGGCAGAAAGAATACAACTCCTTCTGTTGAAAGAGCTGTACTTTTAAGAATGGGCATCTCCTCACTTGACACGCAGAAGATCGTGGAAGGCTGCATGGACAGAGGTCTCATGGGACACGGCACCGGCCACGTGGTATATAAGTTATCCAAGGAAAAAGGCATTTCCATCCGGGAAGCTAGTGTAAAACTGGCTCAGGGCGAGTGCTGGGATGACGCTGTAGCGTTGTTTAAATAAGGAGGTACGGAGAGATGACAGAATTGAAGCGTAATGAAAAATTAGATGTTGAAAGCATCTTGAAAGACCTAGATAAGTACGAGCCAAAAAGAAGAGGCTGGCACTGGAGAACACCTGCTCCTGGCATTAAGATGGGTCCTTTTGAATATAAGGATTGCTCTGAGCCGTTGAAGAACAGCGTTGGTCTTCCTCCTGCTAAATTCTTTGAAGATATCGATCCACAGCCGCTGCCGGTTATCACTACAGAAATCGCTTCTGGAAGATTTGAAGATGACATCAGAAGAATGAGAATGGCCGCATGGCACGGTGCAGACCATATCATGGTTATCCGTCATATGGGTCAGTCTCACATCGACGGACTGATGGAAGGTACTCCACAGGGTATCGGTGGTGTTCCTATTACTAGAAAGCAAGTAAGAGCACAGCGAAAGGCTCTGGATATCATCGAAGAAGAAGTAGGCCGTCCAATTAACTACCATTCCTATGTATCTGGCGTAGCTGGTCCAGACGTAGCGGTTATGTTTGCGGAAGAAGGCATCAACGGTGCTCACCAGGATCCGCAGTACAACATTTTATACAGAGACATCAACTGTGTTCGGTCCTTTGTAGATGCTTGCGAATCCAAGAAGATTATGGCTTGGGCTGGCATGCTCCAGATTGACGGTGCGCACAATGCTAACGCAACAGCTAGAGAAGCGTGGAAGGTAATGCCGGAGCTGATCGTACAGCACGCCATTAACTCCCTGTTCTCCGAAAAGGTAGGCATTAGCCCTGATTTAATCAGCTTGTCCACCGTACCGCCGACAGCTACACCGGCACCGGCTGTATACATGGACCTGCCGTATGCAGTTGCTCTGAGAGACATCTGCGGCAGATATAAGATGAGAGCACAGCAGAACACGAAATACATCTGCTCCTCCGCAAGAGAAGCTACTGTTACTCATGTGCTTAACATGCTGATCTCCAAGCTGACCAGTGCAGACATTCAGTCCACTATCACACCAGACGAAGGAAGAAACGTTCCTTGGCACATCTACAACATTGAAGCCTGCGACAACGCAAAGCAGACTCTGATCGGCTTAGATGGTTTAATGGATATGGTAGAGCTGAAGAACGATGGTCCATTGAGAGAAATCGCGAGAGACTTAAAAGAAAGAGCTTGCCTGTTCATGGAAGAAATCATCGAAGTAGGTGGATACTTCCAGGCTGTACAGGAAGGATTCTTCGTAGACTCTGCTAAGTACCCAGCTAAAAACGGCGACGGTATTGCCAGAAAGATCGAAGGCGGTATCGGCTATGGCTTTATCTTCGAGCGTGCAGAAGACTATATGGCTCCTGTAACTGCTCACTTCGGTTATAACAACGTAACCCAGTATGGCGGAAATCCAGAAGATCCGGCTGCGCTTATTGGCGGCTGTACTTTTGAAGACAGAAGCAAAATCGTATACATCGATGAACTGGATGAAGACGATACTGTAAACGTACGTCTTGCCAAAGTGAAGAAGTATCGTGACGGCGAAGCCCTTAAGCCAGAAGTCGAGTGGTGTGGAGACGGAACAATCCTGCTGACCATGTGCATTCCTGCCAATGTAAGAGTAGCAGAAGCTGCTGCTTTGGAAATCGGCAGAAAGATGGGGCTGGAAAATCCAGAAGTAATCAGTAAGGAAATTCTACAGGAAGCAGAAGGTACAAGAATCGAAATGAAGGGCCGTGTTGGCTTCGATATCGATCCTTCTATCCTGGTACTGCCTCCAGAACCGCATTATTTGAGCGATGCTGTTTTATACAAGGAGTTCAGCGATCACCCAATGAAGGTGGTTTGCGGTACAGTAGGTGAAGATGAACACTCTGTAGGCCTTCGTGAGATTATTAACATTAAGCATGGCGGTATTGAGAAGTGGGGCATCGAGGTAGAATACCTTGGAACTTCCGTTCCGGTAGAAAAGCTGGTAGACGCAGCAGTAGAGCTGAATGCAGACGCCATCCTGGCTTCCACCATCATTTCTCACGACAACGTGCACTACAAGAATATGAAGAGAATCAATGAACTGGCTATCGAAAAAGGCATTCGCGATAAGGTTATCATCGCTGCCGGCGGTACGCAGGTAGTTCCTGAGGAAGCTCGGAAGACAGGCATTGATGAAGGTTTCGGCAGAGACTCTCACGGTGTCGATGTGGCTACCTTCTTAGCAGAAGAAGCTATGAGACGCAGAGGCGATCTGTAATATATTCACATGAACCAAACCAGGGGCGGGCACATTTAAAGCCCGCCCTTCTTTTTCTTTTCACTAGCTATCATTCACCACTACTCATAAGCAGGAAAACTGCGCTAATAGAGGATGATAAGGGAGATCCATATGAAGGTTGATATTTTAGTAGCTGAAATAGGCTCTACCACCACGGTGGTAAATGCCTTTAATGGCATACAGACAGATAATCCGGTATTTTGGGCACAGGGACAGGCGCCGACTTCTGTTTTGGATGGAGATGTGCGCATTGGTTTGCAAGGCGCTATTGACGATCTGTGCAAGAAGATGAATATAGACAGCCTGGAATATGATGAAATGCTGGCCACTTCATCGGCGGCGGGCGGCTTGAAAATGACCGTGCATGGGCTGGTTTACGATATGACGGCTAAAGCAGCCAAAGAAGCAGCCTTGGGAGCGGGAGGCATCATCCATTACATTACTGCGGGAAAGCTTCGCAGGACGGATCTGGCAAAGATAAAAGACATTAATCCTAATTTGATTCTCATAGCAGGCGGCGTAGACTACGGTGAAAGGGACACAGCCTTGGATAATGCGGAGATGATCCGATCCATGGGGCTGAAAACGCCGATAATCTATGCAGGAAACTGTGAAAATCAGGAAGAGATGAAGCTGATTTTTGACCAGGAAAGCGGTATGAAGCTTTATAATGTGGAAAACGTCTACCCGAAGATTGATGATCTAAATGTAGAACCATGCAGGAGAGTCATTCAAGATGCCTTTGAGGAGCATATTACAAATGCTCCAGGTATGGAGCACGTGCGGGATATGGTCAACGGACCGATTATCCCTACGCCAGGTGCTGTCATGGAGTGTACCAAGCTGCTGTACGAATGTCTGGGAGATTTGATTGTGCTGGACGTAGGCGGAGCTACTACCGACCTTCATTCTGTAGCTACAGAATCGGACCAGGTGGCCCGTATTATGATTTCACCGGAGCCAAAGGCTAAACGAACGGTGGAAGGCGACCTGGGTGTCTATGTAAACCGCATGAAAGTCATCGAATCCATCGGTGAGGAAAAGTTGCGGGAAGAGTGTGTAAAGATGGGCATCGATTTGGATAAAACTTTAGAGTCCTATGTAGCCATTCCGAAGAACGAAGATGAGATTAAGCTGGTGGAGCGACTCACGAAGGAGGCTGTCTTGCGGGCGGTAGAACGTCATGCGGGAAAAATTCGCTACGTCTACGGACCGACGGGCAGAAGCTCTGTAGCAGAGGGAAAAGACTTGACTCAGGTTCAGTACATTATTGGCACCGGGGGTGCTTTAACTAGGCTGCCTCATCGAGTGGAGATCATGCAGGAGATTGCCAAGCATAACGAGACGGGTATGTTACTGTTCCCAGGTGAGCATACGAAGATCTTGGTAGATAACGAGTATATCATGGCATCTCTAGGGGTTTTGTCTACCAGATTCCCGCAAGCGGCTATTCGTCTGCTGGAAAAGAGCTTAGACTTTAAATTCCCAGAGAAGAAGGAGCAATCCTATCAGAGCAAGTACATTGATGAGCTTAACCGGGTCAGCGAAGAAGCCAGACAAAAAGAAGAAGAGTACCGGAAGCATATCGAGGAAAGTGAAGCCATGGGTTATGACATGAGCGCCTATAAGAATCCAGAACCCATCGGAGGGGCCCACAAGAATCAGGATGGCTCTCCCGTGAAACGGGTAGAACCAGAAGAAGATCAAGAAAAGAAAGCCATCCAAAAAGGCGAAGGCCTGCAAGGTAAATGGGCCGCTCAGGATATGGGCGATTGCAGCCACGAATGCCCTCGTTGTACCAGAACTCACTGCGATGACCGCAAGGATAGTTAGGAGAGCAGACGGTCAACGATAATTGTTAAGGGAAGAATGTTAATAAAGGAGAGAAGCATGTATCCGAAACTGATCATTGATTTGAAAAAATTGAAAGGCAATCTGGATGCCGTAGCCAACATCACCAAGGACCAGGGAGGATGCTCCCTGATGATCGTCACCAAGGGCCTCTGTGCAGACCCGCAGATGGTGCAGATGGTGGCGGCGCATGAGAAAGTAGATTTCCTGGCAGACTCTCGGGTGAAAAATCTAGCTTCCTATGCAGAGGTGGTGCGAAAACAAGGCAAGATGACTGTCCTGCTGCGGCTGCCAATGCATAGTGAAATCGCCGAGGTGGTGAAACACGTAGATTTAAGCTTCAACTCAGAGTTGTCCACCATCCGCCTGCTGAATGAAGAGGCTGGCAAGCAGGGCAAGAAACATAAGATTTTGCTGATGATTGACTTAGGGGATTTGCGAGAAGGTCTGTTCTACCAGAACGAAGATGTTATTCTCCGTGCGGTTGAGGAAATCTTGCAGATGGCGAATATCGAATTGTATGGTATCGGAGTTAATTTGACTTGCTACGGGGCCATCATTCCAAAGAATGATAACCTATCCAATTTGACAGCTTTGGCTGAAAAAATTGAAAAGGCGCACTCCATTAAGCTAAACATGGTATCTGGCGGGAACTCCAGCTCTATTTATCTGATTGAAAAGGGTGAGCTGCCGGAGGGTATCAACAATTTGCGACTAGGGGAGGCCTTCCTGTTAGGCAACGATACTGCGTATGGGGCTAAATTGCCAGGAACTACCGGGGATGCTTTAATTCTGGAGGCTCAGATTATTGAGCTTCAGGAAAAGCCGTCCCTGCCAATTGGGGAGGTAGGCGTAGATGCTTTCGGACAAAAGCCATACTACGAGGACCGTGGTATCATCAAACGGGCTATCATCGGCATTGGCAAGCAAGATACGGAATTGGACAGCATGACTCCCCTTGATGAGAAAATTGAAATTCTTGGGGGAAGCTCTGACCATACTATTTTGGACGTGACTAAATCAGATACGGCCTACCAAGTAGGAGATATTCTGCGGTTTGAGCTGGGCTATGGCGGCATGCTAAAGACCGCTACCAGTCCGTATGTGGAAAAGGAATATGTGAAATAAAGCAACAATATAAAAGGCTATAAAAAAATGAAAAAGTCAATTTCCAAAGCTATTGGAAATTGACTTTTTTATTCGATCAGCAGCATCATGGAGCATGATGCTGCCTGTTTGCTATAAATTAATGATTAGCAGTCAGATTGTCGATAATAGTAACCAACTTGCCGATTTCCGGTTTGCTGATCTGTTCATCTGCTCCCAACTGCCGACCCTTTATGCGCATTTCCTCGCTGATAAGGGAGGAAAAAAGGACAAGAGGGATCGTCTTCAACAGTGGATCTTCTTTGACCAATTTAGTCAGTCGGTGTCCGTCCATAAGAGGCATTTCGATATCGGACACGATGCAGGCCACATGTGCCTTGATTGGATCCCCAGACGCTTTAATCTCTTGCAGGAAATCCCAAGCTTCCTGACCGTTGTCGGTTTTAATTGTGTTCTGGTATCCTGCCTGATGTAAGCATTCAATAATCATTTTGGACAACAGCATAGAGTCCTCTGCGATCAGAATAGGCTTCTCAATAGCCTGACGAGTTCCCATCTTTTCAATATCTTCAATTTGAATGCTGGATTCTGGACTAATCTCAGCTACAATCTTTTCAAAATCAAGAATAGTAATAAGCCGATTTTCATACTCGGCAATACCGGTAGCTGCGCCGTCCTGACCGCCGTAGACTGCCTTATCAGGCTTTTTTATAGCTTTCCAAGAGATACGGTCTATACCTACAACGGTATGTACGTGAAAAGCAAAATTTAAGTTATTAAAATGGGTAATGATGAAGATATCACGCCCAGAGTCATCGCACTCAGGCAGACCTAGATACTTTGCTAGGTTGATGACTGTGATGATTTCATTCCTTGGCTTAAATACTCCTTCCACTACATGGTGCGAGTTCGGCATCGGCTTAACTTTTTGAGCGACCATAATCTCGCGCACTTTTGCAACATTTATTCCAAAGATTTCGTCTGCTACTTTAAATTCGATGATTTCAAGTTCATTCGTTCCTGATTCTAAAAGGATACTAGTCTTATTAACACTTTCTGGAATCGCCATATCCATTCCTCCCATATAAACTCTATCTTAGCGCATTCTTGCCGCAACTGGCTTGTAAACGTTATTTTAATTATACAACAGGAAAACTTTCTTGCCTAGACTTCTTTTCCAAATTCAGGCTTAAGATTTATTCCTGCCAGCTTTTCCTTCTTTGCCCGGGTCATTTTTTTTATAGCCCATTCCCTCTTTAAGGCTTGAGATTTATCAGCACACTCTTCCCAGTAGATAAGCTTGACTGGCCGGCGGCCTCTGGTATATTTTGCTGCTTTTAGGCTGGTTCCCTCGTTATGTTCTCGCAGCCGCTTGGCCAAGTCTACGGTCCAGCCTGTATAATATGTACCATCAACACATTCTAGCATATAGACGTAATTTTTATTTGCCATGACATCCCTTTTAAGGGCCACCCCAGTCAATCTTGTGGAAAGATGGCCGACCTTTCTGATTATTCTATCTTAACATGGAAGGCAATTTATTGTAAACAGCTGTTTTTATGGAGAGAGAGGGGTGTAAAAGACTGTCATTTTCAAGTCATTTTTTTGATATTTGCGTAGACACTTTTGGGAAAATGTACTATACTGTAAATAAATTTAGTATTTTGTCCAAATCGGTTACCAAAAGGTGTTTTATGTAAGATAACCATAGAAAATACGATATAGAGAGGTGTTTTTATGACAGAAGGTAGAGAAAAAAGTTTGCCTGTGAAAATAGCATCCGTTTCAGCTGTGACCTTAGCCGTAGCTTTTGTCTTGCTTATCCTGGCCACGAAGTTGTTGGAGACATCGGGTCTGCTAAGTTCCTTGGGGTTCCTGATTGGGTTTTATGTGGTAGTCCTAGTGGTAGTGGTCTTGGTTATTTATGGTACGGTTAAGAGGGTATTGAAACCGTTGTGCGAAATCGTTTCAGCAACTCAAAGCCTGTCTCAAGGCAACTTGGACATCCAGCTGGATATTCACAGCGATGATGAAATCGGTCAGGTGGCCGTTGCTTTTAACCAGGTGGTTCGTACCACCAAGGAATATGTCACAGATGTAGACATGCTGCTGTCAGAGATGGCTCGTTCCAATTTCAACATCAACAGCCGCAATGAAAAGATCTATGTTGGTTATTTTAAAAATACGTTTAACTATTTGACTGAGATTAAAAAGAATATGAACGAAACCATCTCCCAGATACAAAAGGTATCCGCCCAGGTAGACCAGGGTGCAGGACAGGTTTCGCAGTCGGCTCAGCTGCTCTCTCAAGGAGCTGTTCAGCAGGCCAGCAGCATTGAAGAATTGTCTGCGACCATTTCGGAGATTTCTAATCAAGTAAAGATAAATGCAAAGAATGCCTCTGAGGCTAGTCTACAGTCCGGTGAAGCGGCGGATGGCGTTGTGGAGAGCAATGCGCAGATGACAGAGATGAAGTCCGCGATGAATGATATTACGGATAAATCTAATGAAATTGGTAAGATCATCAAGACGATTGAAGACATCGCTTTTCAGACTAACATTTTAGCCCTGAATGCAGCCGTAGAGGCAGCCAGAGCCGGCACGGCTGGTAAAGGCTTTGCTGTCGTTGCTGATGAAGTTCGCAATTTAGCTACGAAGTCCGCCGAAGCCGCTAAAAATACTACAGATTTGATTGAGCAGACGGTAGGGGCTGTGGCCAATGGCTCTAGAGTGGCAGACAACACCGCTCAGTCCTTAAATTACGTAGTAGAAAAATCCAGCACGATTACTGGATTTATCGATAAGATTGCTAAGGCCTCCGAAGATCAGGCAAATGCTATCGCTCAAGTGAGTACCGGTATTGAGCAGATTTCCAGCGTGGTACAGCGCAACACTGCTACATCAGAGGAAAGTGCTGCTGCCAGCGAACAGCTGACATCTCAGGCGGACCTGTTGAACAAGCTGGTAGATAAATTTAAAATCCAAAATTACGCAGGCACAGCGCCAGGAGAAACTTCTCAAGCGCCGGTTAAGGCAGAGCCCTTCGTTAAGGCGAAAACCTTGAGTTCTAAGGCCGACAAGTTTGTTCCATCCCCAGCGGCCAGCACAAAGGCTCCAGCTCCAAAGGAGAAAAAGGTGGAAGCACCTACTCAAGAACC
The DNA here is from genome assembly GCF_010669305.1 of Aminipila butyrica. Taxonomy (NCBI): domain Bacteria; kingdom Bacillati; phylum Bacillota; class Clostridia; order Peptostreptococcales; family Anaerovoracaceae; genus Aminipila; species Aminipila butyrica. The sequence continues at coordinate 115,125 of NZ_CP048649.1, read as the reverse complement.
AGCGGTAGTGAAAGATTCCTTTAAGCCTATTGTGGAAAGCCCAAGTTTTGAAAGCAAACCCTCATCAACTACAGTCTCTACGGCAGATACTCCAGCAGGTTCAGCCATCAATGACTATAGTGATAAGTATTGATACCTTATATGGCATACTCAGCAAAAATGGACGGTCAGGTTTAAACTGACCGTCCATTTTTTTTACAACAACCTATCTATCTTTTATCGAGAAGCTTATAACCTAAATACAACGCTAATACTACCGCCAAAGCTGCCACCATATGGACGGACATCAAAACTTTCGTCAGAAGCGTGTTTGCTAAAATACATACGGTCATCAGTACAAAAAATAGCAGAACCATTTTTTTACTGTTTAGGCCTTTTAGGTCAAAAGCAGTTCGGCACAGGATGGTAAAAATAATAAGGGCAGAACCGATAGCCAGCCCAGAACTCACCAGATTCCCTACAGTTAACGGGAGATAAGGCCAGGTGCTGGTGGCAAAAAGGTCATCAAGGATGCCAAAGCTCAGCCAGATACTACATAAGACGGCTCCACCAAGGCATAAGATTTGTACAAAGGATGCCACTTTATCTTGCAGGGTCAGCTGAGGTACCTCCAAAAGAATCTCATCACAAAATTCCTTATAATCACTGCCTATGATCTGTTGGATATCTTGTCCCCGGCTTTCTCCATCCAGAATCATTTGAGTGATATCCCGCCGGAGTACCTCCTGCTGATAATCGCTGATGTTAGCACCCCTCAAGTAAACTACTATATTGGTTAATATTTCATCATTGTGGGGCTTCAACTGCTTAGATAGTTGATTATTTTCCTTCAATAGCTGTTTTGTTTCCTTGTTCATTTGAAACATCTCCTTCCATATCCCTTAATAGCGCAGATACTGCACTTGACAGCTCTGCGTAACTGACCATAAATTGGCGCAATTCCGCTCTCCCCTCTGGCGTTATCCCATAATACTTTCGCTTTGGGCCGACCTCGGATTGTCGGTAAGTGGCAGAGAGAAAGTGATTTTTTTCCAATCTCAGCAAAAGTGGGTAGATGGTTCCTTCGGCTATTTTTCCGAATCCGTATTCGCCCAGTTGCTGAGAAATCTCGTAACCATAGGTTTCTTCTTTGTGAATAATGGCTAAAATGCAGCCTTCTAAGGTTCCTTTAAGCATTTGTGATGGAATCATGGCTGTTCCTCCTCTATATTGTATAACATAATAGCTAAGGTATATTGTAATGCAATATAGAGGAACTGTCAAGGAAGATAACATAAAAATAGACACATACCCCTTTGTATATGTCTACTTTTAGTTGGTGGAGCTGGAAACTTATTTTAGTCCTCAAGCGGTGGAACCTGCTCTTGCCGCAGTAAAGCAATTTCCCGGGCGTAGCCTTCTAACTCATTAGGAGTCTCCAGGATAAACGGCAGGTGACGGAGCCGTGGATGGTGAACAATCTGCCAAATCCCTTCCAGCCCCAGATGACCTTCGCCAATCTTAGCATGACGGTCTTTGTGGGCTGCTAGAGGATTCTGGCTGTCATTGATGTGAATAGCATGGAGCTTGTCCAGACCGATAATTTGGTGGAATTGGTCTAAAACATCATCCAAGCTGCCAGAGATATCGTATCCGGCATCATGGACGTGGCAGGTATCTAAGCAGACTCCAATTTTATCCCCAAATTGTATTTGCTCCATGATGGCCTGAAGCTCTTCAAATCGGCTGCCTACTTCACTGCCCTTGCCAGACATGGTTTCCAGCAAGACGACGGTGGACTGCTCTGGGGTAATCAACTGATTGAGCAAGTCGGCGATGACTTGAATACCTATATCCATCCCTTGACCTACGTGACTGCCGGGGTGAAAATTATAATAGTTTCCCGGCAAGTATTCCATTCGCCGCAAATCATCTTCGATAACCATATGGGCAAACTCCCGGGTCTTCTGGTCCTTGGAACAGGGATTGACCGTATAGGGCGCGTGGGCGACGAGCTTGCCAAATTGGTGCTCAGAAGCTAGCTTTAAAAATTTTTCGATATCTTTTTCATCAAGCTCCTTGGCTTTGCCTCCACGGGGATTTCTCGTAAAAAATTGAAAGGTATTAGCCCCGATGGACAAGGCTTCCTTTCCCATATGTTCAAAGCCCTTGGCGGAAGATAGATGACATCCGATGTGTAACATAAGGCCTCCTTTTCATCGATATTTTTCAGATTATAAAAACATGCCCCGGCCTTGTACCTTTGTGCAAGTCTGGAGCATGTCCTCTGTTATTTGATAAGTAATAGTTTGGGTAGCTTCCTCTATACATTCCAAAGGGCTTTCAAGGGGTCTTCCATTTCAAAGCCACAAGAAGCCAACAGGTCATTGACTTGACCAATGGATTCACCGCTCCAGCCATAAGAGCCGAAAGCTTTGCCAATTCGGCCTTTTGGTTTTAGACCTTTCATATAGGTAAGAAAAGCCATGACAGAAGGCAGCATGGTGTTGTTCAGCGTAGGAGAGCCAACGAAAATATATTTGGCTTCCAGAACCCTGGCCATAGCGTGGGAGTAATGCTCCTCGGTCAAGTTGACCGTCTCCACGGTAAATCCTTTGCTTGTATATTCCTGTTCCAGCAGCCGAGCCATTTTTTCGGTTGTTCCCCACATGGTATCATAGACAATCAATACCTGCTTGTCGTTGGTCTCATTTTTACTCCAAGAGATGTATTTTTCTATAATCTCCGGGATGTATTTGGTGATAATGACCCCATGAGAAGGACAAATCATCTGAATATCAAAGGCGGAAGCCATATCCAGAAGCTTGGTCACCTGCATGCCGAAAGGAAGGACGATATTGGCGTAGTAATCACCTGCCCGATCCAGTAATCGCTCCAGACCTTTGTCTGTGTCAAAAAGCTCCCCTGTCCCTGTGTGTTGACCAAAGGCGTCATTTGAAAATAGGATTTTTTCCTCCGCCAAATAGGTGGACATGCTGTCAGGCCAATGAACCATAGGCATGGGTATAAAAGAAAAGTGGTGTTTCCCTGTATCCAGAAAATCCCCTGCTTTCACTACAGTAAAGTCGTAGACGGCATCGGGATAATAAGCTTTTAATTCTTTTTGACAGTTGGCAGTGCCGTAAATCATGGCTTGAGGATACTTGTCCACTACCTGAGGAAGAGCCCCACTGTGATCGGGTTCCACATGATTGCAAATGATGGAATCGATTGTGCGGTCACCTAGGACCTCCTCAATATTTTTCAAGAATTCCTCAGCAAACTTTTCCTTGACAAAGTCAATCAGGGTCACCTGATCATCTACCACTAAATAAGCATTATAAGTGGTACCCAAGGGAGTGTAATATCCATGAAATATACGTACCTCACTGTCAATGACGCCTACACTGTAAACATTATCGGCGATTTTTATCATGCATCCTGTTCCTCAAACAAGTCTTTACCGACGCCGCAAACTGGGCATTCATAGTCTTCTGGCAGTTCTGCAAAAGGTGTATCCCCATCATATTCATATCCGCATACTGTACATACATATTTTTTCATAGCACTCTGTTCCTTTCTTCTGTTGTTTGTTTAATTTCAGCTTATAAGAGCTTCTATAATTTGCCTTGATTATACTTCACCTCATGGAAAAAGTCCACTTTATTTCGCAATTTTTTAATAAATTCCGAGAGGCAATCTGTCAACGCTTAATATAGGCATTGTCAAAGGTGATGCGCACAAAGTAGCTTTCGTCCAGCGCCTTTATTCGCTGACTAATGATAGCTTGAACCTCGGCGGGTTTTATCTTGCAATCACAAGACATAACAGCATCAAAGATGATATTCGTGTGAGTCGGTCCCGGTACCAGTCGCAGGTCATGGATGCCATAAACTCCTTCCAAGGGGGCGATGGTCTCCTCTAGTACCTCACGGATTTCATGGGCCAGAGGGTCGTTTACCTTTACGGGATCCATGTGGACGGTTAAGTTGATTTTTAAGTCTTCACTCAAAGTTCGTTCAATGTTGTCCACTATGTCGTGGCTTTCCATGATATCCCGGTCGGCATCTACCTCAATGTGAATGGAGGCAAAAATCCGCCCAGGGCCATAGTTGTGAACCATCAGATCATGGGTGCCAATAACGTGTTCATGAGCCTGGGAGCCTCTTAATATTGCCTGCACCAGTTCTGGGTCTGGGGCTTCGCCTAACAGGGGGCTGGAAGTCTCTCGAATCAGTTGGATGCCAGACCAAAGAATAAATAGGGCGACGAAGCAGCCCATTATGCCGTCTAGTTGAATGCCAGTCAGCCTGCTGATGAGAAGGCTGGCCAGTACACCGCTGGTGGCAATAACGTCATTTCGGCTGTCCGTTCCCGTAGCCCGCAGAGTCAGAGAATTAATTTTCTTGCCCGCAGAAACAAAAAAGAAACATTGCCAGATTTTAATAAGGATGGCCGCTGCCAAAATTAAAACAGTCACGTAGCTAAACACTAAAGGCTCCGGTGTCAGTACCTTGTCAAAGGACGTCTTGAAAAGCTGAAAGCCCAGAAGAATGATGACTACAGATACCAGTAGCCCAGTCAAGTATTCAATGCGTGCGTGTCCGTAAGGATGATTGTCGTCACCCGGTTTAGCGGCCAGTTTAAAGCCGATTAGGGTGATAAGCGAGGAGGCGGCATCGCTCAGGTTGTTGATTCCATCTGCAAGGATAGCGATACTGCCAGTAAAGAGTCCGACCGCCACCTTCATAACGCATAAAATTACGTTGGAGATCATGCCCACTGCACCGGCCAGAAGGCCATACCGCTCCCGAACGGTAGAGTCCTTCACGTTTTCGTAATCTTTAATAAAGGTTTTAAATAAAAATGTATTCATTTTAATCTCCCCAATTGTAGTGTATACTAAATATACGTATTCTATTACGTAGAAAATATTGCTGCAAGAACACGGATAAAATATCAAAAAGCTATAAACGAAAGGCGAGCACATACGAGCTCCAAATACCTCGTAGAAGCTTTATATTCACTTTATATTAATTGTATGATAATTTTGGAGGAGTTGCAATGTTAAATCAGTTAAAGGACATGGGAAAGCTCACCCAGACAGTCCAGGACTTGGCGGACGCTAAAGAAATTCTATGGATTAATCCAAGGGGAAAAGAAAATGGTTTTGACGAAACAATCACAGAGGCAGATATCCAAGAGGCGGAAGAGCGGTTGCAGCGGTTTGCACCTTATATAAAAGAGGTCTTTCCAGAGACTGCTGGCAGCGGAGGTATCATTGAATCGCCGTTGAAAGAAATCCCAAGTATGCAGAAGGCACTGGCGGAGATGCTCCAGGTAGATCATCCAGGGAAACTGCTGCTAAAGTGTGACAGCCATTTACCTGTGTCTGGGTCCATCAAAGCCCGAGGAGGCATTTACGAAGTCTTGAAGTTGGCTGAGAAGGTGGCGCTGGAAGCGGGTATGCTTCAAATGTCGGATGATTATGGCATGTTGGCAGAAGAGCGGTTTCGGACTCTTTTCAGCGGCTACAGCGTGGCGGTGGGTTCCACAGGGAATCTGGGGTTGTCTATCGGCATCATGAGTGCTCAGTTAGGCTTCCAAGTGACTGTACACATGTCCGCAGATGCTCGTCAGTGGAAGAAGGATTTACTTCGTTCTAGAGGCGCTCAGGTGGTGGAATATCCGGACAGCTATCAGAAAGCTGTGGCAGAAGGCCGCCGGGCTGCCCAAGGAGATCCTCGCTGCCATTTCGTAGATGACGAGGGTTCCTTAGATTTGTTTTTGGGGTACGCCACAGCAGGACGTCGGCTGGAGAAGCAGCTAGCAGAGCTGGGTGTACTGGTAGATTATCAGCATCCGCTATTTGTCTATATTCCTTGCGGAGTAGGCGGAGCCCCTGGGGGTGTGGCCTATGGCATTAAAAAGGTTTTCGGCAAACATGCCCACTGTTTCTTTGCGGAGCCTACCCATGCGCCGTGCATGGTTTTGGGTATGGATACCGACCTCCACGACCAAATTAGTGTAGAAGATATCGGCTTGGACGGAAAGACCGCTGCGGATGGGCTGGCGGTGGGACGAGCTTCTCGGTTGGTAGGTAAAACCTTGCAACCACTGATAGATGGTATATCGACAATAGACGATTATAGGCTATATAATTACTTGAAAGCCCTGGCGGATACGGAGGGCATCTATGTGGAACCTTCTGCCTGTGCGTCCTTCGATACACCCGCTCGAGTGCTTCAACAAGAGGATTATTTGGAGGCGCAGGGTTTAAAAGAGAATATAAAAACAGCCACCCACATCCTGTGGGCGACTGGTGGAAGCATGGTTCCAGAAGAAGAAATGAAGCATTACTATTCTTTGGCATCTAATAGTTCGCCAAGGGCTTGAGCCAGTTGGTCAGGGCAGGAAGTGTTTTTGAAGCCGCAGCGAATGCCGGAGAGTTTCTCTCGGACCTGCTCCGCAGACATCCCTTCCACAAGGGCGGCGATGCCCTGTAGGTTGCCGTGGCAGCCTCCGCGAAAGCAGACATTTTTCAGCTTGTTATCCTCCACTTCAAAGGATAGGGATTGAGAACAGACTCCTCGAGGTTTTACGGTATATTCCATGGTGATTATTTCCTTTCATCGATGTGTTGTGTTTTTAAACCTTACCTCTTATAATACCACAGGACAAGCAAACTAAACAGTTTTAATGAGACAAGAGATACGGAGAATTCCATGAACGAAGATAAATTGACCTTGGCACTAGCAGAGGATAAACTGACCCAGTGCCGGGATCATTACATGATAACAAACACCAATTTTCTGGACATGAGGCAGCAGACCATTTGTAAAAACGTGGGGCGGGGCTGCGGAGATGTGAGGGCCTTTTATTACGGAGGCTATGGGGATGCCGAGCGCCGAGTAGCTGTCTTTGTCCCTGATTATGTGGGGGCTGAGAGTCAAGAGCAATTGCTGGCTTATTTTTCTGAGAATAAGGAAGACAACCCGCTGACCTTGATTCGGGCCAAGCATAGCGGATACAAGGCACTGTCTCATCGGGACTATCTAGGTTCTCTGACAGGCATGGGCATCAAGAGGGAAGCTATCGGCGACATCTTGGTGTCCGAAAATGGAGCGGATATTTTAATTCTAAAAGAAATGCTGGACTTCTTGCTGTTGAACTACGGCAAGGCCGGGCGAACCTATCTGGAACTGACCGCAGAAGAGTTGTCGGATATTTATATTCCAGAAGGGTTGACCGAAGAAAAAAGCTGTACAGTGGCCTCCCTGCGGCTTGACAATGTGGTGGCAGCAGCTTTTGGTTTATCTCGCGGCAAGGCCGCGGAGGCCATTAAGGCAGGGCTGGTTTTTGTAAACAGTATGCAGATGGCGAAAGCAGAAAAATCCTTGAGTCAAGGGGATAAAATTGTCCTCCGTGGCAAGGGCAAAGTTATCCTGAAAGAGATCGGGGGGAATACCCGCAAAGACCGAATATTCATAATGCTCACACTAATGAAGTAAAGTGCTATCACAGACCACTGCTAGTTTAGCAGTGGTTTTTTCGTATAAAGAGCAAGAAAATATACAGAATTGCCCCTTTTTTCATATTATTTAGAAATTATCGTGGATTACTTTGACTTATTTTTACTGAAATTGTAAAATATCATGTATTGAACACATTTTATCCTAGTGTATCAACTTGAAGAGGAGAGTAAAAGATGAAAAAATTTAGAGTGTTAGCTTTAGCCATGGCAGTAACAGTACTGCTGGGCACCACCAGTGCGTTTGCATGTACGGCGGTTTACGTAGGTAAAGACGTGAGCCAAGACGGCAGCACCATCTTAGCCAGAAGTGAAGATCAGGGTACAGGAGCTTATAACAAGCTGTTCCTGGTAGTGGATCGGGTGGAAAACGTACCCGGTAGGACGATGGACGATGTGCAGGGATTTTCTTATCCGCTGCCAGCCACCACCTATAAATACACCATGGTGCCTGATACTTCGGGAGCAGGGGATGGCCCATATATGGGAGCCTGTACCAATGAGTATGGCTTGAGCGTCACCGGTACTGTTTCAGCGTCCCCAAGCGCTGAGGTGGAAAAGGTTGACCCCTTTGTAGAAGGCAGTCTGCGAGAAGCTGTTTTGACTGGTATCGTAGCAGCTACCTGTAAGACAGCCAAGGAAGGGGTAGAAAAGCTGGCCAGCATTGTGGAGGAATACGGCTCAGAAGAGGGCAATGTAATCATGTTGGCAGACCAGAAAGAAGCCTGGATTTTTGAAGTTTACAGCGGACACTTGTGGGCGGCTGAAAAAATGCCGACAGATAAAGTTGCTGTATTTGGCAATCAGTTTATGATTGGACCGGTAGATCCAGCTGACACAGAAAATTTCATGTATCAAAAAGACCTGTTCAAGACCGCAGAAGCCAACAAGTGGACAAAACTGGTAGATGGGAAGGTACACTTAGCAGCTACTTTTGGTGAGCCGCGAGAAGACTATTCCAACATGCGTACATGGATGGGACATCGGCTGCTGGCACCGGCAACGGTAGGTGATTACAAAACAGAGACCTTATATCCGCTGTTCTATGATCCAGCTAAAAAGGTTTCTGCTTTAGAAGTGATGGATGTACTGCGGAATCGCTATGAGGGAACGAAATATGATGCCTCCCTTGCTGGGAATGAGGGGTTGAGAGTCATCGGTGTAGAGCGGCAGTCTCAGATTCACGTAATTCAGGTAAAGGATAATTATCCGCAGGCGATTTCTGCGTTGCAATGGTTGGCTTTCGGCAACTCAGAACATTCTGTATTCCTGCCAAACTTCAGCGGAATCACCAATACATACAAGGCTTATCAGGTTGATGGAGAAGACTATAATCCAGATGGTGCTTACTGGAAGTTTAAGCGGATTTGTACTTTGTCGGAGTTGAACAGAAGTTTCTACGGCCAGGGCGTACGCGATTACTGGAACTTATATGAGGAAAATCTGTATAAGGAGATGCAGTCTGCTGAAAAACAGATGATTAAGTTATATGCAGAAAATCCGGCCAAAGCGGAAAAGTACGTAACAGACCTGCACATGCAGATTGCTGAGAAGGCTTGCAAAGATGCTGATCACCTGTATGACAACTTGTTGTTCTTCGTTATGGACCGATATGGGCGAACCGCGGCTAAGATGGGAACTGCTTTCGTGCCTGAAATCTCTCTGCGGGATGCGGCTGCAGCAAAGGGCTATACTGTAAAATGGACAGGAAATGCCAATCCAATTCAAGTAACCAATGGTTCTTCCACCTACAACTTTACCATGGGCAAGGATACTTGCACCGTAACCAAAGGTGGAAAGACTACTGAAGTAAAAATGAACTTTGCTCCGTTGGAAGAAAAGGGAGCAACCTATATTCCTTTGGATTTGGCGATGACCTTTTAGACAGTAGGGAAATAAATAATGTAGAAGATAACCTTTTCGGATGAACCTGGAAAGGTTATTTTTTTGTGCAAGAGATTTGGCTGAGAGGCAGATTAACCAGACCATAGCAAAGCAGAGATGAAGAGTCAAAGAGGCAAATCCATGTGCGATAAAAGCGTCCTACTAAGTATTTTTGATATTATATAAGTACAGATGAAAAATAACCCTGTAAATTTGCAAACTGTACTTTATAAAATAATAAAAATTGAGTGTTTTCATATTGTCAATTTTAGCGTACTATATAACATAGAAATAATATTAATCATAGAAATTTATAAAATAGAAAGTAGGCAAGAAACATGAGTGCACAAACGCAAAACGTCTCCCAGGGGAGAAATGCTACCAAGACTTTAGTTATCAATGGGCTATTCATCGCGCTGACGCTGGCAGCCACTATGTTTATCAATGTTAAGCTGCCGCTTCCGGGAAATGGCGGATTGATTCACTTAGGTAATGTGCCCGTATTCATTGCGGCGATGGTATACGGTAAGAAGAGCGGCGCTCTGGCGGGAGCCTTTGGTATGGGGATGTTTGACTTGATTTCTGGCTGGAATCTGTGGGCACCTTTCACCTTTGTGATTGGGGGGCTGATGGGTTTTGCGGTCGGTTTCTTGTCGGAAAAGCTGACCTTCCGGCCGGCAGTAGTTAATACCATCGCCATGGCTGCGGCAATGATTATCAAAACCGTGGGCTATTATTTTACAGAGGTTATTCTATTTGGTAACTGGATTGTGCCGCTGAGCTCGATACCAGGGGATGTTATACAGGTAGTGGTAGCGGCAATTATCGTTTTACCATTAGTAGAGCGTTTAAAGAAAATGGCCAGGTAGCCAGGAGGCGAGCATATGTATAAGATTATGACACCAGGGCCCACCAATGTGCGGGAGAATGTACGGCTGGCCAGGAGTATGGCAACCACTAATCCAGATGTGGATTCGGCCTTTTGCGAATTTTACAAAGAAACCTGTGACTTACTAGCCGGATTGCTTCACACGAAGAACAGGATGTACATCCTGGGGGGCGAAGGCATATTGGGTTTGGAAGCTGCTTGTGCATCCTTGACTGAAAGAGGCGATCGGGTTCTGGTTATTGATAACGGCGTATTTGGGCGGGGATTTGCTGATTTTGTCACCATGTACGGCGGCGAAACGGTTTCTTTTGTTTCTGACTACCATCGGCCCGTAGACATCGCAGCCTTAGAGGAGTTTTTAAAAAAAGACTCTGCTTTTAAGTATGCCACAGTGGTTCACTGCGATACACCAAGCGGCGTGCTGAACCCGATAAAGGAAATCTGTAGGCTGTTGGCTTCCTATGGAATTATCACCGTGGTGGATTCGGTAGCGGGCATGTTTGGGGAATATGTCAATATCGATGAAAGTCAGATTGATATCCTCTGCGGGGGTTCTCAGAAAGCCCTATCTGCCCCTCCAGGGCTGACTCTGCTGTGGGTCAGCGATAAGGCCATGGCGGCTATGGAAAGCAGAAAAACACCGATTGCTTCTTACTATGCCAACATTTTGGCTTTCAAAACCTATTATGAAGATAAATGGTTTCCATATACAATGCCAATCAGCGACATCTATGGCCTACGGGCTGCGGTAGACAATGTTTTAGCAGATAAGGATATACTGAAACGTCATGCAGCCATTGCTGCGGCTACCAGAAAAGCGGTGGTAGCCGGAGGCCTGTCTCTTTTCCTGGAGGACGGCTTTGCTGGTACCGTGACGGTGGTCGCTGTGCCGGAAGGGTTAACGGACAAACAGATTCTGAACACCATGAAAGAGCAGTACAATGTGATGATTTCTGGAAGCTTTGACTCTATGGCGGGAAAAGTAGTGCGAATCGGCCACATGGGGGAGAATGCCAATGCAGCGGACATGGCCATCACCTTGCGAGCTCTGACGCAGGCTTTGCAGGATTTAGGATTTCCGGTTCAGTGCAGTATGGATGAGGCTTTTCAACAGGCCTTGGCGGAAGGAACAATCAGCAAATCCATTTAAAAGGGACTGCTAAGATTCTGCTCTGCCAGAGAGATTGGTATCGATGCCTAACCAAAGAAGTGTATGAAGATAAACCAGACTGGGGGAACTAGCAGAGAAGGCAGCAGGTTGAAAGTGCGTATGGATTTTATTTGAAGGATAGAAAGGCCGGAGGCGAAGATTAGAAGGCCACCGACAATGGAGATTTCTGTCATCAATTCAGTTGTAAGATAAGGGGCGATTTGATGAGCCAGCAGATAAATACTGCCTTGCCAGACAAAGAGAACACCTGCCGCTAAAGCGATGCCAATGCCATAAGTGGAAGCTAGGACCAGAGAAGTCACTAAATCTAAAGTGGCATTGGTGAAGAGGTAGGTTTCGTTGTGGTAAAGGGCGCTTTCGATGGGGCCCAAGATGGATAGGGTGCCAATACAAAAGAGCATGATGGCTGTCGATAGGCCTTGTCCCAGTTCGCTTTTGGTATGTTTTTCTACCAGCCGATTAAACCGGCCGTCCAAATCGATGGCGGTGCCGAGGAGGCCTCCGATCGATAGACTGGCAATAAACAAGACGGGGTAGATGCTGTCAGACATATTTTTTACTACTGCATGGAGGCCTAGGCCTGTGGCGGCCAGTCCCATTGCGTCGTAGAGAACCTGTTGATATTTTTCATTAAGGCCTTTTTTTATGACGCTGCCGGTGATACTTCCAATAAGTATGGCACAAGTGTTTACGATAGTTCCGATCATGGGGGACTCCTCCTTTTTTATTTAGTGATAACATTACAGCGATTTTAAACCCTCCACTTAGTGGAGGGTCAAGTGCTATTTGTAAGAAAAAGAGCATAAAAGGTTTAAGAACGTTGAAATACGAGAATATTTCTTGCTTTATGGAGGGTAGCTTATGACTGAAAAAGTTCAACAAGAGACAGGAAAACGAGGTTTGCTGACGGTAGGGGAGATGGCCCGCCTTTTTCACATGAATATCCGTACCCTTCGATATTACGATCAGCTGGGTATCCTCAAGCCAGAATATGTTAACCCAGAGACGAAGTACCGGTACTATTCCACTAATCAATTTGAGCGGATGAACACGATTAAATATTTACGGGCACTAGACGTGCCGCTAGAGAAAATTGCCAGCTTTTTTAACGAAAAGGATGTAAATACTATGTTATCCATCTTTGCAGATCAGCGGGAACGGGTGCTGGAAAAGCAACGGCAGCTGATCCAGATTGAAAGAAAGCTGACAAATCGTATGGAGCAGATTCAGGCGGCCTTATCCGCTCCATACGGGCAAGTGACGGTAAAGCAGCTACCTCAGAGAGAGCTTGTTTTGCTGGAAAAAGATTTTACTTTAGCGGATGATTTGGAACTGCTTATCCGGGATTTGAGCAGGGATCACCGGCTGGATGAAGCGATATTTTTGGGCAAGGTGGGGGTATCCATCAGTCAACAAGATTTAGAGAAGAATCAGATCAAGCGATTTTCTTCTATTTTTCTAGTGCTGGAAGCGGAAGACAATTTTGCGGAGAGCGATGGAGCATTGCCAGCTGCCTCCTATGCGACGGTTCAGTATCAGGGCACTCACCAAGCAGCAGCACCCTATTATCGGTTGCTACTGGATTACTTGGCGGCAAGGGGACTTAAGATGACCGGCGATTCTGTAGAAATCACGATTATTGACTGGGGCATGACCAACGATTCCAATAAATTTGTGACGGAATTGCAAATTCCTTTCATCGCACCTAAAATGCTGAAATTCTAAATAACTCAAGATTTCTTTAAATTCTTATGTGAAATTCTCAAAAAACAAGTTTATTTTTGAGAATTTTTTTATTCTAAAAATTCTCTGGAAACCTTATTCTTTTTATCTAAAATTTTTGATTGTTTTTTTGAACATACTTTTTCTTTTTCAAATTTTGAAATATATTTTACTGAAAATTGAAAAAACATTTCAAAATGTTTTTTGTTTTAAACTTTAGCCAAAACACTGATTTTGTGAAAATTTTTAGAAATTACATAATATGGAATGTAAAAAATCATAAAACCGTTCAAATGTCGAAGGTTTAAGAGTTTTGTCAAATAAAAAAGAATTTGTATTTGTGTATTAATAACACAATACAATGATATAATATGGTAAAAAATGAAATAATATTGTATTAATAAACTAATACAATAAAGTTTTATTTAAGCGTTTAACAGAAGAATAGAGAAACGTCCATAAGCGGATAACTAAACAAAAAGGACAGGGCGTATGAGTGTTAGTATTCTTAATGAATTACAAGGAATCACAAGATTAACCATAAAAATACAAGTTAACACCAATATCGACAGAAGATATTTAAAATTTTTAGACAGGAAGCGATCATAATAGAGAAAAAATTTTTATAATAAAATAGAGCGTACCTGGCGGGGTAGGCTCTATTTTAGACGAATAATAATGATCAATTTATTTGTTTAACTGTATTTTGCCGATTTGAGCCATCATATTGATGAGAGTCAAAGCCGCTAGCCGGGCCGTGATACCGGAAGGATCGTACTGAGGAGCGACTTCCACCAAGTCAATGCCCACGATTTTACCCATTTTGCAAATCCCTTTGAAGATATCTAGTGCTTGATCGTAGAAGAGACCACCAGGATAAGGGGAAGCTACCCCCGGCGCGATGGACATGTCATAGCCGTCAATATCAAAGGTAATAAAGTAGTGGTCTGCCTTTGGAATTCGGGCTAAAACCCCTTCCACGCCGATTTCATGTGCCTCTCTGGCGGAAATCAGCTGGCTGCCATAATTTTTAGCGTCCATGTAATCGGATTTCTTTCCGCTGCCAATGCCTCGAAGACCAATCTGCGCCATTTGACCAATGTGGCTCATCTCCGATAGCCGACGCATCGGGCTGCCGTTACCGAAGGCCTGAGGACCCACGTGGTCTGTCCAGTCTAGGTGAGCGTCAAACTGGATGATACTTACCGTTTCACCAACACTCTCCAGAGCTCTGCCCACCGGAATTGTGATGGAATGATCCCCGCCCATGACAATGGGAATCGTGCCATTTTCGATGATCTTGCGAACGGCGTATTCAATGCTGTCAAAAGAGTAGTCTAAATCTCCCTGTAGAATATCTGCATCGCCGCAATCAACAATTTTTAAAGGTTCTGCCAGATACTGCTCATCGTCTTCAAAGTCATAGAAACCAGCGGGGCCTTTGGCGTATTGGGTAGAGGCTTCCCGAATTCGACGGGGTCCCAGTCGAGCTCCGCTGAGAAAGCCTACTCCCAGGTCATAAGGGACGCCCAAAACAGCCATATCTGCATCGCCAAGCTGATCTAAATTCATACAGATCGGCGACTTTAAAAAAGAACAAATGCCAGTAATCGCCTGATTAATTTTTACCATTTTCTTTCCTCCTCTATAAAAAGGTAATCTAATTGCGTTGAAAAGGTGTATAATAAAAACAAACTTGTTGTTCTGTTTGACCATCTTAACAGTATACACCTATAAAAGACGGTTGTACATATGAGAAACCGTTTGTTGCAGGAAAAATTCAGAAGGAGGGTGGCTATTATGCTGGAAAATAAAGAGGAGCAGATGTCGGAATCCTATTTGCTGGGAGCCTTGCTGGCGGCGGTAGGCGGGTATCTGGATGCATACACTTATGTGTGCCGGGGACAAGTGTTTGCCAATGCACAGACTGGCAATATGGTGCTGATGGGCATTCAGCTGGCCCAAGGCCATGTGAGGCAGGCCCTATATTATTTAGTCCCAATTTTGACGTTCTTTGTAGGGATCTGCTTTGTAGAGCTCCTGAGACATAGGTGTCCTGCCGGAGGTAGGCTGCATTGGCGGCAAGGGGCAATCGCTATTGAATTTGTAGCATTGGCGGCGGTAGCCTTTTTGCCTCAGGAGAGTTACAATCCGTTAGCTATCATCGTTGTGTCTTTCGTCTGTGCCGTGCAAGCGCAAAGCTTTCGTAAATTTAATGGCAACGCTTTTGCCTCTACGATGTGCACGGGAAATCTGCGCAGTGCTAGCGAACATTTTTATCGGTTTACCAGCTCCAGAAATCGGCAGGAGCTATATATTTGTCTGGAATATCTGCTGATTATTGGCTTTTTTATTTTAGGTGCTGGGGCCGGCTGTTTTCTGACCAGATTATATGACATTAAAGCGGTATGGTTGGTTTGTGTGGCATTAGCTTTGGCTTTTGTGCTGATGGTAAAAAGGCCAGCTCAGCAATAGGCTGGAGGAAGTCGGCGGGGTTTTGTCATTTTGTCTCAGAACTCCGTCCCGGTGCATGCCCAGCCTCTCATAGAGCTTAATGCGATGTATATGATTTTTATTTCAATAACGCCGTAGATTATTTTTTGCATAGGCGCTATTTTTTTCTGCTATTCACGAAGGCTCAAGATTCTGCTTGGGACTTTTGGTGGAGACAAACCTTCTCTAATTTTTTTCTCTTCCTTTAAAATCTATAAATATTACACCCATTAAATTGAAAAATAAGATACTTGTTTGAAAAAACAAAACATAATGATTTTTTTTGTTTATTTGTGTTGACATTCATGACGAATAACGGTATACTACAAAACAAGACTAATTCATACTATTCCGATATGAAAAGTATAAATAGAGAAGGTGAAGGTGCAAAGATGCTGGAAATTAAAAATATACAGAAGTCTTTTAAAGACCACATGGTTTTAGACGGGCTGGATATCAAAATTGAAAAAGGGGATGTGGTAGTCCTCATCGGGCCCAGTGGCTCTGGCAAGACTACACTTCTTCGCTGTATCAACTTGCTGGAGCGGGCGGACGGCGGCACCATCACCTTTAATGATATGACAGCGGACTTTAACCACATGGCGAAGAAAGAGACCGCAGCTCTGCGAAAAAAGACTGGCTTTGTATTCCAGAACTACAACTTGTTCAACAATAAGACTGCACTGGAAAATGTTGCTCTAGGTCTGATTCATGGCAGAAAGATGTCCGCAGCAGAAGCTCGAGAAATCGCTAAGAATGCCTTAGATAAAGTAGGACTTCAGGAAAAATACGATTTTTACCCTTCGCAGCTCTCCGGCGGACAGCAGCAACGGGTGGGCATAGCCCGGGCTTTTGCTTTAAATCCATACGTGATTCTCTTTGATGAGCCCACTTCAGCACTAGATCCAGAATTGATTTCGGAGGTGCTGTCCATTATGAAGCAGCTGGCTCAGGAGGGGACTACTATGTTGATTGTCACCCATGAAATGAGTTTTGCCCAGGAGGTAGCTAATCATGTCATCTTCATGGATCAAGGTAAGATTGTGGAGCAGGGTAAGCCAGAAGATATATTTTTGAGACCGAAAGAAGAGCGCACCCGGCAGTTCCTGCGAAGAATAAACAATTATAATGAATATTCCATATAAATAAACGTTGCAAAGGAGAGAGAATTATGAGATACGAATCCATCGCCATTCACGGCGGAAAAACAGAGGACAGCGGAAAGGGTGCTGTCAACTATCCGGTTTATTTATCTTCCACCTTTATTCAGCCCAGCCTGGAGGAATTTCAGGAATTTGCCTATACCAGAGGAGGAAATCCCACTAGAAGTCATGTGGAAAAGTTGGTAGCAGACTTAGAAGGAGCGAAGTACGGATTGGCACTGGCTTCTGGCATGGCGGCCACCAGTTTGGTTTTCGGGCTGCTGAAACAAGGAGACAAGGTACTGATTAACAACAACGTATATGGTGGGACCTGGCGGTATGTGTCCAATATCTTTAGCTTACACGGCATTGAATACGAAGTAATCGCCAACTTTAATGAATACGACTTTGAGCAGGCGGATTCCAATGTAAAGATGATCTTTTTGGAGACACCGTCGAATCCTTTGCTGGAAGTTACCGATATTCGCAAGATTAGCAAGGCAGCCAAGGCGCGAGATATTCTCACGGTAGTGGATAATACGTTCCTGACCTCTTATTTCCAAAAGCCACTGGACTTGGGAGCTGATATCGTGGTCTATTCTGCTACCAAATATTATGCGGGACATTCTGATATCTTGGCAGGTCTGGTGGTGCTTAACGATGATGAGTTATATAGGCAGTTAAAGTTCTTACAGAATACTTATGGCGGCATTCTCAGCCCAACGGATTCCTTTCTGCTGACCCGGGGGATTAAGACCTTGAGTCTGCGGTTAGATAAGCATCAGAAAAACGCGCTGACCGTAGCAAAGTTCCTTAAAGCCCATCCGGCGGTAAAGGACGTGTATTACCCAGGACTGGAATCTCATAAGAATTATGATTTACAGCGGGCTCAGGCCACCGGCGACGGCGGCGTTTTATCTCTGCGCTTGCAGGACGGCTGGGATACCAGCAAATTTGCTAAGGAGCTTAAAATCTTTGATTTGGCTGTCAGCTTGGGCGGAGTGGAGTCGTTGATTTGCCACCCGGCTACCATGACCCATGAATCCTATGCCAAAGAATTACAGGAGCAGATTGGCATTGATAGCAAACTCTTACGGCTAGCCATCGGCATCGAGCACGAAGATGACCTGTTGGAGGACCTGGCCAATGCCCTAGACAAAGCAAAACTGTAAACGCTTGTCCCAAGCAGCAGGCTAAAAATAAAGGCTGAAACAAGCGGACTAAATAGAAGGTAAAGTAGTGTAGTCAAAGAAGACGAATAAGTTGTAAAGAAAGAAGGAATTATTATGAAAAAGAGAACCATTGCAACAATTTTAACCGGAGTGCTCCTGACAGCGGTGCTGACCGGCTGCGGTGGGGCGACATCTGGCGAGGATGCTCAGGGAGCATCAGAGAAAGATTTGCTGGCCACTATCCAGGAAAACGGAACCCTTACCGTAGGAACAGAAGGCACCTATGCGCCGTACACCTATCACGATGACAGCGGCAAGTTAGTTGGTTATGACGTGGAAATTGCCGAAGCTGTGGCGGAAAAGCTAGGTGTTGAGGCGAAGTTTGTAGAGACCAAGTGGGACAGCATTATCGCCGGTCTGGATGCCAAGCGTTTTGACGTCATCGTCAACCAGGTGGGCATCAACGAAGAACGGCAGAAAAAATATGACTTTTCTACGCCGTACACCTATCCAACCGGAGCGCTGATTACGCTGAAATCCAATGAAGATATTAAGAGCTTTGAAGATTTGGCTGGAAAGAAATCGGCTCAATCCCTGACCAGCAACTGGGCTGCTTCGGCGGAAAGCTACGGTGCAGAGCTGGTAGGAACGGACGGATTTAACCAGTCCATCGATTTAGTGTTGGCAGGAAGAGCAGATGCTACAATCAACGATAACTTGACTTTCTATGATTTCATTAAACAGAAGCCAGATGCAGACGTAAAGATTGCCGCTTTATCTGATGAAACTAGCGAAAATGCCATTTTAATAAGAAAGGGAAACGATACGCTGGTGACAGCCATCGATGAGGCCCTGGCAGAGTTGGCGAAGGAAGGCAAAATAAAGGAAATATCAGAGAAGTATTTTGGCGTGGATGTGTCCGTAGCTCCATAGGCTAAGGTTCCAGTAGAGAAAGGAAGGTATACAACGTGGAGGCGCGAGTAATAGAAATCGTATTGAGCTCATTTTTTAAAATTTTGATACCGGGACTGGTGTATACCATTCCTCTGACCCTGATTTCCTTTGCTCTAGGGCTGATGTTGGCCTTACTGGCAGCCATTGTTCAGGTGGCTAATGTAAAGGTGCTTAAGCGAATCGCACAGTTCTATGTGTGGATTATTCGGGGAACGCCTCTGTTGGTACAAATTTTCATCATCTTCTATGGACTGCCTAGCGTTGGTATTGTGCTGAACCCATTCCCAGCAGCAATCATCGCATTTTCCTTGAACGTAGGGGCCTATGCGGCAGAAACCCTGCGAGCAGCAATCCTTTCCATCCCCAAGGGACAACTGGAGGCGGGTTATTGTGTGGGTCTGTCTTATACCCAGACCATGAGGCTCATTATTCTGCCTCAGGCCTTTAAAAATGCGTTTCCTCCGCTATTTAACTCCTTTATCGGATTGGTAAAGGATACCTCTTTGGCGGCCAGCATCACGGTGACGGAGATGTTCATGGCCACCCAGCAGATTGCGGCTAAGTTATATGAGCCATTGATCCTCTACTGTGAAGTAGCCGTAATCTACCTGATTTTCTGTACCGTATTGACACAGGTACAGCATTACGGGGAACGAAAAATGAGTCTGCCGTCCCATTAAAGGCAGCTAATATCCTCCTAAAGATAATTGGTTATAGAGAACACAGAAAAGGATTCTTCTGCATTTCTAAGGAAATAGGGAAGGGTCCTTTTCTGCTTATTGACTCCTCTTCCTGTATAAGTTATAATTGTGCCGTGACGGAGGGTACATCTGTATGTGCTGGACAAGTTATCAACAAATCGTTGATGAACTTGTCTTTTTTTTATTTAGGAGACTTTTATGATGAAAAATGATAACAGACAATCAACCATTTTATTGGTACCGCAAAACCGCTTAGGAACAAAAGGCTTAATCCTTTTTATCTCGTTGATGGGTATGTTTATTCCCTTATCAATCGACTTATACCTACCGGCTATGCCCACCATGGCTACATATTTTCAGACGACGGCTTCGCTGGTCAATTTAACTTTAATTGCGTTTTACTTCTTTTTTGCGGCAGGCATTTTAATCTTTGGGCCCCTCAGCGATAAGTATGGCCGTAAACCAATTCTAATTTTGTGCCTGATCCTGTATACCGCAGGAAGTCTGGCCTGCGCTCTGTCCCTATCAATCTATCAGCTGATCCTCTTTCGAATCGTTCAATCCCTGGGGGCCGGAGGGATTATGGCCATTTCGACGGCGTTGGTAAAGGATTGTTTTTCTGGAAAGCTGAAGAGTAAGGTTTTGGCCATTATCCAGGCCATGGGTGTGATTGCGCCGATGGTTGCCCCTCTGGTAGGTGCTGCCATTTTACGCATAGCGGAATGGCGTGAAACCTTTTTTCTTTTGGCCTTGATTGGAATATTGACTTTCATCGGGGCGCTTTTGTTTGAAGAAACCTTGCCGGAAACAGGTCGCTATGCAGGAGGCGTGGGGGGTTCTTTGGTGCGATTGCTGGCGGTAGGGAAGAATATCGGATTCAGCAGCTTTCTCTTTGTAGCGGCCATGCTGGCGGCCCCCTATATGGCATATGTAACGGTGTCTTCTTATGTCTACCAAAATTATTTTGTTTTGGATGCTCAGACCTATAGCTATTATTTTGCACTTAACTCAGCACTGGCTGTTTTGGGTCCGATTCTATATATTTGTTCGATAGGAAGGCTGTCGGCCAAGGCTTTCTCCTGGTGCTGTTTTGGCATTGCGCTGTTCAGCGGGCTTTGTGTTCTTACCGTAGGCAATCACTCTCCCCTGATTTTCTTATTGGCTTATATGCCTTTTACGCTGGTTGAAGGAGCTATCCGGCCCTTTAGCACTAATATCTTGTTAGACCAGCAAAGTGAGGATATTGGTTCGGCTTCTTCGCTGATTAATGCCGTGCATACCATTTTAGGCAGCATCGGTATGGCAGTAGGGTCTTTAGCCTGGAGCAACATGATACACGGCTTAGGTATCATCATGATCTTTGCTACAGCAATGGCTATTGTGGTTTGGATCATTCTGCTAGGCAGTAAAATCAAAATAGATGGGCTCCTTTAAAACGCCCTATTGAGCTGAAAGGCAGAAGGCATTATATAAAAACCAAAAAGACTGAGGGATTTTCCCTCAGTCTTTTTTCATCGTAAAGTATTTCACTTAATGAAAATATAAAACTTGCCATTTAGTGTATTGTATGGCATAAAACTTAGCGAGTCAAGGACTACGGGCACAAAATAAGGCGATTTCTTGAAATATCTTGATATATTTTTATTTACTTTTAAAATATAAGGTTGTGTTAGTCATCAAAATAACACAAACTCCGTCAAAAATTTAGTCATATAGTACTATCAAGAAAGGAAGGCAGCTAGACATGGCACGTAGAGGAGAGAATATTTATAAGAGGAAAGATGGGAGATGGGAAGCCCGTTATATCAAGTCGCGCACATTAGAGGGGAAGGCCGTATATGGGTACATTTATACACGCAGCTATCAATCAGCAAAAAGGGCGCAGGCAGAAGCAAGGAGTAACAGCTCTAACCATATAGACTCTAGCCAGTCCCTAGACCATGGCACGAGTCTTAAAAAATACTTAAATACTTGGAGTCTTTCCATTAAAATGAGTGTGAAAAAATCTACATTTTCTAATTATAAGGGGCTGATTCAGCGTCATATTATTCCATCTATTGGCGACGTATCTCTATATCAGGTAAATAATGAACTTGTTCAACAATATGTCAATGAGAAATTAGAAGGCGGAAGACTGGATGGGAACGGTGGCCTGTCTGTTAAAACGACTAGAGATATTGTTGCGCTTCTTAAACGCAGCCTGAAGCCAGTTGGTATAGAGATTAAGGTGCAGCTTCCTAAGTATACGCTGCCAAAGCTTCGAGTGCTAACACTGGACGAGCAAGCTGCCCTCATTAAAGCGGCGATGGCACAAGAAGATTGTGAAAAAGCAGGAATTTTACTCAGTTTATTTACCGGCATTCGATTGGGGGAATTGTGTTCACTGAAATGGCATGATATTTCTTTCGAAGAAGGGATCTTAAGAATCGATAAGACGATTCAACGAATCGTAAATTATGATGTAGAAGAGTCTAAAACAGCCATCGATATTGATGTTCCTAAAAGTGAACAATCCATGAGGAATATTCCATTACCCCAATTCTTAATCGATATGTTAAGACGCATTAGAAAAGATGCATCGGAGGGGGACTACATTTTATCTGGAAATCAGCATTTTGTTGAACCGCGTCTTTGTCAATATCGATTTAAAACACTAACCAAGAGTGCTGGTATAGAGCGGGTGAACTTTCATGTATTGCGCCATACCTTTGCCACAAGATGTGTTGAATTAGGTGTGGACGTGAAAACAATAAGTCAGCTTTTGGGACATTCGAATGTTAATATTACACTAAACCGATATGTACATCCTACATTTGAACACCAAAGAAAGTGTTTAGAAAAGTTATTTACACCCCTATAAGTTATTTAATCTCCGTCAAAATCCTCGTCAAAACAATCTTGAAGCTTTGATATTATCAAAAGAAGCATCTACTTTCATTAAGTGAAATACTTTATGAAAATAAAATTTATAATTCTCAGCAGAATCAATTACTCCTTATTATTCTTATTTACCTAAAAAAGTTGCGGTTTTAATCTGTGCAGCTCAGCAGGGCTGCGTAATATGGTGATAATTTATGTTGAAGTAAAGGAGGAGCCAGTTATGTTTAAAAAAGTAGCAAAAGAAAATATATATAGTGAGCATGGTGCGTTACTACTTTCAAAAGGTTCCATCATAACAGATGAGATTCAAAGAAAACTTTCCAGATTGAATACTTTTGAACTTCCAGAAAGAAGACCTTTAAAGGATATCTCTAAAAATGCCCCTAGTAACGAATCCCAACGTATTTTCGATAACGCTGCTAATCGCATGCAACAAAAATCACTGAATCTTGATCCGGAACGCTTTAATCGATCCAGTCTAATTTTAAAAAAGATTATATTTGATGCAAAGCTGAACCAATGGTGGATGTTGACGCAAGCTTTATTCAATTACCTGGATTGGTTGTACACACATTCCATTGATGTAGCGTTAATGTCTTTGCTGATAGCTAGTCAGAAAAGATATAGCGATAAGGAGCTAAAAGAAATTGCGTTAGGTGCCTTTCTCCATGATATTGGTATGCTACTTATTCCAAAAACTATTCTAACAAAAACAACCACCTTAGAGGATTCAGAAAAGCAATTGATAAAGCAGCATTGTGATTTGGGATACAGTGTAATTCAAGAATATAACCTTTCTAATATAAGTGTCAATATTATTCTGCAACACCATGAGCGATTAGATGGCACTGGTTTTCCTAGGGGGATTTCAGAAGCTTATATTTCTCCTGAAGCTCAAATTGTCGCTTTAGCAGATGTTATTGATGCGAATACGTCATATTATCCTCGCCATACGATAAAAGACATCAATACCGTTCTCCAGGAGTTAAATAAAAAAGGGCTGAGATTTGATGCCGAAAATATACATATTTTTAAAAGCCTGATGAATTCATAAAAGGGCATAAAAAACATACGGCCAATAGATTCGTCAGAATCTATTGGCCGTATCGTTTTTCAGTAGTCTACGAAGGTATCTACTCCTCCTCTGGAACTTCCCAGTTAAAGAAACGCCAATACGGATCGCTTACTCTTGTGTGGAAGTCGGAGATGTCTTTCTGAGACCAATCATAAAAGCCTTTGCCTGTTTTGAGGCCTAGGTCGCCACTGGCCACGCGAGTTGCCACGGATTCAGGAACCTCTTGCACGTTATTCAAGGTTGGGAAAATCGTTTTACATACATTGTAGTTTAAATCAAGACCGCCATTGTCAAAGTGCTCAAACATACCAATAGAGGTGTAACGAGGACAGAAGCTGTACATCAGGCAGGTATCCACGTCTGCGGGATCAGCAATACCGGAATCAACAATGTTAAGGGCTTCACGCCAGAGGGCAAATTGCAGGCGGTTGCCGATAAACCCAGGCGCACTCTTTTTAAGAGCCACCGGTTTGCGATCCAGGTCTTCCAGTACAGTCATGGCAAAGCTCAATACGTCTGGATTGGTAGCCGAACCGACAGCCAATTCAAAATAAGGCACCAGATGAGGGGGATTAAACGGATGGGTCACGATGACACGATCTTTGTAAACGGTCATCTCGGACGCTAGATCATCCACCACAAAAGCGGAAGATACCGAGCAAATAGCCCGTACCTTTGAACAGGTAGCTTCAATTTGAGTGTAAACCTCGTGCTTAACCTCCAACCGTTCCACCACGCATTCAAAAATCAGGTCGCAATCTGCCAGCTCGTTGTAGGCCAACGTGTAGGAAAGATTTTTAGCACAGTTGGCAGCTTGTGCATTGTTAATCAGTTTTTGTGCTACTAGGTCGGCATAAAAGCTGTCAAATTGTTTTTGGCTGGCAGCCCTTAAGTCCTCATTTACCGCCAGCATGACGGTGTCGATGCCATGTCCTGCGGTAAGCGCCGCCAGACTGGTGCCAATCATACCAGTACCAATAATACCAATTTTTTTTACATTTTCTCGATTCATAAAAGTTCCTCCTATCAGAAATATATCACGGTAATAAATAGTTCTGTCAGACTTTAGCCGGTTACATATAGCCCATGATGGCAAACGCAATCATCAGTAAGACGAGAGAGATCATGGACATGACGGATACGGTAATGAATATCATAAAATAAGACTTCCTGTGGGTGGAGTTGGCAGCGGTAATGGCCGTATTGACGACGCTGTTAGATGGCAGCGTAAAGACCATAGTGGAAAGTGCAATTCCTCGGGTCAAGGCCTCAACATTGGCACCCATAGGAACAAAATATTGATTGACAATTGGCAAGGCCATGCCCTCGCCGCCCGTTCCAGAACCGCAGATGCCGGCAAGAACTGCGGTGGTTATTACAGATATGATCACGGGATTACCGTGCATACTGGTAACCGCCTGAATCATATTTTGAAATGCAGGCGTGGCTTGCACGACGCCGCCGAAGCCAACGACAGAACAAGTAGCCATCAGGGCGGTGCAGCCCCCCATAAATCCGGCTTGCAAGTTACTCCACATGTTTGTCTTCCAAGGAAGGTACTTCGCATAAATAATCAAGGCACCAGCAATGCCGATGGTTAAACCGACGGCGACATTCATTTTTAGAAAGCCTAAAGCGACGATTAGAATAATCATGGGAATCAAGGCGATAAAGAAGCTCGGGCGGTGCTGTTGATCTGATTCAGCAGCTTCCTTCGGGGTGCCCAATTCTTCCCAGCCTTCCCAGCCTAGCCCCTTCTTTTGGGTTAAACGCACAAACCACGTGCAGAAAAGGATTTCCAGCACAATCTGAATGAAGCCGACGATAAACCCCGGGGCCGCTGCGGCAAAAGTGCTGGTACCAAACGCCTGTACGGGCAGCAGAAGCTGAAGGGACGGAGATCCGGGCATCCAGACACAAAAGGAGCCGGCAGCAGCGGTATAAATACCAGGAGCTAAGGTACGAGAGATGTTTGCTTTTTCAAAAAGGGCAAACATCAGAGGATAAAGTGTGAAGAGGCAGACAAATACAGAAATGCCTCCATATCCCATAATTCCACCAGTTATGATGATCGCGGGAATAATATACTTTTGTCCCAGCTTTCCTACCACAAAGTCAGCAATGGTGGTAGCTGAACCGGAAACTTCCACAATTTTGCCGAAGATAGCTCCCAGAACAAAGATAAAAAAATTGCTTTTAATGAAATTGGCGAAAGCGGTTATATAGGTATCGGTCATGCCGGTTAACACGTTCATCCCTGCGGTGACCAGTACAAATACGCTGGTAATGACCGCACAGTAAAAAATTGGAACCCCGCGAATGGCAAGGAATGTGATCAGAACCACGGCAAGGATAAGAAATAATGTTTCCATAGTATAACTTCCTTTCTAATAAAATTTAAAAAGACTTTAAATCAGGGTGGATAATGAGTTTTGCTTCCGTTGCCTCCTGCACCTGCTCAAGGGTATAATCATGGTGCAGTTCCGTCAACAGAAGGCCATCCTTTGTGATTTCCATTACAGCCATTTCCGTAATAATCATGTTTACCACGCCGATTGCCGTATATGGGAGTCGGCATTTCTTAAGAATCTTATGAGCACCTTTCTGCGTATGCCGCATGGCGACTATTACTTTTTTTGCACCGACCACCAAATCCATAGCACCGCCCATGCCGGGAACCATCTTGCCTGGAATAATCCAGTTTGCCAGGTTACCGTGTTCATCTACTTCAAGGGCGCCTAAAATTGTTGCGTCCACATGGCCGCCCCGGATGATTCCGAAAGAGGTGGCACTGTCAAAGAACATGGCGCCGGCATTTACGGTTACATACTGTGCGCCAGCATTTACCACATCAATGTTTTCCCGGCCTTTTTCCGAAGCAGAGCCCATACCCATGATCCCATTTTCTGACTGAAGAATAATATGTACATCCTTGGGCAAAAAGTTGGCCACCATAGTAGGAAGTCCTATCCCAAGGTTTACGACATCTCCATTATGCATTTCTTTTGCGACTCTGGCCGCTATGATTTCTTTTATATCTGCCAAGGTTGTTCTCCTCCTACGACGGCGTCTACAAATATAGCTGAAGTTACTACGTTATTTGGATCAATTTCACCGGTTTCCACAATTTCGCAAGACCCGACTATGACATAATTGGCTGCCGTTGCCATAAGTGGATTAAAGTTTCTCGTTGTTCCATTGTAGGTAGTGTTTCCGGATTTATCGGTAAGGGAGCCTCTGATTAGAGCGAAGTCAGCTTTCAGTGGGCTTTCCAGAAGATAATCCTTGCCGCCCATGTTGATAACCTGCTTGCCCTCGGCTACGAGGGTTCCGATTCCTGTCGGCGTAAGGATTCCGCCGAGACCGGCTCCGCCTGCGCGTATTCGTTCTGCCAGCGTGCCTTGAGGCACCAAGACGCATTCCAGCCTGTCATCCGCCACCTCTGTGTTCATTCGCTGTGCGACTTCTGGATTCAACCCTACGTGGGAGGCAATTAATGTCTTAATCTGCCCATTGGCGAGAAGTTTTCCTACCCCTCTGCCAGGAACTCCTGCATCGTTGCAAATAATGGTCAGATTGCGAACATTCTTTTCAACCAGAGCGTCTATGAGGATTTCCGGAGTCCCACAGGCCATGAATCCGCCGACCATGACCACCGCACCGTCAGGTATGAGTTCGATGGCCTCATATGCAGTTTTTAATTTGTTTATCATGAATACCTCCAGATTTATATCAAGGCAAAAAGGTTAAGCACGCTGAGACAGCTTCAAAATTTGTCTTGCTTCCTCAGGAGTGGCAACCTCAAAGCCAAATTCGTGCGCCAGATTGACAATCCGTTCTACTAGCTGTGCATTAGAGGTCGCTAATTCACCTTTGCGATAGTAAACATTATCTTCAAAGCCAACTCGCACATTTCCGCCGGCAAGCATGGTGAAAACGGTAGCCGGCAGTTGGTTTGCACCGATTGCCATGGTGCCGTATAGGGAATCCCCAGGCACTTTTGAAATGATGTGCATAAGATTTTCTATTGTAAACTCCATGGCACCCTGACTGACTTTGTCCATGCCCATTACAAAACTAAAAGAAATGGGATCATCAAGAACGCCTTGGGGATATACATATTTCACGACATCTTCGATGGAAGTTGGGTTGAAGACTTCTAATTCTGGTTTAATGGAAAGTTCCTTCATTCTCTGAGCAGATTTAATTAAGAAATCCCGAGTCCATTCATAGATAAAGGTTCGGTCCTTCCAGGATGTAGCAATCAGCGAGCAGTCCAGGGAGCACATATCAGGAAGAAAAACATCTTCTGCATAGAGTAAAGCCATGCCATCCTCGGCTGCGGAGCCCGGTCTATTTGCAGGAGCCGTGGAGTTCTGTGTGATAATGGAGCATTTTGCTTTAATCTGTGAGTTAATTTCACTGTAAATTTTAGGGTCATTTGAAGAAATTCCCTCTTTGTCCCGTGCATGCAGATGAACAATAGCAGCGCCAGCGTTATAGCATTCGTATGCAGCTTGGGCGATTTCATCTGGTTGTTCCGGTAGATTTGGATTGGCTTCTTTTCCTTGGAATGCGCCGGTTAGGGCAGCGGTAACAATAATCTTTCTTTTCTTTTTTGACATAAGATAACCTCCATTTTACTGTTTCAAGAATAACGGCGCAGATTTTAAATCTGTCTGATACTAAATAATGCATTTCTTATGCCAAGTATAGGTTTTATGGTCAAATCCAGTAATGGCAAGGCTTTAGCAGTAGAATTGTCCTTAACGAACAATTCAAATAAATTGATCAAACTTATCAATTATGATAAATCTAACCTCATATTTGATAAATTGTTAGGGCTTAACGGAAAAGTCTCTTTTTGCTTAAGGCCTCACAAAACCGTGCTTTATGGGCGTACAAGGGCGTTGGGCAAGAGCTTGATACAATGGCACGAGTCTTGCGTTTTGTATTTATGTATAATAATACACAAAATTTAACGGGAAAGGAAAGAGAAGATGGTAATGAAAAGTTTTCAACAGCTGTTGGAATTTGCTCAAAAGAATGAATCAAAACGAATTGTGGTGCCGGCGGCTGATGATTTGGAGGTGCTGGAAGTCATTGCAAAAGCAGAGGAATATGATTTGGCTGACTTTATTTTAATCGGAAATCGGGAAAAGATTAAAACCCTGTCTGACGAAAATGGATTCAAATTGAAAGCCGACGTGATTGATGAAAGAGATCATAAGAAAGCAGCAGATTTGGCTGTGGATTTGGTTTCAGAAGGAAAAGCCGAAACCGTCATGAAAGGCATGCTGCATTCTTCCGTATTTCTTAAAGCGGTGCTCAATAAAGAGAAAAGCTTAAATGTCGGAAAGCATATTACCCAGATTTCTGTCGTAGAAAAGAACAAGGAGGACGGATTCTTATTGATTACAGATTGTGCCATAACGGTCAATCCCGATCTAAAGGGAAAACAAGAGGTTATTGAAAATGCAGTTTTATTAGCACAGAAATTAGGCATAGACATTCCCAAGGTTGCTGTTTTAGCTTCTTTAGAAGTAGTGAATCCGGAAATGCAGGACACGATGGATGCGGCAGTTCTGAGCAAAATGGCAGAGCGGGGACAGATCAAAGGCTGTGTCGTAGATGGTCCGTTTGCCTTTGATAATGCTATCTCAGAAGAAGCCGCCAAAGCAAAAGGAATCGCTAGTCCGGTAGCAGGAAATGCGGATATCATTGTGGTACCGAATCTGACGGTGGGAAATACGCTTACAAAATCTATAACCTATATTGCAAAAAAGACAGTTGCGGCGGCCACGGTGGGCACTTCGGTGCCAATTATTTTTACGTCCCGGACGGAGTCTATGGAAGGAAAGCTCTTATCTATTGCGTTGGCAGTATGTTGATGGAAGGTAGCGCGCTACTAATATGAAAGCTGGAGGAAGAAAACTTATGTATAAATGTTTTGTTATAAATTTAGGATCAACATCTACAAAGGTAGCCTATTACGAGGATGAACAGTGCATTAAAAAAGAAACTATCGATCATCCTGTCGCAGAAATAAGCACTTTTGCGAGCTTTTGGGAACAAGACGAGTATCGGACAAAGCTTATTGAGGCTTTTATTGCAGATAATGGGATTGCTATGGATCAGTTAGATGCTATTGTGAGCCGTGGGGGGCATACCCGGCCGCTGGAAAGCGGCACTTATCGAGTAAATGAAGAGATGCTCGCACAGCAGGCCAGCGGACAATGGGGAAATCATCCCAGTGACCTTGGCAGTAGAATTGCCTATAGAATGTGCCAATCCTGCAAGGCAATACCACTTATTGTGGACCCGCCGGTCACCGATGAGTTTGAGCCAATTGCTCGGATTTCAGGGCATCCGCTGATTGAGAGAAGAAGCTGCTTTCACGCACTGAGCCAAAAAGCGACGGCCAAAAGGTATGCTAGGGAGAACGGTCTGAATTATGAAGATTTAAATTTGGTCATTGCCCATTTGGGCGGAGGTATTTCTGTAGCACCGCATAAAAAAGGGCGAATGATTGACGGGGAAAATGGTTTGGAGGGGGACGGTGCCTTTTCAACAAACCGTACAGGCTCACTTCCGGTAGGTGATCTGGTAAGACTTTGCTTTTCCGGCAAATATACTTATAATGAGCTTATTAAAATGATAAATGGAAATGGCGGCCTGATGGCCTATATGGGGACCGCTGATGTCAGGGAAGTAGAGGAAAAATCGAAAACGGACCAGCAGGCAGCTTTGTATATGGACGCTATGATTTATCAAGTATGCAAGCAAATTGGCGGGATGGCTACCGTTCTCTGCGGAGACATAGATGCCATTCTTCTTACAGGAGGGATTGCAAATTCAGAGTATGTCGTGAGCAAAATAAAAGAGCGCTGTGCAACGATTGCGACTATAGTTGTATACCCTGGGGAGAATGAAATGGAATCTCTCGCCAGAGGTGCGGTAGATGGGCTGAGGGGTATTGTGCCGATTAGAGAGTTTCGCGCTTAGGCAGATATCAAAATGGAAGAATGAATAAATTTAGATTTGGCAGAAAATCTGTTTAAAAAAGTGGACTCAATTATTTTGAGCCCACTTTTTTAAACAGATTTCATTGCATTGTCACATTAGACAAGGAGTATGATATAATAAGCGCTAAGATTTTAGAGACAGCGTTACTTCGTTATATGCCCTGCTTAAATTCATTGAAAAGGAAGAATGTGTAAATATGGAATTCAAAAAAGTTATAAATTTTGATACATTTAGCCGCATTATTGACTCCTCTTACGATGGTCTTACTTATACAGATGAGAACGGAATCATCATATTTGTCAATAGTTCTTACTGTGATATAACCGGGATAAGGGAGGACTTTTTGCTTGGAAAGTCCATTTATTCTCTGGCAGATATGAAATACCCTATTTCGCAAATGGTGATAAAAGTATTTGAAGACAAGCAGAGCTTATCAGAGGCAATCCAGTATAATAACTCGGAGAAAGAGGTGCTGGTTACAGTTACACCAGTTTATGACGGAGATAAGGTTTTTAAAGGAGTCATTGTAAATGTTAGAGACCTCACCAATTTGTTTAATTTGAGGAAAGAATTAACCTTAATCAATGCAAAATATGCAGCAGAAGTGGAAAAGAAGAAAAAAGTATATCAAGAACTTCAAAAGCAAAAAGATCAGAATGAAAAGTTAATAATCAGGCTTAATAATATGCTCCAGAGCTTTGATAATTTCAGCTTTGGTGGAAACAGTAAGCAGGCCCACAAATTGTTGGAACTGGCCTATCGCATATCAAGTGTGGATTCCACCATTCTTATAACCGGCGAATCGGGTGTGGGAAAAGAAGTTTTTTGCAGAATGGTACACAGCTTTTTTGACACAACCAAGCCCTTAGTGAAAATATCCTGTGGAGCAATTCCGGAGAACCTTATGGAGTCCGAATTGTTTGGTCACGAACCCGGCGCGTTTACCGGCGCAGGCAAGAGCGTAAAAAAAGGCATTTTTGAGTTGGCACAAGACGGAATCATCTTTCTGGATGAAGTGGGGGAACTATCTTTATATTTACAGGTAAAGCTTCTTACTGTTTTACAAGATCGGAAATTTTACAGAGTGGGAGGAACCAAAGAGATTCATACGAATGCCCGCATTATTGCGGCCACAAACCGTAACCTGAAGGAAGAGGTGGCTAAAGGGAATTTCAGAAGTGACTTATACTATAGACTTAATGTTGTACCCGTTCATATCCCTGCCCTTCGGGAAAGAAAAGAGGATGTTGTCCTTTTGGCGAATCAGCATTTGGCAAATCTGAATGAAAAAAACAATACAGACATTAAAATCAGTTTTGAGCTGCAAAAGATTTTGGAGGAGTATAGCTGGCCGGGAAATATCCGGGAACTAAATAACATTGTAGAGCGTATGTATGTATTTAACGAGGACGGGTTGCTTACCGCCAATAATCTGCCGGAAGAACTACAAGGCATAGCGGAAGAAAAAAATGTATTGGAGTCGGAGAGGCATCGCAGTTTAAAAGCAGCTTTAGATTCCTTTGAATCGAGATTTATTTTAAATAATATGGATGATAGTTTGTCTTTAAGTGACATTGCCGATAAATTGAGCATTAGTCTTTCCACGTTAGAACGTAAAATCGAGAAATATGGATTGCAGAGGCGCTATAAGAAAGGAGGCAGAGAGGGGGAAGTGAAATAGGCATACTCAGTCAATCATAATAAAAAGGCTATAGCAGTTGCTATAGCCTTTTTATTATGATTGGTACTCCGTCGGGGGTTCGAACCCCGGACACCCTGATTAAGAGTCAGGTGCTCTACCAGCTGAGCTAACGAAGCGCATTGGCGTGCGTTAAATGCACGTCGATGTATTAAACATCTCCGCAGTCAGTCTCCTACGTCGGAGGACTTGTCCGCTTTTGATGTGTTTTAATGAAATTGGTACACCGTCAGGGGTTCGAACCCTGGACACCCTGATTAAGAGTCAGGTGCTCTACCAACTGAGCTAACGATGCACATTTGCACAAATAATTGGCACGTTTTATACTGTAACATTTGAGGGAGGAATTGTCAACCATATTTTTTACAAAAAAACAAAAACTTTTTCATTCTTAACTAAAAAAGTGGAAATTAGGAAACCAAAGGCTTCTATTTCCACTTTTACCACATAAGGTGTACGCAAGAGCGTTCCGTACCAATCTGAAGTCTGGGGAGAGACGACTCTTTTCTATAGCTGAGAAGTATCCTTTTTTTCCTGCCAGAGGTGGTCTGCTGTGACTTGCCAATGATGGGCGCAGCTTCGGCATTTTTCGGTCAGGTCATCCACGTCCTCGGGAGATTCCAGATCTGTGGAATGGGCACCGGAAGCCCGGACCATCTGAGCAAGGGCCCCTGGATTATCTAAAAGGGGGCAGACCCGCAGTAAGTTTTCATTAAAAGGCTGGTGGCGGCGGTATTCCATAAACAAGGGAGAGCGCAAGGCCTCTAGTAAGGTTTTCTCCTTGATGTTGGAATCGGAATAGTGAATAAAGGCACAGGGATCAATATCTCCGTTCGCGTTAATGTGCAAATAGCATCGGCCTCCGGCAATGCAGCCATTTACGTATTCACCGTCATTCCAGAAATCCATCGTAAAAATAGGTTTATTTTGGCGGAATTGACGAATCTGCCGATAGAGAAATTCCCGCTGTTTGGCGGTGGCCATCAGTTCTGGCAGAGCGGAGGTGCCTACAGGCATGTAAGTGAACAGCCAGCCAAATTTACAGCCACGCTGAATCATATCATCTATGTAACTTTCACTGCCGATAATCTCTGCATTTTGCCTGTGGTAACAGGCCGAAAACCCGAAAGGCAGTTTATAGGACTTTAAAAGAGCCATGGCCTCGATCACCTTTAAATACGTGCCGTTCCCCCGGCGCATATCGGTATCGCTTTCAAAGCCTTCCACACTGATAGCGGGAATAAAGTTTTTAACCCGCAGCATTTCCTTGGCAAAGGCATCGTCTATAAGAGTGCCATTGG
Source organism: Aminipila butyrica (assembly GCF_010669305.1). NCBI lineage: Bacteria > Bacillati > Bacillota > Clostridia > Peptostreptococcales > Anaerovoracaceae > Aminipila > Aminipila butyrica. Next base: position 81,506 of record NZ_CP048649.1, on the reverse strand, counting down.
TAAAAGACAAGAAGATGCAGTCGTCGTGCTTTTCGCAAAGGCGGATTATATCGTTTTTTCTCATCAGCGGTTCTCCGCCGGTATAGATATACATATACATGCCCAGCGATTTGCCTTGCTGGATAATGTCATCCAGCTGTTGATAAGACAGAGAGAGACCGCTGCCATATTCCGAAGCCCAACAGCCCTTGCAATGAAGATTGCAGGCTGAGGTAGGATCCATGAGCAGAGTCCAAGGAATGTTACAGTCGTACTGTTTTTCCAGATGTTTTCGTACCTGGGACCCTTTGAGAACAGAATGTACCAAAAAGTTTTTAAAAAAAGTTCGCCGGACATCTTGATCGATATCAGTAAATAGACTGAGCAAATAGTGGTTCCATATGTTGTCCGGTTCTAGGACGGCCTTATGGGCCGCCTGGAAAGCACCGCTGTAATAGTTACCGGTGTCTAATTTCTTCAGCCAGTTAAAGATTTTCGGCATATTCTTTTCAGGATTAGCGTCCAAATATTCCAGAAGCCTATCCATGCCGAAGCTTTCAAGCTTTTGTTTTATTGTATTCACATCCATTCCTCCTTGAGCTGTTCCATCATCATAAGCTTATGCGGCAATGGGACATTCATGCGTAAATTCCCTTTTTCACAATTCAGGAATAGTTGATGAAAATTAGTTTTTTTTACCAGGAATACAGCCAACTAGGCCGTACATAATAAGCCATAAGGAGGGATTAGATAATGAAAAACAAAACAGACAGTAAAGTAAAAGCAGACAATCGGGTGGAGACCACTCCAACCAAGGCTGAAGGCATAAAATCGGCGGGAGAAAACAAAAGAAAACAGGCTGAGTTTCAATCCAGTATGGAGCAGTCGGATTTTTAAAGTATAGCAAACGCCGAAGATTTAATCTCTCTTCTAAATACAGAGCGGGACATTTCCCGCTCTTTTTGCTGTTTTTTCGTGATAATTGTGCTGTTTTAATCGTTCTGGAATTGCCTTTGTTAAATAATTATTGTATAATGTAAAAAGGTATATTCAATGTTCTTCGGGAAGGTACATTTGACATGATTACTGAATATGGGAGATCAACAATCCAATATATTGAAAACGGACTGGAGGCAGGGGCCATAGGTGCCCTTCTTCTCATAGTGCTGTTTATTTTTGCCCTCCTAAGTTGTATATTTTTGGCTTTTCGGCGGGTGCAGCTATGGTATTGGAGGGTGAACTGTCAAGTCAAGGCTTTAGAGAACATTGAGAGAAACTTGGAAGAGATCAAGCATAATTTCCCATATGCAAAGGAGGGAGCTCAGGTGACACTGGAAGAAGCAGCTATGGAACAGCCATCCGGCTTATCAGAGGTACTGGACAGAGCCGAATCCACACCAGTTGAAGTTCAGCAGGAAGGAACGGAGTTCCTTTCGGAGGCAGCGGCTCCAGAGAGCCCAGCTGTAATTAAGCCCGGATACAACATCGGAAAGACGGGGAAAGTTTATGCAGAGGAGCTTCTGCGCGAACAAATACAGTTTTAGGGAAAAGGACAGGGAGGAAATAGATGTTTTGTAGAAAATGCGGAAAAACCTTGCTGGACGGAGACCGGTTTTGCAGCTATTGCGGTGCGCAGGTCATAGAACGACAAGAATCGGTCGGCCCACAGGTCGACGAAACGCTACATAAAGAAACGACTGCGGCTGAACGACGGACGAGCAGGAGCAGCATTACCGATGGGATAGAAGAGGTGGTATATAACCATCATCCGGAGGCGGAGGAGGCAGAACAGCTGGAACGCAATACAGTGGAGCTGTCGAGAAAAACCATCGCCCAGAGTTGGCAGGATATCAGCCAGCACAGCGGGGAACGACCTAATTCTGTCCACTGGAATCTGGAAGGGTTCCCTTTGCAGAGTGATGGGGCGCGGAAGACAGAGGATATCCAAGTAGATTGGAGTAAACGTCAGCTGTTGAAATTTGAACCGAAACAAGAGGACGATGTCCCGATGGAGTCGGAGACAGCCGTTCCACCTAAAAGCAATTTGCTGATGGCGGAGCCTCCACTTGTTTGCAAGACAGATTCCTTACAAGCCCCTATGCCGGAAGAACCAGCTCAGACAGAGGACAAATCCCATAAACCGGATATCTTTGATTTATTTGAGCAGCAGCGGCAGGAGGAAGCACCCAAGGAAAAAGATCCACAGGACACGCTGATTTTTCACCGAAAAGGGACAAGCATTAAAAGCCAGCCCCCAAAGCAGGAAGAATCACCACGGGAAGATTGTGACAACATAAATTTAGAAAAGCAGCTGTTCCCGCCTAAGGGAGAGTTAGATCATACTCCAGAGGAAGAACAGATTAATAAATTTTATACCTTTAGTCAGAAGAATGAAGAGTTTCAGAAGTTATTGGATAAGGAGTATGAGCGATTAAAGCGAATACCGGAGCCTGCTTACCGAGACGTGGCGCAAATGGCTTTCAATTTAGAGAAACTGGAGCAAGACTGGGCAGCGGAGCCGCCCATTGGACTGATTAGAGACACGCTAGGGGCGATGCCTGCCTTGGGAGGTGCAGCCGGACTGGTTGGGGGCTTAGTCGATTTGACTTTGCCAGAGGGTCCGGAGGACACGGAAAGTCCAAGTCAAACAATAACAGTGGTGGAACCAGAGGCTTCCGAGAAGGTCTCTTCGGTCAGCACGCTTGAACATCAGGAGCTACCCTTGGCACCAGCTGAAAAACAGGATAAGAGTGAAAGTCAAACTGACAGGGACAGTCCGGTTCAACCAGTGCCGAAGGAAGAAGAAACAACCTTGTCTTCTGAGGGTGTTTGGCCGCAGCAGGAGGGAGAATCTGCTGTGGAGACCAGCCCTCAACTTGATGAATTGGACCTGTTCTCGCAAGAAGAGCGGACCGGATCGACAGAGGCGTCCGCTCCATCAGAGGATTTTCAGCCCCTTCCTTGGGACAGTATAGAAAGTCCGTTACAGGAGTTTATCGATGAGGATAAGGGAAAGAAACTGTCCCCTGCACTGATTCTGCTGGCGATTATCATTGCTTTACTGGCGTTCGAGATTACCGTGTTGGGAATTAAATACTTTGCACCGGAGACCAAGGCCGCAACATTTATTAATGATAGACTGGGGCTGGCGGTCAACTGGGTGGACAAGTTGGGCGACGATCAGAAGCAGGGAGAAAAGAAAAAAACGGATCAACAGGAGACGGCAGATAAAGAGGTTGCAGCTCAAACAGCAAAGCCTTCTCCGGTGGATACAACGCCGAACCAAGACAAAAATGCGCTGGTGGAAGAAGCGTTGAATGACAGCGGCAACATTAATATCCAGTATGTGATGGCCGATGCTACTCTGGCATATGATAAAAATAGGGATTATGGGAACGAAAATATAAATAATTCCCAGCCCATTGAAAATAATATCTGGTATGAGAAGGAAGACGGCAGTCCAGTTTATTACGACAAGGAGATTGTCAAAACCCTTATCCAGTTCGATTCCGCGTGGATCAACTACGTAAACCAAAAAGATGAGGCGGTTTTTGACTTTCTGAAAGAAGGGTCTTCAGCCTATAAGGATGCCAAGAACTCTTCTTTGGTGGGGAAGGTGACAGAAACCTTTGACACTTTACGGATTGGAGAAATTCGCCAAGGAGCCAGTGGTTTTTACTTGTGGGCATATGAAGAGATTACTATAACCAAAGCGGGAAAGCCCAAGACCAGGAAATACAATTATATTTATTACTTAGAACCGATAGAAAAGCAGATGAAGGTGGTCCGTTCAACGAGCCTCTAGCCTGCCCGTTCAATTTAGATAATTATATTAACAGAGCTGTATTGGAGCTTATGGGCTTTTGCAGCTCTGTTAGTTCAATAGACCCTGTCGGAAATTTATTAATTTAAGGGTTTATTACATTAATTATATTATTACATTATATTATTTTTTAGGCAGATGCCCCTAATGCGGAAGACAACGGGGACTGCTGGAAAGGGAGAGTTAAACAAAATGGCTACAAGAGCTAATTTTAAGAGAGAGCAGATCGGCACGGGAAATAAGGCATTTTCCACTTCCAGGACTACCATTGAAACTGCTTTTTATGGAAACAATGTGGAGAAGGTCATGGACCTGAAGCAGGCGTACCGGATGGCCCAAAAGGCGCCGGGTACCATCACCACCGATATGCCGATCTATGAGCCGGAGCGGATTGGTCTTCCAGAAAACGCCAAAATTCTGTTGTTCAACGATGGGGAAACCGTAGGCCGATTTGCAGGAGCCCGGGTCATCTTGGGAGAAGTAGGCGTGGAAGAGACTGAAATTGCTAAGGTGCTTCGAGAAGCCGTATACAATACTAGGTATAAAACGATGTATCACTCCGAGGCGTACATAGGACTGGATCCAGATTTTATGGTCAAGGCTCACTTGTTGATTCCGGAAACCTATGAAAATACGATGCTGAACTGGTTGCTGAACTTTCAGTACAAGACAGCAGAATACAAGGAAATGTATAAGTCTTCTAGAGAGATTGGGGAAGAGCCAGATATCTTCATTCTCTCTGACCCAGACTACAAGCACCCGAAATTCCCTAACGGACTGGCTTATTTCGACCCAGAGCACAACTGTGCATGCTTGCTGGGCATGAGGTATTTCGGTGAGCACAAGAAGGGCACGTTGACCCTAGCTTGGGGCATCGCTAATCGAAACGGGTATGCTTCCTGCCACGGTGGTTTAAAGCGCTGCATCAAGGAAGACGGCCAGGCTCACGTACTGGGTGTATTCGGACTGTCTGGTTCTGGCAAGTCCACTTTGACTCACGCCAAGCACAAGGGTAAATACGATGTAACCATTCTTCACGATGATGCTTACATCATCTCCAGCGATAACGGGTCTACGGTAGCCTTGGAACCGTCTTATTTTGATAAGACACAGGATTATCCGCTGACTTCACCGGACAATCAATTCTTGCTGACGGTGCAGAACTGCGGAGCTACTGTGGACGAAGAAGGGAAGCTGGTACTGGTTACGGAAGATTTGAGAAATGGAAACGGCCGGGCTATCAAGTCCAAGCTGTGGGCAGCTAATCGAGTGGATAAGATGGGTGAACCAATTAACACTATCGTATGGCTGATGAAGGACCACACGCTGCCGCCAGTAGTAAAGGTAGAGAATTCCGTGCTGGCATCAGTAATGGGCGCTTGCCTGGCTACTAAGCGTTCAACAGCAGAAAAGCTGGCAGAAGGGGTGGACATGAATGCTCTGGTGTTTGAACCTTACGCCAATCCATTCCGGACCTATCCTCTTCGGCAGGATTATGAAAAGTTCAAGGCCCTGTTTGAAGAGAGGAAAGTAGACAACTACATTTTGAACACGGGACACTTTATGGATAAAAAGATTCCGAAGGAAGTAACCATCGGAATTTTGGAAAGCATTATCGACGGCACAGCTGAGTTTGAAAAGCTGGGAATGATTTCAGAATTGAAGACCATGCACGTGGAAGGCTTTGAACCGGACTTTGAAGATAAGGTGTATGTAAATGCATTAAAAGGCGGCATGATGGGCCGGATGAACTACCTGAACTCCTTAAAAGATGTCAAAGGAGGGCGGGATGACCTGCCTCAGGAAGCGCGGGAAGCCATCATCTCTATTATCGCTGAAATAAAATAATGTAGAGCAAAGAGGAGGAGGGAAACATTTGAAAAAGGACAGCAAGAAAAGAAAGAAAGGCTCGGGCATCTTTTTAGTGGTGCTCATAATCTTACTGGGACTGTTCGGTAGCATGATCGGCTTTATCACGGATTTTCTGTGGTTCCGAGAATTGGATTATGTGAGCGTATTTTTCACCAAGCTGTTTACGCAGCTGAAAATCGGTATTCCTGCCTTTGTGGTGATTACCGCATTGGCTTATCTGTATCTGAAAATGTTGAAGAGAGGCTATTTTAAAAAGGTTCAGTCCAGCGATGTGGTCAGTGAGAAGACCCTGAACTTGACTGCTTTAGGTCTGTCGGCCGCCTTTGGAGCGTTGCTCTCCGTTACGGTGGCATCCAGCCTGTGGTTTCAGATTCTGCAATACCTCAACAGCACGGACTTCGGTGTTAAGGACCCGTTGTTCAACAACGACGTAAGCTTTTACGTGTTCAAGCTGCAATTTGTGAGCGGGTTGAACAGTATGGGCTTGGGGCTGATTATTGCCTTTGCCCTCCTGACCTTTGTATACTATCTCGTTTTAATGTCTCTGAGGCGGCCTCAGTTTTTTGAGCCAATTGAACCGGAACCGGAGGCCCCATATGAAGAGAACGATAATGTTCGCCACGGAGACTTTGGCAGGAATAACAATTCTTTTGGCGGACCGTGGGGGGATCTGCTAGGACGGTTCATGGGCATGAGCGGCATGAGTGGTCCAGGTCGGCCTGCTGCTCGTAAAAAAAGCAAGCAAGTGGACAGCAGCAATCTGATGCAGCTGCTGAGCATCGCGTCTAAGCAGATTGTCATTCTGGGCGTGCTATTCTTTTTGATGCTAAGTGTAAACTTTCTGCTGCGGCAGTACACGCTGCTATTTACCAATACCGTGGGTGTAGTCTACGGAGCAGGGTATACAGCAGTGACGGTAACCCTGTGGGTATATCGGATTCTTATGGTTTTATCTGTCGTAGCAGCGTTTGTATTTGCCTCTGGCATGCTGCGAAAGAAGTATCGGGTGCTTCTGACCGTTCCAGTAATTATGATTGCTGTGGGGGTGGTAGGGATTGGCGCCTCTGTCTTGATTCAGAACCTGGTGGTATCTCCTGATGAAATCAACAAGGAAAGCGCTTATTTGAGGAACAATATCAAGTTCACGCAGATGGCCTATGACCTTCAGGATGTGACTATTAAGCCTTTTGCAGCCAGCAATACGCTGTCTAAAGAAGACATTCTGAATAATACGGAAACCATTTCTAATATCCGAATTAATGATTACGATCCAGCTAAAAAGTTCTATACCCAGACACAGAATATCCGAAGCTATTACGCCTTTAATGACGTAGACGTGGACCGGTACTTTGTCAATGGGGAATATACTCAGACCTTCTTGGCTGTGAGAGAAATTGATGAGAGTCAGATCCGAGAGGAATGGCTGAACAAGCATTTGAAATACACTCATGGATACGGTATTACTTTATCTCGGGTAGATAAGGTGACGGCCAGCGGCCAGCCAGATATGCTGGTATCGGGAATTCCGCCAGTATCTCAAATCGAAGAAATTGATGTGACCAGACCGGAAATCTACTTTGGGGAGTTGACCAACAACTACATTTTGACCAACACCAACGAAGAAGAATTCGACTATCCAAATGGAGATGAGAACAAATACACCACCTATGAGGGAGATGCGGGCATTAAGCTGAATCCGCTGAACCGGGTGATGTTCGCCATCCGAGAACAGAGCTTAAAGATATTGGTATCTACCAATATTACCGGAGAATCCAAGATCATCATCAACCGAAATATTGAGCAGCGGGTAAAGAAGATTATGCCGCATCTGCAATACGACGAGGATCCATATATCGTCAGCGCAGATGGCAAGCTGTACTGGATGATTGATGCCTATACGGTCAGTGCAAACTATCCGTATTCCGAACCATTCTCTGCTAACGGATTGAACTACTTGAGAAACTCTGTGAAGGTCGTTATCGATGCCTACAATGGAGAGACTTACTTTTATCTGGTAGATGACAAAGATCCAATTGCTACCACCTACAAAAAGATTTATCCAGAGTTGTTCAAAGATTTTTCTGAGATGCCGGAGAGCATCCAGTCTCATATCCGTTATCCGAACAAATTGCTCAACATTCAGGCTAACATCTACAAGCGTTACCACATGAATGACGTAAAGGTGTTCTACCAGGGTGAGGACTTATGGGATATCGCTAACGAGATTTATGGCACCCAGGAAATTACTATTAGTCCGAACTACTACATCATGAAGCTTCCAGGGGAGACCAGTGCGGAATTCGTTAATACGATTCCATACACGCCGAAGAACAAGAAGAACATGACGGGATTGTTGGTAGCCAGAAATGATGGAGAAAACTACGGAAAACTGGTACTGTACCAGCTGCCAAAGAATAAGAACATCTATGGGCCAATGCAGATTGAGGCTCAGATTGACCAGCATACGGAGATTTCTAAGGAATTCTCCTTGTGGAACTCTTCTGGATCCACCTACAGCCGAGGAAATCTGTTCATCATTCCAATTGAACAGTCACTTCTATATGTAGAACCGGTATACCTGGAAGCTACCAACTCCAGTATTCCAGAAGTAAAGCGGGTTATCGTGGCTTACGGAGATAAGATTTCCTATAAGGAGACCTTGAGCGAGGCGCTAGACGCCCTCTTTGGTGAAAATTCCACTGGACAGGGAACTCAGAACGGTGGAAGCGGTGCGGGAGCAGGTACCTCCACAACTTCTCCAGATCAGATGTCTGCGGCGGACTTGATTGTCAAGGCTAGTGAAGAATTTGAGCTGGCACAAAGTGCTCAGCGAAATGGGGATTGGGCTGGATACGGCGAGCATATTACCGCTTTGGAAAAATACTTGAAGCTGTTGGCACCGTCCACGGATGCTGCGGCCTCTCAGACGGAAGAGTAAAGTTTTGGAGATCAAAAGCCCTTCGTAGTCTTTCCGTTAAAAATTGAATAAAAGCTGAAGAACAGGCAGGCTGCGTAGGAGACTATGTGTCTGCCTGTTTTAATAGAAAAGCGAGAAAAGATTCGCTAAAACAGGTTTAGATTCCTATAAAACAAGAAAATATCCTGATGTTTTTGTTTGTAGATACAAAAAACTTACAAAAAACAGTTTAAAAAAAAGCAAAAAAGTAGTACAATGAGACAATATGATGCAAATTTTAGGTAAATAGTATTATTTCATAGATACATGGTATAAATAAGAGGAGGAAAGTATGCTGGCATACGAAAAGATGTTATTTAATATTCCTGCTGCGGAACATCAGCCGGAAAAGGTACGAGAAATTTTAAAAAATCACCCGGAGATTATGTTTGTATCTCTCGTGGGACTGGACATAGGCGGACAGAATACGGATGAGAAAATCCCAGTTACTCGCTTTTTAGAGGACATGGAAAAATTTCTTACTGACGGCGTTCAGACGGATGGTTCCAGCGTAGTTTTGCCGATTATCGCTGAATTAAACAACGCAAAGGTGGATATCATTCCGGATTTATCAGTGAACTGGTATGTGGACCACAACTTTGACTTTATCCATGAACCTTCTGGCTTGCCAGTGGGTACCCTGCGTATTCCTTCCTTCCTGGTTCACAACGATACCAACGAGGTAGGTTCCAGAGTCATCCTGAGGGATGCCATCAACAAGATTAAGAAGGACTTGTTAACTTTGATTAAAGAAAATCCTTATGTACTGGAATATTTGCCAGTAGATTCGGTAGAGGATATCGATGAGATTTTGTTGACTTGTGCTACAGAGTTGGAGTTCTGGGTGAAGACGCCGGACGAAAAGGGTGATCGGGAAGAACTGTCCACCGCTCAGGTTATGAAGGAGCAGTATTGGAAGCGGACAATTGGCCCAGTGCGGACGGCTTTAGAAAAAACCTTACTTTTGTTAGATGAATATGGCTTTGAAATGGAGATGGGCCACAAGGAAGTAGGTGGCATTAAAGCGAAGCTGGGTAATTCTGGAAAGTATGACCATATTATGGAACAGTTAGAAATTGACTGGAAATATGCAGATGCTATGCAGGCTGCGGACAATGAAAAGCAGGTAAAGTATATTGTGCGCGATGTGTTCCGGCTTCACGGTCTGGAAGTGACTTTCCGGGCAAAGCCGATTGATGGCGTTGCAGGAAGTGGGGAGCATACTCACATAGGTGTAGCTGCCAAGCTAAAAACTGGCAAGGTTGTCAGCCTCTTTGCACCGGGAGATATGCGGGCAGAATTTCTGAACCCTATCGGGTTTGGTGCTCTTATGGGTCTGCTGAAGAACTATGAGGTGCTTAATCCTTTCATTACATCCACCAACGATGCCTTTAATCGTTTAAAGCCGGGCTATGAAGCGCCAGTATGTATCGTGACTTCTTTGGGACATACTCCTGCTCAGCCTTCCAGAAATCGGACCGTGCTCATTGGGCTGGTGCGGGATTTGAACAATCCGCTGTCCACCCGTTTCGAGCTGCGCTCGCCGAACCCGAAGAGTAACACCTATTTAGTCATTGCTACAGCTTATATGGCTATTTTGGATGGTATTCGGGCGGCGCTAGAAGCCAAAAAAACGCCAGCACAGCTGCTGGAATCCTTGTCTAAGGCATATGGACAGGATGACTTCTACTTTGAAAAAGACCGGGAATATCGAAGCGAAAAGGATGTCTTCGAAGAGTTCACACCGGAGCAGCGAGATCAGCTCTTTGGCAAGGCACCGAGGACCGTATGGGAAAATCTTTGTGCTTTCCAGGAGTACCCGGAAAAAATACAGGTTCTGCTGACGGATAAGGTGATGACACCAATTATCCTGGAATCCTTCAAAAAAGCCACATTGGATCAGTGGGCTACGGAGTTGCACAGCCGAATCATTCCAGATAATATGGATGTCCTGCGGTCGTATTCTATCCTTCACGAGGAGCATGACTGTGCCGATTACGATATTTATATGTGGAATAAGGTTCAGGAGCTGCGTTGCTATATCGGGCAGGATAAGCTGGACAGTAAGTCCCTCTTGTCTCGGATTAAGGATGCCCTGGACGAAGGAGAGTGCCAGCTGGCTTCTGATTTGCAGCTGGAAATGCAGCAGAAGATGCAGGAACTGACGGAGCTGTATACGGCTTATGGAAAAAACATTCTGTAGAAAGGTAAAGAGAGGAAGACACATATGTTAGATATAAAAAAAATTAGAGAAGACTATGAAGGAGTCAAGGCAAGCGTGGAGCGCCGAGGCAAAGGTGATTTTGGCCTTAGCAGCATTCCAGCCTTAGATGAAAAGAGAAGAGAGATTCTGGCTAAAGTAGAAGTCATGAAGAACAAGCAGAATCAAGACTCAAAGGAGATTCCGAAGCTAAAAAAGGAAGGGAAAGACACGACAGCCCTGATGACGGAAATGAAGGCGCTTTCTGACCAGATTAAAGAGCTGGATGCAGCGGTCAGTGGTGTAGAGGAAGAACTCCATCAGGCGCTGCTCAATGTGCCGAACACACCGAATCCGACAGTTCCTATGGGAGAAGATGATTCCGACAACGTGGAGCTGAGAACTTATGGCGAACCTCGTGCTTTCGATTTTGAGCATAAGGCTCACTGGGATGTAGGAACAGAGCTGGATATTCTGGATTTTGACCGGGCGGCCAAGATTGCCGGAGCTCGGTTTACGGTATACAAAGGGCTGGGGGCCCGACTGGAACGGGCAGTCATCAATTTCATGTTGAATCTGCACACAGAAGAGCACGGGTTTACAGAAATTCTGCCGCCTTTTATGGTCAACCGGGCGGCTATGACGGGAACCGGGCAGCTGCCTAAGTTTGAAGACGATATGTTTCACGTTCCAGCTAAGGACTTTTTCTTGATTCCTACAGCGGAAGTACCAGTGACTAACCTGCTTATGGACGAAATTATTGACGGAGATCAGCTGCCGATTTATTATACGGCCTATACTCCTTGCTTTAGAAAAGAAGCGGGCTCCGCAGGGCGGGACACCAGAGGCCTGATTCGTCAGCATCAGTTCAACAAGGTAGAAATGGTGAAGTTTGTTAAGCCAGAAAACTCTTATGAGGAGTTGGAAACTTTGACGGCAGCGGCAGAAGACGTGCTGAAAAAGCTGGAGATTCCTTATCGAGTGGTGAAACTGAGCTCTGGGGATTTGGGATTCTCCTCTGCTATGACTTATGACATCGAGGTATGGATGCCGAGCTATGGGCGCTATGTGGAGATTTCTTCCTGCTCGAATTTTGAGAGCTATCAGGCAAGAAGAGGCAACATCCGCTTCCGGCCAGAGTCAAAAGGCAAGCCAGAATTTGTTCACACCCTCAACGGCTCCGGGCTGGCAGTAGGACGAACCGTGGCTGCTATTTTGGAGAATTACCAGCAAGCAGATGGCAGCGTCGTGATTCCAGAGGCCTTGCGGCCTTACATGGGCGGCTTGGCCAAGATAGAAAAGAAAGATGCCAAATAACATCACTATACAAAAATCAAAAACTGTCTAAATTTTAGACAGTTTTTTTATTTGTGTTTAAATTCTATACAAGTAAAACAAATTATCTATTTTCCAGGAGGGGATAAGTGAGTAGAATAAGGAAGATAAGAGAGATAAGAGAGAAGGAGGCTATAAACGGTGAAGAAAAAATATATTTGCATAGTGCTGGCGTCAAACCTAATCCTGGGTTCTGCCACCCTAGCCTTTGCAGCTACAGATACAACCGGAGCAGCAACCCCCACGGGAAAAGCAGCAACAACCACAACTGAAACAGCTACAACCAGCAGTGCTGTCACGACCACAGGAAGTGCAGTTCTGACTACGGATAGTGCTGTCACCATAACGAACAGTGCTGTCACCACGACGAATAGCGCAGTTACTGCAACGGATAGTGCCATTACCACAACCGACAGTGCAGTTACAGCTTCTGACAGTGCTATAACAAATTCGGTGACGCCAGAAAAGACCGCAACAAAGACCCTTTCCCTGAAAGAAGCGATTCAGATTATGAAGACTACGGGAACCTCTGCGGAGACTGCAGCCCTCCATCGACAGGCCGATGTAGCGGTGGGCAATGGGTACTCGGAGACCGTCAGCAAAATTAAAAAGACTCAAGACAATTTAGATTTGCTGTCCAGTTTACCAGATTCCTGGGTAGAATCCAACTACGGGGAAAGTGTAGTGGAGATGGCTTATCAGGCCCAGCTGGCAGGAGTCTCTTCCAACAACAAAAAGATTATGCAGCTAAGACGAGATTTTGCTAGAAATAATACAGAAAATAATTATCAGGCAGAGTTAAATCAGATTGAAGCGGATACCATCAGTATTTATTATAAAGTACTGTTGGCTCAAGACAACCTTAACATTGCAAAAGAGAACTTGACCACGCAACAGAAGACCTTGAAAAATGTTCAGGCTAAAAAGGACGTGGGACTATTGTCCAAAAAGGATGTGCTTCAGGCACAGTCTGCTGTAGCTGATGCCGAGAGTGCAGTGCGCAGTGCCGATACCAAGTTGAAATATGCCAAGATGTCGTTCAATTACTTATTGGGTTACAATGTACAGCAAGAAGTAGTCTTTACGGATACCTTGGACAATATTGCGGCGGCAGCGGCAGAAGCTGTATCGGCGGATACAGCGGTGAACAATGCGCTTGACAATCGGATTGAACTGAAAGGAGCCAAGCTGGCGGTTCAGGTATATGAGATTTTGCTGGAGGACGTAAAAGCCTATCCTAAAAATTCCTCTACCTATCTAAATGCGCAGATTAATCTGGCAGAAGCACAGAAGACATCCAAGGATGCCTATAGTAAGATTGAAATTGATATTCGCAACAAGGCTGATTTGGTTCAGGATAAAAAGGCTGCGGTAGAGGCCGCGAAAGAGCTATTGACTTATGCCACAGAAGGTGTGCGCTTAGTACAGTTGACAAATGAAGAGGGCTTGAGCACGGTAGAAGAACTGCTGGCTGCTCAGGTAAACGTATATAAGGCCAAATTAAATCTAGCCAATGCGAACTCGGATTATGCCTTGGCGTTGAAGAGCTATGAATTTGCTCAAGGTGTGGGTACCAGCAGGATTCCGTTGTAGAAAAGGATGAAAAGAAGCAAAGAAAAGAGCGCAAAAAAGGCCTAAGAACAAAGGCCTTAAGCCTTTTTGGATTTGGAGGCAAAGCGATCTAGTGCTGTTCTCGCCGTGCCGGAGGCAATGGTGTCTAGTATGTCGATTACTTCCTCTGGGGAGTGCTTCATACCGCTAGAAAGCCAATCCTCCAACAAAGCGCCAAAGGCTATCGCATAATAGTGGACTACATGCTGGAAAGACTCTTCATCTACGTCGATATCCTTGGATATCTGGGTGATAATCTGTGTGGCCACCTTGACAACATCGTCGAAAATTAACTGCTTAATGGCAGCTCGGCCCAACGAATTCAGGGCGCAGAGGACTACCGTGGAATTCTTTTGCAGATAGTTCAGCAGATAGATACCGGTCTCCTGCCAGGTGAGAAAGTTTTCTGTGTCCCCGAGTACGGAGACAATTTCCTGATCGATAATCCACTGGAACAGGTCGTAGATATCCTGGAAGTGGTAATAAAAGGTCTGACGGTTTACCCCGCAGTCCTCGACGATTTCTCGGATGCTGATTTTATTTAAAGGCTTTTGGGCCATCAATTTTTTTAAAGAATCCGCCATCAGGCGTTTTGTCATTTCAGTTGTTACTGATTGTGCCATCTGTAACCTCCATTCGATTGTGATAATACCCCTATTATATCGGAACATTTGTCAAAAAACCAGACAAATGTCTTATGAAATAAAAGCATTTGGTGAAAAGAGAAAGGAAGCTTGCCATGTATGGGAAATATGCTATCGTACTGAAGAGCCCAATGGGCCCAAAAAAAGGATTTCTATATTTAGACCAACAGAGCAGCACCGTAGAGGGTATATTGGAATGTCTGGGGAAAAGACACCTGTTCTCCGGGACCTTGTCACAGGACGGCAAGCTGCTGGCACAGGGGATATTGAAAGCTCCTTTGGGAGAAGAGCCCTTTATGCTTCTGGGGAATATTCAGGAAAAGATCTTGACAGCAAGGTTACAACGAAAAAACCAGGAGTACGAATTAATGGGAACTGAAGTAGATGAAAATAGATTGAAGTGAGAGAGGAAGAGTTGAGATATGGAAAAAGAAATTGCAACAACAGTGGAAAAAAAGAAGCGCACCACGGCTATTTTAGCAGGTGTGCTGGTGGTAGCTCTGATTATAGCTGGCTGCTGGTCTTTCAACAGCAAAGCCGAAGAAAGCAAGGATTTTATTGTTCAAGGCAGTGTGAACAAAACGGAAATCAACTTAAACTCCAAGCTGGCCGGTAATATTGGAGAAATTCTGGTGAAGGAGGGCGATCAAGTGAAAGCAGGAGATATTATCATCAAGATTTCCAGTGAAGCCGTGGAAGCTAAGATGCAGCAGGCCAAAGCCGCCAAAGCCGCCGCCGCCGCCGTGGAAGCAAAAGCTCAAAATGGAGCCAGGTCTCAGGAGGTAGCCCAGGCAAAAGCGGCCTTCGACTACGCACAGAAGACCTACGACCGCATGAAGAAGTTGCTGGATGAAGAGGCGATTTCACAGGCATCTTTTGATCAAGTGGAAGCTCA
Organism: Aminipila butyrica; assembly: GCF_010669305.1. Taxonomy (NCBI): domain Bacteria; kingdom Bacillati; phylum Bacillota; class Clostridia; order Peptostreptococcales; family Anaerovoracaceae; genus Aminipila; species Aminipila butyrica. The sequence goes on along the minus strand of NZ_CP048649.1, from coordinate 66,191 downwards.
GTACATAGCGGCAAAGGAAACCTATAACATGGCCGTAGAAGGAGCCAGAAGTGAGGATGTCGCCGCTGCGGCCTCTCAGGTAGCTCAAGCAGATGGAGCCATTGCAGAGGTCAACAGTTATCTGGAAGATGCGCAGATTAAAGCACCAGTGGATGGTACAATTACAACCATCAACGTGGAGTTGGGAGAACTGATTTCTACAGGTATGCCGTTGGCTACTTTAACTACCGACGACGAGCCATGGATCGAAGTAAATGTAAAAGAGACAGACTTGGATAAAGTCCAAGAAGGGCAGCAGGTAACCGTTACATTTCCGGCTTATCCCGACAAGGAATGGAAGGGAACGGTAACGGTAGTCAACAAAAAGCCGGACTTTGCCACCAAGCGGGCTACCAATGCCAACGGAGATTTTGATGTATTGTCTTATGGGGTGAAGGTTTCCATATCGGGGATGGATAAGGAATTGTATGCCGGGATGACGGCCATGGTGGACTTTGGAAAAAATGAAGAAAAGTAATCTGCTTAAATCAAATAAATTGACGGTGGCCTTTTACCATTTCAAACTGAGACACCCCCGGTTTGTCATGGCTACGCTGGTATTTATTATCATCCCCTTGATATCTGGACTAGCGCTGGGATATGAGATGAAGGGTGATGTGCCTACTAGCATTCCTACGGTCATCGTGGATCACGACCAGTCGGATTTTAGCCGTAAGTTTACTGGCTTCGTGGAGGACAGCAGCTACTTTGATGTGATTGAATATGCGGACAGGGACCAGCAGGTTCAGGAGCTGTTTGACCAGGAGCAGGCTTATGCGGGCATCATCATACCGGAAAATTTTTATAAAGATATGCAGATGGGAAAGGCCCCGAAAATTCTCACCTTGTATGATGGCGCATCTTTGACGGTGGTAACTACCTCAAAGACTGCTATGTCAGAGATTCTGCTCACCACCAAAGGGGCCTACATGATGAGCATTTTCCAAGGAAAGCTGTCCGTAGTGCCGGAGCAGGTTATGAATCTGGTGACACCGATTGATGTGAACTATAAGTTCCTGTATAATCCAGCCAAGAGCTTTCGAAACTACCTGCTGATTGGTATGCTGGCGTCAGTTATCCAAATTGGCATCGCCATGCAGGGAGCTGAGCGAGGTTTTGAGAATCAGAGCCAGCCCAGAAGATATTTGGACCAGCTGAAAGTGATCGGCGGTTGGTCTGTTATGAGTACGATTTCCATCCTCCTGTGTTTGGGGGTACAATATCTGTTTTTTGATATGCCTTATCGGAGTACGGCTCTGGGAGGGGTGTTAATGACCTTTCTTTTTGCTATGTGCATTCTAGCCATGGGCTATATCATTGGAAATATAATTCCAGACAGGACCTTTGCCATCCAGGTATCCGCTATCTTAGTGCTGCCTACCAGTATGCTGGGGGGCTATACCTATCCCATAGAAGGTATGCCTGCGGCTTATGTTCAGCTGGCTCAGCACATACCTTTTTATTATTATGGAAACTGGATTCGCAGTCTCTGCTTGAAAGAACTGCAATTTCATCATCTCATAGAACCTCTCGGCTTCTTTGCAAAGTTTATTTTGGCAGAGCTGCTCATTATTTTAGCTGTTACCCTCTTTAAAAATTGGTGGCGGAAAAAGTATAAAGGCGGAATGGGGGTGACTCCAGTTGTTTAAAGCGTTGAAAAATATGACCATGGCCCAGCGGAAAGAGAAGTTTATGGAGATTAAGCCTTACTTGATTGTAGGGGTGATTCCGCTGCTTTTTACGTTAATCTTCGGCGGCATGTTTAGCCCAGTTTTCGTCCAGGACATACCTATTGCCATTTATGATATGGATGGGTCAGCTGCTTCTAGGGAAATTGTGAACTACTTTTATGATTCGCCAACCTTAAAAGTAAGGGAGGATATTTCCTCCGTAGAGGAAATCAAAGAAAAACTGCTTTTAGGGGAAATCCATGGAGCAATCCTTTTGCCTAAGGATTTTGGAAAAGCTTTGAATGGTAAGAATGGAGCAGAGGCAGTCGTCTTCATGGACAATGCCAACTTTATGTACGGCAATAATGTGATGAGTGCCGTCAATACGATTTTTGCAACGGTTAATGCAGGCGTACAGATGAAGTATCTGGAGGGAGGTGCCCTGGTTCCCTATCAGGCGGAGCAAAGCGTCTATACCCTTAACTTGGTAGACCGAATCTTATATAATCCGCAGTTGGGCTATTTTCCGTATTTGTTTCCGGGGCTGCTCTGCATCTTTGCCCAGCAGGCGTTTCTGGCGTCAGGGGTTCCCATGCTGGTGGAGGAGAAGAATCGGCTGCGTGAACTGCCGATGGAGCTCAGCAGGCAGTTTGTGCAAGTAAAAATGTCCCTGATGATCCGCCGATTTATGTTACTTTCTGGGCTTAGTGTGGTCAGCACCATGGCTTGCCTGCGGGTAGCTATGGCCCTTTGGGGTTTTCCTATGCAGGGAGACATCTTTGTGCTGATGCTTTTTGAGGTTGTATTTCTGGGAGCTATGACCGGTATGGCTCTGGTTATTGCCGCGCTCTTTGAGCAGGTGGCCCATGCAGTACAATTCACCATGTTCTTGACCATACCTACTTTTTTATCCTGCGGATTTGCTTGGCCTGAATATATGATGGCCCCGGGATTCGCTTCTGTGATTAAGGTGATTTGGCCTCTATATTACTTTATAACCCCGATGAAGGATATTCTTTTAAAAGGCACTAGTTTGGAGGTTCTCTATCCGTATCTGATTGGTTGTGGACTCTTTGCTGCCGTTTGGATACCTGTAGGTTTGCTATTGTTCGGCAGAAAGGTGCGGCTTATCCGAGAACTTCACACCTGAGAATGTAAGCACAAAAAAGCACTTGAACCATCTTGTTGGGTTCAAGTGCTTTTATCGTTATAGCGTGTATCTGCTAATCACTTATTACTTTCATCATTTTGGTGTAAATCGGTCTAGGTCTTCAAGGAAGCTGTGGACCTTTTGCATCTGCAAGTCGGAATGGGCGATGTTTTCTGAGCACTCCTTCAATTCTTCAGCAATAAACTTAGGAATCTCTCCTTCCGCTTTGTAGCGCAGCTGGTGCTCCAAGCTGGCCCAGAAGTCCATGGCCATGGTGCGGATTTGAATCTCTACAGGAATCTTTTCTACTCGATGAACAAAGAATACTGGTATTTCCACGATTAGGTGAAGGCTGCGATAGCCGTTATCCTTGGGGTTTTTAATGTAATCCACTTCACGGATAATACTCAGGTCGCTCTGTTTTTTCAGTAGGTCGGCTACAATATAAATATCATTTATGTAGCAGCAGATAACTCGTATACCAGCGATATCCAGCATCTGTTTGCACATCTGGTTCACGTCGGAGGAGAATCCTTTTCGATTGGCTTTTTCCAGGATGCTTTCTGGGGATTTTATGCGGCTCTCCATGTGATGAATGGGGTTGTGTTTATGCAGCAACTGGAAGTCGTCGTCCAGGTTTTGCAGTTTAGTTTTCACTTCTCGTATAGCGGCAGTATAATTCTTGTGAATTTTAGCGTATATCATCATGATGTTCTTTAAATCTGAGTTTTGACGAATATCCATATCTATGGGCAAAATGCTTTCATTCATCGTACAAAAATCCTTTCTTCAAGTCATGCGTGTTTCACGATATAGTCTATCACAATGGATATATGAAGTGTAATGTTTTGGTGAAATTTAATGATTCTGCAATAATTTCTTTTGCTTTTTCTTCTGCTTCTTTTTGAAGGAACTGCCAATAACTGCCGTGCTTTCATACATGGAGATAAAGGCTTGAGAGTCCAGTTGGAGCACGATGTTCTTCAAGCGAGGAGTCTCATGAATGTTGATTGTACACATAACTTGAGCTTTTTCTTGTCCCAGATATGCACCAGTCACGTGAGAAATAGTTGTCCCCCGGCCAAATTCTGTAGAAAGGGCTAGAGCGATTTCGTCGCCTCGATCGGTGACGATGAGGACCATGCGCTTGTAGTTCATCCCGTCTAGAATGTAGTTGACTACCCTGGAGGTAATAAAAAGGGTAGTAATGGTGGCGATTGCAATATCTAAGCCAAGGAAGAAGGCGGCAAGCAGAACCAGGAAGGCATTGACGGATAGTGAAACCGTTCCAATTTGAAAAGAAGTGTAGCGGTTGATAATTCGACAGATGACATCGGTGCCTGCTCCAGAACCATTGCATTTAAGCATGATGCCGCCGCCGCTTCCTACCAAAAGCCCACCACAGACGATACAGGTAAAGAGCGAGTCGGAGGGAGGCGGCACCTGTTCCAGCAGCCGCATAAAGGCGGTCATGCCAATCATGCCTAGGGTACTATAAATCATAAACTGCCTGTTCACGAAAAAATAGCCTAGAAGCAGAATCGGAATGTTCAGTATAAAGGTGGTCATGGCCACATTGCTGCCAGTTAAAATGTGAAGCATAATGGAGATTGCCGTAATACCGCCGCCTAAAATATTTCCAGGTACGTAAAAAAGCTGTACGCCGGCTCCGACAATGAAGCTGCCAAGAAGCACAATCAATATATCCCGTATCCGGTAGGCTGGTTGAGCCTGTTTCAGTTTTTCTGTAGATTTCATAAATATATCCTCCTAATTATAAGGTCCTTCTGCAAAATAGAATTCTTTAATAGAATACCGTATATGGAAGGAGGCTGGCAAGAGGGAATTAAAAGAGTTTTAATTTCAGAAATTATTTAGCCAGTATTTTAGGAAACATAGAAAAGGTATTGGAATAACCTGAATCATGAGAAGAGAATATAGGTAAGGATTAAATCGAGATCCCTATTGACATAATAGGAATTTTTATTTATACTACGATTAAACAGTTACTTAATCGTTTAATTGATGATAGATTTCAACTTATTTTCACAACACATGCCAAAGGCAGAGGAGAAAGGAGCCGCATATGGACGCTCAGAAAATAAAAGATCAAGAAATGAAGAATAGACCCATGATGGACCCCCAATGTTTGGAATGTCCCCTGAACATCACCCTGCCCCATAACCATGGGAGTCGCACAGCGGAGTTCATCCATTATAAGCCGGATGCCATCGTCTTTGAGCAGACAGCCAGCACCTTTCAGATGATTAGCGACAGTACACGCTTAAAGATTCTCTGGCTGTTATGCCACAGTGAGGATTGTGTAGCCAATATTGCCGCAGCTATTGAGATGAGCTCTCCAGCAGTATCCCACCATTTGAGATTGCTGAAACAGTCCGGACTCATCGTCAGCCGGAAAGACGGCAAAGAGACATATTACACTTTAGCAGATACGGAAGAGGCAGCCTTAGTCCACGATATTGTAGACCGGACCTTCCATATTAAATGCAGATAGAGATCAGGGAAGAAAGGAAGCGATAATAGATGAAAAAGGTTTATACGATAGAGAACATCGATTGTGCTAACTGCGCAGCTAAGATTGAGCGTCTGATTGGCGGTATGCCGGAAGTCGGAGAGGCTACAATCACATTTGCTACAAAGCAGCTGCGGGTAGAAGCGGAAAATCCCGATGACTTAGTGCCGGAAATGACTAGATTGGCCAATACGGTGGAGAATGGTGTAGTTATTAAGGAAAGATCAAGAAAGACCACCGGCAGGAGAGCTTTAAAGCCGGCAGCTGACAATCAGTCAAAGGAGCATGAAGAGGCTTGCGGGTGCGGACAGGATCACGGACACGACCACGACCATTCGGATCACGATCATGACCATGATCACGAAGAGCATCACCACGAGCATGAAGAGGCTTGCGGATGTGGACACGATCATGGACACGACCACGACCATTCGGATCACGATCATGACCATGATCACGAAGAGCACCACCATGAGCACGAAGAGGCTTGCGGATGCGGACACGATCATGGGCACGACCACGACCATTCGAATCACAATCATGAACATGATTTCGAAAAGCAAAATCCTGGGCAGATTCAAGCAGATTCCCTTCAAAAAGAGCTGAAGCAGAAAAAATCCTTTTCTTTAAAAGGAGACTTGCCCCAGATTGTAGTTGGTGCGGTTCTCTTTGCCGTAGGTCTGGTCTTAGAGCATAATGAAATGGCTTTAGGCTGGTGGCTGGGCTGCTTTATCGTCGCCTATTTAACTTTGGGCAGTGGTGTATTGTTAAAGGCGATAAAGAACATCGGAAAAGGTCAGGTCTTTGATGAAAACTTCCTGATGAGTGTAGCTACCTTAGGGGCTTTTGCCATTCAGGAGTATCCAGAAGCAGTAGGCGTTATGCTGTTTTTCCGCATTGGTGAATTCTTTGAGGAAAAGGCAGTGGAGCGGAGCCGGAGTCAGATTATGGAGGCGGTGGACCTGCGCCCAGAGGTTGTTTCTCTGGTAGAAGGTCAGCGCATTACTGAAATTGCTGCGGAAGAGGCAGAAATCGGAGACATCCTTCTGGTAAAGCCGGGAGACCGGATTCCTTTGGACGCAGTGGTGATAGAAGGCGAAAGCCGAATCGATACGTCCCCTATTACGGGAGAACCTGTACCAGTTAAGGTGACACCAAACTCTCAGGTGGTATCTGGATGCATTAATACTTCTGGCGTTTTGAAGATTCGAGTAGAAAAAGTTTTAGAAGATTCTATGGTTACTCGGATTTTGGATTCTGTGGAAAATGCAGCGGCTAGCAAGCCGAAAATTGATCGGTTTATCACTCGTTTTGCCCGAGTTTATACGCCTTTTGTTGTAGCAGCTGCTGTGTTGACGGCGGTGATTCCGTCGCTGGTGACAGGGGACTGGCAGCATTGGATTTACACAGCACTGACTTTCCTGGTTATTAGTTGTCCATGTGCACTGGTTCTAAGCGTGCCTTTAGCCTTCTTCTCAGGAATAGGTGCAGGATCCAGACAAGGCATTCTTTTCAAGGGAGGCGTGGCACTGGAATCTTTGAAAAATATTAAAGCTGTAGTGATGGATAAGACTGGTACTTTGACAAAAGGTGAATTCGTCGTTCAGAATATCATCAGTACCGGAAACTTGATTGCCTATATGACCTCAGGGGTGACGACAGGAGGTAGATCAATCAGTAATGGTAAAGATCTGTCCCAAGTAGAGCAGAGCATGGCTGCTAGACCCGCCGGGGTTTCCAAGCAAGATGTAGAGACTTATCTGCTGACGTTGGCGGCCAGCTGTGAAGCCAGCTCTACCCATCCAATTGGCGTTAGTATTGTCAGTGAAGCAAAAAAGGCTGGACTGACTCTACAGACACCAAAGAGCATAGAGGAAATCGCTGGAAAGGGTATTCGGGCCACTCTTCAAGAAGGCACGGTCCTGTGCGGAAATCGTTCCTTGCTGCAAGATGGCAACGTTGACCTAGCTGATTATCACAATCCTACCACCGGCAGCGAAGTGCTGTTAGCGTTAAATGGTCAATTTATTGGTGCTTTGACAGTCGGCGATACGATCAAACCGGAAGCTCCTTCAGCTATAGCTAAATTGAGCAAGTGGGGGATTGCCACCGCTATGCTTACTGGTGACGGAGAAGAGAGCGCTCGCTCCGTAGCAAAGACTACGGGTATTAGTCAGGTGTTTGCTAAGCTGCTGCCAGAGGATAAATTACGGATATTACAAGAAATCCGAAAGGAAAAAGGTAGTGTTCTGTTTATTGGTGACGGCATCAATGATGCGCCTGTGTTGGCCGGTGCTGACGTCGGGGCAGCTATGGGCAGTGGAGCCGATGCGGCTATCGAAGCGGCAGATGTAGTGTTTATGACCTCTAGTGTAGAGGCTATTCCACAGGCTATTTCCATTGCTAAGTCTGCCAGCAGTGTTGCCATACAAAATGTGGTGTTCGCCTTGGCCATAAAAGCCTTGGTTATGGTACTTGGACTGGTGGGGCTAGCATCCATGTGGCTGGCGGTCTTTGCAGATACTGGCGTAGCGATACTTTGTGTATTAAATTCTGTAAGGATTTTATACAAATACAGATAATCTGTTGGGATTCTTGCCTGCTGTTAATTTTCAGTGAAAGCTCAGGGAATCAGGCTTAAAACAACAATAAAATAAAAGAAATCCGGCAACGATGGAGCTGCGGTCAAGCAGCATCCACAGATGCCGGATTTTTATGTGCAGAAATTTTAGCGAATCAATCCCAAAAGGACTCCACCTTAGACTGTTGATGATCCTCTAGACTGGAGGTATAGGTGATAAAAGCCTTCATGGCATTAGATACATAAGCATTTTTCCGCCAAAGAACGCTCACGTTAGCGTTAATTGGGTCCTCCAGAGGGATATGGACAATCTTGGAGGACGCATCGAAACTCTCTTGATAGGTGATTGTCACAGCAAAATTGTTTTCCACAATATAGCGAATGGTGGAAATCTGGCTGGCTTCCATGATGATATTCAGGGGATGCTCCTTAAAATGCTCTGTAATAGCGGTGTAGTGGTAAGAGCCGTTGGGGAAGATGATAAAAGGTTGGTGATAAATCATTTCCTTGCTGGCAAAGGGCTCCTTGGCTAGTGTGCTTCCTTCGCCTACCGCCAGACCAAACTGGGTGCGGAAAATCAGCCGAGAGTCACATTGCGGATAGACCGTATCGTCCATTGCCCCCAGCAGGAAATCCAAGCCCCCTTCATTTAAACGTTTGAGGCCGGATATGGTACCAATTTCAAACATTTGCAGGCGGATGTTGGGGTGCAGCTGCTCAAAGGCGGGAAAAAACTTTTTAAACATAAAGGTTCCCAGCACTGGCGGAATTCCTACCTTCAGAACTACGTGGGTTTTATTACCAATATCTAATGATTCTCGGTGAAAGTTATCATAGCTATTGATAAAGTCTTTGGCTTTGGAAAGGAAAGATGAGCCGTCGTCCGTCAGGGAAATTCGATTGTTCACTCGGTTAAACAACTGATAACCCAGTTCATTTTCCAATTCTTTAATAGCCGCTGTGATGGAAGGCTGAGATACGTGGACCGCTTCGGAAGCCTTCGTGATATTATTATATTTGCATACTTCCTGGAAGTATCGTAAATGGTTGATGTTCATAAATTTTTCTCCTGAATATGTTGAGATAAAGCAAAAAGAAAGGTTTCATGCCACGGTATTGTCCCTTTATGGTATACTGTAGCGTAGATATTCTTTACTCTATCATAAGTTTTTTGTGAATTCAATAGATTTAGAACGATGCATTAAAAGAATTTATATAGCAATAGCCGCTTTCTATTGTGTAGAGCTGCCAGGCTGTGTCAACATAATTCTTAAGCAAATCAGCGATGTGGCTTGTGCAGCAGGACACATTAGGAAGGAGAAATATATGCTTCAAAGGAAAAAACATCTACAGAGTATTGTAGTACCTCACCAGAAGGATACCGCACAAAAGCCTACGGAAGTTCTGCCGACTCCCGATTTTGTCTATCTTTCTATGTCTCAGCACATAGGCGTTCCTTGCAACCTATTGGTGGCCGTGGGAGACCGGGTTCAGGTAGGACAACCCATTGGGGATACAGAAGGATTTGTCAGTGCACCTGTCCATGCCAGCGTTTCCGGCACGGTGGTAGGTGTGGAAGGCGTTCGATCGGCTTCCGGCGGAGAGGATCAGCTGGTGATTATCGAAGCCGACAAGGAGCAGACCTTGTGGGAGAATATTCAGAGACCCCAGGTCAAGACCAGAGAAGATTTTGTAAAAGCCATTCGATCTAGTGGGCTGGTGGGATTGGGGGGCGCCGCTTTTCCTACCCATATCAAGTATGCGCCGTCTAAACCCAAAGACATCACGACTTTAATTGTAAATGGGGCAGAATGCGAGCCTTTTATTACTTCCGACCATCGACTTATGCTGGAAGAGGCCGAGAATATTATAGAAGGCAGCCTCTTGGTCATGAAATACCTAGAACTAAAGGAATGTTTTATCGGTGTGGAGGACAATAAACCAGATGCCATAGAGGGTTTAGCACGGCTGATTCGGGAAAAAGGACTTTCTAATATTCAGATTATACCCTTGCGGTCCAGATATCCTCAGGGTGCAGAGCGAGTTATGATCTATGAGATCACGGGAAAAACCTTAGATGCGGGAGTACTGCCGGCAGAGGTGGGCGTTATTCTCTCGAATGTTGCCTCGATTGCCTTTGTAGGACAATACTTCAAAGACGGCATTCCTCTTATTAAAAAGCGAATCACCGTAGACGGCAATGCGGTGACCAGACCAGCCAATGTACTGTGCCCCTTGGGGACAAAAATTTCCGATGTAATTGGATTCTGCGGGGGCTATAAAGAAAAACCGGACAAGATTTTGATGGGTGGGCCAATGATGGGCCGAGCTGTCTTTACAGATCAACTACCGGTGATTAAAAATAACAATGCTCTTTTGGTATTTTCGGGGAGACAAGCCTGGATTCAAGAGGAAACAGCCTGCATTAACTGTGGGCGTTGTCACCGGGCCTGTCCTTTCAAGCTGCTTCCAGTACAGCTTTCAACAGCGGTGGATAAAAGAGACCTAGAGGCTTTGGCGCGGCTGAAGGTTATGCAGTGTATGGAGTGTGGCAGCTGCTCTTACGTCTGTCCGGCCAGAAAGCCTCTGAGCTTCAACAATAAGTTAGGAAAAAATATCATAAAGGAGGCAGCTGCTCATGGGAAATAAAGCTTATGACAATTTGATTGTCTCTTCAGCACCCCACCTCGTTAGTCCAGTGGACACCTCCCGCATCATGGGGGCGGTGCTCTTGGCATTAATACCTTCTCTGGGAGTAAGTACTTATGTCTTTGGTCACCGGGTACTCTCCCTGACCTTAGTGTGCATGGCTGCCTGTGTGGCTTTTGAATATCTGTTTAACGTGATGACCAAGCGAACACAGACGATCAGCGATTTAAGTGCCATGGTGACAGGCGTGTTGCTGGCGTTTAATCTGCCATCGAATCTGTCTTACCTCATCGCTGTCATCGGTTGCTTTGTGGCCATTGTCATCGTCAAAGGCCTCTTTGGTGGGTTGGGGCAGAATGTGGCCAATCCAGCTATTACAGCACGGATTGTGCTGTTTCTTTCCTTTACCACTCAGATGAACACCTGGCCGCTGCCTCGAGCACTGCGAGCAGCGGATGCGGTGACCGGGCCTACGCCTTTAGGCATATTAAAGGAAGGAAATGGCGTGCTGCCTTCTAACTTGGATATGTTTTCAGGCGTTATCGGCGGTTCCATGGGTGAAGTCAGTGCAGTAGCACTCCTGCTGGGAGGTATTTTTCTGATTTGGCGGCAAGTCATTTCTCCCATCATTCCGGTATCTTTTATTGCCACGGTTGCTGTTTTAGCGCTGGCGGCCGGACAGGATCCGATTTTTCATATAACCGCAGGCGGAGTTATGATTGGTGCTTTCTTTATGGCTACGGATTATGCAACTTCGCCAAGACTGCCTTTGGGCAAGCTGATTTTCGGAGTAGGCTGTGGATGTTTTACCATGCTTATTCGAGTCTTTGGGTCTTATCCAGAGGGAGTCTCCTTTGCCATCTTGTTGATGAATATCATCACGCCTCACATTGATAACTTTTGTGAGCGGAGATTGCTGGGAGGTGGCGAGAAATAATGGAACGGGAAACGTTTAATGAATACATCAAGCCTACTCTGGTGCTGGTGTTGATTTGCCTAGTGGTTTCTGTGGCACTGGCTCAGGTTTATGCAGTGACTCTGCCTCTGATTGAAAAGATGGCGGCGAAAACCGCAGACGAAGCACGGGCGGTGGTTCTTCCGGAAGCGGGAACCTTTTCGGCCTACACCGGAACGCTGGAAGAAGGTATCACCGACTTTTACATAGCGGATAATGGTGCTGGTGCGGCCATCACGGCTACTGCCGATAGCTACGGCGGTTTGATAACAGTGATGGTCGGCATAGACGGACAGGGCGTCGTGACAGGAGTGCAAGTTTTAGCTCATTCTGATACACCGGGGTTGGGTACTAAAGCCCAGACGCCGGAATACCTGAGTCAATACAATGGTAAGATTGCAGCAGAGATTATTCCTGATGCCGCAGGGCTAGGCACCGCTTCCATCAAGCTCAATCCTCAGCTGGATGCGGTGACCGGAGCCACGGTTACTTCTGATGGGGTCTACCACGGTGTTCAGCGAGCTCTGGCGCAATTTGAAGGAGCAGGAGGTGTAAAGTGAGGACTAAGCTAGGTATCGTAACTAAAGGAATTATTAAGGAAAATCCCACCTTCGTGCTGCTGTTGGGCACTTGCCCCACGTTAGCCACGACCTCCAGTGTAATCAATGGACTGGGCATGGGCATATCGGCCATGGTGGTGCTAATCTGTTCTAACGTCGTTATCTCCATGTTGAAAAACATCATTCCCGACAAGGTACGGATTCCATGCTATATTGTGGTTATCGCTGGATTTGTAACTTGCGTACAGTTCTTGATTAAAGCCTACGCGCCTGGCCTGGATAAGGCGTTAGGCTTGTTTATTCCGCTGATTGTGGTGAACTGTATCATCTTAGGCCGAGCAGAGATGCTTGCCAATAAAAACTCCGTATTGGACTCGGCGCTGGATGGCCTGGGAATGGGCCTGGGATTTACCTTTGCGCTGGGGTGCATGGGGGTGATTCGGGAATTGCTGGGAGCAGGAACGCTGTTTAACTTTCCGATTCTGGGAAATGGCTTTACACCAATGTCCATTTTCTTGCTGGCCCCAGGCGGCTTTTTCGTGTATGGGCTGCTGGTTGCTATGATTAATTATGTATCTAAAGGACGGGCCATAAAAAAGAAAGACTTTGGCTGTGAAGGCTGTGCCATGAGCACCACTTGTCAGAGGGCACAGGAAGGGGGCTGCGGGAAATGAAGGAAATATTAATGATTATGTTGTCCGTGGCACTGGTAAACAACTTTGTCCTAGCGCAATTTTTAGGAATCTGTCCGTTTTTAGGGGTGTCTAAGAAATTAGATTCTTCGGTAGGCATGGGTATTGCAGTGACTTTTGTCATGGTGCTGGCCACGGCCTGCACTTGGCCGGTTCAGACCTTTCTGCTGGATAAATATGAAATTGAATATTTGCAGACGGTAGCGTTTATTCTCATCATCGCTGCGCTGGTGCAGTTTCTGGAAATGCTTTTAAAGAAATTTATTCCTGCTCTCCACCGGTCATTGGGCGTTTATCTGCCTTTGATAACCACCAATTGTGCGGTCTTGGGTGTGACCATTATGAACATTAAAAGTGAGTTTAATTTTGTGGAATCCATGGCTAATTCGTTTGCAGCGGGAGTAGGCTTTCTACTGGCCATGGTGCTGTTTTCTGGTATGAGACAAAAGATGGATAATGCCAATGTGCCGAAGGCCTTTCAGGGCATTCCCATGGTGCTTATGGGAGCGGCAATCCTTTCCCTTTCTTTTATGGGTTTCAGCGGTGTAGTACAGGGAATATTTGAGTAAAGGAGGCAGAGAAATGGTTGTACCAGTGATATTGTTGATAGGAATGGGGCTGATTGCAGGCCTGGTTCTTACTCTGGCTTCTAAGGTATTTTTTGTGCCAGTGGATGAAACCGTGGCTCAGATCCGGGAGGTGCTCCCGGGGGCTAATTGTGGAGCCTGCGGTTTTGCAGGTTGTGATGATTATGCTGCTGCCATAGGTGATGACCGTTCCTTGAGTCCGTCGCTGTGTCCAGTAGGAGGCAGTCAGGTAGCTTCGGCGGTGGCCGCCATTCTGGGCGTAGAAGCCGGTTCGGTGCAGGCGAAGGTAGCGGTGGTCCGATGCCAGGGCAGTTATGAAAATACGAAGCAGATTATGGATTACACCGGAATCGCCACTTGTGCAGCAGCTAAAAGCTTTTATGGGGGCAATTGGGCTTGCGCACAGGGCTGTCTAGCTTTCGGGGACTGTGTTTCGGTCTGTCAATATGAGGCTATTCGAATCTGCAATGGGGTAGCCGTGGTGGATAGGGACGTCTGTGTGGGCTGTGGTATGTGTGAGCAGGCTTGTCCCAATCAGGTTATCACCATGTCAGATAAGAAGAAGTGGGTGTTCGTGGCCTGCAATTCCACAGAGCCTGGAGCAAAGGCGCGGAAGACCTGCAAGGTAGCTTGCATCGGCTGTCGGAAATGCCAAAGGGTCTGCCCGTTTGAGGCTATAGAAGTAGAAAACAATTTAGCCCGAATCTTATTCGATAAGTGCCGGAATTGTGGACTTTGCGAAAAGGAATGTCCTACGCAAGCTATCGCCAATTTGAGAGTACAGAAAAAAACGGCGGCTGTGCAGCAGAGCTAAAAATGCTAAGAAAAATATGGATAGTTAGAGGGTAGAAGCAGCGCTTGACACATTGAAAATTTATTGATAATATGAAAAAGATAAAGGGAAAATAACGGATTGGATACGATGTATTTTATGTACCGTGGCGGGAAACCGTATGCGGGTAAGAGGAACTCCGGTGAAAGTCCGGGACGGTACCGCCGCTGTAAGTGCGGAGTCTGAGCCACAGCTCTGAAGATGAGCAGCCACTGAGTGGAACTTGGGAAGGCAGGCAAAAGATGATGAGGCACAAGTCAGAATACAGACATAAGTTTAAACAACCTCGGTAAAGGTGAAAACTTGGCACTCTTGGAACAAGAGCGCAGTGTTTGTGGCGGTTTAAAGTACATTAAGATGCAGTTGAAAACGGAACTGTGGCATTGAGCCACAGTTTTTTTGTGTGGAAAAATGCACGTCAAAAAAGTGGCAGAATTATTATAGACGGTTTACTTTATACTGCCAGTTTTATTTTATGAAAGAGGGCGAGTAGTAAGCTGAAGAAAGGAGGTTTTTTGAATATAAAGATATAATAGGCATGTGAACAAACCTTGATTACAATAATTTATTCAGTAAAAATCTAAAGAAAGGAAGTATTAATGAAAGTGAGAAAAAAAGCCTTATCTATAATTTTATCTATTCTTATTGTGCTCTCTATGATGCCGAGCGCCTTTGCGGAAGAGGTAAGCGGTACAGCGGATACGCAAAATATCCTTTCGGAATTGGTAACAGATGGTTCACCTGGAAGGAATCTTACCGAGAATGACAATAAAGCAGAGCTGGGCGATTTGGACGACAATGCGCAAGACGTAATGTCAAACAAAGAACAAGACAGACAAAACGAAAAGGATGGTCAGAATGAGGAGAGTTCTGACGATGATAGCACAGGAGAAGACGTAATAAACGTTGTAAATACCCTAGAGAGCGAATTGGCGGAGGAGGAAACGGAAGCAGATACCGTAAAAATTGATTTTACGGCGCAGGCCGTCAATGGGTTTCTGTGTGCTCCGCAGCTGGGGGTGGAAGTTTCTGAAGACTTAGCGGAAAGCTATGGCTACATAGATGAAGTAGAAACTGGGGTCTCTGCACTGGACGTTCTGGTGAAAGCCCATCAAGTTGTATTTGAAGGAGACTTTACGAAAGAAAATGCCAGTACCCTGTTAGATGTTGAATCCGGTTCGATTAAAACAATTTTTGGACAGGAGACGATGAACTGTGGATTTTCAGTAAACGGTAAACAACCTCACGATAATACCTTAAACCAAGGGTATTATACAGGCTATAATGTTGCAAATGCCGGCATTGCAAATAATGATCTGGTTGAATTTTATATTTACCAGGACATCTCTGGTTTGGATAACTGTGTGGAGTTTACTACAGATAAAACCACTGGAATCTCTTCGTATGATTTTTCTGTCGGATATGGAAAGAACTTTTACCTCTATGGTTATTCTATTGGTTGGTATGGGTGTATTGACAATCAGACTCTTCAGACGAAAAGAGTACCAATTGGAGGAGCGCAACTTTGCTATATCAATACTACCACAGGAGCAAAAACCGATATAGAAGGGATAAAATCCGATGACCTCGGAGTCGTTACGCTGAAATTTGATACCCCAGGACAATATCTTGTTTCAGCTTATATTCCTGATGACAGTATAGAGGCGGGCACAACGCCGGCGATAATGCCGCTGTTCAGGGTCAATGTTTATGCAGCGCCTGTATTTGAAAGCCTCAATCTGTATGAAAATCAGGATGCATACAACAAAGGGGCAGAGCCGATTCCTATGACACCTCAGTTTGAAAGCGCCAAGCTGACTGGGTATACCGTTACTGTTCCGGATTATACAAGCAGCCTTTTTGTTGCGGCTAAAGCTCCTGGAGCAAGTGATATTGTCAGAGGAGGGGGCTATACCATTGGGTCGCAGAACTACGCAGTTATGTACAGTAACTCGTGGGGAGGCTGGTCAAACTCCGCCTATACCTCTGCTTCATTTAGCAAGGGCTATGTGGATGTATTTATTAATCATAATGGGAATAAAACAACGGATTATCAAATTCATGTAAACCAAATCGCTACCCTGAAAGGCCTTGTTGTCGGCGGTATTATGACACCTGGATTTGATAAGGCAACTGAAAACTATAGCATTTACGCAGATAGTACGAAAGAGGGCATCGATATCACTGCCACGCCTTATAGCAATAACTATGAAATTACTATTAATGGGCAAAAGGCCGTAAATGGTGCGGCGTATACGTTGATCTATAACTGGAATGAGGACGGAACCATGTCTGTTCCTGTTAAAGTCAGTGGAGCCGGTAAACAGGAAAATACATATACCTTAACTCTTAAAAAAGAACCATTAGAGAGTAAGCCTTTTATAATAAAGCAGCCAGAGGGGGCCGTTTATGTAGTTGGGGAGTCTGCTAAGGATTTGAGTGTCCGTTCTAGTGCCAACGGAGTTTTGTCCTACCAGTGGTATAAGAATAACACAAATTCTGTTGAAGGAGCTGAAGCAATTGAAAATGCCACTTCCTATACATATACACCTGCGACGGTTCAGGTTGGGACAACCTATTACTTTTGCAGGATAATCAATTCGCAACAAGGAAGCGGCAATGAGACCGATACGGAGATGGTGTCCGTTGCTGTTTATCCAGATCCTACACCGGTTGTAACGGTTAAAAATGAAGTGCCTGAGCTGCCAAGCGACGGGTATACTTATTCAGATACAAAGGGATATGTCTATAATGTAGGGGATGCAGCTGCGTTGCTAGAGGTAGAATGTACAACCGCAGCAGAGGGAGGCACCTGGGGCGGAAATTGGATTCTCAGCAACTCCAATGCCAACAGCGGTGGCTCTGTCTTAGA
Organism: Aminipila butyrica; assembly: GCF_010669305.1. Classification (NCBI taxonomy): domain Bacteria; kingdom Bacillati; phylum Bacillota; class Clostridia; order Peptostreptococcales; family Anaerovoracaceae; genus Aminipila; species Aminipila butyrica. Next base: position 49,071 of record NZ_CP048649.1, on the reverse strand, counting down.
TACAACCTGGACTATCACGCCGAAGACAGATTTAGGTCAAGTCAATGATAAAGGAAAGTGGTATTACTACCAGGCAAAATATACTTTTAATGGAAAGACTTATAAAACCAACTCCAGCAATATTTATGTGTTTCTAAAGGCTACTGCTGCACCTGTCAATACTATATCAGCTCAGCCTAAAGGTGCAGTATATACACAAGGGGATAAGGCTGCAAATCTGACAGTCAGTCTTAAATCTCCTGTATATGGGGCGATAACCTATCAGTGGTACGAAAATACAGAAAACAGCACAATAGGTGGGACGCCCATAGTAGGCGCGACGACTTCGTCTTATGCCTTGGGGAATCCTACAGAAGTAGGAACAAAGTATTATTACTGCATCATCACCTCTGCGCTGCAAGGAATGAGTTCACAGGTGACCTCTGATGTAGCTGAAATTGCCGTGAAAGAACGTGCGCCGGTAGATGTTCCACTTGCTGGTTCTGGTACACCAAATCAACCTTATCAGATATCTACCCCGGAGGATTTTGCATCTGTAGCTTCTTTGGTGGCACAGGGATATAGCTTTGAGGGAATGTACCTGGCCATACAAAACGATATTACGCTTTCAAAAGACTGGACTGGTATTGGCATGCTAAAGGCGGGAGCAGCCAATGCTGGAAATGGAGCTAATATTCTTCCGTTTTCTGGCACCTTGAACGGTAAAGATCACACACTTACCTTTGCAGAAGGCAGCAAGGCTCTGTTGGCTTATGCAAGAGAGGCAACCGTTCAGAATCTCAACATATATGCTCCGTACATGGCGGATTATGCTCTGTTAACTAATTATGTGGTAGATTATGGTACCGACGGCAATTATAATGAAGGTACTGGCGGAAGTTATGCTCCAGGCTGTCCTGACACCCTCAATGTGACAAATGTTATATTAAAAAGTGGTTCGAGCATTAGAATGGGAGGATTTCTCGGTGGGTACGCCTCTGGCGGCAATGTTTGTAATTTTATAAATTGTACAGTAGAATCTAATGTTAAAATTGGCTACAATAAGACTACCGATGCATCTTCTGGTCTTTCTAATGTAGGTTCCTTCGCAGGAGAAGTAAGTGGACAGTTTCTCAACTGTGTCAGCTACGCAGATGTTTATGGTGTAAACAATGTAGGGGGAATCGGAGGTGTCAAAGGACAGTCTATGGGCCCATACGCCTATAGTAACTGTGAGTTCTATGGCACTGTTATCGCTACGGGAAGCTGCGCCGGCGGAATTGCCGCAGCAGGTTATAACTCTATTTCGGCACCGAATACACCTTGCGCCAGCGTTCAAAATTGTATTGTTGCAGCAAATATAACTGGTACAGATAAAGTAGGCGGCATTTTGGGCGGCGAAAATGGTATCGCTCAAAACTGGGGAAACGCTTATATTCGCAACAATGTCTTTTCCGGTAACTTGACGGCAACTGGAGAAGGCGGCATTGCTGGGGGTATCATCGGATATTTCCGCTCTCTCAATAAGACGAACATTATTGAAAATAACTATTATTATGCGGAGGGAGTTTTGCGGAGCATAGGCAGAATTGATTCTGTGGATACCAGCTGTAAAACTCATGAGACAGAGTTATGCAAAAACTATTTTGACACCTCTGTGGAACTTCCTACAGAGCCTACGGGTGTTTCCAAAAAGAACCACAATCGTACGGATGATCCATTAGGCACGGACAGCGATACCTTGGGTAAAAAGGTAACTGCTGAAATTATGGCTGATGGTTCCCTTATTCCATTGCTAAATGATGGAGAAGACAGCTATAAAAACTGGGTACAAGGACAAAATGGATACCCTAGTCATACGGTAACTAAGGCCGTTGTCACTAATCTGACGGTGTCTGGTGATTACCAAGAGGAATACTATATTGGGGATAAGCTGAATCTAGCTGGAATTACCTTTACCGCTGAGTGGAGTGATGGGACAATCACCAATCCGACGTTGGATGAAGGCGTCACCATCACGGGGTTTGACAGCAGCAAGAGAGGTCTAGTGACTCTGACCGCAGCCTATGGTGCAGTAAAGACGGAATTTGTAGTTACCATACTGAAAACTGTTACACCTGAAAAAAACGACATTAATGTTTCCTTTACTCTTTTGGGAGATGATATCCACGACAGTGAAGAGGACAAAAACATTCATACCTTGAAGAAAAACAATCTAGAGACATGGATTCCCAAAACCAGCTATACGGTTGATATCAATGCTACGGTAGAAGATTTGTTCAGAAAAGCACTTTCTGCTGCTGATATTAATTTTGAAGGTACGGCAAACAACCAATATAAAACATTATATATTTCTGGCATTCAAGTGCCAGGAACAAAGAACTGGCTAAAAGAGTTTACTAATGGGCCTCGTTCCGGCTGGATGTATACACTGAATGGAACACACCCAGAGGTTGGTGTATCTCAGCAATTCTTAGAAGATGGAGATAAAATAGTCTTCCATTACACGGACGATTACACGAAGGAAGAAGGCAGTGACAAGTGGGGTGGAGGTTCCTCTTCTGCGGGAGCCAGCGGAGCGGATGCAGCACAGACTCTTACCCCGACAGCCAAGGTTAGTGGCGGAAAAGCAGAAACAACTCTTTCTTTAAAAGATATGAAGGATGCCATTGCCGAAGTGAAATCTAACAGCGGAGATATTGTTATTGCGCCAAAGATTAGCGGGACAGTAACCTCGGCGCAGGTTACGTTGAATCAGGATGCCTTGAACGCCTTGTCTGTTCAAACATCCTCTAAGCTAATTATCCAGATTCCAATAGGAACTGTAGCCTTGTCAAATAGCGTGTTGGATTCGATTGTTTCTCAGATGACAGGCAAAAGCATCACGATAGCTGTTGAGGCTGTAGAAACAAAAGCTTTGACAACAGAGCAACAAAAAGCGGCAGGCAGTAACGCGGTATTCGACATATCCGTCCTCAGTGGACAGGAGACCATCAGCAGTTTTGACGGCAAGAGCATCACGATTTCTCTTCCATATGCCTTAAAGGATGGCGAAAAAGCTGAAGGCGTTACAGTGTGGTACCTCAGTAATGATGGGAAGCTAGAGAAGATGACCTCTCAGTATGATAAAACTAAGGGCATGACGAGCTTTACCACTACTCATCTATCTAAATATTTAGTAGGGTACTCCGCTGTGTGGCAGAATACCTTTGCCGATGTGAAAGAAAAGGATTGGTTTTACGGTGCTGTAGAACATGCAGCAAAAAATAAACTCTTTAATGGACTCACAGCCTCTGAATTTGGCCCGAATGATAACATGACCCGCTCCATGTTGGTGACGGTTCTCTATCGGTTAGCTGGTTCGCCGGCTGTTTCGGGGGACAATAGCTTTAGCGATGTAAAGAGCGGTCTGTGGTATACAGATGCCATTGTCTGGGCAAATGAAAGCGGTATTGTGACAGGAATGGGGAATGGATTGTTTGGAACAAACAGTTATGTTACCAGAGAACAGTTGGCAACCATTCTGTACAATTATGCGAAATATAAGAGCTATGATGTGACAAAGACAGCAGAGCTCACCCGCTTTGCCGATGAGGCAGTGGTCCATGCTTGGGCGACAGAAGCTACTAAGTGGGCAAACGCACAGGGCCTTCTTACTGGACGAACAGCAGATACATTGGCCCCGGGCGGGAGTGCCACTCGCGCCGAGGTTGCCACTATCTTAAAGCGTTTTGCTGAAGATATTGTAAAATAAGCAATAAGAAGTAGGCCGACTTAATTAAATAGAAAACAGGGTTTCTTCATTAAAAGGAGAAATCCTGTTTTACTTTGTTAAGGTATACTATAGAATAGGAAGAACTTTTCTATATAGAATGTAGATTGTGTTTTAAGGATAGACGCCATTTAGCGGATTTGGATAAAGGGAAAAGAAGAGAGATTAAAAAGATTGGAAAAACTTGAAAAAAGATATTGACATAGAGGTCGAATTTTGGTAATCTATTAAAGCTGTCTCGTGAAACGGGCTGCCAGCTACCTCAGTTCTTCTGAGAAAAACTTGAAAAAAGTTGTTGACAGTTTTGTAAAGAGATGGTATACTTGAAAAGTTCCGTTAATGCGGGACATGAACCTTGAAAACTTCATAGTGTAAAAGAATTAGTCAAGAGAATATTAAGTTATTCTCCAAACTAAGTACAATCAATCAGCATGATTGGTAAGATAACCAAACTTGTTTTGGAAGTCAACGTACAATTTCTTAAAAACAATAATTCTAGGATTTACGGAAACGTGAAGAATAGAACAAGCAAACGCAAATGTGTTTAGCTTGAGTCGAAAGACAAACTTGATTTGAATCAGAGCAATCTGAGTTAAATACCATTTACAAAGAGTTTGATCCTGGCTCAGGATGAACGCTGGCGGCGTGCCTAACACATGCAAGTCGAGCGAGAAATTTACAAACAAATCTTCGGAAGAGTGCGTAAATGGAAAGCGGCGGACGGGTGAGTAACGCGTAGGCAACCTGCCTCATGCAGAGGGATAGCCTCGGGAAACCGGGATTAAAACCTCATGATGCAAGGAAAACACATGTTTTTCTTGTCAAAGATTTATCGGCATGAGATGGGCCTGCGTCTGATTAGCTAGTTGGTAGGGTAACGGCCTACCAAGGCAACGATCAGTAGCCGACCTGAGAGGGTAATCGGCCACATTGGAACTGAGACACGGTCCAAACTCCTACGGGAGGCAGCAGTGGGGAATATTGCACAATGGGCGAAAGCCTGATGCAGCAACGCCGCGTGAGCGAAGAAGGCCTTTGGGTCGTAAAGCTCTGTCCTTGGGGAAGAAACAAATGACGGTACCCAAGGAGGAAGCCCCGGCTAACTACGTGCCAGCAGCCGCGGTAATACGTAGGGGGCGAGCGTTATCCGGAATTATTGGGCGTAAAGAGTGCGTAGGTGGTCTTGTAAGCGTGGGGTGAAAGGCAGTGGCTTAACCATTGTAAGCCCTGCGAACTGTGAGACTTGAGTGCAGGAGAGGAAAGCGGAATTCCTAGTGTAGCGGTGAAATGCGTAGATATTAGGAGGAACACCAGTGGCGAAGGCGGCTTTCTGGACTGTAACTGACACTGAGGCACGAAAGCGTGGGGAGCAAACAGGATTAGATACCCTGGTAGTCCACGCCGTAAACGATGAGCACTAGGTGTCGGGGTCGCAAGACTTCGGTGCCGCAGTTAACGCATTAAGTGCTCCGCCTGGGGAGTACGCACGCAAGTGTGAAACTCAAAGGAATTGACGGGGACCCGCACAAGCAGCGGAGCATGTGGTTTAATTCGAAGCAACGCGAAGAACCTTACCAGGACTTGACATCCCTCTGACAGTCCCTTAACCGGGATCTTCCTTCGGGACAGAGGAGACAGGTGGTGCATGGTTGTCGTCAGCTCGTGTCGTGAGATGTTGGGTTAAGTCCCGCAACGAGCGCAACCCTTGTCAATAGTTGCCAGCAGTAAGATGGGCACTCTATTGAGACTGCCGTGGATAACACGGAGGAAGGTGGGGATGACGTCAAATCATCATGCCCCTTATGTTCTGGGCTACACACGTGCTACAATGGCTGGTACAGAGAGACGCAAGACCGTGAGGTGGAGCAAATCTCCAAAACCAGTCCCAGTTCGGATTGTAGGCTGCAACTCGCCTACATGAAGTTGGAGTTGCTAGTAATCGCAGATCAGAATGCTGCGGTGAATGCGTTCCCGGGTCTTGTACACACCGCCCGTCACACCATGGAAGTTGGGGGTGCCCAAAGTCGGCCAGTAAATAGGCTGCCTAAGGCAAAATCAATGACTAGGGTGAAGTCGTAACAAGGTAGCCGTATCGGAAGGTGCGGCTGGATCACCTCCTTTCTAAGGAGACTAACTTTTACACTATGAGTTTTATATGGGGAATTAGCTCAGCTGGGAGAGCACCTGCCTTGCACGCAGGGGGTCAAGGGTTCGATCCCCTTATTCTCCACCAGAACTTCAAAAGAAGTTCTAAGCGTACTTTGAAAACTGAATAATATGCAAATAAATATCAGAAGTGTTAATAACACACAAAAATAGATACGAAATCGAGGTTATCGAAAGATAACAAAAGAACAGTTAAACTAAGACAAGTCTTTTTAGAATTGTTAAAGGGAAACTACGATTTCAACCGAGAAACCAGAAGAAATGCAAGTCTTTACACAAGTGTGAATGACGAAGTTTCTTAACAAACTAAATCCTGTTTAACGCTAAACAGGTAAATTGCTGGTCAAGCAAATAAGAGCATAAGGTGAATGCCTTGGCACTAGGAGCCGACGAAGGACGTGGCAAGCTGCGAAAAGCTGCGGTGAGGAGCAAACATCCGTCAACCCGCAGATGTCCGAATGGGGGAACCCACCTATGGTAATGCGTAGGTATCCTATGATGAATAAAATAGTCATAGAGAAGGTAACCCGGGGAACTGAAACATCTAAGTACCCGGAGGAAGAGAAAGAAACATCGATTTCCTAAGTAGCGGCGAGCGAAAGGGAAAGAGGCCAAACCAGTGCTTGCACTGGGGTTGTGGACACTCATCACGTATGGCGTGTATAGTCAAAGTTGTCTGGAAAGGCAAACCGAAGAGGGTAAAAGTCCCGTAGACGAAATGCACAAGATGCAGAGTGAATCCAGAGTACCACCGGACACGTGAAACCCGGTGGGAAGCCGGGGGGCCCACCCCCCAAGCCTAAATACTACCTAGTGACCGATAGTGAACAGTACCGTGAGGGAAAGGTGAAAAGAACCCCGGGAGGGGAGTGAAATAGAACCTGAAACCTTATGCTTACAAGCAAAGGGAGCGCAAGTGACCTTGTACTTTTTGTAGAACGGGCCAACGAGTTATGGTATGTAGCAAGGTTAAGGTGCTGGAGCACTGGAGCCGTAGCGAAAGCGAGTCTGAATAGGGCGGTTAGTTGCATGCTGTAGACCCGAAACCGGGTGACCTATCCATGTGCAGGTTGAAGCGAGAGTAAAATCTCGTGGAGGACCGAACTCATGTCTGTTGAAAAAGGCTGGGATGACGTGTGGATAGCGGTGAAATTCCAATCGAACCCGGATATAGCTGGTTCTCCTCGAAATAGCTTTAGGGCTAGCCTCAAGGAAAATGATACTCGGAGGTAGAGCACTGAATGTTCTAGGGGCCTTCACCGGTTACCGAAAACTATCAAACTCCGAATGCCGAAGTATTAAACTTGGGAGTCAGACTATGTGAGATAAGTTTCATAGTCGAAAGGGAAACAGCCCAGACCAACAGCTAAGGTCCCAAAATGTAAGTTAAGTGGAAAAGGATGTGGAGCTGCATAAACAGCTAGGATGTTGGCTTAGAAGCAGCCACTCATTTAAAGAGTGCGTAATAGCTCACTAGTCGAGTGGCTCTGCGCCGAAGATAAACGGGGCTAAAACTTACTACCGAAGCTTTGGAATTATCGTAAGATAATTGGTAGAGGAGCATCGTATGCGGGCAGAAGCGAAGCCGGAAGGCTTGGTGGACTGCATACGAGAGAGAATGTTGGCATGAGTAGCGTAAGGCAGGTGAGAATCCTGTCCACCGAAAATCTAAGGTTTCCTGAGGAAGGTTCGTCCACTCAGGGTTAGTCGGGGCCTAAGCCGAGAGCGAACGCTGTAGGCGATGGACAACTGGTTGAGATTCCAGTACCACCGAAATTCGTTTGAGCGAAGTGGGGACACAGAAGGATAAGCTGAGCGCACCGTTGGTAGAGTGCGTCTAAGCGTCAAGGGAGAACAGGTAGGCAAATCCGCTTGTTCAATTCTGAGGCGTGATGGGGAGGGAAAATATAGTACCGAAGCAGCTGATTTCACACTGTCAAGAAAAGCCGCTAGCGAGAATGTAGGTGCCCGTACCGTAAACCGACACAGGTAGATGAGGAGAGAATCCTAAGGTGAGCGAGAGAACTATTGTTAAGGAACTCGGCAAAATAACCCCGTAACTTCGGGAGAAGGGGTGCCTGCGAAAGCAGGCCGCAGTGAAAAGGCCCAGGCGACTGTTTACCAAAAACACAGGTCTCTGCAAAAGCGAAAGCTGAAGTATAGGGGCTGACGCCTGCCCGGTGCTGGAAGGTTAAGGGGACTGCTTAGGGTAACCGAAGGCATGAACTTAAGCCCCAGTAAACGGCGGCCGTAACTATAACGGTCCTAAGGTAGCGAAATTCCTTGTCGGGTAAGTTCCGACCCGCACGAAAGGCGTAACGATCTGGGCACTGTCTCAACAATAGACTCGGTGAAATTGTAGTACCGGTAAAGATGCCGGTTACCCGCAGCAGGACGGAAAGACCCCATGGAGCTTTACTGCAGCTTGATATTGGATTTCGGCGTTGCATGTACAGGATAGGTGGGAGGCTACGAAGCTAGGACGCCAGTTTTAGCGGAGCCACCGTTGGGATACCACTCTTGTAACGTTGAAGTTCTAACCATGTACCGTGAACCGGTACTGGGACAGTGTCAGGCGGGCAGTTTGACTGGGGCGGTCGCCTCCTAAAGAGTAACGGAGGCGCCCAAAGGTTCCCTCAGCGCGGACGGAAATCGCGCGAAGAGTGTAAAGGCAGAAGGGAGCTTGACTGCGAGACCAACAAGTCGAGCAGGGACGAAAGTCGGGCTTAGTGATCCGGTGGTACCGAGTGGAAGGGCCATCGCTCAACGGATAAAAGCTACCCTGGGGATAACAGGCTGATACCGCCCAAGAGTCCACATCGACGGCGGTGTTTGGCACCTCGATGTCGGCTCGTCTCATCCTGGGGCTGAAGTAGGTCCCAAGGGTTGGGCTGTTCGCCCATTAAAGAGGTACGCGAGCTGGGTTCAGAACGTCGTGAGACAGTTCGGTCCCTATCCGCTGTGGGCGTAAGAAATTTGAGTGGAGCTGTCCTTAGTACGAGAGGACCGGGATGGACATACCTCTGGTGCACCAGTTGTCTTGCCAAAGGCATAGCTGGGTAGCTACGTATGGAAGGGATAAGCGCTGAAAGCATCTAAGTGCGAAGCCCCCCACAAGAAAAGATTTCCTCCAGAAATGGTAAGACCCGTGAGAGACTATCACGTTGATAGGTCGGAGGTGGAAGTGCAGTAATGCATGGAGCTGACCGATACTAATAGGTCGAGCGCTTGACCAAAATGGTTTCAAGGAAAAAATCTGATAGAGCATGTATATTATTCAGTTTTGAGAGTACGCTCTCAAGTAAACAAGCTAGAATCTAGTGACAATAGCGAGGAGGCTCCACCTGTTCCCATCTCGAACACAGTAGTTAAGCTCCTTAGCGCCGATGATACTTGGCGGGCAGCTGCCTGGGAAAGTAGGACGTTGCTAGTTTGAAAAAATATGACTATCCAGTTGGGTAGTCATATTTTTTATGTTGAACAAAGCAACCTATTCAAGCAAGTGGTCCAAGAATCGAAGCGGATGCTCCTGGGTAGTTTGAACAGCTTTAGCTGCCGTGAAAGATCGGACAGCGAAAGAAGGAAAGCGACTGTATGAAAAAACCGCCCGATGGCGGTTTCATGTTGTTTCTTGCAGCCTTTGATTTAAATATATGAGGATTTGATTGACGATGCTTAGACACTCCTTCATCTCATTTTGATCCAATTCCAGTGGGGCATCGGCAGGATAGCGGGTTTCAATGTAGAACTGATTGACAAAAGCGCAATCCTTCATAAATTGCTGGATGCCGCTGTCAAAAACTTGTATTTTTTTAATCAGCAGAATTAGGCTATGACCTTTTTCTAGTTCATGGGTTTCTAAAAGCAGATAGCCCTTTAAGTATTTTTCGATGGCCTGCTGACAATGAAAGGCGATAATGGTATAGTCACCATCATGGTCTAACAAGATTCGGGCACTTTTCAAGTCCTTATGTCCGGCAGAAAACCAATCTTTATATCTCACACTGTCTACCATACAACACGACCCCCTCCTGATTAATTGCATAGGCAAAACTGCAAACATCTTTTACCGCTTGCCGCCATTCCGTAGGAGTGTAAAGTAAAAAATCAATTGGATAATTGGAATCCACATTACAATAAAGATTGGCCAGTGTCCTTCTTTTATTATTGCTAGGGCAGATGATGCATAGATCAAAGTCACTATTTTCTCGATAGTGCTCCCTGGATCGAGAGCCAAATAAAATAATTTTTTCGGCCTCGCAACTGGAAATCACTTGAGTAATGATGCTATTCAATTCCGTTTGCATAGATAGCAAAGTGCTGTGCATAGTTAATCCCTTTCCATTTTTCTTCTTCTATCTGGCTTCTTTCTATTTTACCCTAGGTTTGAATAGCTATCAACTGCTTTTAAAAAAGGTTTCAGAGGGGTGATTTTGATAGGGGTATGGGGTGTACTAACCGTTAATTTTAGCCTCAAACCAGTAAGTAATGCATATTTAAAGAAAAAATGGGCAAACTTGAAAAAAGATATTGACATAGAGGTCGAATTTTGGTAATCTATTAAAGCTGTCTCGTGAAACGGGCTGCCAGCTACCTCAGTTCTTCTGAGAAAAACTTGAAAAAAGTTGTTGACAGTTTTGTAAAGAGATGGTATACTTGAAAAGTTCCGTTAATGCGGGACATGAACCTTGAAAACTTCATAGTGTAAAAGAATTAGTCAAGAGAATATTAAGTTATTCTCCAAACTAAGTACAATCAATCAGCATGATTGGTAAGATAACCAAACTTGTTTTGGAAGTCAACGTACAATTTCTTAAAAACAATAATTCTAGGATTTACGGAAACGTGAAGAATAGAACAAGCAAACGCAAATGTGTTTAGCTTGAGTCGAAAGACAAACTTGATTTGAATCAGAGCAATCTGAGTTAAATACCATTTACAAAGAGTTTGATCCTGGCTCAGGATGAACGCTGGCGGCGTGCCTAACACATGCAAGTCGAGCGAGAAATTTACAAACAAATCTTCGGAAGAGTGCGTAAATGGAAAGCGGCGGACGGGTGAGTAACGCGTAGGCAACCTGCCTCATGCAGAGGGATAGCCTCGGGAAACCGGGATTAAAACCTCATGATGCAAGGAAAACACATGTTTTTCTTGTCAAAGATTTATCGGCATGAGATGGGCCTGCGTCTGATTAGCTAGTTGGTAGGGTAACGGCCTACCAAGGCAACGATCAGTAGCCGACCTGAGAGGGTAATCGGCCACATTGGAACTGAGACACGGTCCAAACTCCTACGGGAGGCAGCAGTGGGGAATATTGCACAATGGGCGAAAGCCTGATGCAGCAACGCCGCGTGAGCGAAGAAGGCCTTTGGGTCGTAAAGCTCTGTCCTTGGGGAAGAAACAAATGACGGTACCCAAGGAGGAAGCCCCGGCTAACTACGTGCCAGCAGCCGCGGTAATACGTAGGGGGCGAGCGTTATCCGGAATTATTGGGCGTAAAGAGTGCGTAGGTGGTCTTGTAAGCGTGGGGTGAAAGGCAGTGGCTTAACCATTGTAAGCCCTGCGAACTGTGAGACTTGAGTGCAGGAGAGGAAAGCGGAATTCCTAGTGTAGCGGTGAAATGCGTAGATATTAGGAGGAACACCAGTGGCGAAGGCGGCTTTCTGGACTGTAACTGACACTGAGGCACGAAAGCGTGGGGAGCAAACAGGATTAGATACCCTGGTAGTCCACGCCGTAAACGATGAGCACTAGGTGTCGGGGTCGCAAGACTTCGGTGCCGCAGTTAACGCATTAAGTGCTCCGCCTGGGGAGTACGCACGCAAGTGTGAAACTCAAAGGAATTGACGGGGACCCGCACAAGCAGCGGAGCATGTGGTTTAATTCGAAGCAACGCGAAGAACCTTACCAGGACTTGACATCCCTCTGACAGTCCCTTAACCGGGATCTTCCTTCGGGACAGAGGAGACAGGTGGTGCATGGTTGTCGTCAGCTCGTGTCGTGAGATGTTGGGTTAAGTCCCGCAACGAGCGCAACCCTTGTCAATAGTTGCCAGCAGTAAGATGGGCACTCTATTGAGACTGCCGTGGATAACACGGAGGAAGGTGGGGATGACGTCAAATCATCATGCCCCTTATGTTCTGGGCTACACACGTGCTACAATGGCTGGTACAGAGAGACGCAAGACCGTGAGGTGGAGCAAATCTCCAAAACCAGTCCCAGTTCGGATTGTAGGCTGCAACTCGCCTACATGAAGTTGGAGTTGCTAGTAATCGCAGATCAGAATGCTGCGGTGAATGCGTTCCCGGGTCTTGTACACACCGCCCGTCACACCATGGAAGTTGGGGGTGCCCAAAGTCGGCCAGTAAATAGGCTGCCTAAGGCAAAATCAATGACTAGGGTGAAGTCGTAACAAGGTAGCCGTATCGGAAGGTGCGGCTGGATCACCTCCTTTCTAAGGAGACTAACTTTTACACTATGAGTTTTATATGGGGAATTAGCTCAGCTGGGAGAGCACCTGCCTTGCACGCAGGGGGTCAAGGGTTCGATCCCCTTATTCTCCACCAGAACTTCAAAAGAAGTTCTAAGCGTACTTTGAAAACTGAATAATATGCAAATAAATATCAGAAGTGTTAATAACACACAAAAATAGATACGAAATCGAGGTTATCGAAAGATAACAAAAGAACAGTTAAACTAAGACAAGTCTTTTTAGAATTGTTAAAGGGAAACTACGATTTCAACCGAGAAACCAGAAGAAATGCAAGTCTTTACACAAGTGTGAATGACGAAGTTTCTTAACAAACTAAATCCTGTTTAACGCTAAACAGGTAAATTGCTGGTCAAGCAAATAAGAGCATAAGGTGAATGCCTTGGCACTAGGAGCCGACGAAGGACGTGGCAAGCTGCGAAAAGCTGCGGTGAGGAGCAAACATCCGTCAACCCGCAGATGTCCGAATGGGGGAACCCACCTATGGTAATGCGTAGGTATCCTATGATGAATAAAATAGTCATAGAGAAGGTAACCCGGGGAACTGAAACATCTAAGTACCCGGAGGAAGAGAAAGAAACATCGATTTCCTAAGTAGCGGCGAGCGAAAGGGAAAGAGGCCAAACCAGTGCTTGCACTGGGGTTGTGGACACTCATCACGTATGGCGTGTATAGTCAAAGTTGTCTGGAAAGGCAAACCGAAGAGGGTAAAAGTCCCGTAGACGAAATGCACAAGATGCAGAGTGAATCCAGAGTACCACCGGACACGTGAAACCCGGTGGGAAGCCGGGGGGCCCACCCCCCAAGCCTAAATACTACCTAGTGACCGATAGTGAACAGTACCGTGAGGGAAAGGTGAAAAGAACCCCGGGAGGGGAGTGAAATAGAACCTGAAACCTTATGCTTACAAGCAAAGGGAGCGCAAGTGACCTTGTACTTTTTGTAGAACGGGCCAACGAGTTATGGTATGTAGCAAGGTTAAGGTGCTGGAGCACTGGAGCCGTAGCGAAAGCGAGTCTGAATAGGGCGGTTAGTTGCATGCTGTAGACCCGAAACCGGGTGACCTATCCATGTGCAGGTTGAAGCGAGAGTAAAATCTCGTGGAGGACCGAACTCATGTCTGTTGAAAAAGGCTGGGATGACGTGTGGATAGCGGTGAAATTCCAATCGAACCCGGATATAGCTGGTTCTCCTCGAAATAGCTTTAGGGCTAGCCTCAAGGAAAATGATACTCGGAGGTAGAGCACTGAATGTTCTAGGGGCCTTCACCGGTTACCGAAAACTATCAAACTCCGAATGCCGAAGTATTAAACTTGGGAGTCAGACTATGTGAGATAAGTTTCATAGTCGAAAGGGAAACAGCCCAGACCAACAGCTAAGGTCCCAAAATGTAAGTTAAGTGGAAAAGGATGTGGAGCTGCATAAACAGCTAGGATGTTGGCTTAGAAGCAGCCACTCATTTAAAGAGTGCGTAATAGCTCACTAGTCGAGTGGCTCTGCGCCGAAGATAAACGGGGCTAAAACTTACTACCGAAGCTTTGGAATTATCGTAAGATAATTGGTAGAGGAGCATCGTATGCGGGCAGAAGCGAAGCCGGAAGGCTTGGTGGACTGCATACGAGAGAGAATGTTGGCATGAGTAGCGTAAGGCAGGTGAGAATCCTGTCCACCGAAAATCTAAGGTTTCCTGAGGAAGGTTCGTCCACTCAGGGTTAGTCGGGGCCTAAGCCGAGAGCGAACGCTGTAGGCGATGGACAACTGGTTGAGATTCCAGTACCACCGAAATTCGTTTGAGCGAAGTGGGGACACAGAAGGATAAGCTGAGCGCACCGTTGGTAGAGTGCGTCTAAGCGTCAAGGGAGAACAGGTAGGCAAATCCGCTTGTTCAATTCTGAGGCGTGATGGGGAGGGAAAATATAGTACCGAAGCAGCTGATTTCACACTGTCAAGAAAAGCCGCTAGCGAGAATGTAGGTGCCCGTACCGTAAACCGACACAGGTAGATGAGGAGAGAATCCTAAGGTGAGCGAGAGAACTATTGTTAAGGAACTCGGCAAAATAACCCCGTAACTTCGGGAGAAGGGGTGCCTGCGAAAGCAGGCCGCAGTGAAAAGGCCCAGGCGACTGTTTACCAAAAACACAGGTCTCTGCAAAAGCGAAAGCTGAAGTATAGGGGCTGACGCCTGCCCGGTGCTGGAAGGTTAAGGGGACTGCTTAGGGTAACCGAAGGCATGAACTTAAGCCCCAGTAAACGGCGGCCGTAACTATAACGGTCCTAAGGTAGCGAAATTCCTTGTCGGGTAAGTTCCGACCCGCACGAAAGGCGTAACGATCTGGGCACTGTCTCAACAATAGACTCGGTGAAATTGTAGTACCGGTAAAGATGCCGGTTACCCGCAGCAGGACGGAAAGACCCCATGGAGCTTTACTGCAGCTTGATATTGGATTTCGGCGTTGCATGTACAGGATAGGTGGGAGGCTACGAAGCTAGGACGCCAGTTTTAGCGGAGCCACCGTTGGGATACCACTCTTGTAACGTTGAAGTTCTAACCATGTACCGTGAACCGGTACTGGGACAGTGTCAGGCGGGCAGTTTGACTGGGGCGGTCGCCTCCTAAAGAGTAACGGAGGCGCCCAAAGGTTCCCTCAGCGCGGACGGAAATCGCGCGAAGAGTGTAAAGGCAGAAGGGAGCTTGACTGCGAGACCAACAAGTCGAGCAGGGACGAAAGTCGGGCTTAGTGATCCGGTGGTACCGAGTGGAAGGGCCATCGCTCAACGGATAAAAGCTACCCTGGGGATAACAGGCTGATACCGCCCAAGAGTCCACATCGACGGCGGTGTTTGGCACCTCGATGTCGGCTCGTCTCATCCTGGGGCTGAAGTAGGTCCCAAGGGTTGGGCTGTTCGCCCATTAAAGAGGTACGCGAGCTGGGTTCAGAACGTCGTGAGACAGTTCGGTCCCTATCCGCTGTGGGCGTAAGAAATTTGAGTGGAGCTGTCCTTAGTACGAGAGGACCGGGATGGACATACCTCTGGTGCACCAGTTGTCTTGCCAAAGGCATAGCTGGGTAGCTACGTATGGAAGGGATAAGCGCTGAAAGCATCTAAGTGCGAAGCCCCCCACAAGAAAAGATTTCCTCCAGAAATGGTAAGACCCGTGAGAGACTATCACGTTGATAGGTCGGAGGTGGAAGTGCAGTAATGCATGGAGCTGACCGATACTAATAGGTCGAGCGCTTGACCAAAATGGTTTCAAGGAAAAAATCTGATAGAGCATGTATATTATTCAGTTTTGAGAGTACGCTCTCAAGTAAACAAGCTAGAATCTAGTGACAATAGCGAGGAGGCTCCACCTGTTCCCATCTCGAACACAGTAGTTAAGCTCCTTAGCGCCGATGATACTTGGCGGGCAGCTGCCTGGGAAAGTAGGACGTTGCTAGTTTGAAAAAATATGACTATCCAGTTGGGTAGTCATATTTTTTATGTTGAACAAAGCAACCTATTCAAGCAAGTGGTCCAAGAATCGAAGCGGATGCTCCTGGGTAGTTTGAACAGCTTTAGCTGCCGTGAAAGATCGGACAGCGAAAGAAGGAAAGCGACTGTATGAAAAAACCGCCCGATGGCGGTTTCATGTTGTTTCTTGCAGCCTTTGATTTAAATATATGAGGATTTGATTGACGATGCTTAGACACTCCTTCATCTCATTTTGATCCAATTCCAGTGGGGCATCGGCAGGATAGCGGGTTTCAATGTAGAACTGATTGACAAAAGCGCAATCCTTCATAAATTGCTGGATGCCGCTGTCAAAAACTTGTATTTTTTTAATCAGCAGAATTAGGCTATGACCTTTTTCTAGTTCATGGGTTTCTAAAAGCAGATAGCCCTTTAAGTATTTTTCGATGGCCTGCTGACAATGAAAGGCGATAATGGTATAGTCACCATCATGGTCTAACAAGATTCGGGCACTTTTCAAGTCCTTATGTCCGGCAGAAAACCAATCTTTATATCTCACACTGTCTACCATACAACACGACCCCCTCCTGATTAATTGCATAGGCAAAACTGCAAACATACTATTAGCTATAATCCCTTAAAATCTTTTATTTGTATTTTTTTATAAATTTAATTACTATTTACTAGTTTATGTTAATTTTAACAGAGTTATCTAGAAAAAATGACAACTTTTATAAGTATTTATTTTCTTAATTTCGGCATAAAGTGACAATAAAATATAAATGGCATAATAAAAAATCCAAAAAATTACCCCACACAATATATGATACAATATAGGAATCGTATGAAAGATAAAAATAAGCAGAGAGGTTAAGTTTTAATGAAATTAGAAGTAGTAAAACATATAATCCAGGAGGTCTGTAAAAGATGATTTTAAAAAATATTGAATTTATGGCTAACATATATGATAAGCTGGACGCTCTGCTGATTACCAATCGGGAGGGTATCATCGAGTATTCTACCAAGTTTGACACGCAGGATAAGAGTATCAAGAACGAAGGGTATACGGGAAAAAGTATTTTGGAAGTCTATCCTTCCCTTACAGAAGAAACCAGCAGTCACTTTCGTGTTATGAGAACCGGAGAGCCTATTGTGGATGAGCGGCAGACACTGACCGATTTAAATGGACGTGCTTATACCTTTCTCAGTTCTACTCACCCTATTGAATACAACAATCAAATCATCGGTGCTATCGAAGGGAGTGTGCTGCTTGCCATTGACGGCGTACCTTGCAAGCAAGAACCTTTCGCCCAAGAAGATCTTTCGGGTAAGGGGCTATATAATCTAGACAGCATTATCACTAGGGATTCAGAGATGAACCTAATCAAAGAACGAATTCGCAAGGTAGCGGAAAATGATTCGGCTGTCATGATTATCGGGGAGACCGGAACGGGAAAAGAGCTTATTGCCCAATCCTTGCACACCCATAGCAAAAGGGCAGATAAACCATTTATCTCCCAGAATTGTTCTGCCATCCCCAGCAATCTGTTGGAAAGCCTGCTATTTGGTACTGTAAAGGGCAGTTATACTGGAGCAGAAAATCAGAAAGGGCTGCTGGAACTAGCGCATCAGGGAACTTTATTTTTAGATGAACTAAATTCCATGGACATTTCTCTACAGGGAAAAATTCTAAAGGCCATTGAGGAAAAGAAATTTAGACAAATTGGCAGCAGTAAAGAAAAGACGGTAAATGTGCGCATCGTATCAGCGATGAATGAGGAGCCCCTGAAGCTAATTGGACGAAAAGAGTTGCGAAGCGACCTGTTTTACCGGTTGGGAGTGATTCAAATCGGTATCCCCCCTTTGCGAAAACGCCGGGGAGATATTCCCTTACTGACAGACTACTTTATTCAGCAGTTTAATCACACCAGCAGTAGACCCATCTCTGGTGTCAGTGATATTGTAGAGAAAATCTTTATGAATTATGACTGGCCAGGCAACATCCGGGAGCTGCGCAATGCCGTAGAGTACGCATCCAACTTCATAGCGGGATCGACCATCACCTTAAACGACATACCGGAAGCCATCCTCTACAGCGGAAAGGAAGCGGCAGATAGCACGTGGGTAAGTGGCGTTCCAAATTCTCCCCATGTAGCTGAAAATCTTTCGGTGTCAACCTCCCGCGAGCCCCTGAGCAAAATGGTAGCAGAATATGAAAAGAGTCTTATCCAGCAAGCTCTGTCGTCAGAAGGCAGTGTGACAAATGCTGCACGGCTGCTGGGCACCAGCAGACAGGCTCTTCAGTACAAGGTGATGAAATACCGGATAGATGTATAAGAAAAAGGAGACTGCGGCCTTCGGGAAAGAAGATGATCGGCTCCCTGAGAAATCAGGCAAAACTCTTAGCGTAAAATAGGCAAAAAATTTTGTTTTTTGCCTATAAGGCCTTCTTGCGGTAGATGAAGGTCCTACAGATAATTGTCGAAAAGCCCCTAAACTTAGCGAATATTACAATAGAACGTACAGAAGTAACCGACTGGCATGTAACTTGCGTTACTAATAAGGGTAATGCGCATTACAATTTGTAATTTTAAGGTAAGTTGAAGAAAAGAGGTGACTACATTGTCTGAAAAGGGACAATTAAAAAGACAGATAACCATGAGACAGCTATCGCGAATCACTTTAGGGGGCGGTATTGGAACGGGACTGTTTTTGGCCAGCGGAGCACTGATTGGTGGAGCAGGGCCTGGCGGTGCACTGATTGCCTATGGTTTTATTGCCGTTATCGTATATTTTTTGATGACAGGCTTAGCTGAAATGACATCTTTTATGCCTGTATCCGGTGCCTATGCAGCTCAAGCCACTAAATTTGTAGATCCAGCTTTTGGATTTACTGTAGGTTGGAACAGTTGGTTTGGCTGGGCCGTGACTCTTGCTGTAGAACTAGAAGCCGGTGCTATCGTCATGGGGTTCTGGTTTCCAGATGTGCCTAGCATCATATGGAGTGCATCCTTGCTGGCCATTCTTTTGGCCATAAACCTTGTGGGGGCAAAAGGCTATGGGGAAGCGGAATATTGGCTGTCTTCCATTAAGATTAGCTCTGTGCTGATTATTATCGTGGTAGGAGGGCTGATGATTTTCGGCATCTTAGGGGGTCAGGCTACTGGTACATACAATCTTAGAATTGGGGAGGCACCTTTTGTAGGAGGAATCTCCGGATTGTTTTCTGTTATTTTGGTTGCAGGCTTTGCCTTTGCTGGTTCTGAAATGTTTGCTATCACTGCTGGAGAAGTAGAGAATGCAGAGCAGAATGTACCAAAGGCGGTAAAACAGATTATATGGAGATTGATTATATTTTATCTGGTTGCTACCTTTGTGCTGGGCTGCGTCATTCCATATGATAATCCTAATTTATTAAATAGTAGTGTGGAGAATGTTGCCATGAGTCCGTTTACTATTTTATTGGATAAGTCGGGAATTCCCTTTGCAGCACATCTCATGAATGCTGTTGTATTGGTTGTGGTTCTATCGATAACCAATTCTGGTTTATTCTTGACCTCTAGAATGCTGTATGCTTTGGCAAGTTCTAAAAAAGCCCCAAAGGTTTTTGAAAAAACGAATAAAAAAGGCGTACCTGTGGCTGCAATTCTATGTTCGGCTGCGGTGGGATGTCTATGCTTCCTAAGTTCCTTTGTAGGCTCCGGAAAAGTTTATATTACGTTATTAAACATGTCATCTCTAAACATATTTTTGATGTGGCTGACAATAACTATTTGTTATTATCGATTCAGAAGAGGCTATGTCCGTCAAGGGTATGATCTAAAGGACTTGACTTATACGGCGAAATGGTTCCCAGCAGGTCCAATCTTTGCAATGATTGCTATTATCGTCATTATTGTTGGCCAAGACATCGTTTTATTTATGGGAGAAACCATCGACTGGTTTTCTGTGATTTCCATTAACTTATGTATTGTTATTTTTGTTGCACCATATATTGGCTATAAAATTAAACATAGGACGAAAACGGTACCTTTAGATGAGATCGACTATAAAAGTAAAGAGACTACATTTTAACGAAACAATAGGGAGGATAAGAAATGTTAAAAAGAGATGAATTTTCTAAGGATAGCGGAGCATGGTGCAATCTGAATAAGCCAGAGCTGTCGGAGAAGGAAGCCGATGTCGTGGTGTTTGGTATTCCTTTTGATAAGGGGGTAAGCTACCGAGCAGGTGCTTGTGGCGGGCCATCGGTATTGCGGGAAAACACGTTTGCTTCCACACCCTATACGGAACAGTTTGAAAGTTTTGAGCGGCTGAATGTATATGATGCAGGAGACTTTAAAGAGGATAATCGGGATGAACTCTTCGCTGAGGTTTCTTCTTATGTTTGTGATTTGGTAAAGAATAACGTATTTTTTACAGCTGTAGGCGGGGACCATTCCGTGACGATTCCTATTGCGGCTGGTATCGATCGAGCGTTGGATGAACCTTTCGGCATTATTCACATCGATGCACATTTTGACATGTGCGATACACTGAACGGAGACCCCCTTTCTCACGGGTCAGTGGAACGGCGGGCGCTGGACTTGAAAAATATTCAGGGCCCAGACAATTTCTACTTTGTGGGTATTCGTTCTATCGAACCAGATGAATTTGCCTTTAAAAAGAAAAATCCGTTAAACGTACACAATGCTTTCAACTGCCACAAGCTGGGTATGGAGCACGTAGCAGAGGACGTGGTCACAAAGATGAGCCAGTTCAGAAAGGTCTACATTACCTTGGATATTGACTGTCTGGACCCAGCCTTTGCTGCTGGAACGGGAACCCCTCAGTTTGGTGGCCTGTATAGCAGGCAGGTGCTGGATCTGCTGGAGATCCTGTTCAGTAAGCTACCGATTATAGCCTTTGATGTGGTGGAGGTGGCTCCAGAGTTGGATCCATCCCTGACATCTATGTTTGCAGCCCGACGTATTATCACGGAATGTTGGGGGCATAGGGCAAAGATAATTGGCAAGTTAGATAAATAAAATCAGGTAAAAATAAGTCGGATAGAAAAGAGACAAGTCCCGTGTATTGGGCTTGTCTCTTTGTTTAGATAAAGTTTAGAAATCCTTATTTCGGTAGATAAGCAGGGATAAACCCATGGACAGAAGAAGAGAAAGGGCACCTACAGCCAACAGACAAACCAAGGTCCAGGGGCTGTAAAAAAAAGCGTCTGTATGGATGCCCAGTATGCGCCCACTTCCGGTCGTGGTTATGCTTCCGTTGGTGGAGGCCATGGCCACAAAACCACCTAAAAATCCAAGTGGAAGCATTAGGCATAAGAGAACTATCCGGCCTTTCTCATGGCCAAATTTAAAGAAGGTTGGCAGCGATAGGGAAAGGAGCAGACAGCCGATTACCATGGTCAACGTTATGATCCAAAGGCTTTCTAACCAACTAGATTGCCCAACAAGACGATTGGCGGTAAGCGCGAGAATATTCCCAGCGCCGATGAGAATAAGACCAAGGACATACTTGCTAATGACCAAAGTATTTCTGGAGACGGGCATGGTCAGCGCATACTTTGGAAATCCTGCTCGATCGTCGAGAGAAAGAGCATTGACAGGAAGCATCGTGCAGAGAATGATAATAAATCCGGTGAGCAGGTTGCTATCGTGAGATAGAAGGGTGATAACCCCATAGAGCAAGATGAAAAGCAGCCCCGGCATCATCTGTTTTTTCAGCATTAAAAAATCTTTTAAAATAAGTCCTTTCATATCTAGTTCCCCCTTACATGATACAACAATATGTCTTCCAAATTGACCGGATCGATGATGAACGGTCCCTGTACTTTTTCTCGCTCTACTAAGGCAGTTACACCAAAACTGGTGCGTTTGTAGCCTCGGATAGCTGTTGGGTCCAGCAGGGAGAGCTCTTGCGGGCTGCACTTTAGCAGACCATATCCAGATAAAATATCGTCCTTCACATCACTGAGCAGGATATGCCCTTCACTGATAAAGGTCACATAGTCGCAGATTTTTTCTAGGTCGCTGGTAATGTGGGAGGAGATCAAAATAGAATGATCTTCCTCCTGAATGAAGTCCATAAAAACATCAAGGATTTCATCTCGGACTACAGGGTCCAGGCCAGAGGTAGGCTCATCGAGAATGAGCAGCTTTGCCTGATGAGATAGGGCGGCCACAATAGAAAGCTTCATTTTCATGCCTTTGGAATAGTCTTTTAGCAGCTTTTTTTCTGGTAGATTGAAATATTCGGCGTAATGGGTAAAGCTGGCAGAGTCCCAATTTTTATAAATATTTTTTAGAATTTGTTCAATTTGCAGCAAATTAAGGCTTTCAGGAAAGCAACAGTCATCTAAGACTACACCGATGTCTTCTCGGACTGAAACCGGCAGGGTGTTGATATCTTGATTCAAAAGGCGAATTGAACTTGCGTGTTCCTTGCCTGCACCAGCAGCTTTTTCAGCGTGTTGCAGGCCTAGGAGAAGTTTAATCAGCGTTGTCTTGCCTGCACCATTTTCTCCAATCAGACCCATGATGGACCCTTTGGGCAGACGAAGGCTGACTTGATTCAGAGTAAACCCCTTGTATTTTTTTGTGATATTTATTGCGTCAATGGCGTATTCCATATAATTATTCCTCCTCTTGTAAGCTTTCCAGCATAGCCCGGAGCTCTGCCGGTCCAATATGGGCTAGAGCAGCCAGTTCTATGGCTTGCTGGAGTTTAGTTCGTATTTCGTGTAGATGTTGTTCTCTAAGCTGCTGTTCATTCTGAATGCGGACAAAGCTGCCTTTGCCGGTATAGGATTCAATCAAACCTTCTTTTTCCAACTCTTCATAAGCCCGCTTGGTCGTAATAACGCTGACTTTCAACTCCTTGGCCAGCAGGCGCATGGAGGGCAGGGCTGTTCCAGCTTCCAGCTCTTTGCTTAGAATCTGATTTTTTATTTGGGCGGCGATTTGGTCGTAAATAGGCTGCCCAGTGGAATTGCTAATGATAATATTCATAAAGTTCCTCAATCGATTCAATAACGTTTACAATATTGTATATATACATTATATACAATATGATCGGACTGTCAACAGAAAAATAAAAAACAAATATTGGTTTAAACAATAAATCTAACAATTTATTTTGTTGACAACCAACAAAATAAGTGTTATGATACCCCCATAACTTAAATAAGTAAACCGTAGACGAGGGAGTAAAGCTGTTAAACGATTTCAAAGCGATTCTGGATTGGTGAAAGCCAGATAAATGTCAGTCACAGCAAATGGGCCTCTGAGGGCGACGTGAAAAGAGAAGGTGCAAGCCAATGCTTAGTAGCGAAGACGCGAAGCCAGCGTTATGGGCTGAGGGTGTGATGGCACTCGTAGAGAGGATGTGCTTATAAAGTGCATCAAACAAGGTGGTACCGCAGGCAGACGCTTGTCCTTGTATATGTTTCGTATGCAAGGTCAGGTGTTTTTTTGTTTTACCTGACTTCATCACACAAGGTATCAAGGTTGTATAGTTTTTGAACAGAAAGGTGAAGAGTATGAAAAAGAGAAGAATTGCAGTATTATTAATGATGTTATTACTGATGACAGCCGCTTTTACTGGTTGCGGTGACAGCGAGGATGCGGGAAAGGACACTGCTGATCTGCCAACCATCGGTATTGTTCAGATTGTGGAGCATCCATCTCTGGATACCATTCGGCAAAACATTATTTCACAGTTAGCTGAAGAAGGCTTTGTGGACGGGGATACCGTGACCATTGATTACAAGAATGCCCAGAATGATGCAAATAATCTAAAAACCATTTGTCAGTCTTTTACAGCAAATGATTACGATTTAATCATTGCTATCGCTACGCCATCGGCGCAAGCGGCATTGGGAGAGACGACGGATATTCCGATTATTTTCTCCGCTGTGACAGATCCGGTAGGGGCTGAACTGGTGGCTGATCTAAACAATCCAGGAGGAAATATTACGGGAACTTCTGATATGGTTTCTGCTACGAAAATCATGGATTTGGCGTTACAAGTTACACCGGATATTAAAACCATTGGTGCCATTTACAGCACGGGCGAAGTGAACTCCGTATCTGTTATCAAAGAGTTGAAGGAATACGCTGGTTCTAAGGGAATCAAGGTTGTAGAGGCCACTATTATGAACAGCAGTGAGATTCAGCAGGCAGCACAGTCTCTGGTAGGAAAGGTCGATGCCGTTTTCTCTCCTATTGATAATACCGTAGCTTCCGCTATGCCGACTATCGTTGGAGTTTTGAACAAGGCAGAGCTTCCTTACTATGTAGCAGCAGACTCTATGGTGGCAGACGGCGGTCTGGCGACGGACGGTGTGAATTATGTAGAGTTGGGAAAAAAGACAGGCGCTATGGCCGTAGAAGTCCTGAATGGACAGAGTACTGCAACGATGCCGGTACAGATTATGGATAAGACGCAGATTTACATCAATCAGAAGACAGCTGATGAAATTGGATTGACCATTCCAGCTGAAATTTTAGAAAAAGCAACGGACTTGTCCAAGTAAAAATTTGACGGACACCGTGTTTGGTTACACTTGGAGGACATTATGTTATTGACATTTCCAGCATTTCTGGGTTCCCTGGAACAGGGACTAATTTACGCGATCTTAGCATTGGGAGTATTTCTCTCCTTTAGAACCTTAAATACTCCTGACTTGACAGTGGATGGCAGTGTCGTTACTGGGGCTGCCGCCTCCGCGGTAATATGCAGCATGGGGGGACATCCACTTCTGGGGTTGCTGTTAGCCTTTTTATGCGGCTTCATGGCAGGGGCTGTGACGGCGTTACTGAATACAAAATTGAAGATTCAGCCTCTTTTGGCGGGAATCCTGGTCATGCTGGGACTGTATTCCATCAACCTCCGAATTATGGGCAGTAAGCCCAACGTAGCATTGATGCAGAGCGAGACACTGTATAAATCAGCGCAGGCGGTGCTGCCAGAGAATTACTCCGCTCTGATTGTAGGAACTATCAGTTTGGCAGCCATCATTGCTCTCTTTTACTTTTTTCTCAAGACCCGGTTGGGCTTTGCATTGCGGGCTACAGGGGACAATGAGGAGATGGTTCGGGCTTATGCCATCAACAGCGAGGGAATGAAGGTCTTGGGGTTGGCTCTTTCCAATGGGTTCGTGGCTTTGGCAGGAGGTATGCTGGCGCAGTATCAGTCTTTTGCGGATGTGACGATGGGTACGGGTATGGTGGTCATCGGTCTGGCATCGGTTATTATCGGAGAGGCTATCTTTGGCACGAAATCGCTGTTGCGGCGGTTGGTGGCCGTGTCTCTAGGAGCTATTGCGTATCGCTTGATTATTGCTCAGGCCTTGGCCATCGGGCTGCCAACCAGCGATTTAAAGCTGATATCGGCCATTATCGTGGTGGCGGCACTAGCGGTGGGTACCTTTAGTGAAAGCTTTCCCTTTAAGCTATCCATGGGAAAGAAGGAGGGTTGAGAAATGCTGAGAATAGAAAAGTTGCACAAGACCTTTGGCCGGGGGACTATCAATGAGAAGGTAGCTATAGACAATTTGAGTCTGCATCTGGAACGGGGAGATTTTGTTACGGTTATCGGCAGCAATGGAGCGGGGAAATCCACGCTGATGAACTGCATATCCGGAGTTTTTCCGGCAGATTCGGGAAAAGTTATCCTGGATGGAAAGGATATCAGCGGTCAGTCGGAGTTTAAGCGGTCCCGGGTTATCGGCCGGGTATTTCAGGACCCGTTGAAGGGTACCGCCTTCGATATGACTATCGAAGAAAACCTTTCCATCGCTTATCATAAAAACTTGCTTCACGGGCTCCAGGCGGGCATTAACAGAAAGCAGCGGGAATTGTTTCAAGAAAAGCTGGCGCTGCTGGGCATGGGTCTGGAGGATCGAATGAAGCAGAAGGCCAAGTTGTTGTCTGGAGGACAACGGCAGGCGCTGACTTTATTTATGGCCGTTATGTCGAAGCCTAAACTGCTGCTGCTGGATGAGCATACGGCGGCGTTAGACCCGGGTGCAGCAGCTAAGGTCTTAGAACTGACAGATTTCTTCTCTAGGGAAGAGAAGTTGTGTACGATGATGATTACCCATAACATGAAAGCAGCGTTAGAGCATGGCAACCGAACCATTCTGATGAAAGAAGGTCGCATTGTTATGGACATATCGGGAGAGGCACGAAAGGAAATAACTGTAGAAAAGCTGATTGAACAGTTTGAAATTGATAATGATCGGATGTTGCTATAAGTGCTGAAATATCAAAGATTATAGGGGTTATTCAAATGGAAAAAGTACTAAAAAGGTACTATATTTGTAAAGACTGCAATTTCTCAACTACTTCAGATTGTTTATTTGGGTACAGGTGGCTATATGTGTTTAGGGTCGTTTCAACCTTCTCGTGACCTAAGCGATCAGCTATGAGTAGCGGAGAAAATCCAAGTTCAATTAATAGGCTTGCGTGACTATGCCTAAGGTCATGCAGCCTTATTTTTTTTACTTTTGATTCTGTACAGATGGCGGCCATTTTCCTGTCAAGGGAGCTTCTAGGGCTATGAAAGACTGTTTCATCGGCACAGCTACTGTAAAGCTTTTCCTGATACTTTTTTAGCTCATCACAAAGAAAGGGAGGAATATAAATTACACGTTTACTTTTGGGTGTTTTTGGGGCATGAATCTGATAGCCCTTGCTCGTCCAGGCATAAGTCTTACTAATAGCTATCGTACCAGCTTTAAAATCCACATCCCCCCACGTTAGAGCCATAAGCTCACCAATACGCATACCAGTGTAATAAAGCGTTTTAAATATGGTATCATAGGGGGCTGTGCAGTATTGTATGAAAGCATTAAACTCTGTCTGTGTCCAGAAATCCATTGATGCAGCGCGGGATTTGCCGATTGATCCGGCTGTTCGGACAGGGTTTGCCGGAAGCTGATAGTATTTCATTGCATAGTTCATAACCGCAGAAAACTGCGAATTATAACTGCTTAACGATGTCTCGGCCAGCCCTTTTTTTATTAGTTCGTTTTGCCAGTTTCGAATGGTGGCTGGCGTAATCTCATTTATGGGCATATTCTTAAAGAACGGGAGTATATGATACTTAAAGACAATACGTTTATGGTCTAAAGTGGAATCCTTAAGGCGGTTGCTCATATCTTCAAGGTACAACTCTACAAGGGCGTTGAAAAGCATATCTGGATTTGCTGCATGTTTATCCAGAAAAGAACGTTCCCAGGCTTGTGCTTCTTTTTTTGTCCTGAAACCAGATTTCTTTTTTTGTTGTTGGTTGCCTTGCCAGTCTTTGTAGTAGAACTTGCAGAACCAAGTATTATTATTCTCATTTTTATATGATGGCATAAAAATAACCCCTCTTTCATTTGTATTGAAAATAGAGGTCGCAATATGATACAATTAATTGTTGAATTTGGTTGTACCATTACGACCTGTTTATAACATTCGCTCCGGTTGCAGCCGGAGCGTTTTGTTTTCTATTTCTCTTTTTTCACATATTCGTCTATGAAAGTTAATTCCTTTACTCGCTTAACTGCTTCAGTTTGACCTATTCCATTTAATTCGTCAAAAAACAAATTCAGTTCGTCTTTTTCTGTTCGTACCCTAGAACCGTAAGGGGGTGTATCTATATATTTCCCCGGTTCAGGGGCCTTGCCTTCCCCCTGCCATATAAGATCACTAACAGTTACATCAAGTGTATCAGCAATCTTATGGAGAATTTTCATATTAGGTTGCCTCTTATCTAATTCGTATTGCTGAATAGTTCCAGTAGCCAATCCTGTTATTTCAGCGAGCCTTTTTTGAGTAAGTTTTTTCTTTTTTCTAAATCTCTGTATATTCTTTCCTATTGTGGTAGTCTGCATAACATCACCTCACACACAGTTTATCATAAGTTAAAAAAAAACACAATCAAAAAGAATGTAAAAACCATATTGACACATTCGTATAGATTGTGATAATATAAAAACACAATCGAAATGAATGCAAAAAAAGGAGGTGTGAATGTGAAAGCAAATAAAGAAAAATTAAAACTGGCAATGGCAAATGCTTGCATGAATACAGAGGACCTAGCAAAAGTATGTGAAATGCCTCGCCCAACGTTGAATAACGTAATAGCGGGTAGGGGAGTAAGACCGAAAACTTTAGGTCGTGTTGCAAAAGTATTAAATGTACCAGTAGAACAAATTTTATTAAAGGAGGTATGATTGTGAAAAAAAGTTATCTTACATGTAAAGAAGTTATGGAGATTACTGGAGTAAAGGAAGCAAAAGCATATCAATTTATAAATACAGTTAATAGGGAACTTAAGGCTAATGGATTTATTACGGTTGCAGGTAAAGTCTCTAAGAGAGCTTTTTTTGAACATTATCCAGTTGATGATGAGGTCAGGGAGGTGTATTGATGAAATTAAAAATACAATCCAAAAATGTGTGCAGTTTGTACTGATGAGGTGGTGAACAGTGGAAGAAAAGAAAAAATCATTCGTACTGTATACAACATATGAGGAACAATTTAAGCTGCTATCTCCTGGCGAACAAGGTAGTCTCATAATGGCTATATTCCAATATGTACAGACCGACAGAGTACCACCGCTTGATGGTATGGCCATGATGGCGTTTAGCTTTATAAAGGCCAACTTAGATAGAGATACAGAGAAGTATCAAGGCATAGTTAAGAAACGAGCTGAAGCAGGGCGAAAAGGTGGTATAGAGAGTGCTAAGCAAAAGCAAGCAAATCAGGCAAATGCTACTTTTGCTAAACAAAACCAAGCAAATCAAGCTGATAATGATAATGTTAATGATAATGATATTAATAATAATGATAATAAATCAAGCAAGAAAGATATAGAGGATTTTTTTAAACAGATATGGCAACTATACCCGATAAAAAAAGGTAAAGCCTCTATATCCGATACGCAAAAGAAAAAACTTTACTCTATTGGCTTAGAAGAAATGACAAGAGCAATAAGCCGATATGTAAAAGAGCAAGAAGCAGAAAAGACAGAGCGTAAATATTGGAAACATGGTAGTACATTCCTTAATTGCGGGTACATAGACTACTTGGACGAGAATTGCGAGGACAAGCCTAAAGAGAGCACAGGATTAAGGAGGATAGAAATAAGATGATTGATATAAAAGAATGCGAGTGTCAGTTGTTAGGTGCTTGGTTGTTAGGCTATCACAAAGATCATATAAAAGATTTTAGTTATTTTTCAGTTTATTGTGATGTGTTTAAGGCGATACGTGGATCAGAAAAAATTGACATGGTGACAGTGGCCAATAAAGCTAATTGCTCTATAGTAGAAATAGCAAATATCACTTCTCAATACATGCCTTCTTTATATGAATCTGCATATAAGTTCATAAGGCAATATCAGATAAGAAATATGCTGGAAGCTCTTAAGAACTCACCAGATGATATTGTAACTCAAATTGATCGAATTAATAAAGAGATTGAGAAGTTAAGCAATACTGAGATAAAGCAGCCCGCAGAACTTTCAAAACTTTATTGGTCAGAAATAGAAAACAGGCTTATGGCTGACGAATCAATTAAATATGGGATACCAAGACTTGACTATATCACAGGGGGCATAAGGGGGGAGGAACTTACAGTGATAGCAGCGAGGCCAAGCATTGGGAAAACAGCTTTTGCATTACAAATAGCATTTAAAGCAGCGCTTAAAGGCAAGAATGTATTATTTTTTCCACTGGAAATGTCAGCAACTCAGTTAGTTGAAAGATTAGTTTGTAAGGATACTGACATAGTGCATGAGCACTTGAAAGCTCCAGGAAAAATGAGTAAAGACGAATACGATAAATTAGAAACATGGCTAAGTGCTTTTAAGAGAATTGAAAGGAATCTGAAAGTAATTGAGAATGTAGGCTATCTATCAGATATAGAAAAATACATAGAGTATTATAAGTCTGATTTTATAGTTATAGACCAACTAACTCAACTGAAAGAGTATAAGCATTTTAATAGCATAAGAGAACGGTTCTCGCACATGACTAGCACTTGTAAGACACTAACTATGAAACACAAAAAACCTATTATTCTTTTAGCACAGATTAACAGGGATTCGCAGGGTAGAGTACCGACATTAGCGGATCTAAAAGAATCTGGCAGCATTGAAGAAGATGCGGATAATGTGATTATGCTACATCAAAATGGAGAAATGGACCATGATTTTAAAGTTCCTATGCAAATACTTGTGAGAAAACAAAGAAACGGACAAAAAGATGTAGTCATTGATGCAATTTATCAAAGTGACAAGTTCTCATTGAGGGAGGAAATGTAAGATATATTTTTAGGGTGCGGATTTGAGTATATAAAGGCGTAGAGTGTAACAGTTTTTATATACAAGATAAAGATAGGAGGTTAAAAATGTTAAAGCGAACAAATCGCATAATTAGTGTGGTACATACAGACAAACTTGGTGATCTGGTAGCTGGGTTTTATTCAGTTGAAACTAATGTTTATTTTAGAAATGCAGAAGTTCATTTAGGAAATTTAATACTTATTAGCTATGGAAAATAGAAAGAGGTGAGATAAATGTATATACAAACACAGGACGGAAAGGCAATAATGCCATGTAAGGCGATAGGCAACAATTATGATGAAGGAAAAGGAGTACATATTATAACCGTTTTTTACCCTGAGAATAGGCAATCATATAAAGTTGCACATTATAGAAATGAAAAACAGTTTAAGAGTGTTTTTAGAGAGCTGCAAGAAAACTTGGTAAATGGAGAACGGAAAATATATTATATGCCTCAGGATGCGGGTTGCATTTAGTTTAGGAAGGAGTATATGAATAATGAATAAGCCGATTTTAGAAATACTGAGAGAACAATTTATTCCTCACCATGATGTAATGGATATATTGAGACAGATTGTAAATAAGAGCGGGAATAGAGATATAGCTATTTGCATGATAGAAGCTTACAATTTAGGACGTATCCGCACGCTACAAGAATTGAGGGCAAAGAAAAAGGCAGCTATAGGTCAAATTTCCAAAACTAAACAAGCAAATGAAGGAGCTCGCAGCCCTAAGGATGAACTGAAGGCAATTCAAATTATAGGAATAGGTGAAACTGCCCTAAGAGTATCTAGCCTTTGTAAGGATATTTCATCAATGCCAGTTGAAGAAATCGAGGAATTGAGAAAAACAGTACAGACGGAGATTGAAAAGGGGAAATATTGTTGCAAAAATATTGATAAGGTCCCCGAGTTTGTAGACCTACTAATGGATGCATGCATTAAAATAAGAGGCCACCAAGAAAGCTTTTATTCAAAGCAAATCTCAGTGGCCAGAGTGATAGAATCACTCCCTCAACAAGATGATTCTATCAGTTGTGCAATCTAAAATCAAGTAATGACACAATAATTGAGCGGAAATTTGCATTGAGCCTGGAATGACGGCAGCATTTTGGACAGACCCTTGATTTGGTAATGCAGTGCAGAAGGTGTGCATAAAATGCTGGATATTTTATGCGCACAAAGGGCAACCTTAGCCTAAGATTTATTACAGCACAATTTTGCGTAGTTAGGTTACGCAAAGAGAAAGGAACGTAAGCTTATGGTTAAAATAAAAATATCATATGAAACGCCGGAAGAAAAGCGGATTATTCTAGCCGCTCTTGACCCGGTATTAGAGGCTAAAAGTATAAAAGGAAATCAAGCTGAAAAGCCCTTTTCAAAAGCATATATTACAGCAAAAATTAAAGGGATTTCACAAAAAATAACTGGTGCAAGCATTGAAATATAAGGGTTTATGTGATATAATAAAATAAAAAGATAGTACCCCATCAAAAAATGATGGAAGCCGGTAAATTTAGGCGCGGGAATGACTGAGACACATCAGTTGTTCTTGCGCTTTTTTATTTTCAGAAAGGAGGTGTATTGTGATACTGACAGAGAAACAAAAACGCTTTATTGACTATTACATAGAGATTGGCAATGCTACAGAGGCAGCCAAGAAGGCAGGATATAACGCCAAGAGTGATAGGGCATATCAAAATATAGGGTCAGAAAACCTATCAAAACTTGGGGATTTGATAAACGAGAAGCTTTCTGAAATTGCATCGGATAGAATTGCAGTTGCTACAGAAATCATGGAATACTTAACGGCGGTCATGCGGCGTGAACATAAGGAGAACATCGTTGTTACCATAAAAGAAGAACAATCAAAATATGTGCCTGATGAAAACGGCACCATGAGAAAACAGACGGTCAAAACGGAAGTTCCGAAGACAGTAGAGATTCCGGCAAGGCTGGTAGATGCAAACAAGGCGGCGGAGCTGCTAGGCAAAAGGTACAGATTATTTACAGACAATTTTGATGTTAACATTGAAAGTACACAGAAATTTGACGATATCATAAGCCAGATTGGTGGTGAAGGGCTTGACGAATAAGCCTTCATTACAGAAAGAGAAAGGAAAAGAAAAAATGCAGAAAAATTTCACGGCTTTAAAAGAAGCCATAGAAAAATCAAGGAAGATTAAACAGGACTATAATGTAGAGCTGAAAAAGATTCTAACAGACCAGAATATCAGTGAAGCCTACAGAAGCCAGAAAAAAGCTGAGCTTACCGCATCGACTAATAAAGTCAAAGCGGACATACTTGAGACTTTTAGCAGTAACTTGGGAGAGTTAAGGTCCAAACTTAACGCAGCTCATGATGTTTGGAAGAATGCAAATGAGCCGATACTTGCGAGCACGCTGTCATTGATTCAGATGGGGATTCAGCCATCTAAGACAATGATAGAACAGTTTCAGGGAGATTTCATCAGTATGTCGGTACTTTCCAAAGCCCTTACGAAAAACGGCCTTTATGATGGTACCGAACCATATCGGCTGACAAAAGACACTGATAGTCTCGTGGGGAATGGTGTTGATTTCTATGCTGACACTATTGGTTTGAACTTTGAGCTTGGTGTAAAAGATGTTGGTAGTTACAGCGTTTCGGCTGCTACCGAAGGCCTAATTAAGCTTTCCAAGATTGTGGGCTGTGACTTTGAAACAGAAACAATTGATTATTTCATTGCAGGAGCAAAGAGAGGAAGTGGATTGAGTGAGTAGGATGCTGTTAAAAAGTATGAGCACAGGGGAGTATCAAGCCAATGCCAAAACTATGACACGAGAAGGGATTACGCGAGAGGTAGAAGATTGTGTAAGAACCGGAAGCTGCGAAGGTGATCCTCGGAACAATATCGAATGGCATAAAACAAAAGGTTGGACAAGTGGTGATGACAATGCAGATTGACAATAGCGTTCCTCTAGGAACAGAAATCAGAATTAGGGGGAGGGTTTACAGGATTGATTTGACAGGCAATCAGGTCATAAAGCTAACGAGGAGATTTACTTTTAAAACACGCCTGTATCCCAGATCAGCACCGATTTCTTGGATTGATCGGAAATTCAAGCTGTCATTTATAAGAGCATGCTGGAATTTTGTTGACGATCTTCTTGGAGAAGGAGCTTGCGAGCGATATTTCGGGATAAGAGCTTGTAGTGTGGAACAGATACTGGGGCTTTTAGGGTATCTGGCTGACGAGATTGAAAAACAGAGAACAGAACAAGGGGGGAATACATATGGAAAAAATTAGTTTCAACGCTGGCATGATTGAGCTTGCCATCCAAGGAGATAAAAGCCGGGTGCTGAGATTTAACCCTGAAAGCACTAACATCGTCGAAGGTTTCTTTTTAATGATGGATAAATTTAACGCCAAGATGCCAGAGTTCCAGGCAAGAGCAGAGGCACATGACCGTAACGCATCACAACTGAGCGATATCGAAAGTGCAAGGGAACGACTTAGCATACAAAAAGATATTGACAAATTTATCAGCGATGAAATCGACAGAGTATTTGGAATAGGAGCATCGGCAATTATATTTGCTGATGCCAGTCCTTCGGCCAAGACAGAAAACGGGGATTATGTAGCATCAAACTTTCTAAATGCAATGCTCCCGGTTATAAGGGCAGAAATGTCAAAGCGTAATTGTAAGGTACAAAGTATTATCAAGGATCATAAAAGGAAAGCAGGTAAAAAGTAATGGATCCTTTGTATCTCCCGAAATCACTTACCATTAATGGAAGAGACATAAAGATCAATACTGACTTTAGGGATTGCATTGCTATCTTACGCCTGCTTGAGGATCCTGTATTGAGTAACCTGGAAAAAGTGCAAATTATGATTGGCATACTTTTCAATGAGGAATTGGATTTTTCAGAATATGACGAAGCCTTAGCACAGGCAATTCTATTTCTTGATGGTGGACCTGGTACGGATAATTCAAGGCATGGACCGAGCTATGGCAAGCTGTACTCGTGGGAACAAGACTTAATATATATCCTTTCCGGAGTAGATAAAGTTTTAGGGTTCTCGTGCAGAACAAAGAATTATATGCATTGGTGGGAATTTCTGACCGCATTTATGGAAATGGGCGAGTGTACATTTTCAACGCTTGTACACCAGCGTAAATTGAAAAAACAAGGCAATCAGAGTAAGGCCGAAAAGGAGTGGTGGGCCGAGAACAGAGATATTGCGGAGCTTGATAAAAAAGCCCTTCTTACATCAGAAGAGCGAAGTGCGTTAGATAAGTTTAATAAATTACTTGGAGAATAAAAGAAGGAGGTGATTTGATGGCTGGAACAACAGCAGGTTCTTTAATTTTTGACACCAAAACAGACATCGTTGGATTTACAAAAGGGACAAATCAAATATCAAAAGAAATCAACAGTCTAGAATCAACATTTCAAAAAATTGGTGTTGCTATTGCAGCAGCCTTTTCTATGCAGAAAATTATAGGCTTTGGCCAAGAAGCTTTAACTGTAGCATCAGACTTGCAAGAAGTACAGAATGTCGTAGACACAACTTTTGAAGCAAGTTCCAAGACCATCGACCAGTTTGCAAACACAACACTTGAGCGGTTTGGTTTGTCGGAATTATCAGCAAAACAATTTTCTTCAACTATAGGTGCGATGTTTAAATCTATGGGATTGGGCAAAAAAGAAATTTTAGATATGTCACAAGGTATTACGGGACTAGCTGGCGACATGGCTTCGTTCTATAATTTAGACCCAGAGGTGGCATTTGAAAAATTAAGGTCGGGAATTTCGGGAGAAACAGAGCCACTTAAACAATTAGGTATAAATATGTCTGTGGCCAACCTTGAAGCGTTTGCTTTAGCTGGGGGCATTAAAAAGTCCTATGAATCTATGACGCAGGCGGAGCAAGCCACTTTACGTTATCAATACATAATGAAAGCTACAGCAGATGCACAGGGAGATTTTGAGAAAACTCTTGGCGGGAGCTATGCAAACCAGACTAGAGTATTAAAGGAAAACGTCACCTCTTTAGCGGGGGCATTAGGTGAGCTTTTGCTTCCAGCTGTGACGAGTATAGTTTCAATATTGAATGAGGTAGTAGTTGGGATTACCGACTTAATAGAAGCAGCAAGCGAAGGGAATATAATTGCAATTGCGATTGTGGCCATTATTACAACATTAACAGCTTTATTTGCCGCATATATGGTAAAGCTTCTTTTTACTAATGCTATAACATCGCTGTGGACTGCTATATCTGGTGCGGCAACGCTTACAACCACAGCTTTAGGTGCAGCTTTTGCATTCTTAACCGGGCCGATTGGTCTTGTGGTGATTGCTATTGCTTCCTTAATAGCCGTTATTGTTCTTGTCGTAAAATATTGGGACGAAATAAAAGAAAAAGCAATAGAAGTATGGAAATCAATAAAAGAAACCTGGAGCAGTGTTGCATCTTGGTTTAACCAAACTTTTATAGAGCCAATAAAAAAGGGGATTAATTCAATTTTGGGATTTGCAGAAGGGTTAGCAAATGGGTTTATTGACGCGGCAAATAAGATTATAAGGGCATTAAACGGAATCAATTTTTCCATTCCTGACTGGGTTCCTGAAATCGGTGGTAATGAGTTTGGATTTAATATAAAAGAATTGAGCAGAGTTTCATTGCCCAAGCTTGCCACCGGTGCAGTCATACCGCCAAACAGCGAGTTCTTAGCTATCTTAGGCGACCAGAAACACGGTACTAACATCGAGGCCCCTCTATCTACGATTGAGCAGGCTGTTGATAATGCATTATCCAGACGAGGCAGCACTGGAGGGAGCAGTACTATACCTATTATCATAGAAATTGATGGACGTGAACTTGCAAGGGTTATGGCCCCATATACCGCCGGCGAAGCCATGCGCCAAGGAACAAGGCTTATAAATGGGATGACGTAAGTAGTAGGGTTATATGCCAGACGAGCAAATTGTTAAATTAATTTAAGAAGGAAATAAGGAGTATATTTCACAACTATGATTGCAAGTAAGAGCCTTTCTCCTTTCATTATACTCGCTGGGAAACTGGCGGGTTTTTCATTGTGTCAGATTATAATAGATTATGTCGAACATACGCTGTTGAATCATGGAAGATTTAGGGATATGATTAAATAAAAAAGGGAAGAAAGCAAATGAGTGAAAAAAAGATCGTAGACTTAGGTAAAATTGAGCATAAAATCTGTTTTGGGATTCATGTTGCTAGATGGGTAGCAAAAAATAGGAAATATAGAAAGAATGAAGCGTGGGAGTTAAGAGATGAGTACACGGAAAGAGCGGATAATAAGAGAAAAGTAAGAAAAATAAGATTGGTAGATAGACGGAATGACAAATATTACGAAAAGATTATTGACTTGGAAACAAATGAGGTCACGCATTTTTGTGAAGAACCGCTATCGGAACATTACGGGCACGGAAGTGCGAAAGTAAAAAAAGAAAAGTAGAACCTAAGAGCAAAAAAGAGCGGGGATGATTACAAATATGAAAGTGACTAGAACTTTAATAGCTAAGAGGAGACAAAGGAATGGGATGGTATGATACAATTAAAGATGCAGTTAGTGTTATGCAAAAGGCTGATAATATAGATGTAACCAAGCAACTATTAGAAGCACAAAAAGAGATGATGGACATTCAGCAAGAAAATTTTGAACTTAAGAGAACTATTGATGAGCTAAATACAATAATAGAAAAATCAAAAAAGATTAAATATAGCGAAGGTAGAGGTGCTGTTTATACTATTGAAGAAGACGGATCAAAGCAAGGCCCATACTGCACTTGCTGTTGGGAAGCTGATGGAAAAACGATTTCTTTACATCGACGCTCCACAAGCTATATGAACTGCCCTTGTTGCAAAGCTGAAATAAAATCACGTTTAGTTTATGATAATGAAGATGAAACAGAATCTGAGACATAAATAGAAATCAAAGTTTTAAGGACCATCTCAGCGGTGGTTCTTTTCTTATATCCTTTTACATAAAAAATTATACGCTATACCCAACCCCCAACCTGCCAAATCAAGTTTGTTGATATATTTATTAGAAATGCATAAAACATAGGCATCCCCTCCATTGTTATTGATACGAAAATTAAATAAGCAGCTAAATAGATATCTAGTAATATTTTCATTGAATCAGCATGTTGAGGCGCACCGGCGTTTCCAGTTGGGAGTTGAGTATAACATATAGCTATAAACACAATATACCATAGTTTAATACTTTTAGTAAAGAATAAAAGGAGGTGAGCCGTATGGCTAAAGGGGGCTTAACGAATAAGCAAGAAAAATTCGTACAAGAGCTACTAAAAGATAAAAGCCAAAGAGAAGCATATAGAACGGCTTACCCAAAGAGCATTAAT
The DNA here is from genome assembly GCF_010669305.1 of Aminipila butyrica. NCBI lineage: Bacteria > Bacillati > Bacillota > Clostridia > Peptostreptococcales > Anaerovoracaceae > Aminipila > Aminipila butyrica. The sequence continues at coordinate 11,476 of NZ_CP048649.1, read as the reverse complement.
TAGGCAGATGCGGCAGTTGACACACAGGCCTGTATATTGTTTAAAAATAGTAAGGTGCTAGAAAGGTATAACCAGCTACAAAAGAGATCACTTAGAGCCATTAGAGGGCTTAAAAAGGCGTAAGGAATGGGCTGACATATGAGCAGATAGCTGCTAAAATAGGAAGAGTACCTTCTACATTGTATAAATAGAAAAAGAAGTATGCGGAGATTTTGGAGGCTTTAAAAAGAGAAAAAGTAGAAAATGGAGGTTCATGTATGCTTAGTATTGAAGAATACATTGCAAAACGGAAGAAAGAAGATCGGCTTGATGAATTTGATGGGAAATTCAAAGATGAAAATTTGAAAATCTGTGTTAACTATATTTTTGAATACTTTATGAATTATATAAGTATTACTGAATTTGAAATGAAATCAATTATTAAGGACGAAAGAGTTGAAGAGTATAGAAAAACCTTAAGGGCTTATGAACCAGAAATAATTGAGTGGCTTACAAATATTTATGATAAAAGTGGCAAATATGCAAATAGAATTATTGGAAATATGCTGGAAAAGTATGATTTTTTTTCCATATTTAACACTGAATCGGAATTTAGAGAAGTCTCTTACGAATTATATAAAAGAATAACGAAGCGGATCCCAGAGTTAAAAGGACAATCGGAGATGATTTTTCAATTTATTAAAGCCTATCACAAAAAGAGGGCTCACGCTGAGGGTTTTTCTGATTATACATTTTCTAATTCAATATTGAATTGGCTTGAACAAACTAGAAAAAAATATGGGGTTAATATAGCAGTTTTTGCGTATAAATGGTTAGATCAACTATATGAGAATAAGGATTTATGGCCTAATACAAATAGAAAAGATAGATTCGGACAAAGTGAATATGACTATACACAGAAAAGGAATGTGTTTAATTTGGAATCATTATATAGGAACATACCAAAAAAGGCATTCATACGAGGCAAGAAACAAGAATTAGAGGCTCTAATGATGTATATATGGCTTCATAATTATTGTAGGGATGAAAATGGTTATTGGGATGAATACTCACAAAAAGTATTACCTATTATAGACCTTCAAGATAAGGCGCAAGTTTAAAGTTGATAAAGCTCTTTGGTATAATTAAAAGGTCATTATTTGTCTTCTACTTCTATTATAGCTCCAGGTTGACATGCTAATTATAATCAAATTGATTTAGGTACTACAAAAGTACTAAAGAATTGCAAGCTGTAGTTATAATCGTGTATTATATGGAATTTATAATACACAAACGTTGAAAAATACACAATGGCAATATAAACTATTTATACTGAATTGAAATTGATAATGACCGGATGTTGCTATAAGCATTGAAATATCAAAGTTCAACCTTTTCATGGCCTAAGCGAGCAGCTATAAGCAGTGGAGAAAATCCAAGTTCAATTAATAGGCTTGCGTGACTATGTCTAAGATTATGCAGCCTTATTTTTTTTCTAAATAATACTATCTTTAATAAGGAATAGGGGCTTGACAAAAGCGTATAGTACCCATATGCTATTGATATGGATAAACTTATAAATAACAAACATCAAATTGCGAATAATTCTCTGCATTTAGCGTTTGCGTTGATTGAGCTAGACAAGAAGTCACGATGCTTTGGAACGGATGTGCCGATTTATTACTCTGAAATACATGTAATAATGGCTATTGCTGAGCACCCGGGCATTCATGTAGGCGGACTCGCCGATATTCTAGGCGTAACAAAAGGGGCTGTTTCTGAAATTCTCAAAAAGTTAGAGAAAAAGGCCCTGGTGATTAAGGAAATTGATGAGCTTAATCTGTCTAGATACTCACTGAGCTTGACTGAAAAAGGCAAAACCGCTCACAACAGCCATCTGGAGTATCATTCTATCTTAAACCGCATGGTTGAAGAGGAGTTGCAAAATGCTTCTGAACATGACTTAGCGTTTTTATCTGATTTTTTGTCGTCCATGATAAGCAAGGTCAAAAATTTTAATGAGAATTTTTAAGAATAAAAATTTTTTCTTAAAGCGTATGGTTGCTATACTCATTTTGATATACTTTTGTAAGGAGGTAGGGAGATTAAGAAGGAAATAGAAGAAAAGCCATATCTGGCTTCTGACAATAGCGCTGGAAGTAAGCGGAGGGAAAAGATTGTTGAAGTGGATGAAAGGGCTTTAGGGCCTTTCTATAATTCGGTAGCTTCATGTATTTTCCTTTGTTTTTATCCATATGAATGCCCAATGTTTTCGCCGAACAATATCTTTAAGAGTAGGTTAGAAGATAATAAAAATAAAGAACGCTTAAAAAAGCAGGAGAGGGAGAAAGAATAGAAATGAATCAATTACATAGAAATCACGACAAAGACCAACCGCTCTTTTCAAAAAAAGCTGCGCCGATAATGCTGATAATCGGTATCGCTTTTATTGCAGCAAATCTCCGAGCTCCTTTAACGTCAGTGGGACCTTTAGTCAGTTTAATCCGAGATAACTTGTATATCTCAAACACACTGGCAGGAATGATTACGACTCTGCCCTTGTTCGCCTTTGCGCTGTTCTCACCCCTTGTACCTGGAATGGCCCGTAGGCTTGGAACAGAAGTAGTTCTATTTTGGTCAGTTGTCCTTCTTACCCTAGGACTTTTATTGCGTTCCTGGGCTGGAAGCTTAGCCTTGTTTTTGGGAACGGCCATTCTTGGACTGTCCATTTCAGCAGGAAATGTATTAATACCAAGTTTAATTAAAAAGGAGTTTCCAAGGCAGGTTGGGGTGATGACCGGAGTCTATTCTGTTTCTATGAATGTTTTTGCAGCATTAGCCTCTGGGATAAGCATTCCTTTAGCAGTAGGCTTAAGCTTGGGATGGGCCGGAGCATTGAAGATTTGGGCAATACTTAGTTTGACAGCCATTGTGCTTTGGATTCCTCAATTGAGGAGAAAAAAACAGAAAATAGCCATCGTTGATAAAAGAACTGATATGGATGTCACAGACGGTACAGCTGAATTGGATGCGGAATGGAAAAAAAGAAACAGCTTGGGTAAACCTGTAATGAAAGAAATCAACATGTGGAAATCCCCTCTGGCCTGGCAAGTCACTTTCTACATGGGCTTGCAATCGATGGTGTTTTATTGCATGGTCGCTTGGCTGCCTGATATTTTAATTCAACAGGGTATGAACCCAAGCAACGCGGGTTGGATGCTTTCCCTTATGCAATTAGCGCTGATTCCTGTGACCTTTGTCGGATCCGTTCTTGCGGGGCGCAGAGCCAGCCAGCAGTCTTTAGTGGTATTGGGCTCGCTATGCGTCATCACAGGGTTGTTGGGACTGCTTTTCTTTGGGGGAGCTGGGCTAACAGGTTTGTGGATAATTATATTAGGAATTGGAGGCGGATTTACCTTTAGCTTGTCAATGATGTTTTTCAGTCTGCGGACAGATCAGGCTGATGAAGCGGCAAGATTATCCGGCATGGCACAATCTATAGGCTATCTGCTGGCCGCTTTTGGACCGATGCTTTTCGGATATCTACATGATACTACCAGCAGCTGGACTATACCGCTTACTATCCTTATTGGAGTCGCTGGGCTCTGCTTTTTTGCTGGTTTAGGGGCAGCAAGGGATTTATCTGTTCGCAGAGCACTGGACAATAAACCCAAAGTTGCGTAATATGCACAAAAGCAGTGGTATAAAAGAGTAAAGATCCTTACATAATATGGATAGAAGTCTTGAGGAGGTAAGAGCATGAAGCAATTTACTTGTTCCTGTATAGCGGAGCAGTTCAAGCGGACCGATCAGGTTTTCGTTGGATTAGAGGGTTATAGCCAGGCGGAGATCCCGTGTGTATATAGGCCTAATGGCCAGGTGACTCTGCGGAGGGCGAAGTTAGAAGCCAACTTCTGCCCTCTGTGTGGAGCCAAGTTGGCAGACCTGGAGTCGAAAAACGACAAAGATAATAAATAAAAAAAGGTGCAGAGGACGTAGGCGTAAAAGCCTGACAGAGTTCTGCACCTTTTTTAATAAAACCTATTTGACCAAAGTAAAAATCTCCTCTAAGGGCTTTTTAGCTGGACTTTTTTGATTTTCCTGAGGAAGCCCAATGGCGAACATGTTGACGAAGAAGTAGCCTTCCTTGAAAATATTCAGCTCATCTTTGAGATAGGCTTCCAACTCGGCGGCAGCATAGTTGGCACTGGTCAGCCAACAAGTGCCATAGCCCAGATCGATGGCTTTCAGGGTCAAATTTTCACAGGCGGCACCGATGCTCTGCATGCCAGGATTTCGGTAACCCATCAGGTCCAGCAAAATCTCTTGCTCCGCTCCGATCAGTTTATATTCGTTGTATCCCGAAGGAACATAGACCGTGGCCAGCGTGAGGATGATAGCTGGAGCCGTATCTCGCCAGAAGACGGTGAAATTTTTGCAAAACTTGCGAAAGCGGTCAGCTTTTTCCTGATCTACTTTGTCCATTTCCAAGCAGACCGCTTCGTTTTTTTCGCAGATAATGTCAGCGATTTTCTGGATGACCTGTCTGTTTTTTATCGCGATAAAGTGCCAATTCTGCGTATTTTTTCCGGACGGTGCTGTGCCAGCAGCCTTGATAATATCTTCTAAATCTGCATCGGGGATACCGCCTTCTCGGTAGCGTCGGATGCTCTGTCTTTTTTCAAGAGTAGTTTGTAATTCCATGGTTTCCTCCTAAACATGTGGTTTAGCTTGTCTATTTTTAGTGTAGCACTATTTCTCAGAAAGTTCAAGAGAGCTTGATTTCAAGGGGTTAAGGAAAAGTCATCTGATTTTATATGGAAAAAAAGAAAATTGGTGGAATATTATAAAATTATAAGATAAAATAAGAGCCAAATAGCAAAGTAAACAGGAGGACGTTCTTCTGTAAAGGTGGTGTGAAAACGTGGTATTTAATTTAGAGCAGCTGAGTCTTTTTACGGATATGATGAAGGAAGGCTTTATTTATGTGGACAAGGCGGCTAAGATTAAGTTGTACAACAAGCGCGCGAAGGAAATCTTTCGGATTGACAAAAGCATGGGTACGGGCCATCCTCAAGGAGCCATCAAAAAAGGAGATCTGGTTATCATTGGAGACAACTGTCTGGGGAAAGATGATGGTGGGTTAAAACCCGAGAGTTTGAGCAAGATTGGTATCTTTGATAAAACTATTCGACCAACCGATGTGCTAATGGCTGTAGGGACCTTCGAGGACGGTAGCATTAAGCCCGTATACCGGCATTATCATCAGGGGGAAGATTTTCTGCCGTCTGTTTCTTTACAGACCGAAATCCTGGGGTTCCCTGTTTCAGTACAGATTGGCAGTGACAGTATCACCATCTCTTTTGGCGGCGAATCTTTTGTGATGAGTTATATTAATTCCATTGGCCATTTGGTCATCATCGATCGAAGCACCTTTAAGGTAAAGTTTTATCAAACAGATGGATATACGGCCAGAAGTGAAGATTTGCTGTACGTGCTCAACGGAAAGCATTACCGGGCGAAAGGGCCTACGGTAGATGCTTTGGATATCATCAATCAGGATATCAGCAGTATTCACAAGGAGGGTGCAGCTATTCAGGAACTGTGTAATGTCGCCAGAGGTGGAAGCAGTACGTATAAAGATCAATTTTCCGAAATTAATGGCATTCCTACCTTATGCTCTGTATTTCCAGTGGATATACGAGGGAAAAGAGATGGGGCGGTTTTAAAGATTGAAGATATCTCCAGCCTGCAAAAAGTTATCCAGCAACGAAATGATGCGTTGACTTACATAGAAGAAATGAAGGAGTTAGTACACGACAAGGTATTGGACGAAGAGGGGATGACCATCATAAAAGGAGAAAGCCCCGCTATGAAGAATGTAAAAAAGCTGGCGTGCAAGGCTTCCCGGTCCAATTCTACCGTGCTGTTGCTGGGCGAGAGTGGAACGGGTAAATCTCATTTAGCGGAGACCATCCACGGATCTAGTACCAAGAAAGATCAGCCCTTCATTCACGTGAATTGTGGGGCCATGCCGGAAAGTTTGTTGGAAAGTGAACTGTTTGGCTATGAAAAGGGTTCTTTTACAGGGGCTAACAGCGAAGGGAAGGCAGGCTTGTTTGAAAAGGCCAGGGGGGGAACAATCTTTCTGGATGAAATCGGCGATATCAGCCTGGCTGCTCAGGTCAAGCTTCTAGGTGTATTGCAAAACAAAACTTTTTTTAAACTTGGCGGCACGACCTCTATTACAGCTGATGTGCGAATCATTGCAGCTACCAACAAAAATTTGGAGGAAGAAATTAAGAACGAGCGGTTTCGGGAGGACTTATTTTACCGGCTCAATGTTTTCCCTATTTGGATGCCGCCTCTCCGAGAGCGGAAAGAGGATATCTGCTGCCTGTGCGACGAAATCTTAAGCCAAATCTGTGAAAAGCTTCAATGCGGCGAAAAGTTTGTTTCGCCTGGAGCCCAAAGACTGCTGATTGGTTACCACTGGCCGGGCAACGTGCGGGAGCTGGAGAACACCTTAGAGCGTGCTGCTAATATGGCAGACGGCCGGATTATTACGGAACATCATTTGCCAGAAAGAATTACCAGTCATCAGGGTAAAATCCGTCAGACGGTTTGGAAAAGCTTCCAGGAATACACGGAAGAAGCAGAAAAGCGCGCCATTCTGGAAACGTTGGCTTATTATAACAACGATAAAAAGCGGGCTATGCAGGCATTGAAGATGGGAAAAACAAATTTTTATCAGAAAATAAAAAAGTACAATCTATAAAAGATCGCACAAGTTCGTAAAAACGGAATGCAGTTCATATAAGTGAACTGCATTTTTTAATAGGTTGCTGTTTATTTTTCGAAATCTTCCGAAAAAACGGAAATTTTTATGAGATATTTTTATATAAACGTTGAAGAACAAGGATTTACAAGCTTGGCATGGTTTTTGCCTAATAGTAAGGCAAAGGAATATGTATCAATACGCAATGATGAAACAAGGTATAAGAGAAAGTAGCAGTAGAAATCTACAAATCATAGATTTGTAATTTCCTTGCATTAGTCCGTCAACAAGCCACTTTACAACTTGAACGAACTAATCAAGTAAGAACGAGAGGAGCATATGATGAAGAAAAAGGATTTTATTTTTGACGGCTGTAATATGACAGAGCTTGCTGCAAAGTACGGCACCCCCCTTTACGTGATGTCCGAATCGTCCATTGTAGACAAGTGCAGAGAAATTAAAGCCAGATTTTTGAATCAATACCCAAACACCAGAGCCGTGTTTGCCAGTAAGGCTTTTCAGACTCTGGAGGTCTGCCGGATTGTGACTAGGGAAGGGCTTGGCATGGATACGGTGTCTGGTGGCGAAATTTATACGGCCCATAAGGCGGGTGTGCCTATGGAGAACCTGGATTTTCATGGGAACAATAAGACGCTACAAGAAATTCAGATGGCGGTAGATTACAACGTGGGCCGGATTGTGGTAGATAACCGGTACGAGCTGCAAAACTTGAATCAATACGCCGGAGAAGCAAATAAAAAAGTAAAGATTTTATTCCGCTTCACTCCTGGGGTAGACAGCCACACCCACAAATTCATCACTACCGGACAGCTGGATTCCAAGTTTGGCATCCCTTTAGAAAACGGGATATTGAAAGAAATGGTCAAGCTGGCGGAGGAGATGGAACACGTGGAACTGATGGGCTTCCACTTCCACGTGGGCTCCCAGCTGAGCAGCAACGAAGCACATCTGGCGGCTCTGGATATCGCCTTAAAAATGATGAAGGAGGTGAAAGCAGAACTGGGCTTTGAGACGAAGGAACTGAATATCGGCGGAGGCTTCGGCATTCATTATACCGGCGACGAAAAGACTGTCAACATCAGCGAATTCCTAGATCCCGTCATGGAAGAACTTTACGTTAAGTGCGAAGAATATGGTCTGTCGGTGCCGGAGATTACCATAGAGCCGGGCCGCTGGATTGTAGGTGAAGCCGGTGTTACCCTGTATACGGTGGGCTCCATCAAAGAGATACCGGGCATCCGCAAATACATCGGGATTGATGGGGGAATGACGGATAATATCCGGCCAGGTCTGTACGATGCCAAATATGAGGCCTTGATAGCGAATAAGATGAATCAGCAGGAGACGGAAGTGGTGTCCATCGCTGGCAAGTGTTGTGAGAGCACAGACATCCTTATCTACGATATAGAGCTACCTAAGGCGGAATCCGGGGATATCCTGGCCGTACTGGGGACAGGAGCTTACTGCTATGCATTGTCCAGCAATTACAACAGAATACCGAGAGCTGCCGTAGTCCTGGTAAAGGACGGAGAAGACCGGCTGATTGTTAAGAGAGAGACCTATGAGGAGATGATTTCCAGAGAGATATAGGAGGATGATTTGATGAATTAATTATTTGTAGAGGCACAGGCAGAAAATATTTTGTCAGTTGTACTTGGTAAAGACGGAGAATCCACAGAAATCATTCACAGACAAAGGTATTAACAGAGAAAAAGTAGATGAACTTTGGTAAGGGAGAGAATATGCTCAAACAATATATAAATGAAAGGTTAAGTACACTAGAAGGGCATGCAGGCGTATATTATAAAAACTTAAAAACAGGTGAAACTGTTTTAACAGAAGGACAAGACCAGTTTTTAGCGGCCAGTATCATAAAAATATGGATTATGGCAGAAGCATTTCGTCAGATGGAAGAAGGAACAATAAAAAAGGATCAAAAAATTATTTTGCGTGACTCCGATAAGGTCCCCAACAATAAAATGCCCGACTATTTTGCTGAAAAAACCAGAGGAATTTTATCCGAGGATATGTTTCCGGAAAGTGGTGTCCTCAATTATTTGCATGCAGAAAGTGAATGGACGGTTGAGGATTTATGCCGGCTGATGATTATAATCAGCGACAATACTGCTACCAATATACTGATTCGGCTATTGGGGATGACGAATATTAATGAACTGATTCAGTCACTCAATATGAGCAAAACCCGATTAAATAGGAGTCTTTTTGATACCAGTAAAAAAATTGAAAACACGATTTCCCTTGAAGAAACTGGATTGTTTTTAGAAAAACTGTATAGAGAGGAACTGATTTCTTCAAAAGCAAGCCAAGAAATGTCTGCTATTTTGCAAAATCAGCAAAATAACAGTAAGATACCTTTTTTCTTGCCTCAGATACCAATTGCGCATAAAACAGGTGAAGATAATGGTATAGCAAATGATGTGGGAATTATTTACAGTGATATTCCTTTTATTTTATGCTTTGCTGCAAATGACTCGTATACTCCAGCTGCAAATCAGGCCTGTCAGGATATTGCAAAGGCAGCCTATCAATACAGCATGGGACTTGTTTAGAGAAAGTATAAAATTTATAGATTATAACTAATGAAAAATGAGAAAAAACCGCCTCAGACTGTAGACAAGAAAATTCTTGCTAAAGATCATGCAAAATGTAATTATTTTAGGAGGTATAAAAATGGAAGCTAAAGAAATGCAAAGAAGTTTGAAACCAAGGCATATGGTCATGATTTCTATTGGTGGAGCTATTGGAACTGGTTTGTTTGTAGCAACGGGAAGTTCCCTTAGCTCTGCCGGACCAGGAGGCGCAATTGTAGCCTATGGCGTAATCGGTATTATGGTTTATTTTCTGATGACAAGTCTTGGGGAGATGGCAACCCATTTACCTGTTGCAGGTTCTTTTGAAACCTATGCAACCAGGTATGTAGATTCAGCACTTGGCTTTGCACTTGGTTGGAACTATTGGTATAACTGGGCTATTACCGTGGCCTGTGAATTGGTTGCAGGGGTTATTGTAGTAAAGTTCTGGTTGCCAGACTCATCAGAATTATTAATTTGCATATTGTTTTTAGCACTTTTATTTGGATTAAATTATTATTCTGCCCGATCTTATGGAGAAAGTGAATTTTGGTTTGCTGGTATTAAAGTAGTGACCATTATTATATTTCTTGTCGTAGGGTTATTAATGATTCTTGGTGTTTTAGGGGGCCATTCTCCGGGATTCTCTAACTGGACATTGAAAGATGCTCCTTTTGTCGGTGGCTGGGCTGCACTTGTGAATATCTTTATGATAGCAGGTTTTTCTTTTGGAGGAGTTGAAATCGTAGCAGTAGCAGCAGGAGAAAGTGAAGATCCGAAAAAAAATGTACCAAAAGCGATTAAAACCATCTTTTGGAGAATTATGCTTTTTTATATTGGAGCCATTATTGTCATCGGATTCTTGCTTCCATATACAGATCCAAACTTATTACAAGGAGATATTGATAATGTTGCTGTCAGCCCATTTACGCTCATTTTTGAAAGAGCTGGATTAGCTGCAGCGGCTTCTATCATGAATGCTGTAATTCTTACCTCAATTCTTTCTTGTGGAAATTCATCTCTTTACGTATCTTCTCGCATGTTATATGCTTTAGCCAAGGAAGGAAAAGCGCCAAAAGTATTCAGCAGGCTGAATAAACGTGGCGTTCCGGTCCTATCCTTAGTGGCAACAACAGCAATTGGTGCTGTCTGCTTCTTAACTACTAAAATTGGTGAAGGCACCGTATATACATGGTTGGTCAATGCTGCCGGACTGGCTGGATTTATTACATGGTTTGGTATTGCTATTTGTCATTATAAATTCAGAAAAGCTTTCTTGGCTCAGGGCCATGACTTATCTGAGTTACAGTTTAAGGCTAAATTTTATCCTTTTGGACCGATTTTTGCAATGGCATTATGTATCATTGTAATTTTAGGACAAAATTATGCAGCCTTTCTTGGAGGTACAATTGATTGGCAGGGAATTTTGGTATCCTATATCGGACTGCCGCTATTCTTGATACTATATGTGGCGTATAAAGTGGTTAAAAAGACAAAAATAATAAAACCAGAAGAAGCGGATTTATCTGGAGCCGAAGAATAAGTAGCAGATTGTTAGAAATCAGAGCTCCAAATTATAGACTACATAAAATAAGCTGCCTGTCGATTTTGAACTGCACCCTTTTAGTTAGACAGTATGATATACTGAAATAACTAAAGGGGTGTTTTTCTATGCCGAAAGGAATAACGAACAAAAGATACACAGCAGAATTTAAGAAGCATGTAGTAGAAACCATGCGAGAAGAAGGAATGAGCTACAAAGAAGCCATGCGCTAATTTGAAATTGGTAACCATCATATCATCCAAAGATGGGAACGCATCTATCTGACAGAAGGCTCAGAAGGTCTGTCGGTAGAGCGGCGTGGTCGAGCGTGTGCAGCTAGAGGTACGCAGAAGGGTCGTCCAGCAAAGTTACCACCGAAGGGCGAAGAAGATTTGATTGCAGAGAACCAGCGGTTGCGTGCAGAGGTAGCCTACTTAAAAAACTTGCAAGCCTTGGTTTTGGAAGACAAGCGAAAAGCGCGCAAAAAACGCTGGTGATTCGGGGACTGAGGCAAAGCTATTCACTGGACATTCTGTTGGAAGTGGCTCAACTTGCGCGTTCGAC